>NZ_CAKZHY010000095.1 GCF_936928535.1 uncultured Bradyrhizobium sp. | reverse complement strand
TTGCCGGTGAACGCGGTGACCCGCAGCCAGCTACACCACGCGACGGGGCACGATCACACGCCAAGCTAGGCAGAGGCGTGCACCGATGGCATTCTTGTTTAATTCCGATGCTGCGAGGGCCGCAGTCTTCCGCCAAGTCTTTGCGCGCGAGCTCCCCGATCTGGAATTCCATCATTGCAGCGAGAGCTTCGACCCGGAAAAGGTGCGGTACCTACTGACCTGGAACGTGCCCGACGATCTCGAGCGTTTTCGTAATCTGGAAGTGCTCTTTTCCATCGGCGCCGGTGTCGATCAGTTCAAGCCGGAGGCCATACCCGGCCACGTGAAACTCGTGCGCATGGTCGAGGATGGCATCTTACGTATGATGCAGGAATACGTCGTCCTTGGGGTATTGACGCTGCATCGCGAGATGCTGGCCTATCGGGAGCGGCAGAGAAGGGGCGTTTGGCAAGCGCTAGCATCGCCCCAGGCGGTTGATCGGCGTGTTGGCTTCCTCGGCCTTGGCATGCTGGCGCAAGCTGCGATCGACCGCTTGAGACCTTTTCAATTTCCCCTTGCCGCCTGGAGCCGAGGCAAGAAGGTGGTTGAGGGTGGCACCTGCTTTCATGGCGACGATCAGCTTGGCGACTTCCTGCGAGGAACGGACATCTTGGTCTGTCTTCTTCCGCTGACGGAGCAAACAAGCGGCGTCCTGAACGCGGGGCTCTTCTCGCTTCTGCCAGCGGGAGCGAAGTTGCTGCACGTCGGCCGTGGCCCGCAGCTCGATCAGGACGCACTCATCGAGTCGCTCGACAGCGGGCGCCTGACGGCAGCCATGCTTGACGTGACCGATCCCGACCCGCTGCCGGAAAGCCATCCACTCTGGTCCCATCCGAAGGTGATCATCACGCCGCATATCGCGTCCGTGACGCAACCGCACACGGCAGCACAATCCGTCACAGAGAACATTCGGCGCCACCGCGCTGGACAAAACCCGATCGGCCTAGTCGATCGAACACTCGGCTACTAACAGGAAAATGCCATGTCACTTCTGGTCACCATCGACGCCAATCCGGATTTCGTACCGAAGAACGCCTTGCCTGCCCCGGAACGGCTCATTTCCGGCAATCCATCGTTCAAGACCTGGGCCCAGGACTCCTCGAAAAGCGAGAAGGTGCTGACCGGCGTCTGGGAAGCAACGCCAGGGGAGACCCATTCCATCAAGGGCACCACCTTCGAGTTCTGTCACATTCTCTCGGGCCTCATCGAAATCGAGGAAAAGGGTGGCGAGACCAGGAGGTACCGCGCCGGCGACAGCTTTGTGATGAAACCTGGCTTCGTCGGGATCTGGCGCACGATCGAGACAGTGCGAAAGATCTACGTCTGTCATTATGACTGAAACGATGCTGAGGGCAGCACGATCAAGCGGCCCCTCAGAATATTCGACCTCCGGGTCCACGCCTGACCAGATTCAGCGCGGCCAGACACTTCAATATCAATGAAAAATGCGGCGTGCGGTCCTGTACTGCTCGCACGAGACGGCTTCGCCTCGCCACGCGCAAACAAGGCCGTGATGGCGAGGTCGTGCCCGAAGAAGGAGCAAGCACATGATTGCGTTGAAGGACAAGGATCTGTTTCGCCAGCAAGCGCTGATTGGCGGCACTTGGCTGGACGCGAGCACGAAAGCCAGCGTTGATGTCATCGATCCCGCCAGCCAGAAAGTGCTCGGCACCATACCCGATATGGGCCGAGACGAGACCAGGGCAGCAATCGACGCAGCGGCGGCTGCGTTCAAGCAGTGGAAGACCAAGTCTCATGCAGAGCGCGCAGCGCTGCTGGAGCGCTGGTATGAGCTTATGCGTCGGCATGAGCAGGATCTGGCGCTTCTGCTGACGCTGGAACAGGGCAAGCCGCTTGCTGAGGCGCTCGGAGAGATCCGTTACGGGGCATCCTTCGTCAAATGGTTTGCAGAAGAAGCCCGCCGCATCAACGGATCGACAATCCCGGCGCCCACCGTCGATCGCCGCATTCTGGTTCTGAAAGAGCCGGTCGGCGTCTGCGGGATCATCACACCCTGGAATTTCCCCAATGCGATGATCACACGCAAGGTGGCGCCGGCGCTTGCTGCGGGCTGTACCGTCGTCATCAAGCCGTCCGAGTTTACGCCTTTTTCGGCACTAGCCATTGCCGTTCTGGCCGAGCGGGCTGGAATTCCGGCGGGCGTGATCAACATCGTGACGGGCATGCCTGCGGAGATCGGCCAGGAGCTGATGGCCAACGAAACCGTCCGCAAGATCTCATTCACCGGATCGACGCGCGTCGGTGCGTTGCTGATGAAGGGCGCCGCCGACAACATCAAGAGGCTCAGCCTCGAGCTCGGTGGCAATGCACCGTTCATCGTCTTTGACGATGCCGATCTCGATCGCGCCGTCGAGGGGGCGATTGCGTCGAAATTCCGCAATGGCGGGCAGACATGCGTCTGCTGCAATCGCATTCTCGTTCAATCCGGCATTTACGACGCCTTTGCACAGAAGCTCGCCAGCCAGGTCGCCAAAATGAAGGTCGGAGCCGGCACCGAAGAGGGGGTCGTAATCGGGCCGATGATCAACCGTGCGGCGATCGAGAAGATCAAGCGGCACGTCATGGACGCCCTGGATAAGGGCGCAAAGATCATCGCGCAGAGTGAGGCGGTGCCGGAAGGTCGGCAATATGCCCGGCCTCTCGTGCTCGGTGGTGCGACGACTGAGATGCTGCTCGCTTCAGAAGAGACGTTCGGGCCGGTCGCTCCGCTTTTTTGGTTTCAGACCGAGGACGAGGCGATTGCGATCGCCAACGGCACGCCGTTCGGCCTTGCCGCGTATTTCTACACTGAAAACCTCAAGCGCTCCTGGCGCGTTGCCGAGGCGCTGGAGTTCGGCATGGTCGGCCTGAACACCGGCCTGATCTCGACGGAGGTTGCGCCGTTCGGCGGTGTCAAGCAGTCGGGCCTTGGACGGGAGGGATCCCAGCTCGGGATCGAAGAATATCTCGAGACCAAGGCGCTCCATGTTGGCGGGCTGGTCTGAGCAGCCGTCGAATCTGCCGCTGAAACAGGAAAAGGGGGCGGCTTAACCGCCCCCGTTTTCGTTTGCAGCTCGAGGTTTGATTCTCGGCGAAGATTCCGAAGCGATCGTCACGCGCTTTTGCGCAGGGGCTCGAGACCGACTGCCGCGGCGAGCCCTCCGATGTCAGCGACCTCTGTGTATTCATAGAAGGGGTTTGCGGGCTCGTGACCGCGATTCACCCAGACCTTGCTCTTGATGCCGAGATCGTAGGCGGTCATCAGGTCGTAGCGGAAGGAAGAGGAAACGTGGGTAATGTCTTCCGGGCCGCAGCCAAGCTTGTCGAGCATGTACTCGAAGCCCTTCATCTGTGGTTTGTAGGCGCCGGTCTCCTCCGCTGTGATGACCATGTGGAAGGGAGCGCCGAGCTTGTCCACATTCGACATGATCAGATTTTTCATCGAATTCGATAGGATGACGAGCGGAATCTCCGTGGCAACTTTGGCCAGACCCGCCGGGACGTCGGCATGCGGCCCCCAGGTGTGGATCTCGTCGTTGATGCGCTTGGCATGCTCCGGCCGAAACACGATGCCGTTGCGCTTGCACGCGCGCTCCAGCGCATTGTGAACGACCTCGAAATACGGCTTCCAGGCGCCGAGAACCTCGTCCAGGCGGTAGGCTGAAAAATCCTTGATCAGCTTTGCCATGGCCGTTGGCGAGAGCTCCGAGCCGTAGACGCGCGTGGCCGCGCCGGCCATGTCGAAATTCGTCAACGTGCCGTAGCAGTCGAAGGTGATGTATTTGGGTCTGAACGTCGCCATAGCTCCAATCCTTGCGATCTCTTGCACCGCTTGCCGGTACGACAGAGAGCATAGCGAGCACCCGACAAGATAAAGCACCGATGTCGCGGCGACCGGGAGCAGATTGTGTCGAAGCGGATCGGAGCTATAGCAGAGAGTTGCACGAAAAGGCGCCCTCCGATCTGAGCGCCAATGCCTGGCGCGGGCCGATGCTGGCATAAGATGCGGCGCCGATCGGAAATGGCAGTCGAAATGCTCTTCGTCCATGTCCAGCCCGGGAGCAACTGCTGTCTTGGTCATCCTATGTTGAGTGCGAGAACATCGTGGTGGCCGCACAAGCGCCGCGGTTGATCTGGAGGACAACATGTTGAGCAACTCGCTGATTGAACTCGATCGCGCGCATCTGATTCATCCGGTCTCATCCTATCGCAGCCACGAGGCGACGGGCGTTCGCGTGCTGAAGTCAGGCAGGGGCGCGACGCTGACCGATGTCTCGGGCCATCAATTGCTGGACGGCTTCGCCGGCCTGTGGTGTGTCAATGCCGGTTACGGACAGGACAGCATCATTGAAGCCGCGACGAGGCAGCTCCGCGAACTGCCTTATGCGACGGGTTATTTCGGGTTGGGTTCCGACCCGGCCATCCGGCTCGCCGCGAGGCTGGCTGAATTGGCGCCTGGCGATCTGAACCATGTCTATTTCACCTTGGGCGGCTCCGATGCCGTCGACAGCACGATCCGGTTCATTCGGTACTATTATCATGCCAAAGGGACGCCACAGAAGGATCAGTTCATTTCGCTCGAGTCTGGCTACCATGGATCGTCGACGGCAGGGGCCGGCTTGACCGCGCTACCGGCCTTTCATGCGGGCTTCGGGGTGCCCCATAGCTGGCAGCACAAAATCCCGTCGCATTATGCCTATCGCAATCCCGTCGGCCCGAACCCGCAGGCGATCATCGATGCGTCGGTCGCGGCCCTGCGGACGAAAGTCGCCGAACTGGGCGCGGATCGCGTTGCCGCCTTCTATGTCGAGCCGATACAGGGCTCGGGGGGCGTTCTCGTTCCGCCGCCGTCCTGGCTGAAGGCCATGCACGCTGTTTGCAAGGAGCATGACATTCTGTTCATTGCCGATGAGGTTATCACCGGCTTTGGCCGTGTCGGTCCGCTCTTCGCTTGTGAAGAGGACGACGTCGTGCCGGATCTCATGACCGTGGCAAAGGGACTGACGTCTGGCTATGTCCCGATGGGAGCCGTTCTGATGTCCGACCGCGTCTACAACACCATTGCCGATGGCGCCGGCAAGGCGGCCGTCGGTCACGGCTACACCTATTCCGCCCATCCGGTCAGCGCAGCTGTCGGGCTCGCGTGCCTCGACCTCTACGAAAACGGTTTGCTGGAGAACGGCCGCAAGGCCGGGCACCGCCTGATGGAGGGTCTTCGCGCGCTGGCGGATCATCCGCTTGTCGGCGATGTCAGGGGTCGCGGCATGCTGGCCGCGATCGAGCTCGTCACCGACAAGGAACGCAAAACGCCGCTGCCGGCGGAAGCCGATGCGGCGCGCCGCATTTTTGACCGCGCTTGGGACAACGGTCTCGTCATCCGTGCCTTCGCGCAAGGCGTGCTGGGCTATGCGCCGCCGCTGTGCTGCACGGATGCGGACATCGACGGCATCATCGAGCGGACCAGGAAGACGCTCGATCAGACGCTCGAAGACAAGGACGTTCGCGCGGCGATGAGGCGATGATCATGTGCCTGCACGTCGGTCGCCAGATCGCTCTTCAGCTGTTGAAGATGCTTTCGAGCGGCAGATGGGATTTCACGATCGGCGACTTTAACACGACGAAGCTGAAGTATTTGTCGATGCCGATATCCATCTCGACCAGGCGTTCCATGACCGCCTGGTATTCGCTGATCCCTGCCGTGATGAACTTGACGAGATAGTCGTATCCGCCCGAAACGAGATGGCACTCGACGACGGAATCAATCTTTTCGATCGTCGTGAGAAAGCGCGCGAAATCGATCTGCCGGTGATTCTTGAGGGTGATTTCAGCGAAGACGGTTAGAGTTTGTCCGAGCTTGGCAACATCGATCTGGGCGGAATAGCCGGTGATGAAACCCTCCGACTGGAGCCTCTTGACTCGCATCAGGCACGGGCTCGGGGATAGGTTTATCAGCTCTGCGAGCTCGACGTTGGAAATCCGCCCGTTCTTCTGCAGTTCGCATAAAATCCTGATGTCGAGCTTATCGAGCTTCATAGCAATGCCATGAGATGGAGCCGAGGGCGGCGTCAAGGCTTCGAGGCTTCAGCGTCATACGCGTTGTCATAACACCAACCAGCATTTTTTCCCACCGGGGCAGAAACTGCATCCTAGAACTCGCTGACCTTGCCCCAGGCGTTCATCTTCAGCCGCTCCGGCCGGTAGGGGCGGGGGTCGACGATTGGCGCGCTGCCCGTAATGATGTCTGCGATCAGATGCCCGGCCCCTGGGCCGATCCCGAAGCCGTGGCCGCTGAAGCCCGCGGCCAGGATGAACCCTGGAATCGACTGAACTTCGCCGATGGCGGGGATGCCGTCCGGTGTGCTGTCGATGTAGCCGGCCCAGACATTCGAGATTTCGACATGCTCGAGTGCCGGCAGCAGCCTGCAGGCTCGTCGATGCGTCGCCCGAATCTGCTTCATGTCGGGGCGAGGATCGAGCGTCCGGTTCAGCTCCATCGGCGTCACCTCATCCAGCCGCCATTTAGCCAGGGTTTCATGGCCCTGCCGCAGTCCCTCGAAAGCCCCAGGGCTGAGACTTCGCCACCGGCGAGCGAACATGGGCAGGAATTCGCGGACGAATCTGAATTGCTGCGGCGTCGGGTCAACTCGCGCCCGCCCACTGATCGCGAGCGTGTATCCGCCATTGCCCCGCCGGGTGAGCGAGACGAGCCCGGTGTAAAGAGCATCAGGCAGGCTGGCGGCGCCGGGGGCGACGGCGAGAATGGACTGGCGCACGGATGCCTGCGGGAAACGAACTCCCAGTTGGTTACAGAACGAAGACGCCCAGGCGCCTCCTGCCATGACCACCGTTTTCGTCCGGATCGTGCCGGCTTCGGTCACCACGCCGCTGACCCGGCCGCCATTGAGCTCCAGGCCGCGCGCCGCGCATTGCTGGTGCACTGTGCTTCCCGCCGCCATGATCAGGCGCGCGGCGATGGGGACCGCCTTTGAGGTATCTGCCGTTCCGTCCGTTGGAGAGAAGACGCCACCCTTCCACTTGCGGCCCGTCGCCTTGCCTCGCTCGTTCGCTTCTTCCGCACTCAACATGTGCGTCGCGACGCCCACCGTTCTGGCGAAGTCTCGCCACCTGGCCCAGCCCACCAGCTCGCTTTCCTCGTTCGATAGATACAACAGCCCGCAGCGGCGAAAACCCGGATCTTCACCGGTCTCCTCGGCGACTCTCTCCCAGAGATCGAGGCTCTTGGTCGCAAGCGGTAACTCGCGAGCGTCGCGGTTCTGTTGCCGACACCATCCCCAGTTGCGGCTGGACTGCTCGGCGGCGACGCGGCCCTTCTCGAGCAAGGCAACCTTGAGGCCGCGACGGGCGAGGTAGTAGCTCGTGAACACGCCCACGACGCCGCCGCCGATGACGACCACGTCCGCCTCACGAGGCAGGGATGGACTGGATTCGATATGCAGGAGCGGCGCGCTCATCGGACTGGGATCTCCGGTGGTTGCGTAGCGTAACCGAGGAATTGCGGCAGGCGCCGCGGACTTTGGTCATGAGACCGAATATCCTGCGGTTTACTGCCTTTGACATAGGCAATTATTGCGAAAATACTTTGCTTGCGTTGCAGCTTGCAGCGGCGAGACCGATGCACGCGCTTCTGCGATCCATTGCGCGCTTCCTGGCAAGCGCCACGGCAGGGCCGGCGGCGCAGACCGAAATGCCAAATCGGACTACGTTTTCAGAAGTTCCTGCTGCTTCGATGCCGTTTTCGGCGACTCCGGGGTGATTCAAATCGTCAAGATCGGCAGAACCAATCGATCGATCGGCCAAGGTCCGCGGGAAGGGCAACTTGCATGAGCCGTGTCCAGAAGCAGGCCTTCGCAGAAGCGATCAAGTCATGACGCGGATGTCAGCTGAGGTTCGCTTTGATCGAAATGGCCGATTGGGTCGGCGCTGCGCTCTGAGCAACAGCTCTTGCTTCATGCGCGAAGAGACCTGAATCATGTCGCAGCCTCCAATGAAGGAACGGCAAGTTGAGCGGCGAATCATCGACCTGCCTAGGGAGCGTGCGGGCGCAAGGATCCGAAGGCGCCGGCCGCAACAAGATGGCGGCACTGGCGTGAAAGGAGAGGATGCTCTTATGGCCTCTGGCATCCAGCTGGCAAGCCCCGCCGATGTCGCGCTGTCTGTGCGCGAGCTGACCGTCAGTCTGCCTGAAGGAATGGAGCGGACCCACGCCGTCGAGAACATCTCCTTCGATCTGAAACGTGGACAGATTCTCTGTATCATCGGGGAATCCGGATCGGGCAAGTCGGTCACCGCCAACGCGATCATGGGGCTTCTGCCGAAGGCGATCCGGGTCTCCTCTGGTGCGATCCACCTGGATGGGGTCAACATCGTCGGCCTCTCGCCCCACAAGCTCCGAGGCCTGCGCGGCCGCGTCGTTTCAATGATCTTTCAAGACCCTCTCTCGGCGCTCAACCCGCTGATGACTGTGGGCGCGCAGATCGAGGAGGTGATGGTCGCACACGATGTCGGCACGCCGGTCTCCCGTCGCAGCAGGGCGATCGACTTGTTGATTGAAGTGGGTCTGCCCGATCCGCAGCTCATGTATCACCAGTATCCATTCCGCCTTTCGGGCGGACAGCGGCAGCGCGTGATGATCGCCATGGCTCTGGCTCTAGAGCCCGCGATCCTGATTGCAGATGAGCCAACCACCGCACTGGACGTGACGACGCAGGCGCAGATCCTCAAATTGATCCGCGACATTCAGCGCCGCAAGGGGATGAGCATCATGTTCATCACCCATGACTTCGGCGTCGTGGCCGAGATCGCCGACTACGTTGTGGTGATGGAGAAAGGCCATTGCGTGGAGCAGGGTAGTGCCGAACAGGTGCTGACGTCGCCAAGCCACCTCTATACGCGGCGCCTGATCGCGGCCGTGCCGCACCTGACCGGCACGGACCGTGCTCCGCTGGATGCTGCCGATAGGGGACCCATCCTGAAGGTTGAATGCCTTGTAAAGACCTATCGCAGCGGCAGCGCACTTTTCCGTAGGCAGCGCATCGTGCCCGCGGTCAATGGCGTCACTTTCGATCTAGCGTCGGGGCGCACGTTGGGCGTCGTCGGCGAAAGCGGCTCGGGAAAATCGTCGCTCGGCCGGCTGCTGATCAAGCTTATGGAGAGCGACAGCGGCTCGATTCTGTTCGAGGGTCGCGACCTTGCTCAGCTTTCCGAAGCCAAGTTTCGGCCGCTGCGGCCAAAAATTCAGATGATCTTCCAGGATCCTTTTGCCTCGCTCAATCCGCGGTCGACGGTCGGGCAAATTCTGACAGTTGGTCCGGTCGCGCATGGGATGCGCTACAGCGAAGCCTGTGAGCGGGCGCGGGAGCTTCTGTCCCATATCGGCCTGGATTCAGGGGCTTTCGATCGCTATCCGCACGAGTTCTCCGGCGGGCAGCGCCAGCGCATCGGCATCGCCCGGGCTCTGATGTTCAAACCAAAGCTGCTGATTGCCGACGAAGCGGTCTCTGCGCTTGACGTATCGATCCAGGCCCAGATCCTGAAGCTGCTGGACCAGATTCAGCGCGAGACGGGCGTCTCGATGATCTTTATCACGCATGATCTGCGCGTCGCCAGCCAGATCTGCGATGAAATCGCGGTCATGCATCGAGGACAGATCGTGGAACGCGGACCGCCGTCCCAGATCTTCCTCGACCCGAAATCCAGTTACACGCGTGAACTGGTGGCAGCGATCCCCGGCGAGCAGCCCGGGGGCATGCTCCAACATGATGGCTACGTCGAATACCCCAAGCAAGGAGAGACGTTATGACCAAGCGTTCTGCGGATTCATCGAACTACTCGCGGCGCGATGCCCTGCGGATGGTGGCGTTCGGCGGAGCTGCTGTCTTCATGACGCCGAACCTCTTAGGCAAGCCCGCCTTCGCACGTACCTCTGCGGAGAAGCCGACCGGCCGGGTGATCGTCGGGCTCGGGCAAGAGCCGACCGTCTTCAATCCTCTGATGGTACACATCGAAGTCGATGATGGCGTGCATTTCTCGGTCTTCGATGCGCTCTTCCGCATCGATCCTCAAGGCGTCATTCAGCCTAACCTTGCGGCGGAAGTACCGGACCTGAAGAATGGCGGAATCTCGGAGGACGGTCTGAAGTGGCGCATCCGCCTGCGTGACGACGTTCGCTGGCACGACGGCACGCCGTTCAACGCCGAGGACGTGAAGTTCACACTCGAGCTGATCGTGAATCCCAACTTCCGCAGCTGGCGCACCGCCGGCCATGCCCTGGTGCGCGACATCACGGTGATCTCGCCGACGGAGATCTCGTGGCGAATGGAAGAGCCCTTTGCGCCTTATTTGTCCTTCCTGACCGAAACCTTCATCGTCCCCAAGCACATCCTCGAGAAGGAGGCCAATCCGAACAACGCCGCCTTCAATCAGGCGCCGGTCGGCACCGGACCGTTCAAGTGGGGCCAGCGGGTCGCCGGCGATCATCTCGAACTTGTGGCCAACCCCGACTATTTCGGTGAAGGTCCTCACATCGAGAGGCTGGTCTTCAAATACATTCCCGATCTCACCGTCCTCTACACCCAGTTCAAGAGCGGCGACATTGATCTCGTGGGTCAGCCCTACATCACGCCTGATCATTATGGGGAAGCCAAGACGCTACCGAACCGTGTGGTGACACTCGTTCCAAGGACCTCGTTCGAATCCTTCTACCTGAACCTCGAGCGGCCGCAGTTCAAGGAACTTGCCGTTCGCGAGGCGCTTTACGCGGCGATCGACAAGGAGGCGATCATCCAGGGGCTCTATTATGGAGTGCCGGTGCCGACAGAGACGTTCATGCCGCGGCAGTCCTTCTTTTTCAACGCCAATCTGCCCCTGCACCAATTCGACTTGAATCGCGCGGGAAAGATCCTCGACCAGGCCGGCTGGGCAAAGGGCGCGGACGGCATTCGTGCCAAGAACGGCGTTCGCCTGTCCTTTACCAATTCGACCACGTCGGGCGATCCCCTTCGCGAACAGGTGCAGCAGTTCCTGCAGCAGACCTTTGCGCAACTCGGCGTTGAGATGAAGATATCGAACCTGCCCGCCGCCGTGATGTGGGGCGATTTTTGGGTGCAATCGCAATTCGATTCCGTGATCGTCGGCAGCTCGTATCTGATCGGCGCCGACCCTGATGTCACCAATCGCCTGCACTCGCGCTCGATCGCAGCGAAGGGCGGTCGCGGCTCGAACACTGCGCAATACGCAAACCCGGAGGTCGATGCCCTCCTCGACCAGGGCGCACGCATCTTCGATCCGGAAGCGCGGCGCGTGATCTACGCTCGCATCCAGGAACTTGTCCGTCGCGATCTACCCTTCCTTCCTTTGTACCAGAACAATGCGGTCGAAGGCCTCAAGAAGGGAATCAACGGTTTCGTGCCGAATGGCAATACGCGCACGGAATCCTGGAACGCGCTGGCCTGGTATTGGGCGAGCTGATGTTCTGCCGGCCGAGGCCCGTGTGGCCGGGGCCGGCGCTGGAGTGATGCTGCAACGCCAACATGGTGACTCGAATGTCCGGGTTCCTGCTCAATCGTCTCTCGCAGAGCATAGTGCTGCTGGTGATCGTCTCGATCATTGGCTTCACGGTCCTCAACCTCATGCCGGGCGGTCCTCTCGCGCAGTTCGGGCTCGATCCGGGCATGACCCAGAAGGATGTGGAGCGGCTCGCAGCGCAGCTCGGGTTGAACCGGCCGCTATGGATTCAGTATCTCGATTGGGCCTGGCGGCTGCTTCAAGGCGATTGGGGACACTCGTTCCGCGACGGCTCTTCGGTGCTGACGATAATTGGTCGACACCTGCTGGCGACGCTACTGCTTATGGGGACGTCCACCGCATTTGCGATCGCGGTCGGTGCCTGGATCGGAATCCGCGGCGCCACCCACCGCTACTCCCTGTTTGACTACTGCGCGACCGCCGGCGCCATGGTCGCCCTGTCGGTCCCGACTTTCTGGTTCGGCCTGATCGGCATCTATATCTTCACCCTGAAGCTCGGGTGGGTTCCCGCAGGCAACATGTACACGATCGGCGACGGCTCGGTGCTGGACTATCTGCATCACCTGATTTTGCCCAGCTTGGTGCTCTCGCTCGTTCACGTCGCGGTCTGGAGCCGCTACATGCGCACGGCGACGCTCGATGCGTTGAGTCAGGATTTCGTCAAGACGGCGCGTGCCAAAGGCGTCAGCGAGCGCCGCATTTTGCTGAAGCATGTCGTCGGCAATGCATTGCTGCCGATGATCACGCTGGCAGGGATGCAGCTGCCCAGCATTCTGACCGGTGCATTGGTCACAGAGACGGTCTTTACGTGGCCCGGAATGGGGCGGCTGTTTCTGGATAGTCTCGGTTACAGCGACTATCCGGTCGTGATGGGACTGCTGATCTTCTCGGCCATCCTGGTCGTGTTGGGCAACCTGATCGCAGACATCATCATCGCCACCGTCGACCCGCGCATTCGCCTGGGCTGAGCCGGCGGACTCATGCCTGATAACAGGAGGCAGCAGATATGACCGTCATCGCCGTGCACGCTACTCCAACTCGCTGGTGGCACAGCCGTGCAGTGTCCCGCTTCATGCGCCATCATCTGGCGCTCGTTGGGATCGCGATGATCACCCTGCTCGTGCTGGCGTGCGTCCTCGGCCCCTATGCTTTGCCTTACGACTCCCTCCACATCGATCTGCGCGCCCGCTTTGCTCCACCTCTCAGCGGTAACCACTATCTCGGCACCGACCCTCTCGGACGTGACTTGGCCGCACGGCTGTTGATGGCCGGGCGCATCTCTCTGCTGGTGGGATTCTCCGCGATGCTGTTGTCGACGCTGATTGGCACCCTGGTCGGCGTGACGGCGGGCTACCGCGGCGGCTGGGTCGGGGCGGCGCTGATGCGCACCGTGGACGGCTTCTTGTCCTATCCCTCGATCTTCCTCGTCCTGGCGCTGGCGGCGACGCTGCGGCCGAGTCCGGCCATGATCACCGTCATCATTGCGGTGACGAGCTGGATGGAGACCGCCAGGATCGTCGAGGCCGAGGTCCGCTCGCTGCGCGAGCGCGAGTTTGTCCAGGCTGCACGCATGGTAGGGCTGAGCCGCCGGCATATCATGTTCCGCGAGATCCTGCCGAATGCAATGGGCCCGATCATCGTCGCGGCAAGCCTAGCGGTCGCCCGCGCGATCCTTCTGGAAGCCTATATCAGCTTCCTCGGCTACGGCATCCAGCCGCCGCTGCCGAGCTGGGGCAACATGCTCAACGGCGCCCAGCAATATCTGGCGAGCGCTCCATGGCTCGCCATCATTCCCGGTGCTGCGATTACAATCGCGGTGACGAGCTTCAATTTCATCGGCGATGGCTTGCGAGATGCCCTCGACGTTCGAAACGATCACATTTGATATTTGGGCCGAGCTACACTGCTGAACATACGAGAAGAAGCCGCCATGCACGCGCCGAGAGTTGACGAAAAGGCGATGCCCTACTGGTGGGAAGCCTCACCGCTCAAGCCGCTGCCTCAACAACCTCTGCCCAAGAAGCTCGACGTGCTGATCGTGGGCGCCGGCTATGCCGGACTTTCGGCCGGTCTGGTGCTGGCGCGCGAAGGACGCTCCGTTGCGGCGTTTGATGCGCTGGATCCGGGGGAGGGAGCTTCTACGCGCAACGGCGGGATCACCAGCGGAACCATTCGACCGGATTTCGCGACGCTCACGCGGCGTTTCGGGGAGGAGAAGGCGCTGGCGATCGAGGGTGAAGGCAAGGCCGCGCGCGAATTCCTGTACGATTTCATCAAGACGGAAGGGCTTGCCTGCGACTTCCAGCCGGTGGGACAGTTCAAAGGCGCATTCGGATATGAACAATACGAATCCATGGCGCGGACCGCGGAGAGGCTCGCGAAGAGGCTTGGGATCGAGGCTTACGCAGTTCCTTATGCCGAGCAGCGCAAGTACATCGGCACGGGTGTCTATCGCGGCGGCACGGTTCGGATGGACATCGGCGGGCTGCACCCGGCGAAATTCCACGCCGAGCTGTTGAGGGCCGCGCTCGCTTCGGGATTGGCAATCCACGCCCGGACGCCCGTGATTTCAATCGAAAGAGATGGCGCCGGATTCCGCGTCGTCACTTCGGCGGGCTCGGTGCAGGCACGCCAAGTGCTGGTCTGCACGAATGGTTACACCGATGCCGCCGTGCCCTTCCTGCGTCGCAGGCTGGTCCCGGTCCGCAGCAGGATCATTGCAACCGAGGAGCTGGCCCCCGAAGTCATGGCGCGGCTGATGCCGAAGCGGATGATGATCACCGAGAGCCGGGAGGTCGGCTTTTATTACCGGCCTTCGCCCGATTGCAAACGCATTCTGCTCGGTGGCCGCGACAGCTCGCGCGTCGGCGATCCCATCGCTCCGAAGCTGCTTCTCCGCAACGGCGTGGTCAATCTGTTTCCAGAACTGGAGAGCGTTCGCCTCTCGCACAGCTGGTTCGGCAATGTCGCGATGAACCGCGACATGATTCCTCGCATCTTCGCGAAGGACGGCATCGTCTATGCCACTGGCTTTTGCGGCTCGGGCGTGGTCTGGGCGCCGTGGGTCGGCATGCATGCAGCCCACAAGCTCATGGGGCATGAGGAGCGGGCACGCTCGGCCTTTGACTTCCGCCCTCCGGCCTTCATCCCGTTCTATCGCGGCAATCCCTGGTTCATGCCCGCCTTCATTCAGGGCTACCGGATGCGGGACCGGATCGCGCTATGGCGCGCCAGCCGCTGACGGCAGATTGGTCGTTCTGCCGCATCGTCAATGAAATACTATGCCGAACTTTGCGCGAGTCTGATTGCGCAATGCTGTCGGCCTCAAGATAAGCTGCAGAACGTGCGACGATCGTCAGATCGCACTTGCACTGTGGCGAGTAGTCCGGCAACCCGAGCAAGAGACGTCGACCGATCATGACAGCCGCCGCTTATCCAGTTGGGCATCGCGACAATGACGACGTGGTCCTGCTTCCCTTCGCCGGATCGCACCTGGAAGGCGCCCTGAAGCTCTCGCAAGAAATGTCTTGGCCTTACCGGATCGAGGATTGGGACGTCGCGCTGCAGCTGGGCCATGGCTTTGTTCTGGAGCGCGCTGGGACCGTGATCGGGACCGCAGCCTGGTGGCCGTACGGCGAGACGCACGCTTCGGCGGGAATGATCATCGTCGCGAAGGCCACTCAGGGCCGGGGTTATGGGGCCCGGCTCATGGATGCCTTGCTGGCGTCCGCGCGCCCACGGACCATCGCGCTGAATTCGACGGCCGAGGGGATCACGCTGTATCGCCGCCGCGGCTTCGTACCGACCGGGATTATTCACCAGCATCAGGGAATTCCAAGTGTAACCCGCGAGACGCCGCGATCGGGTCTCCTCAGGTCGATGGCCGCGTCTGAGGTCGAGGCGATCGCGCGGCTCGACCGCGCCGCTACAGGGCTGGAGCGACGACAGATGCTGTATCGGCTGTTCGATAGCGGTGACGGTTATGTCCTACTGCGTGACGGCTTAATTTGCGGCTACGCCATCTCACGCCTTTTCGGCCGCGGACATGTCATCGGCCCCGTGGTGGCCGAGAGCCCGACCGATGCGCGTGCGCTGATCGAATTCGCGATCGCGCGGCTTGGGCCTGTCTTCGTCCGCATCGATACGCCTGCCTCCTCGCGGCTCGGCGAATGGCTGGAAAGCATCGGCCTGCAGCGCATCAGCGATGCCACCACCATGGTGCTGGGAACGCCGGCTCCATGGACGGGACCTGCGCGCATGTTTGGGCTCGCCAACCAGTCATTCGGCTAGGGGACATCGGGATGCTGCGGGTGGATATGGACAGAACGGATATCCCGGACGCCGGTTCGGACAAGGCAGCTGCGACGCTCGGCGCGTTGGCAACACCGGCTCTCCTGCTCGACAGGGACCGGCTGGATCGCAATCTCGCGCGCCTCTCCTCTCGTATGGCCGCGCAAGGCATCGTGCTGCGTCCCCATATGAAGACTGCGAAATCCATTGACGTCGCTCGACGTGCCTATCCATCGGGGGGACCAATCACTGTCTCAACCTTGGCGAAGGCGGAGTACTTCGCGCAGCATGGCTTCCGGGACATCACCTATGCCGTGGGACTTGCACCCCACACCGCCGCGAGGGCGATGCGCCTGCGGAAAGCAGGCATCGACATCAAGGTGCTGCTGGACTCGCTTGAGCAGGCCGCCATGCTTGGCGCGGCAGGGCGCGCAGCCGGTGTGACACCGTCTGCCTTCATCGAGATCGACTGCGACGGCCATCGGGGCGGGCTGACCGCGACCGATCCCAAGCTTCTGGCCGTCGCGGCGGCCCTTGCCGAGGCCGGCGTCAAGCTGGCCGGCGTTCTCACCCATGCCGGCGAATCCTACAGCCTCAGCATGCCGGCAGCCCTTGTCGCGGCTGCGGAGAACGAACGCGCCGTGGCAGTCGCCGCCGCATCGACATTGCGGGCGGCGGGCCACGAATGTCCCATCGTGAGCGTCGGCTCGACGCCGACTGCACATTTCACCGAAGATCTGACCGGCCTCACGGAAATGCGGGCCGGCGTCTACATGTTCTTCGATCTGGTCATGCATGGCGTCGGTGTCTGCACGACCGACGACATCGCGATCTCCGTGGTCGCCACGGTCATCGGCACGAAGCCGGAAAAGGGCTGGATTGTGGTCGATGCGGGGTGGATGGCGCTGTCGCGCGACCGCGGCACCTCGGCGCAGCGGGTCGACCAGGGTTACGGTCTCGTCTGCGATCTCTCCGGCAAGATTTATCCCGACCTGATCGTTACGCAGGCGAGCCAGGAGCATGGCATTCTCGCCATCAGATCCGGATCTGCGCAGGCTTTGCCGGATCTTTCGATCGGCGCGAAAGTGAGGATCCTGCCAAATCACGCCTGTGCGACGGCGTCACAACACGAGTTGTACAACGTCGTCTCCGCTGGCAGCGACGCGATTCGCGCCCGATGGCCCCGGATGCGCGGCTGGTAGGCCGTCGCAAGGATCGCTTCCAATGATCTCGCCCCCTCGACACCTGACGGAAGCCGGCTTCCTCGGAAGATTCTACGTTGACGGAGAATGGCGGAAGCCGATCGGATCAGTCACGGCAGCAGCAACCGTCGTCAATCCGGCGACGGAGCAGCCGATCGCTGACGTCGCGCTCGGCGATGACGATGATGTGGACTGCGCGATCGCGGCCGCCAGACGAGCCTTCGCGCGCTGGTCCACGACACCGCCTGCTGAGAGGGCGGTGCTGCTCGACCGGATTCATGCCTTGCTGCTGGAGCGGCAGGAGCTGTTCACGCAGGCGCTCACGTGCGAGATGGGAGTCGCCATCACCTACGCACGTCGCGCTCAGGTGCCGTTGGCCGCCGAACATATCCGCGTCGCCCGCGACAATCTCGCGGATTATCCGTTCATCGCCGCGCGCGGCAGCACCGCGATCATGCACGAGGCCATTGGCGTCTGCGGCCTCATCACGCCATGGAACTGGCCACTTTATCAGATCACCGCCAAGGTGGGGCCGGCGATCGCTGCCGGCTGCACCGTGGTGTTGAAGCCGAGTGAATTGTCGCCGCTGAGCGCCTTGCTGTTCGCCGAGCTGATGGACGATGCCGGTTGCCCGCCCGGCGTGTTCAACCTCGTCAATGGGACAGGCCCGATCGTGGGCGCCGGCCTGGCGTCGCATCCAGAGGTCGACATGATCTCGATCACCGGTTCGATGCGGGCCGGCGTTCTCGTCGCGCAAGCGGCGGCGCCCACCGTCAAGCGCGTTGCCCAGGAGCTCGGCGGCAAGTCGCCGAATATCATCTTGCCGGTCGCCGATCTCAGCCGTGCTGTTCCGCTCGGTGTCGGCGCCGCTTTCCGCAATCTCGGCCAATCCTGCAGCGCACCGACACGCATGCTCGTGCACCGTCCGCAGATGGAAGAGGTCGAGCGCCTAGCAGCGGCGACCGCTTCAGAACTGGTGGTCGGCGATCCCCTTGCGGAAAACGTAACTCACGGTCCGATTGCGAACCGGCCACAGTTCGAGCGCGTGCAGACCATGATCGGTGTCGGCCTGGAGGAAGGCGCCAAGCTCGTCATCGGCGGGCGAGGTCGGCCGGATCACCTGCGGATCGGCTTCTATGCACGCCCGACGGTCTTCTCGAACGTTCATCGCAACATGAGGATCGCACGGGAGGAGATCTTCGGCCCGGTGCTGTCGATCATTCCCTACGACACCGTGGACGAGGCGATCGCGATCGCCAACGACACCGTCTACGGCCTCGGCGCCCATGTGCAGGGCACCGATATGGAGATGGTGCGGACCGTCGCCAGGCAGATCCAGTCGGGTCAAGTGCATCTCAACCATCCCGACTGGGACCCCAACGCACCTTTCGGCGGCTACAAGCGTTCCGGCAACGGCCGGGAATATGGCATCGAGGGCATGGAGGAGTATCTCGAGACGAAGGCAATTCTCGGATTCAACTGATAGCTCAATATCGGCTCCGAAAACCTGCGGCATCGCGTTTGAGATGAATCTCTTACACTGTTCTTCCTACCATACTCGATCGCGCCTGCGCAGCTCGTATCGCTCAGGCGGTCAAAAACCCGAACATCTTGCGAAGTTCTAGACGATTTCAGCACATTGTATCGCGCGCACGATGCGATGAAGGGCTGATCGGAATTTTGCTTCCGCATTCTTGGCAACCGAGGTTCGTCGGAAAATGTCGCCCCATGTCGCGCGCATTCACAGCGATGAGCGTCTTCCGGCCGAGGCGGACGTCGTCGTCGTCGGTGGCGGCATTCTCGGCTCTACGGCCGCCTATTACTTGGCGAAGCGCGGCCTCTCCGTGGCGCTGCTCGAGAAAGGCCACGTCGCTTGTGAACAATCGAGCCGAAACTGGGGTTGGTGCCGCCAGCAGAACCGCGACCGGCGCGAACTGCCGCTCTCGGTGCTCTCGATGCGGCTGTGGGACGAGCTCACGCGCGATATCAATCGGGACCTCGGCTTTCGACGCTGCGGTCTCGTCTATGCGACCCACGACGAGGCTGTGCTCGCCGGCTGGGAAAGGTGGCGCGAGGTCGCCAGGGAGTACGACGTCGACACGCGCGTGCTGAGCCGGGCGGAGGTCGCCGAGCGCGTCCCCGAAGCGCGCGACAAATGGGTCGGTGGGACCTATTCGGAGCGGGACGGCAAGGCCGAACCTGCGCTCGCCGGGCCGGCGATCGCCGATGCGGCCAGAGTGCTGGGTGCCACGATCCACCAAGGATGCGCCGCGCGGGGGCTCGACTTGGCCAATGGCAGGATTGCAGGCGTGCAGACGGAGAAGGGCTACATCAGAACCAGCGCGGTGCTGTGCGCCGCCGGAGCCTGGTCCTCGCGCTTCCTTCGGCCGCTCGGGATCAGTTTCCCCCAAGCGAGCATTCGGCAGACCGCGCTGCGTTCTACCCCGACGATCAACATTGGCGAGGCGGTCTCCACGCCCTACTGCACGATCACGCGCCGACTGGATGGCAGCTACACGCTTGCGATCAGCGGCAAGGCGAACCTGGAAATCACGCCCCAGGCGATCCGATACAGCCGGGAATTCATGCCGCAGTTCTTGCGCCGCCTGAAGAACGTCAGGATTGGCGTCGGCCAATCGTTCGTTTCGGGGCCGGATTCAATGGCGGCGCTGCTGACCAACGACGATCGGATATTCGAACAGAATCGCGTGCTTGATCCTCCGCCCTTGAAATGGCTGGTGAGCCAAGTGGTAGAGAGTGTCCGGAAAACCTTCCCCCAACTCGGCGAAATAAAGATCGATAGCGCCTGGGGCGGCTTCGTCGACTGCACGCCGGACGCAGTGCCCGTGGTGTCGCAGGTGGATGGGGTGAAAGGGCTCGTGCTCGCGGCTGGCTGCTCGGGTCACGGCTTCGGTCTGGGCCCGGGGCTCGGCTATCTGGCCGCAGAGCTCGTCGTGAACGACACGCCTTGCGTCGATCCCACGCCGTTCCGGTTGTCGCGTCTGGTCGATGGCTCGAAGCTGGACATCTCCGCGATTTGAAGATCAAGCCGGAAGTCAGCAGTTCCGAAGGAGCGTTTCCTCCCCAACTTGAGCCACTCCTTGGGAGTGGCTCCTTCTTGCGTTGGTCCGGCCAGCGCTCCGGTTCGAGAATAAGGCATCCAACAGAGGAGAAGGGCATTAACCGCTTCTGGGGGAGGCTCTTCCAACTTCGTCGCACTAGAAGCTCCGCAACCTCGGCTACCGAGATATGAACGCCGTGCGGTGGTCATTTTTGTGGTGGGCAGTCATCGAACGCACGGCGGACAGCGAGCGGGTCGGGGGACATTGAAGCGCGGTTCGCCTATATCAACCGTTTCTGTCAACGGTCGAAAGCGTGGGGTCCGTGGATAGTGGCGGCCTCGGAGCCGATCTGACGACAGCCGGGGCGGGCGGACCAAAGAGCGAGAGCTCCCAAAAAAGGGACGAGAGGAATGAACAGATCGCCGCTGCGCGCTGATGAGTGCTCAAGAAGGCAATGATTGCCGGTGCGACAGCCACGACCAAAGACTTACCAATCCGAATCAGCATCCGACGAGCCCTCCTGGCCACCTGGAATCATTACATACATGAGCCACGACGGATGACAGCGGTAGATCGCACCGAACAAGTGTACGTTGCCGTACGTATCCGCTTCACCGTGCTGCTGACCACCTGAGCTTAGGGGCATGCACTCTTGATCTCGTGATGTGGAGATTATGTACAGCCCTATTCGTCGGGTCTCCCAGTCTCCAAGAGCTTCGTCGGCCGCGGAGTGGCCTGCGATAGGCCGCTCGCATCGCGCGCCCCGGAACATCCCTGAATGCTGGATTTCATTGAAACGCGCTCTCCGCGTTAAGCCTCAGTTGCGTTGAAGTTTGTGCCTGACGGGCGCGCGGCGTGGAAATCAGATGATAATGCTTCGCGCGTGGCCCCGTCGCGCGCCATGGAGAGAGGGTGGCGGTCATCCAAGTGTGCATGACACCCTTGGCCTACTGCAAGCGTAACTTGTGACTAGCTGCTGCCACTATGGCACCAGCTGCAGCCGAACTATCGCATGCTTCCGAGCGTTCTTTGTCTTGAACCCGGGAGTCACTATGATATCGGTCTGGCTTCACAACCTAGCGCTGGCTTTTCTTTCACTCGGAATTGTCTGTGCGGTCGTCATTGCGATTGACCTCACTCGTTATCCGCAGCACATGTGGATCATGAACGTCGTTTGGCCAGTCAACGGTCTGTTCGGTACCGTACCAACGCTGTGGTTCTATTTCCGCTTCGGACGACTTGCGGCATGCGACGTCAAGACATCGAGCGATAAATCGAGCAAGAACTCGACGCCGTATCCGGTCATGGTCGCCAAAGGCGCAATGCATTGCGGAGCCGGATGTACGTTAGGGGACATTATCGCCGAGGGTCTCGCTCTGGCGTTTCCGGTGATTGCCGTCTGGGCTGGATGGCATAGCTTGTTTTCGGAGAAGATGTTTGCGATCTGGATCGTAGATTACATCTTCGCTTTCGTGCTGGGCGTCGCCTTTCAGTACTTTACGATTAAACCGATGCGACAGTTGTCGCCTGGAGAGGGAATTCGGCAAGCACTGAAGGCAGATGCGCTCTCGCTCACGGCATGGCAAGTCGGCATGTACGGCTTCATGGCGATTGCGCAATTCGTCCTATTTCGAAAGCTCCTGGGGCAGAAGCTTGATGCTTCAATGCCGGAGTTCTGGTTCATGATGCAGATTGCCATGATGGCCGGCTTTCTGACCAGCTATCCGGTGAACTGGTGGTTGATCAAGGTCGGTGTTAAGGAGAGAATGTGACGACAGTCCTGATCTCGGGCGCGGGCATCGCCGGGCCGACGCTTGCTTTTTGGCTCAAAGCGGCGGGGTTTGAGCCCACGCTCGTCGAACGCGCACCGGCCTTGCGTAGTGGCGGTTACGTTATCGACTTCTGGGGGCTTGGCTACACGATCGCCGAGCGCATGGGACTCCTTCCGGAGATCAACAGCGTCGGCTATCGCGCGCAGGAGCTGCGCATCGTCGATGACGACGGTTGTCGTTTGGCCGGCTTCGGCACCCGGGTGTTTGCCGAATTGACGAACGGGCGCTTCGTCACGCTCCAGCGCAGCGATCTTTCGCGTCTCTTGTTCAACAGGATCGCTGGCCGGATCGAAACTATTTTCGACGACGAGATCGTTGCCGTGGAGGAGCAACCAGATTGCGTCAAAGTCGAACTGAAACATGGTGGCCAGCGTCGGTTCGATCTCCTCGTCGGTGCCGATGGGCTGCATTCAGTTGTCCGGAAGCTGGCTTTTGGACCCGAGGCGCGGTTCGTACGAAATCTAGGCTATGTCGTCGCGGCTTTTGAGGCTCGCGGTTATCGTCCCCGCGAGGAGGATGTCTATTTGATCTATGGCCAGCCTGGCCGCATGGTCGGCCGCTTCACGCTGCGCGACGATCGTACATTGTTTCTGCTGGTGTTCGCTACAGGAGATGCGACACTGCCGGATGTGCCGGGTGCACAAAAGGCGGTTTTGCGTGAAGTCTATGGCCGCGACGGTTGGGAATGCGATCAAATGCTCACGGAGCTGGAGCCAACCGGCGAACTGTACTTCGACAGCGTGAGCCAGATCAGAATGCCGAGCTGGTCGCAAGGTCGGGTGATGCTGATCGGCGATGCCGCCTTCTGCGTCTCGCTTCTGGCCGGCCAGGGTTCGGCGCTCGCGATGATATCAGCCTACGTATTGGCGGGCGAACTCGCCGCAGCTGGTGGACGACATCGGGAAGCGTTTGCCAGATGTGAGGCGCGGCTGATGAGCTATATCCAGAAAAAGCAACAGGCGGCCGAGCGCTTTGCCGGCGCGCTCGCGCCGAAGACACGCTCGGGAATGCTCTTTCGCAATCTCGTGGCCAGAACGTTTTCCATACCTGGCATCGCGAGGCTCGCAATCGGACGAGATATCGCGGACGAACTGGAGCTTCCCGATTACAGCTGGCCCTCGCTCGACCGATTGACGTCGGCCGCCTAATGATGCCCAAATGGAAGCTCGCAGATAGTGCCCTTCCGCTTGATGTGACGTCTTGCGGCGGCACTCAACCGGAACCGTTCCAGCAGCGCAAGGCGTTCATTCCATGACGTATCCGTTTCTGTATCGATCTTGGTAACCAGATGTCCGCAGCCCTGACGTCCAGCGAAAACAAAGCATTGATCGGCACGATCCCCAAGCCGCTCGCCGAAGAGCGAAGGGTCAGCCTGCTCGTACTCTGCGGTCTAGCCCTGGTGATCGGCGTCATGACCGGGCTCGGCGCCGTTGCCTTTCGCGCGTTGATCGCCTTCGTGCACAATCTATTTTACAGTGGGGCGCTCAGCTTCGTTTACAACGCGAACGTCAGCGAGGGGCCGAGCCGTTTTGGCAGCCTCTTGCTGCTCTCGCCCGTGATCGGCGG
Organism: uncultured Bradyrhizobium sp.; assembly: GCF_936928535.1. GTDB lineage: Bacteria > Pseudomonadota > Alphaproteobacteria > Rhizobiales > Xanthobacteraceae > Bradyrhizobium. Next base: position 224,975 of record NZ_CAKZHY010000095.1, on the reverse strand, counting down.
CCTCATTGTCGTTTTTCTCGTCAGGCGCTTCGCGCCCGAAGCGAAAGGCCATGGAGTGCCCGAGGTCATGGACGCAATATTCTACAAGCGTGGCAATATCCGCGGCACGGTCGCCCTGATCAAGGCGTTGGCTTCGGCCGTATCGATCGGCAGCGGCGCCGCCGTCGGACGGGAGGGCCCCATCATTCAGATCGGTTCGGCGCTCGGGTCGGCCTTTGCCCAATTCATCGGGCTCTCGACCCGGCAAAAGATCACGCTTCTCTCCGCAGGTGCCGGCGCCGGCATTGCCGCAACATTCAACACGCCGCTCGGCGGCGTGCTGTTCGCCCTCGAAATTCTCCTGCCCGAAGTCTCGAACCGGACGTTTCTTCCCGTGGTTGTGGCCACGGGTGCTGCCACGACGATCGGCCGAATATTGATCGGTCCGGACCCGGCCTTTACGGTTCCGGACATCCAGTTCAACATGGTTGCGTCATTCAACGTGCAGGAAGCGATAGCCTTCATTTTGCTGGGCCTGCTTTGTGGCGCGGCCGCGTGGGCATTTATTCGCCTGCTCGTTTTCATGGAGGACGGCTTTCCGAAGCTGTCCGGCAACGAGTACATCCAGAACATCATCGGCATGTCGATCATCGGTCTGATGATGGTGGTTCTCACTCATGCCTTTGGTCATTCTTACGTCGATGGCGTCGGCTATTCGGTGATCCAAGATATTCTCGACCACAAGATGACGACCGCAGGGCTGCTTGCGCTGCTGTTTATCCTAAAGCTAATTGCCACGACTGTGAGCCTCGGCTGTGGGGCTTCGGGCGGGATCTTCTCACCTTCGCTCTACCTTGGCGCCACATTGGGCGCAGCTTTTGCTGCGGCGAGCAGCTCCATTCTCCCCCATTCAGGACTGACGCCATCCTCGGCGGCTATCGTCGGGATGGCTGCGATCGTCGGTGCGGGCACGGGTGGTGTCATGACTGCCATCGTCATGGTGTTCGAGATGACGCGCGACTATGCGATCATTGTTCCGGTGATCGTCGCGGTTGCGCTGGCCGCAGGCGTGAGACGCGCACTCGTCAACGAGACGATCTACACAGTGAAGCTGCGTCACCGCGGTCACCGCATTCCGAAGGAACGGCATATCAATCTCTACCTGGTGAAGCAGGCCGAGGACATCATGGAACGCCGCTTCATTGTTGCCAAAGCAGGCACGACGCTGAAAGAGGCCATGGCCGCGGAGGACGTCGATGACGCCCGTGCCATTGTGGTCGAGCGGTCCGGTCGGATCATCGGCCTCATTCCGCCACGTTCTGGCCTGTGGGTTGAATCGCAAACCAATCCCGGGCTTCTGGTTGAGTCATTTGCCGAAAGGCGGCTGGTAATATGCCGGGACCAGGACCTTTTGAGCCTGGTGTTTGCAAGGTTGAAGCGCCACCGCGCGGGCGCGGCAATCGTGTTCCGTGGTGCCTCACGTCCCCGCGTGGTTGACATCGTCGGTATCGTCACAAAACGTGTTATCGCTGACGCGGTGATCGACAGCTACGAGGACTGATCGTCTGCGTGGAGGGTGCCACTGGCTCATTCAAAACGCGGCGGTCCTTGATTTCGATGGCGATGCAGAAGCTTGCATTAAGCTGTTTTGCGCTCGCCGGACGCTGTTAGGGGTAGCGGCGAGATCCGGTCGCTTTCAGTTGCGTTCGCTGATGTGAAGTGCTGGCGCTGTCGGAGGCGGGCTGCATCCAGCAGCATCTGGGCTGCCCATCGATAGACGTTGCGCTCTCGCACGATTTCACGCATCAGGTGCATGCGGTCACGCTGTTCCGCAACCGACATGCGCAGCGCTTGCAGGAACGCCTCCGCCATTCCGTGTGTGTCGTAAGGGTTGACGATCAGCGCCTCAGACAGTTCGCGCGAGGCACCGGCGAAGCTTGACAGGATCAACACCCCCTGTTCGTCGTCGCGCGCGGCGACGAACTCCTTGGCAACGAGGTTCATACCGTCGTGGAGGCTGGAGACGATGCACATATCGGAGCCTCTGAAGAGTTCGAAGACCTCGGTGGGTTCGTGATGACGAACCACGAGGCGAACCGTCTCAAAGCCATCGCGGCCGTGCCGCGCATTGACCTTCGCGACGAGTTGCTCGGCCTCCGCCTGTAAGGCGCTGTAGGGGCCTAGCTTGCTGCGCGTCGGTGCGGCCGCTTGAATGAAAACGAAACGTCCGACCCATTCAGGATGTCGCGTCAGGAGGTCATCAACCGCGCGAATGCGATCCAGGATGCCCTTGGTATAGTCGAAGCGCTCAATACCGACAGCAATCCGCATGTCGGACGGCAGATCGAATCGCCGTCGGACCGCATCACGGCATTCGCGTACCGGAGCTTGTTCGGCAAGCGCCGCCGGTGGCCACTCTATTGAGATCGGATAGGGCCTGATCAGCGTTTCCTGACCGCCGAATGTGATGGATGCACGCTCCCGGTCGATGCGGCTCTCCATGAACCGATCCGCCGCCTCGATGAAATTGTTGCAATGGAATTGCGTGTGGAAGCCGAGAATGCTGCTTCCCAGCAAGCCGTCGATGATCTCCCGGCGCCAGGGACAGATTCCGAAGGTTTCGGCGTTCGGCCAGGGGATATGCCAAAACGTGATGATCGTCGCTTTAGGCAATCGGTCGCGGATCATCCTGGGCAGTAGCGCGAAGTGGTAGTCCTGCACAAGTACGACGGGATCATCGCAACTCGCCTCTTGAACGACCACATCAGCAAAGCGCTCGTTTACTCTGCGGTATTGCGCCCAATCCTCCTCTCGAAAAATCGGGCGGACGAATGCGATATGGCAGAGGGGCCAGAGCCCCTCGTTGGCGAGGCCGTAGTAATATCCGTTTTGCTCCTGTTCCGAGAGCCATACCCTACGGAGCAAATAAGCAGGATCTGCAGGAGGCACGCGCACTCTGTCAGTAGCATCGACGGTGTCTCGATCGGCTGAACCCGAGCCATGCGCTATCCATGTGCCTCCACAGGCTCGCATCACCGGCTCCAGCGCGGCGACCAGGCCGCTCGCCGGGATCTGCAAGGCGATGCCGTTGTCGGAATGGTTATGGATGTAGGGTTCGCGATTGGAAACGACAATGACTTGAGCTCGCGGTAGCTCTTCGACCAGCACGCGGTGCAGCGTCTTGGGCGACCACTCGATGTGAATGCCGTTCGCAAAGCGCCGCTCCATGCGCAACTCGGAAAGCGCGGCGTGGACCTCGCGATTGAGAGGAAAGTTGCTTCGTTGCGGCGCCCCGGTAGCGCCACCCTGTTGCACCTCGACGAGTGCGCCGCGGATCGAACGGCTCCAGGCACGCATCAGTGCCAGTACGATTGCTGTCCCTAGAAGGCCCAAGCCTATCGTTACCCCGACGAGCGCGAGCACGGTATAGAGTCGCGCCTCGCTTGTGCGCCTCTCGATGAACGCCAGATCATGCAGCACCAGGAGATGGCCCGTCGCAGAGCCCTCCGAGACTGGAAAAGAGCTGATGTGGATTCGTTGTCCGGAAGCCGTAACAGTCGCGAAGGCGCCAGACTTGTCCCGCTTGACGCTCTCACAGGTGACCGCCTTCGGAAACGCCTTGGTTGCGTAGCGCAATTGCCCCTGCTCGGTGCAGAAGCCAAGCCCCAGAATGCGTTCATCCTCGGTAATTCGCTCGAACACGGGAACGATATCGATCTCGTGTCTAGCCGTCATCGACGTCGCCACCTGGTCTCGGATCGATCGAAAGACAAGGCGCGAACGAAGGTCGATGTCGCGCTGCGACCAGTCCTCGACCATGACCGATGCGAGAAGCGTAAGCGCGGCAATTACGAGAGCAATGGCGGCAAGCGCAAGAATAACGTATCGCGCGGCAGGACTACCGAACAGCCGGTCAGCACCGATGCGCTGCATAAGGCGGGTATAGCCACCTATGAGTCCGCCATGTCCGACGCTTACTTGATGAGCCATCGTCAGGAAATCCGGTTCGAAGGGATTTCAGCATGATGCATCATAGGGATCATGTCGGCCCCTCCCTAGTACTCCGGTTCGGCTGTTCGTGTCTTCCCATTTGCCTGGTCGGATACGCCGACCTTCTGCAGGTAGGCGATAATATCGTGACGAGAGGGAGCATCGAGCACGCGAACCGGCATGCGCGCTCCAGGCACCGCCTTCTTGGGATCGGCCAGCCATTCGTCGAGTTTGTCCGCCGACCAGATAAGGCCAGCGCTCCGCAGCGCTCCTGAATAATTGTAGCCGGCAACCGAGCCGGCGGTGCGTCCGACCACCCCTCCGAGCATCGGTCCGATCTTGTTGCGATCCAACGCGTGGCACGCTGTACACCGCTGGGCGAAGAGCTCGCGGCCGTGGATCGTGTCCGGTGCAGCATCGGCAAGAAAGCGTGCGAGGTCCTTTGCTTGCGACGGACTTGCCGAGCGGCCGAACGTGTAGCTTAGTGTGATCGTATCAACGTGATCCATGTCAGAGTCTTTCGAAAAGGCCGGATCGACATAGAATACGACGGGCATATCGACCTTCTGATGTGGATCGAGACGCTCCTCGTTGAAGCAGAAGCACTGAATCTTGTTGAAGTAGATGCCGCTCGTTGGTGGTGTGACATTGAAGGTCGCGTGTCCCACCGTTGCCTGATCGCTCAGGTTCTCGGCGCTGAAGAACACGAGCTTCTGTTCGCCGAGGTGAACGGTCACGGAGCGCTGTTCCGGCTCGAACCGCCACGGCAGGCCGGGCGATACGTTGCTATCGAAGGTAACCGTCACAGTTTTCTGTGACGTGGTTGCGGGATCGCTGTAGGCTCTTTGCGTTGTTCCTCCGTAACCGGTTGCGCCGCAGAACGCTCGATACAATTCCGGCGAGTAGGCCACCAGGCCGCACATGATGGCCAAGGTGATGAAGCACGGTACGAGAACGTTCAGGTTTGTCCGACGGCGTGATTGCATTGTCGCCTCGCAGGAGTCGGGCGCCGATCAACTGCGGCGCTTCTCGACGATCTTGTGATCGTTGTTATTGGTGGTGAAGCAGAGATTCCGAGCTTGTCGGGGAGTTTAACCAGAAGTTCGGCGCGGCGCGCGCGCGCTCGCTCTCGGAAGGATCGGGGCAGATGTAGACGTGATTGTGGCATCCGTGTCCCGATGCGAGGCATGTTCGGCTAAAAGCAGATGTCGGTGATACTCGTATTCGATCAAGCTGAAACAGTCGCAGCTAAGCTTCGACAGTCCGACGGCGTCTTCAACTGTTATGCAGCCTCGTCTGGTCGAAAGTGTTCCTTCCTTCTGCAGGACTTCAAGGCACTGCGTCACGCTGGCGCGCCGCACCCCCAACAGTTCCGCCAACATCACGTGCGTGAGCGGCATGTTATCCGTGCCTAGCGAGCTGCGAGCGACGAGCAGCCAGCGGACAAGTCTCTGTCTGAGATCGTGATAGGAATTGCAAGCTCCTGACTGCGAGGTCTGTACGAGGACTGCAGCGAGATATCGCTCTACGACTGAGCGCAAATGCGGGAGATCCTCGAGAATCTTGGAGAAGTCGCTGGTTTTGATTCGCAGCGCCTCCCCGTCCACCTGAACGGTCCTGCGGTGCAGAGGCACAGACTTGGCTGCAAGCAGGACTGGCGCGCCAACCAAGCCTTCCGACCCAATCAGCCAGACCTCGACGAATTTGTCGTGATCGACGCGAGCGGCCACGGAGACGAGTCCGCTTTCGACGAAATAGACGTACTCCATCGGCAGCCTGTAATGATGGAGGACCTGATGGCGGCGGAGCTGAATGCGCTCGCAAACGCCGACAATGCTGGCGAGCTCCTCAGCCGGAATCAGGCGAAGCAGCTTGTTCCGAACCTCTACCACCGTCCGTTCTTTCGGTTGTCGTGCATGGGTATCAACGTCCTCGAGCTCTATCCGAGCGTATTGGCAGTTTCATGGAGACACAAGTTTTGCCCCGACGCTGCATGTTGTCGCATCCGGACCTTAAATCTCGAAGTTCCTCACGACCAACTAAAGTATGAAGAATGCGGGAGAGGCAGCCACAATTGCTGTACTACGGTCGCCTTTTCTGGAACGCGTCAGTACGCTAGCGTACAATCGTGTCGGCGATGGGTCGGGGTCGTTGGCCTTGCAGGCATTGTTGGATTCGTCGAGACGTGGGATGTAGAGCCGGCTGCTTCGGTGCTGCTCTGAATTTTATGCTTGGCATCACCACTCTGCCGCACCTGCCGTCCGAGATCGTCGATGTCCGAAGAGCTGCTATCCGAGGAGGTCCGCGACTTGATTCTGCGGCATATCGATACGGTGGCTCAGCTGGAAGCCCTTCTGTTCTTGCGCGAGCGGCCGGCCGAGGAATGGGACGCGATCGCCGTTGCAAAACGCCTGTACGCACCACCCGCCGAAATGGGCGCTGCTCTCGCCGGACTTGCCAGCGCCGGCTTCTTGAGGCGGCAGAATCAGCTTTATCACTACGCTCCGACATCTAACGACGGAGCAACGGTGGACGCTCTGGCGAAAGCCTACGCGCGCCAGCTGATTACCATCACCAATCTCATCCATTCGAAGCCGCGCGGCATCCGGGCGTTCTCGGACGCCTTCAAGTTTCGGAAGGACTAAGTCGTCCATGGCCGCGGCGATCTACAGTCTCTGTGCGATCACCAGCGCTTTGTGTGCGTGGCTACTCATTCGCGCATATCGCGCAACGGGCTCCCGCCTGTTGTTATGGAGTTCGATCTGCTTTGCCGGGCTTGTGTTGAACAATGTGGCGCTCTGGATGGACAAGCTGGTGTTCCCTGCGACCGACCTCTCGATCCTCAGGACGAGCATCGCGCTGCTGTCGACGCTGGTTCTTCTGTACGGCCTGATCTGGGAGGACTAGAGATGGAGCACGTCGCGGACATTCTGGCTGGCGCCGCAGTGATGGCATCGCTTGCGGTTGCTGGGTTCTTCGCTAAGTTCTGGCGCCGTACGCGGGATTCTCTCTTTTTGTTGTTTGCGGCGGCATTCGCGATCGATGCGCTAGCGCGTCTTGTGTTGAGTGCGGTTCGGGTCTCCGATACGGCCGAGCCCATCTATTACCTGCCGCGTCTCGTCATGTTCGGCCTGATTGCGATTGCGATCGCCCGCAAGAATGCGCCAGGTAAGGGTGGATAGCTGGCGGTGCTGCGGCCGCATGCGGGAATGCTAGCCACAAACCCTGTACGATGCCGTACCCACTGGGGGCTTCGGTTCGCTTTAGCGATTGCTCCATGCCGAACCAGTAAGGAATATTGCGGATTGGGGGAGGGGCTTATGAACGAATCAAATCAATCCGTGCTGCAGGTTCCACAAAGCCATTGCGTATTCTGCACGCTTAAAACGCCGCATGTACATGAGCGGTTGGCAATCAATGGAAAGCAGGTCGTGCGCTCGCTCTGTCTCATGTGCAAAAGAGAGCAGCCCAAAGAAAGATACGATACCTGATCCAGCCACGATTGCCAGTTATGTGAAGCCTGCGAGCCTGCCTAATGTGAGAGATGGTGCAGTCCCCTCTAAGAGGGCTCGGCGGCAGCATGTCCTCAGCATGGTATGGAATGCGACAGCGACCTTTAGCATCCTGTTAGATGTTTCGAGGCGGGCGGAAAGGAGCGGCCGTATGAGTGCTATTAGAAATGTTTTGGACGAGCACGAAGGTCGCGTAGCGGCCATTACCGCGATAGCGATCGAAGCCAGAGCTCTCGTCTTGAGCGAGAGCGCGGATGAGCCAACGTCAGCAGCTAATCCGAACGCGGAAAAGCTGGTTTACGCCAGGGCTTTCCAGGCTTGGGCGGATGGTGCAATTGAAGGAACCGCGGAAGATATATTCGAGAGCGTAGAAGAGGTGCTGGATGCCTAGAGTGGGATCAACGTGACGAAGACCTTCGATCAGAGTTCGACATTCTTGAATGAGTGTCACGTGATCGACTTCGTGACGAAGCAGGCAATACCCGTCTAACGTGGGATATCCTCGTCCCAACCTTGCAGACGATCGAGCGCCAGTGCCAAAACACTCGCCACGATCTCAACTGGTGCATCCGGCCTCAAGGGACGTTCATCCCTATCGAACGCGACACCAATAACTGCGCTTTGACGTTGGCCCCTCTGCACTGGCCAGTAGTCAAATCGCGAGGTCAGGTTCGGATAGACGCCGCTACGTACGACAGATCCATCCTCAAGGCACAAGAGCGCCGCTTCCAATTCTTCCTTGTGGGGGGCGAGCACACCTGTTCGTATGATGGAAACCACGCTACCTTGCCTGATCATCATCACAACCGCGGGAGCGTGAAAGATCGTTGCCAGAGCCTTACACGTGATCGAGAGGATCGTGTCTACGTTGTCGGCCGTCAAGACATCGCGGCTGTAGCTCTGCAACAGAGCCAACTGTCTTTGTGATCTTGCCGCTTCGACCGCTCTTCGGGCAGAAGTAAATGCAACACCACTCGTTATGAGGCCGACCAGGAACAACAGCCCGATTGCCCAGATATTTGACGGATCATCGACAGTCAGCGAATAGCGGGGTTCCGTGAGAAAGAAATTGTAGGCTGTGGCCCCTACGACCGCGGAACACAGCGAAGGGCCCAAGCCGAGCCAAACGCCGGCGATAATTACCGGTACGACGAATACCAGGGACAGGTTCGGTATAAGCACCTGACGGTCTACGATGATCGCCACAGCCGTCGCAATTGCCGTCATCACGATTGAAGCGAGGTAGCGCATCCACGCCGATGCCAGCAGATCGGTGTCGGTCGGCCGGGCGCTGTTCGATTGTATATTCGACTCGAAATCGGTCACGTTTTTCGGCTCCCATGCCACTCGAGCCTTGGTCAGACAGGTGTATTCAAGAAAAAGTGGTGCGCGGATATTTAAAATCGATAGCGGAAGGCTACCGAAAATATAGGAATCTCATAAAGATCGACGATCGGTGATCATGCGCGCTTCCTCACGCGACGCCAACAAACTCCGATATGCGCCCACCTCCACCAGCGGCGAAAAGGCGAATATCGGGCGAAGTCGCAAAAGGACGTTTTGCCGTCGCCGACCAGACGTCAGATTTCGCCGTTCTGGGTCGAAACCAACCGAATAAAGGCAGGGCCGTCTACATTGGCGCTAACATAGTCCTGCGCGGCCGAGATGAGAGTTTCTACGGCCGATTGATTGTAGGAGGGATGCTTCGGATTCAGGTGCAAGCCAGTTTCGATGATCATCACTTGGGAAATCCCGGAAGGGAGAATCTCAAGGGCGAATGATACGAAGGATGCGTGCGGAGCTTTGAAAGCCATGTGAGCCGCCTTCACTGGCGACGAACGTAGACGACGCCCCAGCCAAGGCCCAGCGAGGCAGCGACAAGCGAACCAAGGAGCACGCCCAACTTCGCCGCCCTCAGTAATTCCTGATCGGAGAAGGCGAGCATCGTGATGAAGATCGACATGGTAAAACCGATCCCGGCCAGAAGGCCGACCAGGCAGACGCCACCCCACGAAACTCCGGGAGCAAGGCGACACCAGCCCAGCCGTACCGCAACCCAGGTCGCTCCGACCACGCCAAGAGGTTTCCCCGCGACCAGCGCAAGCGCGGCGCCTAACATGACCAGCCCGCCTGCAACGGAGAGATCAGTGCTTGTCAAGCTGACGCCTGCATTGGCCAACGCGAAGATCGGCATGATGCCGTAAGCCACCCACGGGTGCATCGCCATCTGTACCCGCGACACCGGAGGCAATATCTCGCGATGCGCGACACGAAGATCTCGCAGCGGTTGCTCCAACCGGTGCGGATCCCCTGTCTTCACCGCATCGCTGCTTCGCAACTGCGTGAGCACGCGCGAGACCATCTCCAGTGGCGGCTCCCGCATCGGTATGGCGCGCGCCGGAGTTATCAACCCGAGCACGACACCCGCAAGGGTCGGATGGATCCCCGCCACCATGAACCCAATCCAAACCAAAGAACCGGGCAGCACGTAAAGGGGTGCAGAACCGATCCCGATCCGCTGAAACCCCAAGGCCGCGAGAACGCCGATCGAGGCGATAACGAAGCCGCCAAGCTGAAGACCGGCGGTGTAGAAAAAGGCGATGATCAGAACCGCAATGATGTCGTCGATAATCGCCAGAGCAAGCAGGAAGACTCGCACATTGGCCGGGATCTTGCGTCCGAGCAGCGCAAGGACCCCGACGGCAAATGCGATGTCGGTCGCGGTCGGCACGGCCCAGCCCTGCCCTCGAGCCGGATCGCTGTTGAGGCTGAGATAGATGAGCGCAGGAACGATAACGCCGCCCATCGCAGCGATCAACGGCAGAACGGCTTGGTCGAGCTTGCTGAGGGCGCCCTCATGAATCTCGCGCCGAATTTCCATGCCCACAACGAGGAAGAAGACGGTCATCAGCGCGTCGTTGACCCAGAAATGCACCGATCGGGAAAAGACGTATTCCCCGAAGCCCATCGTAAGCGGCAGGTTCCAGAAGGCGTGATAGCTATGGGCGAAGGGAGAGTTAGCCCAAATCAGGGCAGCGGTGGCAGCAGCAAGAAGCACGGCGCCGCTGACAGCTTCGACGTGCAGGAACCGATGAAGGGTGCCGAAGGCCTGTTCCGCTAGCCGCTGGGCTTTCGGCAGTTCGTCGAACGAAGGGCGGTCGTTCATAGGGCACACGCTTTCCGCGTGGCGGCCCGACCATCGCTTTACCTGTCGCCGCTCAATGCGGCGAGCACCCGAGCGCTGTTATACATTGTGATGTTAGCTATGCAACCTTGCCAGCATCGGGCAGAGCATGCTCGCACGCATATGGACATTGAGATCCAGCGCTCAGCTTCCCCGCGCATGCTTGAGGCTGAGACTCGTTGTATCGGCCTAACGGAACCTCAGTCGTGACATAAAGGCCAATCGGCACTCTGCGAGTTTCAGCGTATTGCTTACTCACTCGAACGAGGCGCCGGCCTCGAGCTCACCGCAAGTGCATGTATCGCACTGTAAAGTAAGGGAAACTGGCGCACCCGACACGATTCGAACGTGTGACCTTTACCTTCGGAGGACAGGGGTGCGATGCGACGGATCTCGGATCACGTACTTTCGGTCGGACGGATAGTTCGGAGTAACAGGCTGTGCAGCGAAGTACGATGATCGTGCGACCAATGCCCGTATTCGGTCGGATAAGCCCAGTGGTGCGACCAGCAAGTCATTGATTTTTATCAGTCCAGGGCTGACTCTTAATCAGCGGGTCCCAGGTTCGAGCCCTGGTGCGCCCACCATTTAAAGCCCTTGGTTTCCAAGCCATTCGCGGCGAAGTCGCCGAGAACAAAATCGGTCTCGTGCGACGTTTTTCGATTCATGGCCTCGCGGCCAGAATTCTGCGCGACTTCTGCTTTGTTTCGACATCTTCGCCCCTTCGGTACGGCGCGTAGATCCTCTTGCTCGTCTCCATTACGACTGCAAATGGCGTGGCCGTCGCTTCTTTGGCCGACTGGAACGATGTAGACCCCGCACTTCCTGCTGTTGAAAAAGCTCTGCGCAGAGACCACGCAACCATTGGCTGGCGGGGTCGTGATGGAAACGGGCGTGCCAATATTGCTTCACCGTGAACCCCGCGATTGCCAGTGGGCTGTCGAGCACGCGCAGCCCATAGTAGTGAGCCAGCGTTTCGCCGATGTGCCGAGGAAGGGTGGCGATCAGGTCAGTTGTCCCGACGATTGCGGGTAACCCCAAGAAGCCCGGCAGCTCGAGCGCAACATCAATGACCATTCGCTGCTCGTTGAGAGCGTCCGCGAGCAATTGATGTCCGGTGCCGGAGCGAATGACGACGTGCGCCTCACGCCTAAAATCCCTTGTAGTGATGCGGTCGCGTATCCGGGCGTGATTTGCGTTCGCCAAGCAGACCCAATCCTGCGGAAACAGTGCCTGCTGGAAGTGCCCGGCGTCGAGGTCCGAGATGTAGCCGAGTGCCAGATCGGCTTCGCCTGACTGCAGCATTCGCGGGGTATCGGCGCCGATCTGCATGGCCTCGATACGAACGCCAGGGGCCACGCGACGGACGTGGCCCAGAATGGACGGAAGCAGCGTGACGTGGCTTCCATCTGTCATGCAAATGGCAAAACGGCGCTTTGCGGTCGTCGGATCAAAGTCGGTGCGAAGCTCCGCCAGGCGACGCAGCATCTCCAACGCCTGCCTCGCCGTGCCGATGAGGGCCTCGGCGCGCGGCGTCGGCAGCATTCCCTCTGCCGACCGGATGAAGAGCGGATCGTCCAGTTCCTTTCGCAGGCGCGCCAGCCAAATCGAAATGGTCGGCTGACTTTGACCGAGCTTCGCGGCTGCTTTGGTGACGCTGCCCGTCGAGAACAATGCGTCAAAGAGCCGGAGCAGGCGCGGGTCGAGCAGGTTGGTCTCGGCGTAATCCTGGCGCTTCATTGCCAATCGCAATAATGAGTATAGGGATCATAGCATATCCAAATATTAGGCGAACTGCTACCACGCTTCCGACGCCAAAAATGGCGCGGGAGAAACGTTCGGATGAGGATCTGCTTTATCGGAGCGGGGGCCTTGGGCTCAACCATCGGCGGCACGCTGGCGCGCGGTGGTGCCGAGGTTTGGTTGATCGATCCGTTTCAGGCTCATGTCGACGCGATCAACGCTCGTGGTCTACGGATGCTCGAAGGGGAGGCCGAGACCGTTGTGAAGGTCTCTGCCTGCACCTCCGCGACGGAGGTCGGAATGGTTGCGGACCTCGTCATTGTCCTCGTCAAATCCTACGACACGCGGGATGCCATCCGCGCAGCAGCGCCGATCATCGGACCGCAGACCGTTGTGATGTCGCTTCAAAACGGTCTTGGTCACGAGGACATCCTTTCCGAGGAAGTTGGTCGTGATCAAGTCATGGCGGGCAAAACCTATGTTGGCGGCGTGCTGCTCGGCCCTGGTCATGTTCGCTCCGGGGTCATCGGCAAGGAAACCATCATCGGTGAGCTCGATGGACGCTTGACGGAACGCGCACGGCGAATTTCAGAGACCTTCAATCGTGCCGGCATTCTCACGCAGCTCAGCGATAACATCCTGGGCACGATCTGGGACAAGCTGTTCATCAACGTCGCCGGAGGAGGAATCACCGCGGTTACCGGGCTGACGTATGGTGGCCTCTATTCCCTACCGATCCTGGAGGAGTGTGCGCTGGCCGCAATCTCGGAGAGCATCGCGGTTGCACGGGCTGCCGGCGTCAAGATCTCGATTGCGGATCCGCGGCGTGCCTGGACGATGGCGTCTGACGGATTGCCGCCCGAGTTCAAGACGTCGATGTTGCAGAGCCTGCAGTCCGGCAATCTGACCGAGGTCGATTACATTCACGGCTCCGTCGTGCGCTGGGGCGCCAAGCTCAACGTCCCTACCCCCGTCAACTCGACCCTCGTCGCATTGGTCAAAGGGCTTGAATACGCCCGCAGCGAATATCCGGGAAAGACCTGAGACGATGTCATTGCCCCGCGCTTATGTCGAACACGTCGCGATCCGTGTGCCGGACGTTGACCGTCACGTCGACTTCTTTCGCGAAGTGCTTGGTCTTGCCGTTCGCGACGAGCAACCCGCCGATGGCGCGCGACCGCGCCAGGTATGGGTGCTCGGAAGCGTGCAGCTCATCGAAGATCCTGACTTTGTCGGACCTGAGGGGCGTCTCGCCCATCTCGGCATCATGGTCGACGATTACGACGGCGTGCTCGCCCGTGCCGCCGCCTGGGGCGCCGAGGCGCTGCCCGCGGGGCCGAACTGGCTCGCGCTGCCCGGCGGGCTCAACGTCGAAATCCTGCAAGCCAGCGCAGGTGCCGTGGAAGCGGTCCTGGCGATCAATCCACGGGCCTGAGGAACACGCAAGATGAGCGATGAGCGCTACTGGGACGATGCCAAGGTCGGTGACGAATGCGTCACGCCTTCCGTGACGGTCACCGAAGCGATGGTGAATTCCTATGCCGAACTCACGGGTGATTTCACACCGGTTCACGTCGACGAGGAATACGCCAAGACCACACCATTCGGCACGCGCGTCGCGCACGGGCTGTTTGGTCTGTCGTTGGCCGACGGTCTGAAGACCCGCGCCGATTACCGCTTCCTGCCGGGAATGTCGCTGGGCTGGACGTGGGATTTCAAGCTGCCGATCAAGCTCGGCGATACCGTGCATGTGAAGTTCCGCGTCGGTTCGATGCGCGCCACCAAGCGGGAAGGTTGGGGCATCGTGGTGCTGCCCTCCGAGTTGATCAATCAGCGCGGCGAAGTGGTGCAGCTCGGCGAGCATCGGCTGATGATTCCGATGCGCCCAAAGACCGGTGTCGCAGGAGAGCGGGCATGAGCGCACAAGATCTGCCGCTCAAAGGCATTCGCGTCATCGACTACAGCCATTTTCTCGCAGGCCCGTTCATGGGCCGTTGCCTCGCCGCGATGGGCGCGGAAGTCATCAAGGTGGAGCGTCCCAGGGAAGGCGATGCGGGCCGCGCCCATGGCTATTTCAAGGACGGACAATCCGGCTACTTCCTGCAGCAGAACATGGGTAAGCAGGGCCTGTGTATCGACCTGCGCGACAGGCGCGGTCTCGACATGATGCTGAAGCTGGTCGACAGGGCCGACGTCTTCATCGAAAACTACCGCCCCGGCGCGCTCGAGCGCCTCGGGCTGGGTTACAAGGCGCTGTCGGCGCGGAATCCCAAACTGATCTACTGCTCCGTCTCCGCCTATGGCCATACCGGCCCTTATGCCGACCGTCCGGGCTTCGGCCTGATCGCAGAGGCGATGTCGGGCGCCCTGGCGCAGCTGGGCTCTCCCGGCGAAGCGCCGCCGCTGCTGCGGATGCCCCTGGCGGACATGTACACCGGCATTCACGGGGTGGCCGCCATCAATGCAGCGCTGGTCGGCCGCGCATCGTCTGGGCGCGGCCAGCACATCGATCTGGCGCTGTACGATTGCATGGTCTCGATGCACGACTATGCGGTTCAGCGTTACTTCCTCTCCGAGGGGAGCGACCTGCCGAAGCAGACGGGCAGCGGGCAGCCGGACTCGACCGTCTACGGGGTCTTTCCGGCCAAGGACGGGAATCTTGTCATCGCCGCGCAAGTCGATGATGCGTGGCGGCGATTGGCGAGCCTGATCGGGGGAGCCGCGTTGGCATCCGACGAGCGCTTCGCCACGCCTGCTGCGCGGAACGCCCATTATGCCGAAGCCATGGAGATCGTACGCGCCTGGACGCTGTCGCAGCCAACTCGGGATGCCTGTCTTGCGGCACTCGAGCAAGCAGGTGTTCCCTCCGCTCCCGTGCAGACCATCGAAGAGGTCGTGAAGGATCCGCAGATCCACGCGCGTGGCATGCTGGTCGAGCAGGAGCATCCCGTGCTCGGCAAGGTGACGCTGCCGAACCTGCCGTTCCGCTTCTCCGACTGCGACACCACGGTGCGCACGCCGGCGCCACTGCTCGGCCAGGACAACCGACGTATTGCCGCCTCGCTCGGACTGTCGGCCGAGGTCGTCGAAGCGATGGTGCGCGATGGCGTGCTCTACAACGAAGCTGCTGTGCAGGAGTGAGCCATGAGCGATCGCTATGCGGTGATTGGCAACCCGATCGGCTTCAGCAAATCACCTCTCATCCACGGGACTTTCGCGAACATGACGGGGCAGGACCTGGTCTATGAAGCGATCGAGGGCCCTCTCAATGGCTTCGGCGAACGGGTTGACCAATTCCGGACTGATGGCGCCAAGGGGCTGAACATCACCGCGCCGTTCAAGCTCGATGCCTTCGACTATGCAAACGAGCTTTCAGAGAGCGCCGAACGAGCTGGCGCCGTAAACTGTCTGAAGTTCGTCGGCGATCGGATCATTGGCGAAAACTTCGACGGGATCGGCCTGGTGCGGGACATCACGGTCAACCTCGGCGTCAAGATGGCCGGTCGGCGCGTCCTGATGCTCGGCGCTGGGGGCGCAGCGCGTGGCGCGCTGCTGCCGTTCCTGCGCCAGGAGCCGTCTGAACTCGTTCTCGTCAACCGGACGCTGTCGAAAGCGGTGGCCCTGGCCGAAGAGTTCGCCGGCTGTGGTCCCCTGATCGTCAGCGGCTATGCTGAACTGGCCGATCTTGCCGAGGGCTATGACGTCGTGGTCAACGCGACGTCGGCCAGCCTGCGCGGTGAAATGCCGCCACTTCCAGGCAATGTCTTCCGCGGTGCGGAGCTTGCCTATGAACTTGCCTACGGCAAGGGACTAACTCCCTTTCTGCAAGCGGCCCGCGGCGAAGGCGTAGCCAAGCTGGCCGATGGCGTCGGCATGCTGGTCGAGCAGGCGGCAGAAGCTTTTGCCTGGTGGCGCGGCCTTCGACCGAGCACGGCTCAGCTCATCGCCGAGCTGACGGTCCCTTTGAGCTGACGGGCGATGCCGAGCATGCACCAGAAGTCCAGCTTTCTCGTCGGCCTGATTGGTAGCGGCATCGCCGCGTCCCGCACTCCGCCGATGCACGAAGCGGCTGCTGACGCCGCCGGCATCCGCTATCTCTACAGGAAGATTGATCTGACCGAATTGAAACTTGGTGCCGAAGCGCTGCCGGAATTGCTGACGGCGGCAAAGCGGATGGGCTTTGACGGGCTGAACGTAACCCATCCCTGCAAGCAGGCGATCCTTCCGCTCCTGGACGAGCTTTCGCCCGACGCCGAGGCGCTCGGCGCCGTAAATACTGTGGTCATCAGGAACGGTCGAATGACCGGCCACAACACGGATTGGTTCGGTTTTGCCGAGAACTTTCGCCGCAACATGCAAGGTGCACCACTCGGTCGGGTCGTTCAATTCGGCGCGGGCGGCGCAGGCGCCGCGGTCGCGTTCGCACTCATGAAGCTTGGCGTGCAGGAACTAACCATTGTCGACGTCGACTTGGCCAAGGCGCAGAGTCTGGTGGATAGCTTGTCCCCCCGATTTGCGGAAGGACGCTTGCGGGTCGGCCAGAATGTCGCTGCGGACGTCGCTGCCGCCGACGGAATCGTCAACGCGACGCCGATCGGCATGGACAAATATCCGGGAACGCCGCTGCCGACAGGTCTGCTGCGTCGCGATCTGTGGGTCGCCGAGATCGTCTACTTCCCACTGGACACCGCACTGCTTCGGGCGGCACGTGCCCTCGGCTGCCGCACCGTCGATGGCGGCGGCATGGCGATCTTCCAGGGCACCGAAGCATTCCGCCTGTTCACCGGCATTGCACCCGATCCAGACATCTTCTTCACCACCTTCGCATCCTTGGGAGGGTGACGTCAGGCCGATGGGCGAGCGGCACGCACAACGCCCGAGAGGAACGCAAGATGGGCTACACGCTCGATTTCTCTGTGGTTTGGCACGCGATGCCAGCCCTGCTGTGGGGCTGTGTGGGCACGTTGGGCTTGGCGCTTGCCGGAATGACGCTCGCGATGGTGATCGGTGTCGTCGGCGTCGCGGCACGCGATTCGAAAGCGGTCTGGTTGCGGGCCATCGTGATCGGCTTCGTCGAGATCGTCCGCAATACACCTTTCCTGGTGCAGATTTTCTTTCTGTTCTTCGCCCTGCCGCTCATCGGGTTGAAGCTCAATCCAACCGCTACCGCCATTATCGCACTCGGTGTCAATGGCGGCGCCTACGCCATCGAAATCATCCGCGGCGGGGTGCAGTCAATTCATAAAGGGCAGGTGGAGGCGGGCTACGCGCTCGGACTGCACAAGGGGCAGGTGTTCCGCTTCATCGTGCTCAAGCCCGCGCTACGCGCGATCTACCCGTCGCTCACGGGTCAGTTCATCATGCTGACGCTGACCTCGTCGATCTGCTCGGCTGTGTCCGCCTACGAACTGACGTCGGTTGCACAGCGCATCGAGAGCGACACCTTCCGCAGCTTCGAGGTCTATTTTTCCGTCACCTTCCTCTATCTCGCGATCTCCTGGCTGCTGATGCTGGGCTTTGCTGTGATCTCTCACCGCTTCTTCTCATATCCGACACGCTGAGGAGGGCAGGTCATGACACCGCATTTTGGCCTTCCTGAGTTTGGGTTCCTGTTGCGCGGGCTGCAATGGACCGTGCTGCTGACGCTGGTCGCATTCGCAGGCGGCTGCACGGCTGGGCTCGCCGTCGCCTTGCTGCGTACCTGTGGTCACAAGGGCGTGGAATGGATCACCCGCATCTACATCGGGATATTCCAAGGCACTCCGCTGCTGCTGCAGCTTTTCGTCGTGTACTACGGATTGGCGCTCACCGGGTTGAAGCTCGACGCCTTCGTCGCGGTGGCGATCGGCTTCACCGTGAATGCCTCCGCCTTCCTTGGTGAGATCTGGCGCGGCGCGATACAGGCCGTGCCGCGCGGTCAGACCGAGGCGGCGATGGCGCTTGGACTGCATTATTCGTCCCGCATGCGCGACATCGTGCTGCCCCAGGCAATCCGTATCTCGCTGCCGGCGACGATCGGCTATCTCGTGCAGCTCATCAAGGGCACGTCGCTCGCGGCCATCGTCGGCTTCATCGAACTCGCCCGCGCCGGTCAGATCGTATCGAACCAGACCTTCCAGCCGTTGCTCGTCTTCGGCGTGGTCGGCGCGATGTATTTCATCCTCTGCTGGCCACTGTCGTGGTGGGGCAGTCGGATGGAGGCCAGGCTCGCGTTGGCCAGCCAAAGGTAGGAATGGCGCACCTACTCAATCACAAACAGCCATCACCAGGAGGAGATACTCATGTTGCTTTCACCCAACCGCCGCCAGCTCGGCATCGCGCTGCTGGCATTGGCGGCTATCGCCATCGCAGGCAAATCACAGGCCGGCACCCTGGAAGACGTCAAGAAGAAGGGCGTCGTTGTTATCGGCATTCAGGGCGACAATCCTCCCTGGGGCTATGTCGATAGCTCGGGAAAACAGGATGGTATCGACGCCGACATGGGGCGCGCCTTCGCTGAATATCTCGGCGTGAAGGCGGAATTCGTGCCGCTGGCGGTGGCCAATCGCATCCCGGCGCTGACGACCGGCCGCGTCGACATTCTGTTCGCAACCATGGCCATGCTGCCGGAGCGCGCGAAGGCGGTGCAGTATTCCAAGCCGTATGTCGCCAACGAGATCACGCTTGTCGCGGCCCAGGCGACCCCGATCAACAGCAATGCCGATATGGGCAAGTACGTCATCGGCGTTCCGAGGTCCTCCACGCAGGACACCCAGGTGACCAATAGCGCTCCCGCGGGCACCGAAATCCGCCGGTTTGACGATGATGCGGCGACGATCCAGGCACTGCTCTCCGGCCAAGTGCAAGCCGTCGGCGCAAACAGCTTCTACCCGCAGCGTCTGAACGCCGCAAAGCCCGAGGCCGGCTTCGAGCCCAAGCTGCACTTCACAGCTCTGTACAATGGCGCCTGCACGCGCCTCGGAGACAAGGAGTGGAACGAGACCGCCAACAAGTTCATCGACGAGATCAAGTCGAACGGGAAACTGGCCAGCTTCTACGCCAAATGGATGAAAGCGCCCGTGCCGATCTTCCCGGACTCGGTCCCCGGCGTTCCGTTCACTGTTCAATAGCCAACGCGAGCGGCCAACGCACCATTCGCGTTGGCCGCCCTCCGATAGCGGAGCCAAATCCATGCAGGACCAGATCCTGATTGAAATGCAGGGCGTGCAGAAATGGTACGGCGGGTACCAAGCAATTCGTGATGTCAATCTCACCGTACGCAAGGGCGAGAAGATCGTGCTGTGTGGTCCGTCGGGTTCGGGCAAGTCGACGCTGATCCGCTGCATCAACCGCCTCGAGGCGATCCAGCAGGGCAGTATCGTGGTGAATGGTCATCGGCTGGATGATAGTATCAAGGCCATCGATGTCGTACGCCAGGACGTCGGCATGGTTTTTCAGAGCTTCAATCTTTTCCCGCATATGACGGTGTTGCAGAATTGCATGCTCGCACCCATTCGTGCGCGCCGCATCGGCAAGATCGAGGCAGAAGCGACCGCGCGAAGATATCTCGAGCGTGTGCGTATCGGTGACCAGGCCGAGAAGTATCCAGCTCAGCTCTCGGGCGGCCAGCAACAGCGCGTCGCGATCGCACGAGCGCTTTGCATGCAACCCAAAGTTATGCTGTTTGACGAACCGACCTCGGCGCTCGATCCCGAAATGGTCAAGGAGGTGCTAGACACGATGATAGGCCTAGCCAACGACGGCATGACCATGATTTGCGTCACCCACGAGATGGGCTTTGCCCGCCAGGTGGCTGATCGCGTCATCTTCATGGCCGAAGGCCAGATCATCGAAGAAGGGGCGCCCGAGGCTTTCTTCCGCAATCCACAACATGCTCGCACCAGGCAGTTCCTGGGTGAGATCCTTGCCCATCACTGAACGGAGTGCTTCCATGAGTCGCCTTGTCTACGTCCTGAACGGGCCAAATCTCAATTTGCTCGGCAAGCGTCAGCCCCATATCTATGGCCACGAGACGCTTGCGGATGTGGAGCGGGACTGTCGAGCCCTCGCCAAAGAGCTTGGCCTGGAGATTCGCTTTCATCAGTCCAACAGGGAATACGAGCTGATCGACTGGATCCACGAGGCGCGTGAGACGGCCGCCGGTATCGTGATGAATCCCGCCGCATTCACCCATACGTCCGTCGCCATTCTTGATGCTCTGAACACGTTTGAGGGAACGGTGATCGAGGTGCACATTTCCAACGTGCACAAGCGTGAGGAATTCCGTCATCATTCGTTTGTTTCAAAACGAGCCGATGGGGTCATCGCAGGCTTCGGCACCCAGGGCTATCTGCTCGGCTTGCGTCGTGTGGCCAAGCTGATTGATGAGAACAAGGGATAGCATCGTATGAGCTCACCGGTCCGGCTGTCGGTGATGGGAGCAGGTCTCATCGGCAAGCGACACATTGAGCACGTTCTCGCGCGGCCGGAGGCGATGCTGTCGTCGATCGTCGATCCCGCGCCCGCGGCACGAGACTTGGCGGCTTCGCTGAACGCGGACTGGTTTCCGTCTTTTCAAGACATGCTCTCCGAAAATCGGCCGGAGGGGGTGATCGTCGCCACCCCCAATCAGATGCACGTGGCCAACGGCATGAATTGCATCGCAGCTCGCATCCCCGCGCTGATCGAGAAGCCGTTAGCGGATGACGTCGTCGCTGCACGGGCGTTGGTCGAAGCCTCCGAGCGGGCGGGCGTGCCCCTGCTTACCGGCCATCATCGCCGCCACAACCCGATGATCCAGCGCGCCAAGGCGGAGATCGACAACGGCCGGCTCGGCCAGATCGTGTCGGTACATGGCATGTTCTGGCTGATCAAGCCGGGCGACTATTTCGATGTGGCGTGGCGTCGCGAAAAAGGGGCCGGGCCCGTTTTCCTGAATCTCATCCACGATGTCGACCTGCTGCGGTACCTGTGTGGGGATATCGTGGCGGTACAGGCTGCCCAATCCAATCGGCTGCGTGGAAATGCGGTTGAAGAGACAGCGGTGATCATCCTGCACTTCGCCTCCGGCGCGCTGGGAACGGTCAATGTCTCCGACACTATCCAGTCGCCTTGGAGTTGGGAATTCACGGCTGGTGAGAATCCGGCGTACAGTCATACGCAGGAGACGTGTTACCAGATTGGCGGCACGATGGCATCGCTGGCTATTCCGCAACTCGATCTATGGCATCACCCGAGCAAGGCAAGCTGGTGGGCGCCGATTGGGCGCGAGCGGCTCAGCTACGAGAAAGAAGACCCGCTTGGCCTGCAGATCGCCAATTTCTGCGCGGTTATCCGTGGTACGGCCGCGCCTGTGGTGAGCGCGCGCGAAGGGCTCAAAACCCTCGAAGTGATTGGCGCAGTCAAGCGTGCAGCGGAAACCGGAGGTCTCGTGCCGCTTTGAGACCGGAAAAGCACGGGCGTCAACGCCGGCGTATCGAGGTTGCCCAACGGCGCGTTCACCGGAGTGACGCTTCGTGATGACGTGCACGTAGTCGTGAGTTTTTGTCGTCCTACAGCCAGAGAATCTGCTTGCGATAGCCGAGATCGTTCAGCAGTGGGGCGGCCGGTCCCTGGTGGAATACGGCGCCGCGCTCCAGTGCGAAGACCCGGTCGGCGAGCGCCAGCACGAGATCGAGATTATGCTCGACGATGACGATCGACATGTGCTTGCGGAGCTGGTCGAACACTCCAAACAGCTCCAGCGTCACAGCCGGCGCGAGGCCCTCGAACGGCTCGTCGAGCAGCAGCAAGCGTACATTGCCGGACATCGCGCGGGCGACTGCGACCATCTGTTGCTCGCCGCCGGAGAGATAATCGGCCGCGATGTTCATGCGTTCCTTCAGGCGCGGGAAATAGTGCAGGATCCGCTCCTCGTCCCAGACCACACCGTCGCTGCCGTCGGTCTTGCGCGCGAGGCGGCCGAGCGCGAGGTTTTCGCGTACGGTCATCCCGGCAAACAGCCCGCGGCCCTGCGGGACATAGCCGACGCCGCGGCGAGCGATGTCGTGGGCTGGAAGTCGTGCGATGTCGCTGCCGCGATACGCGATGGTGCCTGAGGCCGCGGGCACGATTCCGGCGATGGTCTTGAGCAGCGTCGACTTGCCGGCGCCGTTGCGGCCGAGGAGTGCGACGATCTCGCCCTCGTGCACGTCGAGCGTGGCGTCGTTGAGGATGTGGCTCTTGCCGTAGAACGTGTTGACGCCGCCGAGGCGCAGCACGGTCTCGCGCGTGCCGGCGTCCTCGATGCTGCGCCGGTGTTCGACCGCGGGGATGCCCTTGCCGGTGTAGATTTCCTGGACGCGAACGTCGGCCCGCACCGCCTTGGGGCAGTCGGACATCAGGACCTCGCCCTGGTTCATTACGGTGACGACCTGCGAGAAGCCGAGCACGCGATCAATGTCGTGCTCGACGATCAGCACGGGAATGTTGGTTGCGATGTTCTTGACGAGGTTCGATACCCGCTCGCGCTCGGCCGCGGCTAGGCCCGCGAGCGGCTCGTCGAGCAGTAGCACCTGCGGCTTCGAGCCGAGCGCGATGCCGAGATCGACCAGCCGCTGCCCGCCATAGGAGAGCTCACCTCCCTCGATCTCCTCGATGCCTTCGAGGCCGAGGAACTTGACCAGTGCTGCGGTCTCGGCGTGGATGTCCTTGTAGGCGTCGATGTCGTTCCAGATGTTGAAGCGCATCGGGCGCCGCGCCTGCAGCGACAAGCGCAGGTTCTCGTAGATCGAGAGCCCGCGAAACAAATTGGTGATCTGGAACGAGCGCGCCAGTCCCTGGTGGCAGATCAGACTCGCGGGCACGCCGGCGATGTCGCGTCCCTGCAGGCGGATCGTGCCCTTATCGGGCGCGTAGAGGCCGGAGACCAGATTGAACAGCGTGGTCTTGCCAGCACCGTTAGGGCCGATCAGGGCGTGGATCTCGCCGGCGGCGACTTTGAGACTTGCATTCTCCACCGCACGGATGCCGCCGAACTTTCGCGAGACGCCGCTAACCTCGAGCAGGGTGCCTTGTCGGGCCTCCGGCAACAGGAAGTCTGGCAGCGGCAGGCCGTCATAGATCTTGCGCCGGCTCATCGCCGCTGCCTCTTCCGCGGGCGGACGGAAGCGGCGCATGACCAGCGCGCCGATGCCGACGAGACCGCCGGGCGAATACATCACGAAGGCCACGAAGGTGAGGCCGAACCAGAACAGCCAGTCCGACGTCCAGATCGAGAACAGCTCGCGGAACAGGATGAAGAACAACGCGCCGAGCGCGGGGCCGAGCAGGCTGCGCATGCCGCCGATCACGACCATCGCCAACAGCTCGCCCGCGAACGGCACCGAGACCGCTTCGGCCGAGACCAGATAGTTCAGGAACGCCATCAGCGCGCCGGCAACGCCCGTGACGACAGCCGAGATCACGAACACCGCGAGCTTGTAGCGCTCGACCGGATAGCCCTGAAAGCTCGCACGCAGCTGGTTCTCGCGGATCGCGACCAGCACATGCCCGAACGGCGAGCGCACCAAGCGCATCAGCATGTAGAGCGTTGCGAGCCCGATGACCGCGACTGCGATGTAATAATTGAGTGCTCCGTCGAAGCCGGCGGGACCGATGCCGCCGCGCTTCAGCCCGCCAAGTCCATCCTCGCCGCCGGTGAGGCTCGTCCAGCGAAAAGCGGTGGTGTAGACGAGGGCTGCGAGCGCCAGCGTCAGCAGCGAGAAATAGACACCGCGCCGACGCAGGATCAGCACGCCCGTCACCGTAGATGCGATCGCGACGACGACCATCGCCCCCAACAGCGGCAGCCAGATCTGGCCGGGGAAGACATGCAACTGGATCAAACCGGCAGCATAGGCCCCAACCCCGAACCAGGTGCTGTGGCCGAACGAGACGAGGCCGGTATAGCCGATGCAGAGGTTGAGCCCCATTGCGGCGATGGCAAGGCCGAGCATCCAGGTGCCGGTGTTGAGCGACAGGCCGAGCGCACGCAGCAGGAAGGGCAGTGTGATCACCGCGATGACCGCGATCAGCAGCGGCCGCAGGCGCTCGATTGTCGAGGCGTTCTTCATTCGAACTTCTCGATGCGTTCGCCGAGCAGGCCGCGCGGCCGCACCAGCAGCACCAGGAACATCAGGATGTAGACCGAGGCCTCGCCCGCCGCAGGCTCGAAATGGATGGCGATGCCACGCACGACGCCGACGAGAAGGGCGGCGATCACCACGCCCCAGAAACTGCCGAGCCCACCGATCACGACGACGACAAAAGCGATGGTCATGATCTCGGCGCCCATGGCGGGGTGTACCGTGGTGATCGGCGCGAAGAAGGCGCCTCCGAGCGCGGCAAGACCGACGCCGAGCATGACGATCGCGGTCATGTAGGGTTGCAGGCGAATGCCGAGCGCCGCGACCATGTCCGGCCGCTCGATGCCGGCGCGTACCACGCGCCCGAATGAAGTCTTGTGCAGCAGCAGCCAGACGCCGAGCAGTATCGCGGCGACCACGCCAAGGATCAGCAGGCGGTAGCGCGAGAACAGGAAGTCGCCGACGATGACCGAGCCGCGAAAGCTCTGCGGGATCTCGGTCGAGACGGGTGCCGCGCCCCAGATCATGCGGATCGCCTGCTCGGCGACCATCGCAAGCCCGAAGGTCACGAGCAGGCTGAGGATCGGATCGGCGGTGTAGAAGCGGCGCAGGATGAAACGCTCGAACAGGATGCCAAGCAGGGCGACCGCCAGCGGCGAGATCGCCACGGCGGTGCCGAAGCCGAGGCGGCTGGTCAGTTCGACGCAGATATAGGCGCCGAGCGCGTAGAACGCGCCATGCGCCAAATTGACGATCCCGCCGACCGAGAAGATCAGCGACAGCCCGAGCGCGATGAGCAGGTAATAGCCCCCGAGCACGAGGCCATTGACCACCTGTTCCAGCAAGAACTCGAACTGCATGTTGCGTCCTTGCCGCGAGGGCGCGCGTCAGGCCTTCATCTCGCAGGGATTCTGCTCTTTGGCCGGGTAGATCGTCTCCAGCGGATCGTTCGCCGCCGGCACCGCGTCACCCAGCACCAGCATGTCCCACTGGTCCTTCATCTGGTCCTTCGGCTTGACCGTGAACGGATAGGCCTCCTGCACCAGCTGGTGATCCCAGGAGCGGAAATACGCCTTGCGCGCCTTGCCGATGTCGAACTGCGCCTGCTTCTCGAAATAAGCGATAAGTTCGCCGCTGTCGGTCGATTTCGTCGAGTTGATCGCCTCCGCCAGCAGCTTCAGTGTGACGTAGTCGATCCAGGCATGGTTCTCCGGCGGCTTGCCGTATTTCTTGGTGAAGGCTGTGACGAAGGCCTTTGATGTCGGATTGTCGAGCGTGTGATACCAGACCGTCGGCCAGATGCCGCTGAGATTGCCTGCGCCCGCGGCCCAGGCATCGCCGGTATTGAGGTTGAAACCCACCAGCGGGTAGGGGAAGCCGAATTCGGCATATTGCTTGACGAGATTGGTCACCTGATTGCCGGCGAGGTTGCAGCAGACCACGTCCGGCTTTGCCTGCCGGACCTTCAGAAGATATGGACTGAAGTCGGTGACATCAGTCGCGATCAGCTCATCGCCGATCAGGTTCGCATCATGTGCGCCGAAGAACACTTTCGCGGCCTTCAGGAGGTCATGACCGAAAATGTAGTCGGCCGTCAGCGTGAAGAACTTCTTGCCCTTCACCATGCCCTGCTGCGACAGCGCGGTGCCGACTGCGTTCACCATCACCGTGTTCGGGATGTCGCAGTGGAATGAGTATTTGTTGCAGCTCTTGCCGCGCAGCGCGTCCGATCGGGCGCCGGTCGAGAAGAATACTTTCTTGTTTCGTTCGGCCACCTGCATGATGGTGAGCGCAGAGGCCGAGGAGATCTCACCGAGCAGTACCGCCGCGCCGTCCTGCTCCAGCATGCGCTGTGCCTTGGTCGCGGCTGTCGCCGGATTGATCGAGTCTTCCGAGAGGAGGTCGATCTGCTTTCCCAGGATGCCGCCGGAGGCGTTGATCTCTTCGGCCGCGAGCCTCACCCCTAATTGGGCGTAGCCGCCGATCACGCCAAGAAAGCCGGTGAGCGGCGTCAGGTGGCCGATCCGGATCTTCTCGGCCTGCGCCCTTACGATCGCGGGAAACCCGAGCGCAGCGGCGCCAGCAAAGGCTGCGCCCGCCCGTAACACCGTCCGGCGTGGGTAGCGGATCATCTCTGTCTCCTCCCGGGTGCATTGCCTGCCTCCCTTCAAAACCGGGTATCCGGTATTGTGAGAGAGCTTTTTCTAATGCTGGAGGATAATTGCGAGCGCCATCGCCGGTGTCAACCAGCAAAATCGCCGCCTAGGAAGCGGCTAGACTTTTTGCGTAAGCGCCTTGTGCGCCCGGTCCTTGGCGCCGAACTCCACCGACAGGCGGTCGGCGGCGACCCTCACGATCTGCGCACCGGCGTGCAGGGCCTGGTTCGAGAGGCGCCAGATCGGGCCGGAAATGCCGAGCGCGCCAATCACCTGCCCGGTGAAATCGGTCACAGGTACGGCGACGCAGCGCACTTCGGGATTGAACTCGCCGTCGTCAAAGGCAATGCCGGTGCGCTGCACTTCCGCGATCTCGCGCATCAGCGCGCCGACATCGCTGATGGATTTCGGCGTCGACGGTTTCAGTTCGACGCGATCGATGAAGCGCTTGAGCTGCTCGGGGCGGAGGGACGCCAGGATGATCTTGCCGAGGGCGGTGCAATGGGCAGGTCGCACCACGCCGACACGATCGGTCAACTGGAACGCGCCGGGGCCGCTGGTACGGGCGATGACGACCACCGCATCGCCCATTCGTACGGCAAAATGGCCGCTTTCGCCGGTCTCGCGCGACAGCTCCTCCAGCACCGGCGTTGCGACATTGACCATCTCGATTTCGTCGAGCGCGCTCGCCGCCAGCGCAAATAGAGGACGGCCGATGCGATAGCGCTTGTTGTCCTTTTCCTGGCGGAGGTAGCCCAGCGAGACCAGCGTCTTGGCGAGGTGAAACGTTGTGGAGTTGTGCAGGCCGACCAGCTTGCTCAGCTCGGCAAGTCCGATGCCTTCGCGATGCCGGGCGACCTCTTCGAGGATCGAGAAAGCGCGCCCGAGCGACTGCACGCCGCCGGCGCGCTGCTTGTCGTCGGCCTCGTCGTCGCCATCGGCCTTGGGAGCGGGGACCAGTTTGGCAATCGCGGCCTTGCGCGGGCTTGCAGGCTTCTCGCCGGTCGTTGGCTTGGTTCGCGATTTCAAGAATTGGGCTCCCTTGGGTGAATCGCCTTGGCTCCGTCCCTGCGACCGTAGCACGCAACCGCCGTAGCCGTTGGCGCGGAGCATCGCATTTCCTCAGGGCATGAGCCTATCACAATATAAATTGACGTACAGCATTATGAGAAATAGGCTGCCCGCGGCCCTGTGATGACCGGCCGCGTTCTCCGCATCGGTACAGAAGAAGTCGACGGGCCGCGAGGGAGACCGGTTGATGTCGAAAAACATGCTCAATGGCGCCCAGGTCATTGTCGACTATCTGATCCAGGAGAAGGTGCCGCAGGTTTTCGGGCTCTGCGGCCACGGCAACATTCAGTTCATTGACGCGCTCTACGAGCGCTCTTCCGACATCAAGACCATCTCCGTGCATCACGAGAGCGTCGCCGGCTTCATGGCCGACGTCTATTACCGGGTCTCCGGCCGACCGACCGCGACCTTCACATCCTGCGGACCGGGCTCGGCGAACCTCCCGATCTCACTCGCCAATGCCTACCTCGACTCCGTGCCGTTCATGGCGATCACCGGCAATGTGCCGACCAGCCAGTTCAACCGCGGTGCGTTCCAGGAGATGTACCGGCACTACCAGGCCGACTTCCCGTCCACGGTGCGTACGATGTGCAAGAAGGTGTTCCAGCCGACGCGCGGCGAGATGGTGCCGCTCGCCGTGCGCCAGGCCTGGAAGACCATGGTGACGGGACGGCCGGGGCCCGTCGTGGTCGACGTGCCCTTCGACGTCTTCATGGAATCGGCGGCCGAAGAAGCGCCCAAGGCAATCGAGTGGAGCGCCAACATCTCCAGCCGCTGCGGCGCCGATCCGGAAGGTGTCGAGAAGGCGGTCGATATGCTGCTTGCCGCTGAGCGGCCGGTGATGCTGGTCGGGCAGGGCGTGCGCTATGGCGGCGCAGCGGAAGAGCTGCGCAAGCTTGCCGAGCGGCTGCAGATTCCGGTGGCAGCTTCGGCAAGCGGTCTCGGCGCGCTCGACGTCAATCATCCGCTGGCCCTCGGCCTCGTTGCACGTGCCGGGCACTACCAGGCCAATCATGCCGCGCGTCAGGCCGATGTGCTGCTCGCGCTCGGCGTCCGCTTCGACGACCGCACCTCGAGCTCGTGGATTCCGGGCTATTCGTTCACGATCCCGCCGACGCGCCTGATTCACGTCGACATCGATCCCGAAGAGATCGGCCGCAACTATCCTGTTGCGCTCGGGCTGATGGCCGATGTCCGCACCTTCCTGCGGCAGGTGCACGCCGAGCTCGACCGTCGCGACCATCTCTTCAAGAAAGCCGACGCTCGCAAGAAATGGTTGGCGCAGATCGATGGCTATCGCAAGGAGTGGGACAAGTTCGTTGCGCCCGGCTTCTCCGACGACACCACGCCGATCAATCCGCAGCGTGCAGCAGCGGAGATCGACAAGGCGCTGCCTGAGGATGCCATCCTCGTTTCCGACATCGGCGTGCACCACAATTGGTTGCTCGGCTTCTGCAAGCCGAAGCGACCGGATTCGTTGATCGGTTCGATGGGCTTTGGTCCGATGGGCTTTGGCGTCGCCGGTGTGATGGGCGCGAAATTCGCAGCGCCCGATCGTCCTTGCGTTTCGGTCTGCGGCGACGGCGCCTTCTTCATGCACGCCAACGTGCTGGGCACCGCGGTCGAGTACAATCTGCCCGTGGTCTGGGTGGTCTGGAACAATTACGCCTATGCCTCGATCCGCGGACTTCAACGCGGCTATCTCGGCGGGCGCGAACTTGCGACCGACTTCAAGCATCCGGAGACGGGTGAACGCTACAATCCGGATTTTGCCGCGATGGCGCGCTCCTGCGGCGTCGAAGGCGTACGGGTCGATCGTGCTGGCGACATCGGTGAGGCCATCCGCAAGGGTATCGCCGCCAACAAGCCTTATCTGATCGACGTCGACATCGCCGCCGACGTCAATCCGGCCGGCGCCGGTGTCTGGGAATTGCCGGGCCTCGGCCAGAGCAAGGCCGGCATCGGGGCCCGCTTTCAGCCGGGCTGATCGCGCCTCGCAGACTGAATCATTGAAAATATGAGGGAGACGGGAATGACGTTCGCAGGCAAGAAGGTCGTCGTGATCGGCGGCTCCTCAGGCATTGGCCTTGCCGCCGCGGAGCTTGCGAAGAGCCAAGGTGCTGATGTCGTGATCGCTTCGCGCAGCGCGGCGAAGCTCGATCCCATTGCGGAACGACTGAAGGTGATGGCAATTGCAACCGACGTCACCAGCGATCAGAGCGTGGCCGAGTTGTTCAAGCGCACGGGCCCTGTCGATCACGTCGTGCTGACTGCCGCGCAGCTGCGCACCGGGCCGTTCAAGACAGTCGCGATGGAGGACGTGCGGGCCACGATGGAAGGAAAATTCTGGGGCGCTTGGCGCGTCGCGCGCGAAGCCGGGATCCGGCCCGGCGGCTCGCTGACGCTGGTCACCGGCTTCCTCAGCGTCCGGCCCCGGCCCAACTCGGCGATCATCAGCGCGGCCAATGGCGCGCTGGAGTCGCTGGCCCGTGCGCTGGCGCTCGAGCTGGCGCCGGTGCGCGTCAATGCGGTGTCGCCGGGCGTGATCGATACGCCGATTCGGGCAGCGATGCCGGAGGCGGCGCGCAAGGAGATGCTGGCCAAGACGGCGGCCGCTCTGCCGGTCGGCCGCGTCGGCGCCGCCGAAGACATCGCGCGGCAGATCCTGAGCTTCATGGCGAATGGGTTCGCGACGGGCTCGATCGTCTATGTCGACGGTGGCGCGCTGGTGAACTAGGGAGCATCGATATGATCGAGGAGACAGGCGGCGCTTTCATCCGCAACATCGCCGAAGTGCCCTGGCGCGAATTCCCCAACCATTTCGGTGGCGCGCTGTCGAAGCCGCTGGTGATGCCGGAGACCGCAGGCTCGCGCTGCATCGACTACCGCATCTCGATGTACCAGCCGATGGCCTATGTCGCGCGGCATCACCACAAGGTACAGGAGCAGGTCTATCACGTGCTCGACGGTGAAGGGCTAATGGAAATCGCCGGCAAGAACCATATCGTGCGCAAGCATGACGTGATCTTCCTGCCGCCCGGCGTCGAGCACGCGATTTCGAACTCTGGGCTGGTCGACCTCGTATTTCTAGTCATCACCTCGCCGGTGACGGATGACGAGAGGCCAACCTAACGATCATCGGAGCTGACAGGCCAATATACAGAGGCTTAAGACGTCTTTTTTTGCCCTCGGCGCGTTTCAGCTCGCGGCTTTCAAGTCCTCGGGCGATTCCAGGTAATAACCAGAGTAAGAGTCAACGAGGCCGAGGTGGTCATGGACTTCCCTGACACCGCTGGTGTTTTCGGCCTCGATAATAGATGCTCGCCGGGCCTCCTCGGTCGTGATGAGGCCGTGCAGATGGACGACGCCATTGCGGACGTCCGCTCTGAAACCGATCGGGCGCCAGTCGGCTTTATTGATCGCTCGCGTGATGCGGTCACAAATATGCTGGTCATCGGCGGTCGGATCCGGGATTTCGTGTGCGAGACTTGCCATGGCTTGCAGCAAGTTGCTCCTCGTCACGATTCCGATCGCCGCCTTGCCCCGCATCACCGGGATGCGTTTGATGTCGTGCTTCTCCATCAGATCGACAAGGTCGGCCAATGAGGTCTCTTCCTGAGCGCAGACGACCTGCCGCGTCATGACGTCCTCCACCTTTCGGCCGCTCTCGTGAACGAATTCGGCCGCAGCCCGTCCGGGCCCCATGAAGAATTTCAGCCAGGCTGCGTGCTTGCGACCGGTGCCAATCTCGCTGCGACGAAGGAAGTCGCTTTGCGAGACGACGCCGACGAGGTTGCCGGCATCGTCGATGACAGGCAGGCCGCTGATATGCATCTGGAGCATGATCCTGGCCGCTTCTTCGATCGTCGTATGAGGCGTTACGGCGACAACGTCTCTGGTCATCACATGAATTGCGTGCATGATGCGCCCTCAATCTCACGGGGATTGCAAAGTTCGGCGAGGCCGCGAGGCGGCCTCGCCCTGGCAGGCTGTCAAGCCGCTTTCACGTTGATCGTCTTGGCGGGCTTTTGGGCTTCTTCGGTTTTCGGAAGCACGACCTTGAGTACGCCGTTCTTGAAGGTCGCCTCGATCTTGTCGGCGTTGACGCCCTCCGGCAAAGTGAAATAGCGCTCGAACGTTCCATAGCGGCGCTCGGAAACGTAGTAGTCCTTCTTCTTTTCCTCCGTCTCCTCGCGCTTCTCGCCCTTGATCGTAAGACCGCCATTGACGAGCTTGATATCGATGTTCTTCTCGTCGAGGCCCGGAAGTTCGGCCGTGATTTCATACGCCTTGTCGCCTTCGGCGATGTCGACGGCGGGCGCAGCAAGTGACTTCGAGATGTCGCGCTCGAGCCGTGCGAGCGAGCGGAACGGTCGATTCCAGAAGCCGTTGCCGAAATCGTCGAAGATTTGATCGATTTCGTTTCTCAGCGCCTGAAATGGACGCCAAGTCTCGCCCGGGACAGCGGGCGCAGTCGAGGTTTTCGTAACGGGCAATTTGGTTTCGGTTACCATGATGATTTCTCCTTCGAGGTTTGACCATCTCGGTCGCCGAAAAGAGTAGCCATGGGTTCGGATTGGAAAGTTGATTTCGCTCAAGCCGGCGATTGGGTCGTTGAGATTCATCCTCGGCAGACCGCAATCATGAGGACGCTGCTGGAGTTGCACCGCACCGCGTGGCGCGAACCCCATGACTTGTGGTCGTCCATTTAGCGACGGCGCAGGGAGGGAGATCGGCGGCACTGCCTGACCAGGCCGTTAGGGCAATGCCATCTCCTGCTCGGGCAGCCGTTCGCGTTTCGACTCCGGTATTTCCGTCATCGTCGCCTCGGTTAAAAGGAGCACGCTTGCGACGGAAACTGCATTTTCAAGCGCTGTTCGTACCACCTTGACCGGATCAACGATGCCGGCTTCGACGAGGTCGACATAGACCTTGCGGGCGGCATCGAAGCCAAAGCTGCCTTGACTATCGAGCATCCGGGCCACCACCACGCCGCCGTCGGCAGCTGAATTCTCGGCAATCTGGCGGGCAGGAGCTTCGAGCGCGCGTCTCAGAATCTGAACGCCAGTCCGCTCGTCGCCCTCGCAGGCAGCTTCTTCCTTGGCCACGGCTGCGATTGCGCGGAGGAGAGCCAGCCCTCCGCCCGGCACGATACCTTCGGCGACCGCCGCTTTGGTCGAACTGATTGCGTCGTCCAAAGCTTCCTTCTTTGCCTTCATCTCGGCCTCGGTCGGCGCACCCACGCGGATCACAGCCACGCCGCCCGACAGCTTGGCGAGGCGCTCTTCGAGCTTTTCGCGATCATAGTCGCTGGTCGCCTTGTCGATCTCGACCCGGATCTGGGCCAGTCGGCCGTCGATGCGGGTACGATCGCCGCCGCTGCCGATCAACGTCGTATTCTCCTTGTCGGCGACCACGCGTGCGGCACGGCCGAGCTGCTGAAGGGTAGCGCTCTCCAATTTCAGGCCGATTTCTTCCGAGATCACTTGGGCGCCTGTCAGGATCGCGATATCCTCGAGCATGGCTTTGCGCCGGTCGCCAAACCCGGGGGCCTTGACGGCGCAAGCCTTGAGCACACCCCGCAACTGATTGACGATAAGGGTGGCTAGCGCTTCGCCCTCGATGTCCTCGGCGATGATCAGAAGCGATCGGCCGCTTTTGGCGACCTGCTCGAGCAGCGGGACCAGATCACGCAAAGCGCCGATCTTGTGATCGCAGAGCAGGACGTAAGGATCCTGCAAGACCGATTCCATCCGATCGGCGTCGGTGACGAAATAAGGTGAAAGAAAGCCGCGATCGAATTTCATGCCCTCGACGACGTCGAGAAGGGTTTCGGTCGTCTTGGATTCCTCGACCGATATCACCCCGTCGCCGCCGACCTTTTCGATCGCGTCCGCGACGAGCTCGCCGATCGACGGGTCGTTGTGGGCGGAAATGGTGGCGACTTGTGCCTTCTCCGCCCTGGATTTGACAGGCTTTGCCATGGCGTGCAACGCAGCGATGGCGGCCTGCGTTCCGCGATCCAGGCCGCGTTTGAGATCGATCGCGCTCGCGCCGGCGACAACGTTGCGAACTCCGTCGGCCAGGATGGCATGTGCAAGGATAGTGGACGTGCTTGTGCCGTCGCCGACGACATCGCCGGTCTTTTCGGCGGCCTGACGCAGCACCTGAGCTCCGAGGTTCTCTTCGGCGTCCTTCAAGTCAAATTCCTTGGCAATGGTCACGCCGTCGTTGCAGACGATGGGTGCACCCCAGGCCTTCTGAATCAGGACGGACTTCGATTTCGGGCCGAGCGTCACGCGAACTGCGTCAGCAAGCAGAGATGCACCGCGCAGGACCTTCTCGCGAGCGGCTGAATGGAACAGGACTTGTTTGTGTGCCATTTCGATTCCTCGAGGTGTGTCGCTGCGAGACGCTACTGCTGGGTGGAGACGAGTTCGCGCATCGGCCCGCAATCTGGACCTGTCCAAGCCAGCTTTGCGTTGACCTGAATCAAGTTCACTTCCTTTGGCCAAACTAGCATTTCAAGAAGTTGACCCGGACGGGAGGCGGACTTGGATTCCAATCAGATCTCGCGAAAGCAGACGATAACGATGGCCGTCATCTTCGCGGGAAGCATGCTGCTCGTCGTCCTGCAATTCATTGCTACGACTTACAACTCCATCGAATCCATCCCCTACAGTCAGTTCGAGCAGTTGCTCGCCCAGGACAAGATCACCGAAGTTTCGGTTGGTCCCGATACGATTCAGGGAAAACTGAAAGAGCCGCTTCCCGGCGGGAAATCGGCATTCGTGACGGCGCGAGTTGATATGGCCTTGGCCGAGAAGTTGGCGGCAAGAGGCGTCAGCGTAACTGGCGTTCCGGGAAGCGGTCTCCTTCAAGGCTTGTTGTCCTGGATCTTCCCGGTCGCCATCTTCTTCATGATCTGGTACTGGGCGGGGCGCAGCATG
Source organism: uncultured Bradyrhizobium sp. (assembly GCF_936928535.1). Classification (GTDB taxonomy): domain Bacteria; phylum Pseudomonadota; class Alphaproteobacteria; order Rhizobiales; family Xanthobacteraceae; genus Bradyrhizobium. The sequence goes on along the minus strand of NZ_CAKZHY010000095.1, from coordinate 190,307 downwards.
GGCGGCCGCCAGGGCTTCGGCGGGCTGATGGCGATCGGGAAGTCCCGTGCCAAGGTCTATGTCGAGAAGGACATCAAGGTCACTTTCGCCGATGTCGCCGGTGTCGACGAGGCCAAATTCGAACTTCAGGAAGTGGTTTCGTTTCTGAGAGATCCCGCCAGTTATGGCCGGCTGGGAGCGCATGTGCCCAAGGGGATATTGCTGGTTGGGCCGCCGGGAACGGGAAAGACCCTGCTGGCGCGCGCCGTAGCCGGAGAGGCCGGCGTTCCATTCTTCTCGATTTCGGGCTCCGAATTCGTCGAAATGTTCGTCGGGGTGGGCGCGGCCCGCGTCCGAGACCTCTTCGAACAGGCCCGCAAAGCTTCTCCTTGCATCATTTTCGTAGACGAGCTCGATGCGCTCGGCCGCAGCCGCGGGCCGGTGTCCTTCGCGAGCCATGACGAGAAGGAGCAGACTCTCAATCAGCTGCTTTCGGAGCTCGACGGCTTTGACCCGAGCGCCGGCGTCATTCTACTGGCGGCCACCAACCGCCCGGAAATTCTGGATCCTGCACTGCTGCGAGCGGGACGGTTCGACCGACAAGTCCTCGTCGACCGGCCGGACAAGATCGGGCGCACGGCCATCCTCAAGGTGCATGTCCGCAAGATTCGGATGGGGGCGGGGGTCGATCTCGACAAGGTGGCCGGCCTTACGACCGGCTTTACCGGGGCCGATCTTGCCAATCTCATTAACGAGGCTGCCATCGCCGCAACCCGCCGGGGCGGAGAGGAAGTCTCGTTCGCCGATTTCGTCAGCGCGATCGAGCGGATTGTTGCCGGGGTCGAGAAGAAGAGCAGGGTCCTCGGCAAGGACGAGCGGCGCAGGGTGGCCTATCACGAAATGGGGCATGCCCTGGTGGCCGCGAGTCTGCCCGGCGTCGATCCGGTGCAGAAGGTTTCGATCATTCCGCGCGGGATCGGCGCGCTCGGGTACACCATTCAGCGCCCGACCGAAGACAGGTTCTTGCTGACGATTGAGGAGCTGAAGAATCGCATTGCCGTGCTGATGGGTGGGCGGGCGTCGGAGCGCTTGATTTTCGACGGCGCGATTTCGACAGGGGCCGCCGATGATCTTCAGCGCGCGACCGAAGTCGCTATCGAGATGGTCACCAAATACGGCATGGATGAGGTGGTCGGGCAGCGCACCTATGCGCCCAAGCCTCAAGCATTCCTCGCGGCCCAGGATGCGGTGGTCACCGCCGCCGAAGCCACCGGTCGCGAGATCGACCTCGCGGTGCGGAACCTGATCGAGGAGGGTGACAGCCGTGCCCGGGATATTCTGCAGAGGCGGCGCGCCGACCTTGACGCCGGTGTTGAGCTCCTGATTGCAAATGAAACGGTGACTGCAGAGCAATTTTCTCCGCTGCTTGCAAAGAGTGCCGAAAGAAACCAGCCGGTCGCCGCATGAGCACGGTCCGGCTGTTCTTTAAGGCGGGCAGCGGCGCGACCTCGCGCGACAAGGTGCGCCCGTTGTTCTCAGACCGCGGGGAGCATCTGGTGAATGCCGCAATGGGCAGGTTGGCGAGCGATTCCAGGAGCCAATCGTAGTCGATCCGGATTTGATCCTGATCAAGCAGGGACCATGCAAGCCGGCCTAGATTGTTCTTCACGTAGCCAGCCCCACGGCTACGTCCCCCAAGTCGCCGCCGAGGCGCCCCCCAAGTCTCGGCGGCTTTTTCTTTCCCTGTTAATAGATCGAACCGAGACCTGGATCGCGCCGATGCGCACCTATTACTTCGACATGAAGGACGGCGTTCCCAAGCGGGACGAGGTGGGCGTGGAATTGGCGAGTGACGGCGCTGCGATTGCACACAGCAAGCGACTGGCAGAAAAGGTGCGCTTGGAAAGGCCCGCGGGTAATCCGGATCTGCGGATCGTCGTCATCGACGAAAGCGGTCGGGAAGTCCACCGCGAGCAGGTTTACCAACAAAGTATCTGATCGCCGTCCAGGCCTGAATGATCCTGGCCATCTATGTGAACCGCAGTCGTCGCGCTTATGGACACAACACCGCGGCACCAAGGAGCTTGCCGTCTCGTAAGCAGGCGAGCGCTTCGTTGGCCTCGGTGAGCGGGAATATCGTCGTGTGTGTGTGGATGTCAGCCTTCGCCGCCGTGAAGAGGAAATCGATGCCGTCTTGGCGTGTGAGATTTGCGACCGATATGACCTGCCGCTCGCCCCAAAGGATATTATAGGGAAACGTTGGAATATCTGACATGTGAATGCCGGCGCAAACGACGCGGCCACCCTTTCTCACGGCGCGCAAGGCAAGCGGCACCAGCGCGCCGATCGGTGCAAATATGATGGCTGCGTCCAATTCGGACGGCGGCTCATCTTCGGACGCGCCGGCCCAAGCCGCGCCAAGCGAGAGGGCCAGGTGCTGTGCGTCTCGATCACCGCTGCGGGTGAACGCGTAAATCGATCGGCCTTGGGCTCGGGCGACTTGCGCGATGATATGACCGGCCGCTCCGAAGCCGTAAATGCCCAACGTTTTCCCTTCGCCGGCCATCACCAGAGATCGCCAGCCGATCAGGCCAGCACAGAGCAGCGGCGCGATGGCAGCATCATCACCCTGCTCGCCGAGCGGAAAGCAATATCGGGCATTGGCGACCAGGTGACTCGCGAAGCCGCCATCGCGCGTGTAGCCGGTGAATTTGGGGTGGTCGCAGAGGTTTTCCTTATCTGCGCGGCAGTAGAAGCACTCACCGCAGGTGTATCCGAGCCAGGGAACGCCGACGCGCATTCCCGGCACCAGATCCGTAACGCCGTCTCCCACTGCGTCGACACGGCCGACGACCTCATGGCCTGGAACAATTGGATAGGGAACATCGGGAAGGTCACCGTCGACGACGTGCAGATCGGTACGGCAAACACCACAGGCACCGACCTTGACGCGGACTTCGCCCGGACCAGGTGTGGGGTCCGGTCGTTGTTGGAGCACTAGCGGCCCGCCGCGTGCGGATAGGACCATCGCATACATATCGTCATCCCCACCCTCGGCAAGAAAGGCACGGTGACCCCGGCGATCGATATTCACGTTGCGCTAAATCAAGATTCTGGCCCCTCGTCGCCAAGGGGGTCGGCTCTGCCATTGCGGCCGTGGTCGAGAGCGGCCATGGTCAAGCCTATATTTCCGACTTGGCGCGGCTCTTTCGAAAGACGATGCCAGCAGCCTAGACCCGGAATGCGTGTTGAGACAGGAAAGACTGAGCGAATGACAAAGATCGATATCCGATTTCCCCTGGACGGCCGGACTCGCAAGATGTTCGTCGATGGCGCGTGGGTTGAGGCCCGCTCGGGGCAAGTCTTCGAGACGCGCAACCCGGCAACGGGTGAGGTGATCGGGCGTGTCCCGTGTGGCGATTCCGGCGACATCGACATCGCCGTGACCGCCGCGCGTCGGGCCTTCGTGGGACCTTGGAGCCGCTTCAAGCCGTTCGAGCGGCAAGTTCTGCTCCTGCGCATCGCCGATCTGGTTGAGAAGCACTGGGAGGAGATCAGCCAGTCCGACACGGCGGACATGGGCATGCCGATCGTGAGGACGCGGGCGAACAAGCTGCGCGTGCTCGGCATGCTCAGATATTACGCCGGCATGGCGACCGCGATTCACGGCCAGACGATCGATAATTCGCTCCCGGGCGACATCGTCTCGTTCACGCGGAAGGAGCCCGTCGGCGTCGTCGGCGCGATCATTCCCTGGAACGCGCCCACGGCTGCGTCGGTCTGGAAGATCGGACCTGCGCTGGCGACCGGCTGCACGATCGTGCTCAAGCCCTCCGAAGAGGCGCCGCTGACGCCGCTCCTGATCGCAGATTTGATGAACGAGGCGGGCGTGCCACCGGGCGTCGTCAACGTCGTCACCGGAACCGGTCCCGAGGCTGGTGCGCCTTTGGCCGAACATCCCGGCGTAGACAAGATCGTCTTCACGGGATCCACGGCGACCGGGCAGGCCATCATCCGTGCTTCTGCCGGCAACCTCAAGCGGGTGTCTCTCGAGCTTGGTGGAAAGTCGCCGGTCATCGTCTGCGCCGACGCCGACCTCGACAAGGCTGTTCCGATTGCAGCGATGGCGGCATTCGCGAATTCGGGCCAGATCTGCATCGCCGGGTCACGCTTGTTCGTCGAGCGGAAGATCCATGACGAGTTAGTCGAGCGGCTGGCGAAATTCGCCTCGGGCCTGAAGATCGGTGATGGCGCTGATCCTACGACGGAGATTGGCCCCCTTGTTTCCGCGCGGCAACTCGACAAGGTCGAAGGCTTCCTGCGAAGCGGACGTGACGAGGGCGCGAAGGTCGTGACCGGTGGCCGGCGGTTGAGAGAAGGAAGTCTCGCCAAGGGCAATTTCGTCGAACCGACCGTGTTCGCCGGTGTCTCCGACAATATGCAGATCGCCCGTGACGAAATCTTTGGTCCAGTCATCTCCGCGCTGCCGTTCGATACGCTCGATGAAGCCGTGGAGCGGGCCAACGCGACGCCATACGGGCTTGCGGCGGGTGTCTTTACCCGCGACGTGAGCAAGGCCCACATCGTCTCGCGCAGCCTGCGCGCGGGCTCGGTCTGGGTGAACACCTACCACGCCATCGATCCTGCATTGCCCTTCGGCGGCTACAAGATGAGCGGATATGGCCGTGAGGGCGGTACCGAACAGCTCGACGAGTACCTGAACACGAAGGGGGTCTGGATCAAGCTGGACTGACCCGATCATCCAGTCGGCGTCGCGGTCAGTCCCGACGATCCCCATCCGATCGACGTTTCATCCCCACCGTGTGCTGGAAGAGTGATCGATCTACAATAGCCTGCCTGGGCGCTCGGTGCCCAGTGCCCTTGCCTTTAAAGTCGTCGCGAAATAGCCATAACGCGCGGGCTAGGTTTCGTCGGATCGACGAGTGAGACCGCTAGGATGTTCTGGAAGTCAGCTCCCGTTTTGGCAGCCGCCCTCTATCTCGTCACATTTTCTGCAAGCGCGCAGCAGAGTGCGGAGTTCGATGCGTGCGTGGCTCAAGCCGACGGCGTTTCCTCTAAAATGCTGGATTGCGGCAAAGCCGAGATCGATAAGTGGGACGCGAGGCTGAATGCCGCCTATCAGGCCCTGATGCACAGCTCCGCGGACATGACGCGGGCGCAATTGCAGCAAGAGCAAAGGACCTGGCTCAAACATCATTTGAGCCAGACCCACCGTCTGGCTGCTGACCCCAACAACGGGTCCGTCGCGTTTCTCGACTCCCAATCGTTTGAATTGGATGACTTGGTCGAGCGGACGTTGCAGCTTGAAAAGCGCGTCAGCGGTAAGCCCTGACAGCGAACCTCCGGCGTTGCGCGCGTCACGCATCTTGCGGCGCGGCTGCGACGGCGGCCCGTCGCCGTGCCGGCAGGAAGAATCCCGCGATCGCGCCTGCCAGCGACAGCGTTGCCGCAAGGCGCATCGCCGCGGCAAATCCACCGTCGAAATGCGCGGCCGAGTAGGCCCCGCCGTGGGCCGAGAAGCTGGCCACCAGTGCGGCGATGCCGAACATGCCGCCGAGGAAGCGGCCCATGTTGAAGACGCCGGACGCCTTGCCCATTTCGGCGATCGCGACCGAGCCTAGGATGGCGTTTTGCGCGGCCGGCATCGCCATCGAGACGCCGACGCCCGCCAGCACGAGCGGCGCCACCAGAGCGGAATAGGCCAACGCAGGACTCGCAATCTCCGCGATCCAGCCAAGGCCGATCGCCTGCATCAGCAATCCCATCACCACCAGCGGCCGCTCGCCGAGCCTGTTGACGACCGCGCCGGCTATGGGTGCGGTGACGAACAGCGTCGCAGTCCAGGGCAGCAGGCGAAGTCCGGCGCCGAAGGCATCGAAGCCCAGCGTCGTCTGCAGGAACTGTGGCAGCAGGAACAGGACGCCATACATCGCAGCGTAGAACAGCACGCTCGCCGACATGCCGGCGGCGAGGGCACGCGACGCAAACAGCCGCATCGGCACCATCGGCGCGACGGCGCGCAATTCCCAAAGCACGAAGCCGGCCGTGAACACCAGGCCTGACATCAGCGTGCCCATGATCTCGGCCTCGCCCACCCGACGGCATTGCCGCGCAACAGGCTCCAGACTAGCGCGAGTGCCGCGAGAGCGACGAGCGACAGTCCGGGGATGTCCAGTGCGGCAGAAGGCCCGAAGCTTTCGCGCAACCGTGCCAGCACCAGCGCGATTGCGATCAAGCCGATCGGCAGGTTGATCCAGAATACCCAGCGCCAGCCAAAATGTTCGGTGATGAAGCCGCCGATGGCCGGGCCGATGATCAGCGCGCAGCCGGTGATGCTGCTGAAGATGCCGAGCGCGCGGGCGCGCTCCTCCCGGCCGAACGTGCCGCTCAGGATCGCCATCGCCAGCGGCATCACGAGCGCGGCGCCGGCGCCTTGCAGCGCGCGGGCAGCGATCAGCGCGGAGGCGCTGCCTGCCAGCGCACAGGCCGCCGATGCAACGACGAACAGCGCGATCCCGGTCGCGAACATGCGGCGGCGGCCGAAGCGATCGCCGAGCGCGGCGCCGGTCAGGAGCAGGACGGCGAAGATCAGGTTGAAGGCGTTGACGGTCCATTGCAGCGTTTCGACCGGACTGCCGAATTCGGTACGGATAGAGGCGAATGCGGTCGTAATGATCATGGCGTCGAGCGCCATCATGAAGGATGCCAGCGCGGTGACGCCAAGGACCCAGTTCTTCTCGGCGCGATTGGTCGGGGTCTGCATCGCCCTCTCTCCCTGCGTCGCGCCGCCCTGTCGCGGCGCGTTCTGCGGGCTAGACGAGGTCGATGGGGCAAAGGGTGCGTCCGGAAATAATCTTTTGCGGACCGAATCCTTTGGCGGCTGGAAAGCGTCTTTTGGGGTGACGCGGCCATTGACGCGAGCTTGATCCGGCAAATCGGGACCCCGGACATCCGGGAAGCTCATGCTAAAGTCGACGATGGCGCGTGATGAGCAACTGGGTCGCAACACAAGCTGAGGAGCGCGTAATGAGAAGAACGCTGATCAGATACAGGGTCAAGCCGGAGCTGGCCGATCGGAACGCCGAGCTGGTTGCGGCCGTATTTGCGGAATTGAAGGCGGCGGCGCCCGATGGCGTGCGCTATCTGACGCTGCGGCTGGAGGACGACACCTTCATCCATTTGGTCGAGGGCGCGGCGGAGGACGGCTCGAGCCCGATCCCGAAGCTTAGGGCGTTTCAGGTGTTCCAGGACGGCATCCGGGATCGCTGCGCGGAGCCGCCGGTGGTTCGTGACGTGAGGATCGTCGGCAATTACCGTATGCTGGACGGGTCCTGACCAGGCGAGGCGGAGGAGCAATGGCGACAGATCCGGCGGCTGCCGTCGACATCGAGGCCCTGTTGGCGCGGATGCGGCCGCAGTTGCATCGCTACTGCGCCCGCATGGTTGGCTCGGTCATCGACGGTGAGGACGTGTTGCAGGATGCGCTCATCAAGGCGATGGCTGCGCTGCAGTCAGCCTCGCCCGTCGTCAATCCGCAAGGCTGGCTGTTCCGCATCGCGCACAACACCGCGCTGGATTTCCTGCGTCGCCGTAACCGGCAGGAGGCGCTGCATTCGGCTGAGGAGGTGGACATGATCGCCGGGCAGCTCGATGACGTGGAAAGCCGCCAGATCGCTGCGACCAGTCTGCGTACCTTCATGCGGCTGCCGGTGGCGCAGCGGTCGAGCGTGATCCTGATGGACGTGCTCGGCTGCTCGCTTGCCGAGGTCTGCGACATCATGGATTTCAGCCTGCCGGCGGTGAAGGCCGCGCTTAATCGCGGGCGCACGCAGCTGCGTGAGCTCGCTGCGGAGCCGGACGACGCACCGCAGCCGGGCCTGTCGGAAACCGATCGGGCGCGGCTCAACGCCTATGTCGGCCATTTCAATGCGCGCGACTTCGACGCGATCCGCGCCATGATCGCCGACGACGTCAGGCTCGAGCTCGTCAACCGCACCAGGCTGAAAGGCAAGGCCGCGGTGTCGACTTACTTCGGCAATTATTCAAAGATCAACAACTGGCATCTGGTGACCGGGCAGGTCGATGGACGTCCCGCGATTCTGGTGTTCGATCCAAGCGAGCTGAACGGGCGGCCGAAATATTTCGTGCTGCTGAACTGGTCGGCCGACAAGCTGGCGACCATCAGGGATTTTCGGCACGCCGCATACGTCATCGATGGTGCGGAGTGCGTGGTGGATCAAGGATGAGCGTCCGCGTGTCAGCGGGTGGAACGTCGTTCTAGCCAGCGAGAATCCGCCGGCAGGCGTCGACGAAGACCTCGGCGCCGGTGATGATGTCCGCGTCCGCCGTGTTCTCGGTCCAGTGGTGGCTGATGCCGCCGATCGACGGGACGAACAGCATGCCCGCCGGCATGATGGTTGCCAGCATCTGCGCATCATGGCCGGCGCCGCTCGGCATCCGCAGCGATCGTCCGCCGGCAAGCGCCTTGCTTGCGGCCTCGATAGCGTCCTGGAACTCGGTGTTCATCATCGCAGGCGCGCCGGTGCGGATCTTCTCCACGGCGACGGTGCAGGGACCCTTGGCGCTGACCTCGTCCGCCATGGTCCGCAGCAACTCTTCCAACGGCGCGATCACAGAAGGATCGTCGTCGCGGATCTGGAACAGCATCTCGGCGCCGCCGGGAATGATGCTCGGCGCGCCCGGATCGAGCGTGATGCGGCCCGTGGTCCAGACCGTGCGAGGCCCGCATGCGGCCGGGAAACGCTCGTCGATGGCCACGCAGAACTTTGCCAGCGCCAGCCCCGCATCCTTGCGCACCGCCATGCGCGTAGTGCCGGCGTGGTTTTGCTCGCCGGTGAAAATGACGCGGTATTGCCAGATGCCGACGATGGAGGTCACGACGCCGATCGCAAGGTTGCTGCTTTCGAGCGTGTCGCCTTGCTCAATATGCGCCTCGAGATAGCCGACGTGTCGGCCCGGCTCGGCCGCAACACGCGGACGCCCGGCGAGCCCCATGTCGAGAAGCGCGTCGCGCATGCTGCGTCCGTTGGTGCGGTCGCGCGCGGCGTCGATCTCGGCCTCGGTGACCTGACCGACATAAGAGCGCGAACCGAGGAAGCTGCCGAAGTGCCCCTCCTCGTCAACCCACGCGGCGACTTCGACCGCGCCCTTCACGGAAGCATCGCCATTGAGCACGCGCGCGGCTTCGAGCGCATAGACGACGCCGAGCGGGCCATCGAGCCAGCCGGCGTAATTCTGGCTTTCGAGGTGCGATCCGGCGAGCAGCTTCGGTCCGGATTTCGCGCTGGTGCCAAGGATGTTGCCGATACCGTCGATCGCGCCGGCGAGCCCGGCCTCGGGTAGCTTCCGCACCAGCCAGTCCAGCGATTGCTTGTGCGGTTCGGAGAACGTCGGCTTGTGCACGCCGGTCTTGTAGGTGCCCAGCGCACGGAGCGCATTGAGGTCGGCCAGGACGCGCTCGCCATTGGCGCGGGGATGGGTATCAGGCATGTTCGGCAACCTTCAGCGCCTCGGTGCGGATTTCCTCGACCAGCCGTTCCTTCAGCTGGACGAATTCCCGCGTGGTCTTGATCTTGTAGGAGCGCGGATGCGGCAGGTCCACGGTGATCTCGGCCTTGATGCGGCCGGGACGCGCGCTCATGACGATGACGCGGCTGCCGAGGAAGATCGCTTCCTCGATGTCGTGGGTGACGAACAGCACCGTCTTCTGGTCACGCTCCCAAATGCCGAGCAGCATCTCCTGCATCAGCGCGCGGGTCTGATTGTCCAGCGCGCCGAAGGGCTCGTCGAGCAGCAGGATCTTTGGATCGTTAGCGAGCGCACGCGCGATCGCTGTACGCTGCTGCATGCCGCCGGAAAGCTGCTTCGGCCAATGGTTCTCGAAGCCGGCAAGCCCAACCTGGCGGATGAAGCCGTCCGCGACCTTGTTGCGCTCCGCCTCCGGCACGCCGCGCTCGCGAAGACCAAAGGCGATGTTCTCGCGCACGGTGAGCCAGGGAAACAACGTGTAGGACTGGAACACCATGCCGCGATCGGCGCCCGGGCCGGTGACCTCGCGCCCATCGAGCGTGACGCGCCCGCCGGTCGGCCGGTCGAGGCCGGCGACGATGCGCAGCAGCGTGGACTTGCCGCAGCCGGAGGGGCCGAGGATGGTCACGAAGTCGTTGTTGCCGATCACAAGGTCGGTCGGCTCCAGCGCCCTTGTCGGCGCGTTGCCGTGGCGCGCCGGGAAGGTGCGCGAGACCTGCTCGATCTTGAGGATCGTCATGCGAGCCTCCATGGAAACAGCCAGGCGTTGAAGGCCTTGAACATGAAGTCCGAGAGCAGGCCGATCAGGCCGATCACGATGATGCCGAAGATAATCTGACCGGTGCTGAGCAGCGCCTGGCTGTCGGTGATCATGTGGCCGATGCCCGAGGAGGAGCCGATCAACTCGGCGACGATGACATAGGTCCAGGCCCAGCCCAGCACCAGCCGCAGGATCTCCGCGATCTCGGGCGCGGAGGAGGGCAGCAGCACGCGGCGGATGATGCCACGGTCGCTGGCACCTAACGTATAGGCGGCTTCCACCAGATCGCGCCGCGTGGCGCCGACGGTCACCGCGACCATCAGGATGACCTGGAACACCGAGCCGATGAAGATGACGAGCAGCTTCTGCAACTCGCCGATGCCGGCCCACAGGATCAGCAGCGGAATGAAGGCGGAGGCCGGGAGATAGCGTGCAAAGGAGACGAACGGCTCGAGAAAAGCTTCGATCGGCTTGTAGGCGCCCATCAGCACGCCGAGCGGCACGGCGATGATTGCGGCGAGCGCAAAGCCGCCGACGACGCGCCAGATCGTCATGCCGATGTCGTAGACAAAACCCTGCTTGGTCAGGAGGTCATAGCCTTCCTGCACCATGGTCAACGGATTGGCGAGAAAGGTCTTTGACACATGGCCGCCGAAGGTCGCCCAGGACCAGAGGGCGACGAACAGCACGAAGAAGGCGAGGCCATAGGCCACGCGCTGCTTCGATGTCACGGAATCCAGAGGACGCATCGATAGTTGATCCGAGTGTAGTCGATCATGCGCCGGTCCCGCCGTGCGGAGGGACCGGCAGCTTGTCGGAGCTTACTTGATGAAGCTGGCGTCGAAGAGGTCTTCGACCTTCGGCGCCGACTTGATGATGCCCATCTCGAGCAGCAGCTCGGTGGCGTCCTTGTTGAAGGCGAGGAAGTCGCCCGCGAAGAACTTCTGGTTCGCGGCCTTGTCCTGCCAGCGCAGATATTTTGCCGAGTTGCCGAACTGCTCGCCGGTCTGCTTCACGTCGGCACCCATGATCTCATAGGACTTGGCCTGGTCCTTGGCGATCATGTCGAGCGATTCGAAATAGCTGTCGGCCAGCGCCTGCGCCGCCTTCGGGTTCTCGCTGAGGAACTTCGGCGTGCAGCCGAACGTGTCCATCACGATCGGATAGTCCAGCGTGGTCGCGATGATCTTGCCCTTGTCGGGTGCGGCGCGCACGGTCGACAGATAAGGCTCATAGGTCATCGCGGCATCGTTCTGGCCGGAGACGAAGGCCTGCGCGGCGGCGGCCGGCTCGAGGTTGACGACGGTGACATCCTTCACCGTGAGCCCGTTCTTCTTCAGCATCCAGGCCAGCGCGAAATAGGGCGAGGTGCCGGGCGCGGACGCCGCGACGGTCTTGCCCTTCAATTCCTTGATCGACGTGACGTTGTTGCGCACGGCCATGCCGTCGGCGCCAAAACTCTTGTCGAGCTGGAAGATCTGCTTGGTCGCAACGCCGTTGGCGTTCCAGGAGATCCAGGTCTCGACCGTCGTTGCCGCGCACTGTACGTCGCCGGAGGCAATGGCGAGGTGGCGGTCCTTCTGCGGGATCTTCTTGATGGTGACGTCGAGACCGTGCTTCTTGAAGATCCCGGCTTCCTTCGCCAGCGTCAGCGGCGCAAAGCCGGTCCATCCGGAGATGCCGACGCCGACCTTGACGTCGTCGGTGAGCGCGGGCGTGGCGGCCGCGATTGCAATGATGGTCGCAAGTACTGTCGAACTACGCATGATTGTCGTCCTCTTGCCCAGATGGTTTGACGTCCTGTTGATCTCTGTCGGCCCCTGCGGACCGTTGGGGAAAGCGCTGCACGATTTGCGCCGACATTGTTCTCTCATCCTCCCTTGAATCGCGCGACAAGGCGGTGAGAGTCACCGGGATAGAGCAGGCGCACCGCGGTGATTGTGCGCGCGCTGCGCCAGGTATAGCGGTCGATCACGAGACAGGGCGCGCCGACCGCGATGTCGAGCGCCTCCGCCGTGCGATCATCCGCAACGATCGCGCTGATCGTATGCTCGGCCTCCGTCCATGGGACATGATGAAGCAGCCACGAGCCGGGCGGCTCGCGCGAGAAATCCGCTGATGCCGCAGATGGCACGGATGACAGATCGATCAGCCTGTCCTCGACGGCGAATGGCACCTTGTCGGCGCTGTGGCGGCAGGAGATCGCGACCACCTTGCCGGCTTTCTTGACGCCGAGCCGTTCGCGGTCGGCTGCGGTCGCCGCGCGCAGCTTGCGGCTGATCAGCTCATAGCCGTAGCCGCGGCCCAGCGCGGTGATCTCGGCGCGGATGTCCGCGATCTTGAGCACGGCCGATTGATGTTGCGGCCGGCGCACGAAGGAGCCGGCGCGCCGGCGCCGCTCGATCAGATCGGCCTGAGCGAGTTCGGACAGCGCCTTGTTCACCGTCATGCGCGAGCAACCATAGCGCGCGACCAGCTCGTGCTCGAACGGAATGCGATGTCCGGGCGGCCATTCGCCGGTCAGGATGCGCTTTTCGATATCGGCGCGGATGCGCTTGTAGAGCGTCGGCTTGTCGGACGCATCGGTCGCGAGGCTCATGCGACAAGCCTCCGCATCGCAATGTTGAAGCGCTCACGGGCGGATTGGCGCAGCCTGTGTCGGCCACCTTCGACGACCTTGTTGCCGCCGGCCCAGACGCAATCGATCGCGCCGCCACCGGCGGCAAAGATCCAGCCGTCGATCACCGCGTCGCGCGCCCGTCCGGCCAGCGATGGATGCGCGGCGTCGAGCGTGACGATGTCGGCCCGCGCGCCCGGGGTAAGGCCGACTGTCGGTTGCGCCAGTGCCCGTGCGCCGCCCGCAAGGGTATTGTCGAACAGCGTACGGCCGGTGGAACGGCCGGCGCCACCAGAGAGCACGTTGCGCGCGCGATGCTTGAGCCGTTGGCCATATTCGAGCTGGCGCAACTCATCCGCGACACCGATCAGCACGTTGGAGTCGGTGCCGATGCCGAACGAACCGCCGGCGTCGATAAATTCGCGCGCGGGAAAGATGCCGTCGCCGAGGCTTGCTTCGGTCACAGGGCAGAGGCCTGCGACCGCGCCGGTCCTGGCGAATGCGTTGATTTCCTGGTCCGTCATGTGCGTCGCATGAATGAGGCACCAGCGTTGGTCGACTGGCGCGTGCTCCAGCAGCCATTGCACTGGCCGCTGTCCCGACCAGGCCAGGCAATCCTCGACTTCCTTCATCTGCTCGGCGGCATGAATGTGCACCGGCCCGCCATTGGCGAGCGGAATGATCGCCGCGAGCTCGTCCGGCGCCACCGCGCGCAGACTATGCGGCGCGATGCCGATATTGGCGCCTGGCAAGTCTGCGATCGCCTTGTACGAGGCCGCCATCAGCTTGGCGAACTGATCGACCGAATTGATGAAGCGGCGCTGACCACCATGCGGCGCCGCGCCGCCGAACGAGCCGCGCGCATAAAAACTCGGCAGCAACGTCAGGCCGATGCCTGAGGCCTCGGCAGCCTGCGCGATGCGCGAGGCCATCTCGGCGGGATCAGCGTAGTGCGCGCCGTCGCGGTCGTGATGCAGATAATGGAATTCGCCGACGCGGGTAAAGCCCTGCTCCAGCATCTCGACATAAAGCAACGTGGCGACGGCGGCGACATCGTCGGGTGTCATCGCCAGCGCGAAGCGATACATCGTCTCGCGCCAGGTCCAGAACGTGTCGGCTGTGTCGCCGCGCAGCTCGGCAAGTCCGGCCATGCCGCGCTGGAAGGCGTGGCTGTGCAGGCTCGCAAGCCCCGGAAGCGCAATGGCGTGGCGCTCATCGCCGGCAGCAGGTGTCACATCAGGCGTCGCCGCCGCGATCGCGCCAGCGGTGATCACCACCTGCACGTCATTGGCCCAGCCCGAGGGCAGGAGCGCGGAGGCGAAATGCAGTCGGGTCATGATTGATTGCACGCCGGCTGGACAGAACCAGCTTACGATTATATGTCTAGACATATAAGTCAAGCATCCCAGGGCGCAGGGACTTCGCGAAGGGACAGTGGCATGGCAGAGCGCTTCGACCGGATCTGGCATAACGCCCGGCTCGCGACCATGCGGGCCGACCGTCCCGATCTCGGCGAGATCGAGCGCGGTTTGATTGCCACGCGCGGCGGCCACATCATTTATGCCGGCGCAGCGGCAGAGTTTCCCGGCGATGTCGACGCGATCCAGTGGATCGATTGCGAGGGGCGCTGGATCACGCCCGGCCTCGTCGATTGCCACACCCATCTCGTCTATGGCGGCAACCGCGCGCACGAATTCGAGCTGCGCCTGAAGGGCGCGAGCTATGAGGAGATCGCGCGCGCCGGCGGCGGCATCGTTTCCACCGTGGCCGCGACGCGCAAAGAGAGTGAGGCGGAACTGATCGCAAGCGCGTTGCCGCGGCTAGATGCTTTGATCGGCGAGGGCGCCACCACGGTCGAGATCAAGTCCGGCTATGGTCTCGATACCGGGACCGAGATACGCCAGCTTTCTGCCGCCCGCAGCCTTGGCCGTGTGCGGAAGGTTGCGATCCGAACCTCCTTCCTCGGCGCGCATGCACTGCCGGTGGAAGCCGGTGGCGACAAGGATCGCTACATCGATCTCGTCTGCAGGGAGATGCTGCCGGCCGTCGCAGAGGCTGGATTGGCCGATGCCGTCGACGCCTTCATGGAGGGCATCGCGTTCTCGGCCGAGCAGACAGCACGGGTGTTCACGGCGGCGACGGCGCTCGGGCTACGGGTCAAGCTTCACGCCGACCAGCTGTCGAACCTCGGCGGCGCTGCGCTCGCCGCCCAATTCTCCGCGCTTTCGGCCGATCATCTCGAGCATACCGACGAGGCCGGCGCGGCCGCGATGGCAAGAGCTGGCACGGTGGCCGTGCTGCTGCCGGGCGCGTTCTACTTCATCAGGGAAACGCAAAAGCCGCCGATCGAGCTGTTCCGCAAGCACGGCGTTGCCATGGCGCTCGCGACCGACTGCAATCCCGGCAGCTCGCCCCTGACTTCGCTGCTGCTCGCCATGAACATTGGCGCGACGCTGTTCCGGATGACTGTTGCCGAATGCCTCACAGGTATCACCCGCGAAGGCGCGCGGGCGCTCGGCGTGCTCGACGAGACCGGCACTTTAGAGGCCGGCAAATGGTGCGACCTCGCAATCTGGGACATCGAGCGCCCCGCGGAGCTGGTCTATCGCATCGGATTCAATCCGCTGCATCGCCGTGTCTGGAGGGGGCAGTGACCGAGCAGGGCACAGCGATCGTCGTCAAGCCTGGACTGGTGAGCTTTGACGATCTTGGGCGCGTGCTTGCGGGTTCTGCTGTCGTGCTCGATCAATCGGTCTGGCCGCGCGTTGAGGCGGCTGCGGAGATCGTTGCGAAGGCGGCGCTCGGCGCCGCGCCCGTTTACGGTATCAATACCGGCTTCGGGAAGCTGGCTTCGAAACGCATCCCGCCGGACCAGACTGCGCTGCTCCAACGCAACCTCATCGTCTCGCATTGCTGCGGCGTCGGTCCGGCGACGCCCGAGCCGATCGTGCGGCTGATGATGGCGCTGAAAATCATCTCGCTCGGACGGGGCGCCTCCGGCGTGCGCCGCGAGCTGATCGAGCAGCTGCAAGCCATGCTGGCGCGAGGCGTGTACCCAATGGTGCCACAGCAAGGCTCCGTCGGTGCCTCAGGCGATCTCGCGCCGCTCGCGCATATGACCGCTGTGATGATCGGCGAGGGGCAGGCGATCGTCGACGGCAGGGTTGTATCGGGCCGGGAGGCGCTCGCCGCTGCCGGGCTCGCGCCACTGACGCTCGGTCCCAAGGAGGGGCTCGCGCTGATCAACGGCACGCAGTTCTCGACGGCCTATGCCATCGCAGGCGTGCTGCGTGCATTTCGTCTCGCCCGTGCGGCGTTGGTCACTGGTGCCCTGTCGGTCGATGCCGCCATGGCCTCGACCGCGCCGTTCCGTCCCGAGATCCAGGCCCTGCGCGGTCTTCCCGGGCAAGTCGCTGCGGCCGCAACGCTGACCGCGCTGCTCGACGGCAGCGATATCCGCCTGTCGCATCTCGAAGGCGACGAGCGCGTGCAGGATCCCTATTGCCTGCGCTGCCAGCCGCAGGTCGCTGGCGCCGCGCTCGACGTGATCATTCAGGCCGCGCGCACCTTGATCATCGAGGCCAATGCGGTCACAGACAATCCGCTGGTGCTGGTCGAGACCGGCGAGATCATCTCCGGCGGTAATTTCCATGCCGAGCCGGTGGCCTTTGCTGCCGATACGATTGCCCTGGCCTTGTCGGAGATCGGCGCGATCAGCGAGCGGCGGATCGCGACGCTGGTCGATCCCGCGCTCAACTTTGGCCTGCCGCCATTCCTCACGCCCGATCCCGGCATCAATTCAGGCTTCATGATCGCCGAGGTGACTGCGGCCGCGCTCTATGCCGAGAACAAGCAGCGCGCCGCGGCCTGCTCGATCGATTCGACGCCGACCAGCGCCAACCAGGAAGACCATGTCTCCATGGCCGCGCATGCCGCACGACGACTGTCCGACATGGCCGACAATCTCGCGTCCATTCTCGGTATCGAGCTTCTGGCCGCTGCCCAAGGCATCACGCTGCGCGCACCGCACACGACCAGCGCGCCGCTCATCGCAGTCATCGACAAACTGCGCGAGCAGGTGCCCGCCCTTGGGGCCGACCGCTACATGGCCGGCGATCTTGCCAAGGCAGCGACGCTGATCGATGCCGATGCACTGCCGGCTGCCGCGCTCACGACGCTCTCATCTGATCCGTTTCCAAGACTTAATTGAACAAGACTTGATTGAACAAGACTTGACTGAACAAGGCTGACTAAGGGTGTTCCGCATGAACCACCGACTGGACAATGACCGCACCATCCGCGCGCCCCGTGGCAGCGAGATCAGCGCCAAAAGCTGGCTGACGGAAGCACCGTTGCGCATGCTGATGAACAATCTCGATCCTGATGTCGCCGAGCGTCCGAGCGAGCTCGTGGTCTATGGCGGCATCGGTCGCGCCGCGCGCGACTGGGAGAGTTTTGATCGGATCACGAACGCGTTGCGTAAGCTCGAGAGCGACCAGACCTTGCTGGTGCAATCCGGCAAGCCGGTCGGCATCTTCCGCACTCATGCCGATGCCCCGCGCGTGCTGATCGCGAACTCCAACATCGTGCCGCACTGGGCTACACTCGATCATTTCAACGAGCTCGATCGCCAGGGGCTGATGATGTACGGCCAGATGACCGCAGGCTCCTGGATCTACATTGGCAGCCAGGGCATCGTGCAGGGCACTTACGAGACCTTCGTCGAGGTCGGCCGTCGGCACTACGGGGGAAGCCTCGCAGGAAAATGGATTCTCACTGCCGGCCTCGGCGGCATGGGCGGTGCGCAGCCGCTGGCCGCGACGATGGCCGGCGCCTCGATGCTCGCGGTCGAATGCCAGCCGAGCCGCATCGAGATGCGCCTGCGCACCGGCTATCTCGATCGGCAGGCGGCCACGCTCGACGAAGCCCTTGCGCTCATGGCGGACGCCGCCACAACGAAGAAGGCAGTTTCAGTCGGCCTGCTCGGCAATGCCGCCGAGATTTTCCCGGAGCTGGTCCGACGCGGCGTCAAGCCTGATATCGTCACCGACCAGACCAGCGCGCATGATCCGATCAACGGCTATTTGCCAAAGGGCTGGACGCTGGCCGATTGGGAGGCCAAGCGCGCCTCGGACCCGAAGGCGGTGGAGCGCGCCTCCAAGACCTCGATGGTCGAGCACGTCCAGGCCATGCTGGATTTCCATGCGCAGGGCATTCCGACGCTAGACTATGGCAACAATATCCGACAGATGGCGCAGGACATGGGCCTGAAGAACGCTTTCGATTTCCCCGGCTTCGTGCCCGCCTACATCCGGCCGCTGTTCTGCCGCGGCGTCGGGCCGTTCCGCTGGGCTGCGTTGTCAGGCGACCCTGAAGACATCTTCAAGACAGACGCCAAGGTCAAGGAGCTGATGCCCGACGACAAGCATTTGCACAACTGGCTCGACATGGCGAAGGCGCGCATCAAGTTCCAGGGCTTGCCGGCGCGGATCTGCTGGGTCGGGCTTGGCGATCGTCATCGCCTTGGCCTTGCGTTCAATGAGATGGTGGCGCGTGGCGAGCTGAAGGCGCCTGTGGTGATCGGCCGCGATCATCTCGACAGCGGCTCGGTGGCGAGCCCCAACCGCGAGACCGAGGCGATGAAGGACGGCTCGGATGCCGTGTCCGACTGGCCACTGCTCAACGCGCTGCTCAATTGCGCCAGCGGCGCGACCTGGGTCTCGCTGCATCATGGTGGCGGCGTCGGCATCGGCTATTCGCAGCACGCTGGCATGGTGATCGTTGCCGACGGCACGCCGGAAGCCGCCAGGCGCATCGAGCGCGTGCTCTGGAATGATCCGGCCAGTGGCGTCATGCGCCATGCGGACGCGGGCTACGACATCGCGATCGACTGCGCCCGTGACAAGGGGCTCGATCTGCCGAGCCTCTCGAGATAGCCGGGCGGCTAGTCCGGCTCAGGCCACGACCTTGGCTGCGCCGTGGTCAAGGCGCTCGCGCTCCTTGGCGAGGTAGTCCTCGATCGCCGGGCCCGGCATGGGTTTTGCGAAGTAATAGCCCTGCACGAAATCGCAGCCGAGGCGGCGCAGGCTGTCGAGCTGGGCGCGGGTCTCGACACCCTCGACCACGCAGGCGATCTCCATGTCGTCGCACAGGCCCGTGAGCGACTTGATGATCTTGTGGCTGACCGGATTGTCGTTGATGTCGGCGACGAAGCTGCGGTCGATCTTGAGCTTGTCCAGGGGCAGACGATGCACGTGGCTGAGCGACGAATAGCCGGTGCCGAAATCGTCCAGCGAAATACCGCAGCCCATGGCTTTCAGCGCCGCGATCGACTGCTGTGCACGCACGAAGTCGAAGGTGACGGCGGTCTCGGTGATCTCGAAGTCGAGCCGGCGCGGCGGCACGCCGCTGTTTTCGATGATGGCGATCAGCGGCAGGATGCCGTCAGGCGAGCAGATGTCGTGGGCTGAGAGATTGAACGACAGGCGGGTGTGGTCCGGCCAATTCCTGGCGGTCGCGAGCGCGCGCACCAGCAGCGCCTGCGTCAGGGGGCGGATCAGGCCGATGCGCTCGGCGGCAGGGATGAAGTCGGCCGGCGAGACCCGGCCGAGGCGGGGGCTTTGCCAGCGTGCCAGCGCCTCGAAGCCTGCGGTATGCTCGCTCATGGCATCGACGATCGGCTGGAACATCAGGTCCATCTCGGTGCCGAAATCGGCCGTGCGCAGCAGGGTCTCGATGACGCCGCGACTGCGGATCTCGGCCTCGTGCTCACTCGAGAAGATCACGGTGCGGCCGCGCAGATGACGCTTGGCGTGGTAGAGCGAATAGTCGGCACATTCGTACAGCGCTTCCGCCGTCGACGCCGAGCGTGGGTATAGCGCAAAGCCGATCGAACATGACAGGCCGGTGTGGGCGGTGTCGAGCTGGTAGGGCAACTTGACCTGCTCGCAGATGCGTTCGCCAAGCCGCTCGAGGTCGGCGTCCTCGGGGTCGCCGCAGACCACGAGACCGAACTCATCGCCGCCGAGGCGCGCGAACTCCACCCGCTGCGGACCAAACCCCTGGCAGACTTCGCGGATGCGACGGCCGGCCTCGATCAGGACGCGGTCGCCAACCGAATGGCCGTAATTGTCGTTGATCGGCTTGAAGCCGTCGAGGTCGATGATGCCGACCGCGACGCTCACATGCCTGCGCTCGGCGTCGTTGAAGGCGCTCGACAGTTCGGCAAAGAAGCGGCGGCGGTTCGGCAGCTCGGTGAGAGAATCCAGATTGGCGAGACGGAAGTTCTCGTCCGACAGCGCCTGCGTCGCTGCCTGCTGCACCAGCAGCGATTTTCGGTTCGCGACGAGATCGGCGAAGTCGCGGTAATAGATGAACAGCACCGTGACCATCGCGCCGGAGACCAGGAGGTTGTTGACCGCGATCGCCTTCAGCGTCGGTTCACCGGTCGCCCAGAAGAACAACACATAGGGCACGTCGACGATCAGCGTCACGATCAGCGCAGCCGAGCGCAGATGCATCAGCGAGAAGATGCAGCCGATCACGGTCACGGCCATGTAGAACGCGACCTGGCTCTTGGCGAAGGGATCGCCGTAAGGGTAGAGCGCGAACGACCAGGCGGTGAAGCCGGCGGCCGTGGGCAGCGTCAACCAGTTCGTGGCGCGCAGGTTGCGCAGGATGTCGGCATCGCTGCGCACGAGATGACGTTGGCGCAGCCACCAGAACGTGCGAAGTGCCGCGAGCAGCGTCAGCACGCTCGGGACGATCATCGTCAACCAGTCCGGCGCGACGTTGACGTAGGTATAGGCCACCGCGATCGTGTTGCTGATCAGAATGAAGTAGAGCAGCGGGATCTGCTTGGAGAAGGCGTCGAACTGCGCGCGCGTCAGGTCCGGATCGTCGGACACCCGAAACAGCTGCATCGCGGCGGCGAAGTAGGCTCTCAAATTGACGGCAGGCATAGCAAGACGCGCCCCAAATACCTTCAAAAACGAAGGCGATCTTGCATGGCGGGGGTAAAGAGCGCGTTAGATTGGTTCCCTTCCGGAACCCTAGTTACGGTTGTGCGCCGCGGTCGAATTGGCAGCCCGCGTGTATCGGTGAGAGACTGTTAAGGATGTGCGGTGGACGTGGGCACCGTTTCGCGCGGCAGATCGTTGGAAACGATCGCCGCTACGTTCCGATAACCATGGGTGCGAGAGCGGCGTATCGCCGCGGCTGCTGTACCGGGTTCGAGTCACCTCTCCCGTTAGGGAGAGGTGAACCAACCGCCCTACTTCGCGGCCTGCAGCGCAGCCGTCTGCTTGGCGAGCGCCTTGTCGAAATCCTCCGACAGGCCCGTGACGTAGGTGACAAGCTCGCCCGGCTTGACGAAGGGGTTCGGCGTCTCGCTCTTGATCTGCTGCGCGCGCTTGTTCTGCATGCCATAGACTTCCGGATGCGGCCCGAGCAGCACGTCGACCTTCATCGCCTTGGCCTTGGCGAAGGTTGAGCGATAATCGTCGACGATGCCAGGATAGGTCGGTTGTCCCACCAGCCGGTTCAGCGCCACGGTGCCGCTACAAAAGAACAGCACCTGGCGGTCCTGGCCGCCGTCCTTCACCGTCATCTCCCAGCTGGTGCAGCCCGGGGAGTGGCCGGGTGTCGCGTGCGCCGTCAGCGTGGTGTCGCCGAGCGTGACCTTGTCGCCTTCCTTCACCGCGCGATCGACCTTGGCCGGCGGAAAGGTCAGGTCCGCGTTCTTCTCGTCGCCCGGATAATAGCCGCCTTCGAGCAACGGCTTGTCGCGCTCGCCGGCGACCAGTTGCGCCCCGCTCTCCTGCTTGATCTCGGCAAAGCCCCCGGTGTGATCGAGATGGGCGTGACTATTGAGGATGTATTTGATGTCAGCGACCTTGAAGCCGAGCTTGGCGATGTTGTCCTTGATCATGCCTGTCGACTGCGGCATCGCGGTGTCCATCAGGATCAGGCCTTGCGACGTCTTGATGACGTAGACGGCAATGCCGTCGGTGCCGACATAGTAGATGTTGTCGATCAGTTGGAACGGCTCGAACGGCGCGGTCCATTTCACCATGACCTGCGCCAGAAAATCCTTGATGGTCTGCGCCTGTGCGGCAGGCGCGAAGAGCGCCAGCGCGCACAGCGTGGCCGCGAGCTTTCTCATGGATTGTCCTCCCTGATGTTGTTGTCGTTGCGACCGCGGCGTTGCGCGGATCGACCAGCCGCACGCTAGATGCTGCGCGCTGCGGCAGCAACCGCCCGGCGTTCGAAAAATTCTACTTCATACGAGGAATAATGGTTGCTGTCCGATTTGAGCATGGCGCGCGATGCTCAGCGCCCGATGGTCACGCCGGCTGTCGAGCGCATGGCGTCGCGCAAGCTCCTCGCGTTCATGTCGTCGAGCACCTGCCGCGTCAGCACGGTGGTCTGGCCGGGCGTGTCGAGGATCGTCTGGCCACGCGAAGAGGAGAGTCTGACGGCCTTGTAAGGGGCCACCGGATCGGTGGCAGGCTCCGCGGAATGCACGTGGCGCAGCCGCTTGTGGGATGCAGCAAGCGCGCCTTGGGAAACACAGAACGCGACGATTAGGACCACGCTCGACAATCTCGCGGACATGCGATCTCCCCTAACCAGCGTCAACCTAGCATGAGGATGATGATCGTCGCAGAGGAAAAGGATCAGGCGAGGGCGGCTTGGCGTTCCCGGGCCGGCTCACGGCTGCGATCGGCGCCGCGCGGCTCGGCGAGCCGGGTAAAGCTGCGCTGACCGGCGTGCGCGGGCGCCTCGACGATGACGCCCTCGCACACGATCTGTCCGCCGAGCATCTTGAATTCCAGCTTGTCGTAACGCGGCATGGTCTCGCCGGGCTCGGGCGGCAGCAGCCCGATGCGACCCTGGATGTTGAGCGTCGCATCCCCGGTGCCGTGCAGCCGCGGATTCCACATCCTGATCCCGGTCTCGGCCCAACGTTGCCGGATCAACGCGGCGCGGTCGGCGGGCTCGACGACCTTTGGACGAGACTTCTTCGGTGCGGCCGCCGCAGGAGCCTCAACCTGTGCGGCGACGACAGCTGCGTCGACGATCGCGTCCTCAGCGATTTCGGCCACGACGGGTGCGGGATCGCTTGCGACGACCGGCTCGATCTCCGTCACGACGCTCGGCGCCGGCGCGCTCTCGATCCTGACCTCGGCGACGGCAGGCGCCGCGAAGTCGGTGTCGGCCACGACAGCGGGCGTTTCGTCGAGGGCGACCGCTTCGATCTCTACCGAAGCGACGGATGCGGGTCCGTCTTCAATGACAGGCTCGGAGGCCTTGACCGGAACGGACTCCACCTCGATCGGTGAGACAGGGGCCTGCTCTGCAACAGCAGGCGCAACCTCCGCATCGTCTTCCGATGATGGATCGCTGCTGATGACGGGCTCAGGAGGTTCGATCGCTTCGACTTCGGCAGAACAGACCGGGGTTCCCTCCGCGACTGCGGGTTCGGCGTTCGCCGGCAATTCTGCGGGGAGGCCACTGATGACCTCGGCAGCATCGATTGCTTCGGTTTCGACGGACGTGACCGGAGCCTCTTCTACGTTGTCGGGCTCTACAAGCGTTGAGGGGGGCGCCGGAGCATCGCTGCTGATCAGTGCAAGCGCATCAACCGGTTCGCTCGCGACCTCAACCGAAGGAACTGCAATCTCTTCGACGACGGCGGGCGCGACTTCAGTCAACGTCTCCGGGGATGAAATCTCGTCGGCGATTGTTTCGGCGGTCGGAGCCATCTCGGCGATCGCGACGACAGCGGGCTGCTCATCAACGGCGATCTGCGCCGCATCGATGCTGCCGCTGCGCGGCATGGGCCGAAGCCGGTTGAACGCCCATTTCACCGCAGGAATGCGGCTCAGCAACGATATCAGTCTCGAAAGCACTGGGAGTTGTCCAAGAGGTACTCAGGGCCGTGGGCTTCAGCTGATTCGCCAGCAATGTGAAAAACTGCCCCTTCTGTCACGCCCCTGTCAATTGAGGCGGGACCAATTGCAGAACATCTGCACAGCCCCCACGCCACGGCGTTCATTCGAAATGCATCGATGCAAGCGGTTCCTCGTCGTGATCGGGCTGATGCGACGACGCAAACGGCATGACAGCGTGCTCCAGTTCGCGGCCGTGCTGATGCGCCGGCGCATGCTTGCGGACGAGCGCCAGGGTGAGTGCTTCGCAGTCGCCGGGCTCGCCGTCCCATGCGCAAGCGACACTTGAGGACGGTCCGGGCCAGGCCTGCGCCGGACCGGCGATCGCAAGCGACAACATGATCCGCAAGGCCGCAATGATGTTCGTCTTTGTCATGGGATGCTCCAAATGTTTCCATCCCAGAGATCGGCTGGAACGTGCGATATTCCGCGCCATTACACGTTCGCGGGGCGGTTCACGCGGGGTTCAACAGAGGTGAAGCGGGCGTGAAGCGCTCTTTAGGCAGTTTCGGGAGCCCGCATGCGACAAGGCACCGCCTCGGCGGTCGGATTGTCCAATGTGACCTCGTCCACAGGGCCATCGCATAGGGCTTTCCCGCGCCTTCCTTCCCGCCTATTTTGAAGCACTTTGGAGTGAGGACGCCGCCATGAAGAAGCTTGCCGCCATCGCAGCGGTCCTGATTTGGTCGACATGCGCAATGGCGCAGGACCGCAGCATCACCGTGGCCTCGACGACGTCGACGGAGCAGTCCGGCCTGTTCGGCTATCTGCTGCCACTGTTCTCGAAGGCCGCGGGCATCGCGCTGAAGGTCGTTGCGGTCGGCACCGGCCAGGCGCTCGATATCGGGCGGCGCGGCGATGCCGACGTGGTGTTCGTCCATGACAGGCCGGCCGAAGACAAGTTCATGTCGGAAGGGCAGGGCGTGAAGCGCTTCGACGTGATGTACAATGATTTCATCATCGTCGGTCCGAAGAGCGATCCCGCAAAGATCGCCGGCGACAGGGACGTCGCCGACGCGCTGCGCAAGATCGCAGCGGCAAAAGCGCCGTTCATCTCGCGCGGCGACAAGTCCGGCACGCATTCCGCCGAGCTGAGATTGTGGAAGGAGGCCGGCGTCGATCCCACTGCCGGCAAGGGCAGCTGGTATCGCGAGATCGGCCAGGGCATGGGCCCCGCGCTGAACATGGCATCCTCGTCGAATGCGTATTTGCTGTCAGACCGCGGCACCTGGCTGTCGTTCAAGAACCGGGGCGAGCTTGCGATCCTGACCGAGGGCGACAAGCGGCTGTTCAACCAATACGGCGTCATGCTGGTCAATCCGGACAAGCATCCCGACGTGAAGGCGAAGGACGGGCAGGCCTTCATCGACTGGCTGATCTCTCAGAAGGGGCAGGATGCGATCGCCGGCTACAAGGTCGGCGGCGAGCAGCTATTTTTCCCCAACGCGTCCCACTAGCAGGAAGGCGACGGTCGAGACCGCGACGCTGAGCGCGAGCAGGATCAGTCCAAGCCCGAGCGCGAGCGGCAGGTCGCCTTTGCTGGTCTCGAGCGCGATCGCCGTCGTCATCGTGCGGGTAAAACCGCTGATGTTGCCGCCGACGATGATGATGGCCCCGACCTCGGCGATCGCACGCCCGAACGCGGCGAGGAAGGCCGTCAGCAGCGAGGTCCGCCCCAGCGCGAACAACAGGCCGATGCTGCGCAGCGTCGAGAGGCCGTCGATCCGCGCGAGGTCGCCATATTCGGCCCACAACAGGCTCGCCGGCCGGTGCACCAGCGCGACCACGATCGGGGTCGCGAGCAGCGTCTGTGCAATGACCATGGCCGTCGGCGTAAACAACAGGCCGGCCGCGCCGAGGGGGCCGGAGCGCGACAGCAGAAGATAAAGCGCAAGCCCGACCACGACTGGCGGCAGCCCAAGCAGCGCATTGGTCAGCACGATGATGACTTGCCGTCCGCGGAAGCGGCTAATGGCGAGCAAAGCCCCAAAGGGAGCGCCGATCAGCAGCGCGACGATGCTCGCCGTCAGGCTGACGCGGACGGACAGCGCGACGATACCGAGAAGCTCGGGATCGGCTTCGCCAATCAGCGTGAATGCGGCAACGATGGATCGCGCGAAATCGTTCATCCTGGATGTTGCGGCGTGGGAAGGAGATCCAGCACCAGCTCGGAGGGACGGCAAGGCCTCCCGCCTTTCGGCGTCACCACGATCGGCCGGTTGATCAGGATTGGATGCGCCATCATCGCATCGAGCAGCTGGTCGTCAGTCAGATCAGGGTTGGCGAGCCCGAGTTCGGCATAGGGCGCCGCTTTCTCGCGAATGGCCTCGCGCACGGAAATCTCCATGCGGGCGATGAGCTGCCGCAACAGCGCCCGTGACGGCGGCGTCTTCAGACATTCGATCACGTGGGGCTCGATCCCGGCATTGCGGATCGTGGCAAGCGTGGTGCGCGACGTGCCGCATTCGGGATTGTGGTAGATGATCGCGTCCATGAGTGCGTTGCTTACCTAACATTTGTTTGCCTCGGTCGTTGCAGCATTATCATGAATCGTGGTTCCACGAACAAGTTGCCCTTGAAACCGCATCTTGGACGTGTCCCACTCGCTGACGATGAGTGGGGGGCAGGTAGCATCAGGCGGGGCGTTGCGGTTTCTGTTGGCGCTGCTGGCAGGTGGATATCTGCTGGCCGGGGTCCAGGCCGCGGCGCAGGAAGACAAGAAGACGGACGACGACAAGCCGGCTGACCCCGATACGGGCGAGAGCACCGTCGAGGAGAAGACGCTCGGCCTGTTGCCGAACCCGCTCCAGAAATACGGGGTGAAGTTCGCTGCGACCTATATCGGCGAGGTGCTTGGCAACACGTCCGGCGGCGTCAAGCAGGGAACGATCTATGAGGGCCGCCTCAACCTCGCTGTCGACGTCGACCTGGAAAAGCTGGTGGGCCTCGACAAGCTCACCTTCCATGCCAACATGTTCCAGATTCACGGCAACGGCCTGTCGCGCGACAATCTGCAGAATTTCTTGGTCGTGAGCGGGATCGAGGCGTTGCCTTCGACCCGCCTGTACGAGGCCTATTTCGAAAAGCAGTGGGGCGAGAAGAAAGTCTCGCTGAAGCTCGGCCAGCTCGCGGCCGACAGCGAGTTCTTCAACACCAAATACACCGACATCTTCACCAACGCCTCGATGGGCTGGCCGGCGATCACCTCGCTCGACCTGCCGAGCGGCGGCCCGTCGCCGCCGCTGGCCGCGATGGGCGTGAGGCTTCTCGTCAACGTCACAGACCAGCTCTCCGTACTCGGCGGGCTCTTTGATGGCGACCAAGCCGGGCCCGGGCCCGGTGATCCCCAGGAGCGCAACCGTTACGGCGTGAACTTCCGCGTCAACGATCCGCCGCTTCTGCTCGGCCAGATTCAGTACGCCTGGAATAACACGAAGGGCGATCCCAATCCGGCCGGGCAGATCAAGCTCGGCGGCTGGCGTCACCTCGGCTCTTTTGCCGACCAGCGATTCGCGTCCAACGGGGTATCGCTCGCCTCGCCCGCGAGCAGCGGCGCGCCGCTGCTGCTCTCCGGCGATATCGGCGGTTGGGCTGTCATCGAGCAGAAGATCTATCGCATGCCTCACAGCGACGACCGCGGCATCGGTGTCTTTGCCCGCGTTTCCGGCGCACCGGCCGATCGCAACCTGATCGACCTCTACGCCGACAGCGGCATCGAGTTCATCGGTCTCGACGATCGCCGCCCCGACGACAAGTTCGGGATCGCCGCTGGCTATGCCCATGTGTCGAAGCGTACGCAGGCGCTCGATGCGGATTATCGGGCGTTGATTGCTCCAGACTGGCCGGTACGAAACTTCGAGGGGCTGCTCACGGCTGTTTACCAGTATCAGGTTAGGGACGGCTGGACGGTCCAGCCGAACTTTCAATACATCGTTCATCCCGGCGGAGGCGCTCCCCTCCCGTCCAGTCCTTTCGCCGGCAGAGCGCTCAAAAATGCCGCGGTCTTCGGGCTCCGGACCACCCTGAAGTTCTAAGAGCCCCTCGGCAATTGCGGGGCGCGAGTCGAGCCGCAAAACTCGGGCCGATCGGGCCGCGAGACCGCCAAATCATGCCCTTTGCCAGCGGAAAGGCGGCTTTATTCTCGCCACGGATGCGTTAAGGAAGAGCCTGGATGCGGTGCAGCACTCGTGCGGCCCGCGGCTCGAAATTCGGGTTAAAACCGGGCACGCCTGCTCAGGCGGGGCCCGCTCAACGAGAAGGACGTCATTCCATGATCAATACCGTTGGCATCATCGGAGCAGGGACCATGGGCAACGGCATCGCCCAGATCTGCGCCGCGGCCGGGCTGTCGGTCGTGATGGTCGACATCTCCGATGCAGCGGTGAACCGCGGCATCTCGACCGTCGGCGGCAGCCTCGAGCGCCTGGTCAAGAAGGAGAAGATCTCGGCTGATGACCGCGAGGCGGCGCTGAAGCGCATCACCGGCACCACCGATCGCGCCAAGCTGTCGGATTGCGATCTCGTCATCGAGGCTGCGACCGAGAACGAGGAGCTGAAGGTCAAGATCCTGAAGGACCTCTGCGCCACGCTGTCGCCGCGCACGCTGGTTGCAACCAACACCTCGTCGATCTCGATCACCAAGCTTGCGGCGGCGACCGATCGCCCTGACCGTTTCATCGGCATGCACTTCTTCAACCCTGTTCCGGTCATGCAGCTGCTGGAACTCATCCGCGGCCTGCAGACCTCCGACGATACCCACGCCAAGGCGCTCGATTTCGCCCAGCGCGTCGGCAAGGTGGCAATCACCGCCAAGAACAGCCCCGGCTTCGCCGTCAACCGCATCCTGTGCCCGATGATCAACGAGGCGATCTTCGCGCTCCAGGAGGGCATCGCGACCGCGGAAGAAATCGACGCCGGCATGAAGCTCGGCTGCAACCACCCGATCGGGCCGCTGGCGCTCGCCGACCTCGTCGGGCTCGACACCATGCTGTCGGTGATGGAGGTCTTTTATAAGGGCTTCAATGATCCTAAGTACCGTCCGGCCCCCTTGCTCAAGGAAATGGTCGACGCCGGCCATCTCGGCCGCAAGACCGGGCAGGGCTTTTACAGCTACGGCGCCTGATCTCGGCGCGGGCGGCGGGCTCGAAACGCCCGCCGCTCAATCCCGCAATTTGCGCTACGACAAAGACGTCGGCGCAATTGGTTCGACAATGTCGAACGGGCGGCTCGCGGGAACAACGAAGACGGAAAACAAGCGACATGTCGGATCGACTGAAGGCCGAGCGCGAAGCGGCGGCCGCGCGGCGGAACCTGCTGACCCAGGACGCGATCGAGCGCACCGGGATCACCGAGGAAATGATCGGGGAACTGGTCACCCGCTTCTACGGACGTGTGCGTGAGGATGCGTTGCTGGGGCCGGTGTTCGGGATCGTGCAGAATTGGGACGAGCACCTCGCCAAGCTGAAAGACTTCTGGTCCTCTGTCGTGCTGATGAGCGGCCGCTACCACGGCTCGCCGATGCGGGCGCATATGCCGCTCAGCCTCTCCGGCGATCATTTCGACCGCTGGCTCGACCTGTTCGAACGGACCGCGCGCGAGGTCTGCCCGCCGCCGGCGGCTAGCCTCTTCATCGACAGGGCGCGTCGCATCGCCGACAGTTTCGAGATGGCGTCCGCCACCATCGCCGGCCGCATCGCATCGCCGAGACACGTGCTGCGGTCCTGAACGTGCAAAGCTGCCTTTAGAACGTGCAGTTGAATCGCTTCACGGTTGCATGGCGTGCTGCAAGCAACGCGCCGCACCAATTCCTGCAGCATCGACCTGATCTGCAAAATCATCATGCCGATCGCGCGGCATGACGTTGAAATGGCAAAAACGCTTTTGAATGCGTGCAATCGTGTTCAATCAAAGCGAGTAAAGCCATATTGATGCACTGCGGCGCCAACTCTTCGCCTTCATTTCGGCAGAGTTCCAGCGCCTGCTAGCATGCATGTCGAATGCATCATCCAACATCGCATCGTCATCCTCGCGCGAAGCTGAGACATGCGCCTGCGCCGAGCAAACGCGGCGAGCGCTGCTGCTCGGAGCGCTCGCCACCACTGCCTGTCTCGGCTGTTCCGCGGTTGCGCGTGCGGGCGAGGACGCACCCGGCTCCGACGAGCGGCCGCAAAAGGGCGACCTCCTTGTCTTCTCCGAAGGCGACAGCGAAGGAAAGCTGATCAAGGCAGCTGACCTGAGGCTCGGCGGACCGCCGGTTCATGCCTGGCCGCAGGATCCCAAGAGCTCGGTGGTCCGCAGCGCCTCGCGGCTCAACGAACTCCTGATCATCAAGCTCGATCCCGCCGAACTCGACGAGCAAACCAAAGCCAGAGCCGTCGACGGCATCCTCGCTTATTCGGCAATCTGTGCTCATGCAGGCTGTCCTGTCACCGCCTGGGTCAAGAGCGATGTCGGCGAGAAGGATGTGTTCAAATGCATGTGCCACAACTCCGAATACGACCCGCGTGAAGGCGCGCAGGTGGTGTTCGGCCCGGCGCCGCGGCGGCTCGCCGCGCTGCCGCTGGCGCTCGCTGACGGCTCGCTCAGCGTTGCGGGTGGCTTCATCGGAAAGGTAGGTGGCGCGCAGCCGGGATGATGGATGGCGGGATATGCCCGCGTCACGAGAGGCCGCATCCGCCGAGGGGCGGATTTCGGGACGAACGACAAGAATTCACAACAAGAATTCAATCGGATGAAAAGGGGAAACGTCCATGACCAGAAAGCAATTACTGCTGTCCGGCTTCGTCGCCTTTACGTGTGTCGCTTCGACCGCCGCAATCGCCGGCCCGATCGAGAATTACGCGCCTGTCACCCAGCAGCGCCTGGAGAATCCGGAACCCGGCAACTGGATGCTCTACCGCCGCACCTATGACGGGCAGGGCTATAGCCCGCTCGACCAGATCAACACCTCGAATGTGAAGGATCTCACGCCAGTCTGGACATTCGCCACCGGCGTCGTCGAAGGCCACGAGGCGCCGCCGATCGTCAACAACGGTGTGATGTTCGTGGCAACGCCGATGGGGCAGGTGATCGCGCTGAATGCGAAGACCGGCGACGAATATTGGCGCTACAAGCGGCAACTCCCCGACGATCTGTTCCAGCTGCATCCGACCAGCCGCGGCGTCGGCCTGTGGGAGGACAAGCTCTATCTCGCCACAACCGACGATCACGTCGTCGCACTCGACGCCAAGACCGGCAAGGTGGCGTGGGACACCAAGGTGCAGGATTACAAGAAGGGTCAGTACATGACCCTGATGCCGCTGATCGTCGACGGCAAGGTCATCGTCGGCGGTTCCGGTGGCGAGTTCGGCGTGCGCGGCTATGTCGCGGCCTTCGATGCCAAGGACGGCAAGGAGCTGTGGCGGACCTTCACCATTCCCGGCGAGGGCGAGCCCGGTCATGACACCTGGCAGGGCGACGACTGGAAGAACGGCGGCGGCTCGGCCTGGATGACCGGGACCTATGACAAGGATACCAAGACGATCTATTGGGGCGTCGGCAACGCCGCGCCGTGGCCCGGCGAGATGCATCCCGGCGACAACCTTTACACCTCGTCGGTGCTCGCGCTCGATCCCGGCAACGGCAAGATCAAGACCTATCACCAGTATCACCAGAACGATTCCTGGGACTGGGACGAGGTCGACGCGCCGATGCTGATCGACCTCCAGCGCGACGGCCGCAACATCAAGAGCCTGGTCCATCCCGGTCGCGATGCGATCTTCTGGGTGCTCGAACGCACGCCGACCAAGATCAACTACGTCGCCGGCTGGCCGTTCGTCTCGACCGACGTCTGGAAGGGCATCGACGAGAACGGCAAGCCGATCGTCGATCCCGATCACAAGCCTGCGGTGGGCAAGCGCGTCGAGTTCTGTCCGTCATTGTGGGGCGGCAAGGACTGGCCGTCGGCGGCCTACAGCCAGAGGACCGGCCTCGTCTATGTCCCTGCCAACGAGAATTTCTGCGGCGGGTTCACCGGCGAGAAAATCCCGCTCAAGCCCGGCGAGCTCTGGCTCGGCACCAAGCCGGAGGATATCGGCCTGAAGGCCAAGCCGGGCGCCGATCATTTCGGCGAACTCCAGGCCTGGGATCCGGCGACCGGCAAGAAGATGTGGCAGCACAACTTCCCGAAGTCGCAGATGTTCGGATCGGTGACGGCAACCGCAGGCGATCTCGTCTTCGCCGGCGGCACCAACGACCGCAACTTCCGCGCCTTCAACGCCAAGACCGGCGAGCTGCTCTGGGAGCAGAAGACCAACTCCGGCATCATGGGCATGCCGATGTCCTATGAAATCGACGGGACGCAGTACGTCGCGATCCAGTCGGGCTGGGGCGTCGACGCGCAGCGTATCCAGGACGCGCTTGCGACCAACAATATCGGCATCGAGTCCAACGTGCCGCAAGGCGGCGTGATCTGGGTGTTCGCGCTGAAGAAATAAGCTCCGCAGGCGGATCGAGAGACGCGGAGCGACAGGGGGCAAATGCGGCGGACGGTAACGTCCGCCGCATTTTGCGTGTCGCCACGAATTCATCAAGCCCGGCCATGACGGCGGGAGCTATCGTGCGAGTACGCCGAGCCTACTTCCCCTGCCGATCGACCTTGTCTTTCTCCTTCTGATTCATCTCCCGAACCTTCGGATCGGTGCTGCTCTGCCCGGTGGTCTGGGTGGTTGTGGCAGGCGGGGCGGTGGCGTTGGGGAGCGAGCTCTGGTCCGGCGCTGTGGGACGCGTCGCCGTGGTCGGCGGCGTGGTCGTGGTGCTCTGAGCGAATGCGGTTGCAGTGGTCAAAAGAAAGGCGCTCGACAGTAGCGAGACTGCGAGCGCCCTTGGAATGTTGGTCATCGATCTGCTCCTGTCAGATCGATGGAAACGGCGCGAGGCCGCCGGATGTTCCCGCTACGCCTCCAATTGCTTCCCGATCGGAAGCGCGCGGATGCGCTTGCCGGTAGCGGCGAAGATCGCGTTCATCAGCGCCGGTGCGAACGGAGGCACGCCGGGCTCGCCGACGCCGCTCGGCGGCGTGTCTGATGCGGGCGGCACGATATGGACGTTCGTCACCAGGGGAGCTTCGTCGATCCTGACGACCTGGAAGCCGTCAAAATTCTTCTGCTCCACTTTGCCGTCCTTGAAGCTGATCTCGCCATATTTGGCGAGGCTCAGGCCCATGATCGCGGCGCCCTCGATCTGCGAGGCGATGCGTTCTGGATTGACATAGGTGCCGCAGTCGATCGCAGTATCCACCCGCGGCACCGTCAGCTTGCCCTTTTCGTCCACGGCGACCTCGACGATGGTGGCGATATAGCTGACGAAGCTGCGGTGCACGGCGATGCCGAGGCCGTGGCCCTTTGGCACCGTCCGCCCCCATTCGCCCTTGTCGGCGACCAGCTCGACCACCTTGCGCAGGCGCGCGGTGTCGATCGGATAGCTGTCATAGGGCTCGCCGTAGTTCCAGAGGTCCTTCACGTTGGGCTTGACGATGCGCGGACTCCCAATCAACGCAAGGAGCGTCTCCTTCTGGTCGCGCCCGGTCGCATTCGCGATCTCGCCGACCATCGACTGCACCGCGAAGGCGCGCGGGATGTTCGAGACCGAGCGGAACCAGCCGATGCGGGTGAACGCCGCGGCCTCAGGGTTCTCGCAGGAGATGTTGGCGATCTCGAACGGCATGTCGACGAGACCCATGCCGAGCTCGAACGCCGCCGCGTGGTTGGCACCGGCCGCGAAGGTCGAAGCGATGGTCGGCGCCACGCTGCGGTGGCGCCAGGCGACCACCTTGCCGTCCTTGTCGAGGCCAGCCTCGATCCGTTCCACCGAGACGGTGTGCAGGAAGTCGTGGTGGATGTCGTCCTCACGGGTCCATTGCACCTTCACCGGTACGCCGAGCTCTTTCGACAGCAGCGCGGCCTCGAGCGCAAAGTCGCATTTCGACTTGCGGCCGAAACCGCCGCCGAGCAGCGTCACGTTGACGGTGACATTGCCCTCGGGAATGCCGAGTGTCTTGGCAACGTCCTCACGGGTGCCACCGGGACTCTGCACCGGCGCCCAGATCTCCGCCTTGTCGCCCTTGACGTCGGCGACCGCCACCGGCGGCTCCATGCTGACATGGGCGAGGTGGGGCAGGTAATATTCGCCGACGACGACCTTGGCGGCGGTCTTCAGCACAGCGTCCGCGTCGCCCTCCTGACGCACGACCAGGCCCGGCTTGCGCGAGGCTTCTTCGAGCTCCTTGCGGTAGGCGACCGAGTCGTATTTGCCGTTGGCGCCGTCGTCCCAGACCAGCTTGAGCGCGTCGCGGCCTTTGATCGCAGCGCCCGTGTTGCGCGCGATCACCGCGACGCCGCCGAGCGGCTGGAACTTCGACGGCCACGGCCATCCCTGAACCTTCATCACCTTCTCGACGCCGGGCACTTTCAGCGCCGCCTCGGGATCGAACGAGGTGACCTTGCCGCCGGTCACAGGCGGACGCGCGATCACGGCATATTTCATGCCCGGGAGGCGCACGTCTGCGCCGTAGCGGGCCTTGCCGGTGGTGATGTCGTGGAGATCGACGATGCTGACCTGGCCTTTGCCGAGATAGCGGAAGTCTTTCGGGTCTTTCAGCTTGAGGCCTTCGATGCTGGGCACCGATTCCTTGGCGGCGTCGGCAGCGAGCTCGCCAAAGCCGAGCTTGCGTCCGCTGGCGCTGTGGACGACCTCGTGATTGACCGCCTTCACTGCAGTCGCCGGCACGTTCCAGCGCTTGGCCGCGGCCTGCTCCAGCATGGTGCGAGCGGAGGCGCCAATCTGGCGCATCGGGATCAGATAGTGCCGCGTGCTGCGCGAACCGTCGGTGTCCTGATTGCCGTACTTGACCTCGTCGCCATGAGCCTGCTGCACCTTGACCTTGGACCAGTCGGCCTCCATCTCCTCGGCCACGATCAGCGGGAGGCTGGTTCGCACGCCGGTGCCCATCTCGGAGCGATGCGCGACAATGGTGACGGTGCCGTCAGGCGCAACTGCAACGAAGACGCGCGGATCGACCACGACGCCGTGCGGCATCTTGCCGGCGCCGGTCTCATAGGCGAAGGCCGGGCGCGACATCACGGGTGCGGCGAGCACGAAGCCGCCGGTGACGCCGAGCCCCTTCAGGATGCTGCGACGCGAGACCCTCTCGACCTTGACGTGCTTTTCGAAGCCACGAAGCTTTCGGGGATTGTCGATGAAATTCATGTCACACTCCCGTCGATGCGAGATGGACGGCGTTCTCGATGCGCTGATAGCAGCCGCAGCGGCAGATGTTGCCGGACATCGCCTCGCGGATCTGGTCGTGTGACGGCTTGGGATTGTCCATCAGCAGTGCAGCAGCCTGCATGATCTGGCCGGCTTGGCAGAAGCCGCATTGGGGAACGTTAACCTGGCGCCAGGCCTTCTGGACGGGATGATCTCCGTCCGGATGCAGCCCCTCGATCGTGGTGATTTCGCGCCCCGCGACATCGTTGATCGAGGTGATGCAGGAGCGCACCGCCTCCTTGTCGACGATGACGGTGCAGGCACCGCACAGAGCCTGGCCGCAGCCGAATTTGGTGCCGGTCAGCCCGGCTTCGTCGCGCAGGAACCAGAGTAGCGGGAGATCCGGGTCGCCGTCCCAGCTCTGTTCCTGGCCGTTGATCTTCACCTTGATCATGATCGTCCCTCGCTCTTCATAAGCTTGTTGATTTCAACATTGCCGATTTCCGTCGGCGCAATGTCCGTCGCGTCGTGTGATCGCATTCCGGCGCGTCGTCCCACACGGGCAGGTCCCGGCAGGAAGCTGGAATGCGACTCGTGATGTCCGGATGTGTTCGATACCTCCCGTTTTGTTCTTATTTGATTGAACTCGCGCGGCATCGTGACGACGCGACCGTAGCAGGAATCGCCTCGGATCGGTGTTCACAGCCAAGTGTTCTTAGTCAGCTGTTCTCGACGTGAAAAGATTGCATCGGGGGTTTGTCAAAAGCAGGGCGCGGCAAGGCGTCGCGCGACGGTCGATCACAAAATCGAAGGCGCAGGGAAAAAAGCTTCGTCCGCCAGAGGGACTGGGCGGACGAAGCAGTCGTCCTCAGTCGAGGGAGGGAGAATCGCAGGGCGCGCTGACTTCACGGCGGAAGCGGGCGCACTGCGCAGTCATTCAAAGACCAGGACTGAGGGAGCGGAAC
Source organism: uncultured Bradyrhizobium sp. (assembly GCF_936928535.1). GTDB lineage: Bacteria > Pseudomonadota > Alphaproteobacteria > Rhizobiales > Xanthobacteraceae > Bradyrhizobium. The sequence goes on along the minus strand of NZ_CAKZHY010000095.1, from coordinate 154,220 downwards.
GCGCTCGCATGCGCAAAGTGCAAAGGCGGCAAGATGGCCGCGATTATTCGAGAGCCGCAGCCATCCAGCTCGCTGGCGAACCAGCGAGCGGACGGGGCATCGTCAAGCGGCCTTGTGCGGCAGCCTCGTCAGGCGGCCTTTGTTAGGCAGCCTTTGTTAGGCAGCCTTGGCTTTCGCGACGTGGGTCGCGATCGCATCCATGAGGGCCGGTGACAGGCAGTCATAGGGCTCGAGGCCGATTTCCTTCAGCCGCGATCGGATGCCGGCCATCTGCTCGGGCTTCACGCCGGATTCGATGACAGAGGACACGAAGGCGGCGAATTGCGGCGCCTGCGAGCCCTGCTCCTGGAACAGCTCGGGATGGATGAAATCGAGACCATAGAACGGATGGTTCTTGTTCTCGATGCGGCCGTACATGTGGGTGCCGCAGGCCTTGCAGGCGTGCCGCTGGATCACCGCAGAGGCGTCGACGATCTGGAGCTTGTCGCCGTTCTCGAGCACGGTAACGTTCTGGCGCGGCACCACGGCGACGACCGAGAAGGTCGCTCCCTGCGGCTTCCAGCACTTGGTGCAGCCGCAGGCGTGGTTGTGCGCCACGTCGCCCTTGATGCCGACCTTGACTTGATGGTCCTTGCATTTGCAGGCGAGCGTGCCGCCGGCAAAGTGCCCGGTACCTTGTTTGAGGCCGTTATCGATCGATGGATGGAGTGCAACAGTCATGGCCGATCCTCCTTGGGTGTGACGCTTGAGCTAGAACACGACGACTGAACGAATCGATTTGCCCTCATGCATCAGCTCGAAGCCCTTGTTGATGTCTTCGAGCTTGAGCGTGTGGGTGATCATCGGATCGATCTGGATCTTTCCGTTCATGTACCAGTCGACGATCTTCGGCACGTCGGTGCGGCCGCGGGCGCCGCCGAAGGCGGTGCCGCGCCAATTGCGGCCGGTGACGAGCTGGAACGGACGGGTGGCGATCTCCTTGCCGGCTTCGGCAACGCCAATGATGATCGAGGTGCCCCAGCCGCGATGGCAGGCTTCCAGCGCCTGACGCATCACTGTGGTGTTGCCGGTACAGTCGAAGGTGTAATCGGCACCGCCGTCGGTCAGGGTGACGAGATGCGGGACGATGTCGCCGGTGATCTTCTTGGGGTTGACGAAGTCGGTCATGCCGAACCGGCGGCCCCATTCCTCCTTGGAGTCGTTGATGTCGACACCGATGATCTTGTCGGCACCAGCCATCTTGGCGCCCTGGATCACGTTCAGCCCGATACCGCCAAGGCCAAACACGACGACGTTGGAGCCGGGAGTGACCTTCGCGGTGTTGACGACGGCGCCGACGCCGGTGGTGACGCCGCAGCCGATGTAGCAGCTCTTGTCGAAGGGGGCATCCTCGCGGATCTTCGCCACCGCGATCTCCGGCAGCACCGTGAAGTTCGAGAAGGTCGAGCAGCCCATATAGTGGTAAATCGGCTTGCCCTTGTAGGAGAAGCGGCTGGTGCCGTCGGGCATCACGCCCTTGCCTTGCGTCGCGCGGATCGCGGTGCAGAGATTGGTCTTCTGGCTCAGGCAGCTTTTGCACTGCCGGCATTCCGGCGTGTAGAGCGGAATGACGTGATCGCCCGGCTTCACCGAGCTGACGCCTGCGCCAATCTCGCGCACGATACCTGCGCCCTCGTGGCCCAGGATCGACGGGAAGATCCCTTCGCTGTCGAAACCGTCGAGCGTATAGGCGTCGGTGTGGCAGATGCCCGTCGCCTTGATCTCGACCAGGACTTCGCCGGCCTTCGGCCCTTCCAGATCGACTTCGACGATCTCCAGCGGCTTCTTGGCTTCGAAAGCCACGGCGGCACGTGTCTTCATCGGTAACTCCTCAAATTCTCGCAGGATGCCAAGACGTAAGTCTCAGGCCGGCTGCAAACGTTCACTTCTTGCCCATGCACGAGTCTTCATTCTTGGTATAGGCGTCGTTCTTGTCCTCGTGCTTGCCCGGACGGGCACGGCCCCAAGCGTCGTTGGAGCGGGCGCGCAGGTAGACGTAGAGATCGTCCATGTAGCAGGCGACGTTCGGATTATCGCCGAAGGCCGGCATCACGTTCTCTGAAGCGGTCGAGATGTTCTTGCGGCCGGAGGCGACGATGCCGAGAAAGTCGGCATAGCTCATCGTCTTGAGCGAATCCTTCAGTGCGGGCGCATAGGTCGAGCCCATGCCATCCGGTCCGTGGCAGACATGGCAATCCGAGTGATAGCGGCGGTATCCGGAGTAGGTGTACCAGTCGACGCTGTCGCCGTTGATCTTGTAGGTCGGATTGCCGTCCTTATCGAGCCATTCGCCGGTTTCATTCTGTTTGACGGCAGTCGGATCGCCCGATCCGTCCGCAACAGCAATTCCCCCGGACGCAACGAAGATCATCGCAGCAATGACAGAGCAGATTTTACGCAAGAGATGTTCCTCGAAGGCATCAGGTGGAGACGAGCCGGCGCGTGGAGCTGATCCACGCGCCGGAGCGAGACTGAACAGAGGCTAGTTGGGCAGCGAGAACACGGTCAGCGTACCGCCGAGTGCCGTGTAGTTGCTGAGAGCCGCGTAGCCACCGACAGCGCCGAGACCGGCGGTCGGATCAGTCAGACCTGCTGCCAGTCCGATACCGGCCCAGCCGCCGACGCCGGAGAGCACTGCGACATACTGTTTGCCGCCGTTCTCATAGGTCGTGACGTTGCCGATGATGCCGGACGGAGTCTTGAACTTGTAGAGCTCCTTGCCGGTCTTGGCATCGACCGCCTTCAGGTAGCCTTCGAGCGTGCCGTAGAACACCACGCCGCCGGCGGTGGCGAGCGCACCCGACCAGACCGAGAACTGCTCCTTGTTCGACCACACGATCTTGCCGGTCTTGCCGTCCCAGGCGATGAAGTTACCCATGTTGGTATCGCCCTGCGGCGGATACATCGAGAGCGTCGCACCCACATAGGGCTGGCCCGCGGTATAGCTCACCTTGAACGGTTCGTAGTCCATGCAGACGTGGTTGGTCGGAACGTAGAACAGCTGCGTGTCCGGCGAGTAGGCTGCCGGCTGCTCGTCCTTGGTGCCGAGCGCGGCCGGGCAGATGCCCTTCACGTTGTGGTCTTCGCCCGCCTTGTCGGTCGAAGCTGCGTCGAGCACCTTCGGACGACCATAGGTCGGCGAGTTCTTGTCCATGTCGACGCCGGAGGTCCAGTTCACCTTCGGATCGTATTTCTCGGCGACCAGAAGCTCACCGGTGGTGCGATCGAGCGTATAGCCGAGGCCGTTACGATCGAAATGCGTCAGCAGCTTGCGGGCCTGGCCGTTGACCGATTGATCCGAGAGGATCATCTCGTTGACGCCGTCATAGTCCCATTCGTCATGGGGCGTCATCTGATAGACCCACTTGGCAACGCCGGTATCCGGGTTACGCGCCCAAATCGTCATCGACCATTTGTTGTCGCCGGGACGCTGCTTCGGATTCCAGGTCGAGGGGTTGCCCGATCCGTAGTAGATCAGGTTCAGCTCGGGATCGTAGGAGATCCAGCCCCAGGTGGCGCCGCCGCCGATCTTCCACTGATCGCCTTGCCAGGTCTTCAGGCTGGAATCCTTGCCGATCGGCTTGCCGAGTGCGGTGGTCTTGTCGTCGACCAGGATCTGATCGTCGGGACCTTCGGAATAGCCGCGCCAGGCGACCTTGCCGGTCTTGATGTCGTAGGCAGTCATGTGAGCCTGCACGCCGAACTCACCGCCGGAGATGCCGATCAGCACCTTGTCCTTGACGACCATCGGTGCCGAGGTGCCGGTCTCGCCCTTGCTCGGATCGCCGTTCTTCGCGGTCCATGCGACCTGACCGGTCTTGGCGTCGAGTGCGACGAGGGTGGTGTCGGCCTGATGCAGGAAGATCTTGCCGTCGCCGAAAGCGAGACCGCGGTTGACGGTATCGCAGCACATCACCGGGATGACGTTCGGATCCTGCTTCGGCTCGTACTTCCAGACGATCTTGTTCTCGTTTGAAAGGTCAATGGCGTAGACCTTGTTCGGGAACGGCGTATGGACGTACATCATGTTGCCGATGATCAGCGGGCCGCCTTCGTGGCCGCGCAGCACGCCGGTCGAGAAGGTCCAGGCAACCTGGAGCTTGCCGACATTTTGTGCGTTGATCTGATTGAGCTTGGAGTAGCGGTTGTTGGCGTAGTCGCCGGTCGGCATCACCCAGTCTTTCGGGTTCTGCGACATTTTGTTCAGCTCGTCATTGGCCGACGCGGTCCCGACGGCGAGAGCCGCCGCGGAGCCAAGAAAGGTCGCCAGTAGCACCTTGCGCATAGTCATTCCTCCGTTGGTCTCGTTTATTGTTTCCGAAGCATTGCTTAATCACCGGGCTTCACGTCCGGCGTCTGCTCGTGCAGGGCGGTCACGTTGGGGACCAGAAACGATGCTGTGCTGTTTCCTCCTCCTGATGAGAGCTACGGGTCCACGTGCAGGAGCGGCCCGTTCTTTTTGTTCCTGCCGCAATCCCTAACGACTTCGTCAACGGGAAACTTGCCCAAGAGTGAACCCGCTTTGCTCGACAGCGCACGAACGCAAAGTTTTTGATTTTGCGGTAGCGAATTCAGCGGCTTCCCTGCGGCGCGGCGCCATGCTCAACGCTCAGGTTCCCCTTGACGGCGGTGCAACTAAGGCGGAGGATTAACTGTCAAGGGTGGCAACGGAACGATGGCGCTCGTTCAAAAGACCGCCCAAATTTGAGGTAAACGTCACGCAATCATGGCTGAGGGCTCCAGCAGGCGCTGGCCGCGATTCGCGTCGAATCTCCGGGTACCACCAGTGGCTGGATTAATGTCCGACACAATTCACACGCTCTCGACGACGGGACTGACGCCCAAGCGACAGATCCAGAGCTGGGTCGACGGACTGACGAGTCTGTGTGGTCACTTCGACGTTGATCCCCTGGAGGCATCCTCGCTCGAAGGGCGCATCGACTACACCACGGTCTCGCGGCTGAAGCTCTGTCAGATCGAGGTTAGCCAGCATCGGATCGCGCACACGCTCGCGCGCGCCAAGGCCAATGAACACCCGTACATCAAGATCCACTTCCAGACCTACGGCGTGTCCTACTTCGAACAGGAAGGCCGCCACATCGAGCTGAACCCGGGCGACATCATCGCCTATGACGTCTCCTGTCCGCATCTGATCGTCAGTCCCGCCTTCACACGCCACGACGTGGTGATCGTCCCGAAGGCGCTGTTGCGTGATCGCGGCTTCCCGTCACAGCGCATGCCGGCCTGCAAGCTGACGGCGAAGACGGGCACGGGGCGGATCGCCCATGACTTTGTCCATGCCACGTTCGACGAGGCGGCGAAGCTGTCGGCCAACAGCGCGGTCGGCGTTGCCGATTCGCTGATCGACCTCTTGCTGCTGCCGCTGCGCGAAGCCGACACGATGTTCGATCGGGTCGGACCCGAAGCGATGTATGTGCGTGCCCAATTCTTCATCCGCGAACATCTGCGCGATCCGGATCTATGCATCGACCAGATTTCCGCCGAGCTCGGCTGCTCCAAGCGTTATCTGCACATGCTGTTCTCCGAGCGCGGCACCACGGTGAGTGACTACATCTGGCAGGCGCGCCTGCAGAACTGCCGTCAGGAGCTCGAAGCCCACGGTGGCAAGACCATCACGGACGTCGCATTCTCCTGGGGTTTCTCCAGCTCATCGCATTTCAGCCGCGTGTTCCGGAAGTATTTCGGCGTGGTGCCGTCCTCGATCCACAAGGCACAGCAGGGCGCCGTCGCGGCGGACGAAACCTGAGGGCGCCCGATCCCTACGTCGACATGGCCACGTAGGGAATACTGGCGACAACAGCGGCGATCAGGGCTGCGTTGCACAGCATGCCGCTCCAGTGCAGCCGTCGTAGCTGGCGCACTGCATCCGTATCGCCCGCGTCTCTGGCGCTGAGCTGGTCATCCATCTGCTGCATGAAACGTGGGCGTCCCCAGATCGCGAAGGCCGTCATCAGGCCGATGCCGACCGCGAACAGCGGTTGCGCCGGGAGGAAGGCCGCCGTCCCAATAAATCCGGCAACGCTCATCATTCTGAACTGGATGTTGAACATCCCGCGCAGCAGCTGCGTGACCGGCGGAATGTCGAGCTTCACCAGCAGGAATGCCGGCGATGCCAGCAGGAAATAGCCCATCGGAAAAAGCAGGATGACCAGGGCGCCCACGGCGACGGCATCAGGTCTCATGCGAGCAGCCTTTCATGTCCGAGACGGGTCTTCCGCGATCGATGCAAATCATAGCCGCCAAATGCATTCCCGGCATTAGGCTTTGGTCGGACGCGAGGGGCGGACCAGGCGCTGCCAGACGATGTCGGTCAGGGCCACCGCGACGAGCCCGAATACGCCGCCAATGACCACATTGGCGACGCGCTCCTCCGCGATGCCGCTGGCGCCGCCGGCAAAGGATGCGGCCAGCGCGATGAAGAAGCAGCGCAGGCCGAAGCCGACGATATAGCGGGCGAAGGAGATCAGCGTCAGCGTGGCCGCGAGGACCGCAAGTGCATAGCCGACGCGGCTTTGCGTCAATGCAAGGCCGGCAAGAAAGCCCAAGGGTACGCCGACGAATGCGCCGATGGCACGTTGCTTGAGCTTGTCGGAGGAGGCGGAGAGGTCGCCGACCACGACGCTCGCCGCGGACCACATCACCCACTGTCCCTGGGCCAGATCCAGGATCTCGACCAGTGCCGCTGCCGCGAAGACGGCCAAGGCAGTGGCCGATGCGGGCAGGAGCCACTCGCTTGCTGGTGGCCCGAACGATATTGCAGCATGACCCCGCTGCCGCTGATCGTAGATCTGAATGGCGCAGACCAGCGCCAGCGCAACCGGGGAGGAGCCGATGATGATACCCGCATGTCGCAGCGCCTCCGTCGCGCTCACGCCTTCGCGCACCTCGCAGGCGAGGTAGACGGCCGGGATAAAGACCCAGTTTCCCAGTGTGCGGAAATGCTCGCCATAGCGCGTCCCCGCGACCGCAAGGAAGCCGGCCAGCGCCGTCAGCACCACGAACAGCGGTTTGACGGGGGCCGCAAGGAAGAGTGCGGCGAACGTCACGAGGATCGCAAGATAGTGCCAGGCGATCGCTTTCGGCGGAAGGCCCAGTCGCAGTGCCGGAATGAGCAGCGATACCGCGATCAGTCCCAAATTCAGCAGCGCCGTCTCGCCCGAGATGAAATAGGCCGTTACGAACGAGCCGACGACGATCAGCGCGCGCAGCAGCTCGCGGGTCTTGACCTCGCGGGAAAGGACGTCGCGCAGGCTGGGCGAGGGTGAGCCGGTGGGGGAATTCACGGGGCACCAAGGGGCGGATGAGATGCCCTGATCATACGGTTCACACCGCAGCTAGGCGAGTCGGAGCAGCTGCATTCGCCGGCAACCGCCGCCTCCGTCATTCCGGGATGCGTGCGAAGCACGCAGGCCCGGAATCCATCGGGCCGCGTGCTTCGTGGCAAGATGGATTCCGGGTTCGCCCTACGGGCGCCCCGGAATGACGATCACCGCTGAATGATCTTCGTCCAGACATCGCCGAGGATCGCGGGCTCGCGCGGCGGCAGATAGGTCAGGCCGGCCTGCTTGCCGAATTCGGCGATCCGGCCTTCGGCGGCAAGCTCCGCCAGCGCCTTGTTGACGCCCTCGATCAAGGCAGGATCGCTGCCAAGTCCGACATAGCCGCGATTGGCGCCGATCGGATAATAATAGCCGGAGGCGCTGATGGCCGTATCGGGATGCGCGGCGCGATGGGCGTCGTAACGGGCAAGGTCGATCAGGGTCGCGTCATAATCGCCACGATTGAGCGCGCCCAGCAGGTCGTCGCGGCCGGGGACGAGGTGGGTGATGCTGTCGATCAGCCGTCCCTTGTCGAAGGTCATCAGGATGGCATCGCCGAGAGAGCCGCTTTCGATCGCGAGGCGAAGCCCGGCGAGATCGCCGATGTCGCCGATCTTGCGCTCGCGCGCCTTCGGACCGAGCACGACGGTCATCGGCGAATAGACGTAAGGTTGGCTCGGCGCCAGCACGCCGAGCTCGACCCGGCGGCGGTGGTCCTCACGCGTGGCGCCGGAAAAATCCGGCAGGCGCGCCGTCTTCATGCCGGGCTTGACGAGCGAATCCGTCGTCAGCGCATAGCCGCCGACCAGTGAGCAGCGTCCGTCGGACAGCAGCGCATTGGCCTCGAGCTGCGGACTGGAATCCTCATCCAGCTTGCTCTCGAACCATTGGATTTTCAGCGGTCGCCCCATCCGACCCGCGATCGCTTGCGCAAGCAGTACGTCGAAGCCGGAGTCCGGCTTGCCCTTGCGATGCGCCGAGAGCGGCGGGCGGTCTTCGTCGAGACAGATGGCGAGGGGATCGGCTGCCCAAGCTGACGTCCAGGCCGCCGGCGCCATGGCAGCGAGCATCGTCAGGAGCGCAAGCGCCGCAAGCCGGTGCCTCATGGCTTCCTCCGGCTCGAGATGAAGGCCCAGAGGTTGCCGATGTCGTCGTCGCTCAGAATATCGCCCCAGGGCGGCATCTTGTTGTTCTTGCCGTTCTTCACGGTGGTGACGAAACGCGTCCTGTCATCAGGGAAGGCGCGCAGGTCCGGTGTGATGGTGCCGGAGTTCATCAGATTGGGGCCGTGGCAGTGCGAGCATTTTTCGGCATAGGTCGATTTGCCGTGGTCGATCTGCGCCTGCAGCGGATTGCCGTTCGAATCGTCCGCAGCACGAACGGTCGCCGCAAGCGCGACCGTCAGCACCGCGACGGTGGCGAGAATCGCCACCGTCTTGTGAGATATGTGCCTCAACGTGTCTTGCCGTTACTGCTTCACCGCAAAGACCCACAGCGATCCGCCGGGCGGCACCTTGGCCAGACGTTCGTCGCCGGAGAACAGCGAGTAGACGCCGCCGTAGCCGGATGTGACGGCGACATACTGCACGCCGTCCTGCTGCCAGGTCACCGGTTGTCCCTCGATGCCGGAGCCGGTCTGGAACTGCCAGAGCTTCTTGCCGCTGTCGGCGTCGAAGGCCTCGAACTCGCCGGTCAGCGCGCCCGTGAAGACGACGCCGCCCGCGGTCGACAGCACGCCGGAGAAGCGCGGGATGTCGCTGGCCGCCTCCCACTTCGCCTTGCCGGTCATCGGATCGATCGCCTTCAGATGGCCGCGCGCGCCGTCACCCCATTCCCAGGGATCGGTCAGGTCCATGCCGAGATACCATTCACCCTGCTTGAAGGTGACAGGCTCCGACTTGTACTTGCCGCCGAAGGCGAGCGTGTTGGCGTAGGCAAGGCCCGTCTGCGGATTGAACGACATCGGCTCCCAGTTCTTGCCGCCGAGGATCGACGGATAGACGGTGACCTTCTTGCCGTCGCGGGCGTCCTTGACGACGTCGGTCTCGATCGGCTTGCCCGTCTTCAGGTCGACGCCGGTTGCCCAATTCACCTTCACGTAAGGATTGGCGGCGAGCACCTTTCCGTTGGTGCGGTCGAGCACGTAGAAGAAGCCGTTGCGGTTGGCATCCATCAGCACCTTGGTCGGCTTGCCCTCGACATTCATGTCGGCGAGGACCATCTCGGCCACCGAGTCATAGTCGAACGGGTTGTTCGGCGAGAACTGGTAGTGCCACTTGATCTTGCCGGTCTTGGGATCCATCGCCAGCACGGAGCAGGTGTAGAGATTGTCGCCGGGACGCACGGCTGCGTTGAACGGGCCGGGATTGCCGATGCCCCAATAGACCGTGTTCAGCTCGGGATCATAGGACCCCGTGATCCAGGTCGAGCCGCCACCGAGCTTCCAGGTGTCGCCCTTCCAGGTGTCGCCGCCGGGCTCGTCCGGCGAGGGGACGGAATGGGTGCGCCAGAGGTGCTTGCCCGTTGCCGGATCCCAGCCGTCGATGAAGCCGCGGGTGCCGAATTCTGCACCGGAGATGCCGGTGATGACGACGCCGTCAGCAACCAGCGGGGCGACCGTCATCGAGTAGCCTTCCTTGATGTCGGCCGCCTTCTGCCGCCACAGCTCCTTGCCGTCCTTGATGTCGATCGCAATGACGTTGGCATCCAGCGTGGTGCGGAACAGCTTGCCGTCGAACAGGGCGCCGCCGCGGTTGATGATGCCGCAGCAGACGATGCGCGGGGTCTCCGCCGGATATTCGATCTTGGATTTCCAGATCTGCTTGCCGGTCTTGGCGTCCACCGCCATGGTCGCATTGTGAGAGGTCACATAGATCACGCCCTGGTAGACCAGCGGCTGCGATTCCTCGCTGCGATCGTCGTTGAGGGAGTAATTCCAGACCGGGACGAGATTCTTGACGGTGTCTTTATTGATCTGGTTCAGCGTCGAGAAGCGCTGAAGATTGTAGCCCATCCCGTAGTTGAGAACGTTCGACGTATCGGTTGCGCCTTTGACCAATTGATCGGTCGTCTGTGCGCTCGCAACCGAGCATGCGGAGATGACGAGGCTCGCGGCCATCGCAAAACGTTTCATCCGTTCCTCCAAATATGCGCGCCTTTTGACGCTGCGATTGCAACACTCGGTCGGAAAGCAAAAACCGTCAATACGAAAGTCGAAAGCGCGCTGCTGATAGCTTGGACGCCAGATGCCAGGCTTGATGCGGTAATTCCCGGCGTTTCCTGCGCGTCTTGCGCGAATGCGCTGCATCAATTTCCGTGGCGCGAAGATTGGTGTCGCAAGAAAATTCTTGGCGGTGCCCCGGTTTCGTCGGGGTGACCATGGCAATTCGAGTTGAACCGAGGCCGGCTTGCGGACTTATGCTGTCGCGATCCCCGGCGAATCGGGGCTCATGATCAGGGAGGTCAAAATGATATCGCGTCGCTCAGTTGCGCTTGCGCTCACATTTGCCGTGGTGTCCGGCCCGGCCTGGTCGGCCTCCGGCAGCGCGCTCAAGATGTTCGACACCGACAACGATGGAACGCTCGACCTGGCCGAGGTGAAGAAGGCCGCAGCCGCGCTGTTCGCCAAGCTCGATCCGGACCATGACGGTACGCTCGATGTACGCGAATTGCGCGGACGGTTATCGGCGAAAGAACTCGCCGCCGCGGACCCCGATCATGATGGTACGCTGACGCTCGATGAATATCTCGCCGTTGTGGAGCAGCGTTTCAACGCGGCAAATCCCGACAAGGACGGCACGCTCGACGCCAAAGAGCTGAATTCGCGTGCAGGGCGCGCATTGCTGCGATTGTTGCACTGAGGCCGGCCGCGCTTGACTGGGAGCGAAGGCGGTTTGCCCGAGAGCGAAATTTGCGTGTGTTACGCGATACTTCGCTGTGTCCGCAGTCCGATTCCAGACTTGCGCTGTGCTTGAGGCAGCCCTAGGTTTTGCCCGGCGCGATGTCGCGCTCAAGAGTTGGGGAGACCCCGAATGGCCTGGAAAGCTCCGAAGATCGTGGAAGTGCCGGTCGGCATGGAAATCAACATGTACGCCTGCGCTGCGCGCAAGTAAGACTGACGACCCGCCACGGCTTCGATGGCAGATGCCCTCGGAGCCGTGGTAGTGTTCTGCATGCGCTTTGGGGGCTCCACATTCTGGACTGCGGTTGCGTGCATGGTCGCGCTCGCGCCATCAAGCGCAGGCGCCGAAGAGGGCTTCGACACCGAGCACATTTTCGGCTTCATGATCGGCAGCGACGTCGGCAATCCCGGCGAGCGCGAATTGCAGACCGAGACCACCGGGCGTTTCGGCAAAGGCAGCGGCACCTACCGCGCGCTCAGCCAACAGGTCGAGATTGAAGTCGTCCCGCTGCCGAATTTTCGCGTCGAAGTCGGCGGCACCGCGACGCTGCACGACATCACCGGCGTCCCCGATATCGATGATCGTCGCCAGTTCAATTTCCAGGGCCTCTCGCTCGATTTGCGCTACCGCCTGCTGGACCGCGAGACCGCGCCGTTCGGCTTCACAGTCGCGGCCGAGACCCACGGCGATCGCATCGACGAGGTCAGCGGCGCCAAGGGGCGGATGTACGGCACCGATTTCACGCTCGCCTTCGATCGCGAGCTGATTCCGAACTTCGTGATCGGCGCGCTCAATCTGATCTACCAGCCGGAATGGGCGCGCTTCGAGGTCTCAGGACTGTCGGAGAAGAGCTCGACCATCGGCGCCGCCTTCGCCGGCATGGTGCGTGTGCGTCCGGATATCCTGCTCGGCGGCGAGCTGCGCTACTTCCGCCAATATGAAGGCATTGGCCTTGGCGAGTTCTCAGGCCAGGCCCTGTTCGTCGGACCGACAGCCTATTTCCAGATCTCCGAGCAATCGCGGCTGACCCTGAGCTGGAGCATGCAGGCCTGGGGCCGTCCGGCCGGATCGGGGGCCAACCTCGACCTCGTCAATTTCGAGCGCCACCAGGCGCGGATCGTGTTCGGGATTAACTTCTAGTTGAGCGGTTCCCCGTTCGTTTCTCACGCTCGTTTGAAACTTCCAGCTGCGGGAATCGTAGCCCTTTGTGCTAGTCTCAATCGCTTCCGCGCGAGGATCCCGGCATGAATCCGATCGACCTGGTGGTGACTGTGTGTGCGGTGCTCTCGCCTGCGACCTGCGAGGAGCAGCATCTGGTGTTCAACTTTGGCGGCTCGCCGGCGCAATGCTCGATGGCCGCACCGCCCTATATCGCGCAATGGATCGGTGATCACCCGAAATGGCAGGCGGTGCGCTGGCGCTGTGAATATCCGCACACGCACGACAAGGCGTGAGGCGCGTTACTTCGTGCAGTCCTTCAGATCCTTGTCGGCGATCGAGAACACAGCGTCGGCCTTGATCTCGATGTCGCGGACGATGCATTGGCGTGAATTGGGATAGCTGACCTTGGCATCATAACGGCCGGGCTCGACGCCGGTGATGCGCAGCCGTTCGTCGTGGTCGACCTCCTTGTCCTTGTCGTTCAGGCACTGGTTCGGGCCCCAATCGGTCTTTCCTGATGGGGCGAGCTGGAAGCCGGAGATCGTCTCGCTGGTCAAATTCCAGAGCCGGATGCCCTTGCCCTTGGTCTGCGCGAGCGCCATGCCCGGCATTGCAACCAACAGGATGCCGATTGCAATCAGCTGACGGCGCATGGTGACCTCCCCAGGACAATCTCTGACGACGCAGTTGACCACGAGTTCTCATTTCGATTCAAGCAGCAAGGCCGCAAGCTCCGCCCTGATCCTGGCGAGCTCGACCTCGCTGCGCTCTGCGCGCGGCATCGAGATCGGCACCTCCTGCACGATGCGTGCGGGGCGCGACGACAGGAAGAACAGGCGGTCGCCGAGGCGGATGGCGTCGTCGAGACTATGGGTGACGAGCAGCGTCATCACGGCACGGCTTGCCACCAGCGTCGCGATCTCGTCGCGCAGGCGGCCGGCGAGCGCATCGTCGAGGGAGGCGAGGGGCTCGTCGAGCACCAGCAGATCGGGTTCGACTGCGAAGGCGCGGGCGAGCGCGACGCGGCGGGCGAGGCCCAGCGACAATTCGCCGGGAAAGTGGTTGCGGTGCGCTTCCAGCTCGAGGATCCTGAATAGCTCCGAAAGCTTGGCATCGGTAATTTCAGGCGCAGCAAGCCGCACATTCTGCTCGACCGATCGCCACGGTAACAGCCGCGGCTCCTGGAACACCATGCCGATCCGCGCCTCCGGTGGGCGCGCGACATGGCCCTCGAACTCGCGGTCGAGCCCGAGGATGATGCGCAGCATCGTGCTCTTGCCGCAGCCGGAGGGGCCGATCAGCACGCCGACTTCGCCGGACTGCAGCGCGAATTTCAGCGGAGCCAGCACCTCGTGCGGTCCGCCCGCAGCGCTCCGGTAGGTCTTGCCTGTGATCTCGACCTCAAGCCGCACGGGGCCGCCACCGCGTTGCGCGGGCCTCGAACGGCTGCACCAGCGCCGTCTCGATCACGAGCACGACCGCGGCGAAAGTCAGGGAATAGGCGAGCAGGCGCGGCGTGTCGAATAGCTGGAAGGCGACGCCGATCTCGAAACCGACGCCGTTCGGCCGTCCCAGCAGCTCGGCGACCAGCACGATCTTCCACACCAGCGACAGGCCGGAGCGGGCCGAGGCCGCGATATAGGGTGCAAGCTGCGGCAGCACGACATGGCGGAATGCGCGCCAGCGCGGCATCGCAAAGACCGCCGCCATCTCGTCGAGTGAACGGTCGAGAGCACGCGTGCCTTCGCGCAAGGTGACGACCGCGGTCGGCAGCTTGTTGATGGCGATCGCTGCGATCGCCGCGGCCTCGGTGAGCCCGGCCCAGATATAGGCCAGCACGATCACCACCAGCGCCGGCAGATTGAGCAGCAGGATCAGCCAGGGATCGCCGAGCCGGTCGGCGAGCTTCACCCGTCCCATCAAATAGCCGATGGCGCTGCCGAGCGACATCGCCAGCACGAAAGCGAGCGCGACGCGCGCGAGCGTGGCGCCGAGATGCAGGAACAGCGCGCCGCTCGCGGCTTCCGTGAGGATGACGTGGAAGACGACAGGCGGGGCGGGCAGTTTCGCACCGCCGACGAACAGCGCGGCGATCCACCAGATCGCAAGCAACAGGGCGATCGACAGAAGGCGCAGCACCTCAGTCTCCGAGCACGGCGTGATAGAAGGTGCCGGGATCGATCTCCGCCGCCGGTCCCACCAGATCGTGGCCGCCGATCTCGGCCAGCACGCGATAGAGCACGCGCGCATCCGCCTCCTCGTCATTGATGCTCCGGCGCGGAATGCCGTCGCGATAGCGATCGCGGTATGTCCTGAGCATGGCCGGATCGGTCGTGCCGGTGAGCGGGGCGATCTTGTCCCAGGCTGCATCCGAGGTGACCAGCAGCTGCTTGGCCTTGCGGGTCATGGCGATGAACCGCGTCACAGCGTCGCGATGGCTCGCGGCCCAGCCCTCATCGAAGACATAACCGACGGCGGAGACCGCGCCCTTGGCGCCGAGTTTCGGCAAGATCTCCTCGATGCCGGCAAGGCGCCTGAAACCCTTGGCCTCGAGCTGGGCGCAGAAATTCCAGAAATTCAGGCTCGCATCCATCTCGCCATCGAGCGCCTTGGCGGCGATCAGAGGCGGCGCGCCATAGACGATGGTCGCATCCGACTTGAGGTCGATGCCGTCCTGCTTCATGCGCGCCTGCAGCAGCAGCCAGCTCTTGTCGATCGGGCCGCCGCCGACGCCGAGCTTGTGGCCCTTCAGATCGGCGAGCGTCTTGATTGGTGAGGATGCCGGCACCATCACCGCGCCGAGTGCGCTGGAATAGGGATAGAAGGTCAGCTTGGCGCCGAGCGCGCGCTCGCGCGACACCCAGAGCCAATCCGACAGCATGATGTCGGCATTGCCGGCGCGCAGCGCGATCTTGCCGGCCTCGGGGCTGGCAAGCTCGGTGACCTCCAGCGACAGATCGGCCTCCTTGTCGAGACCGGCCTCGCGGATCGTTGCCAGTTCCCAGGAGAACGTTCCGGTCTTCTGCACCGCAAGGCGGATGGTGTCGGCGGCGTGGGCCGGCGTGCCCAGCACCAGCATCATCGCCGGCACTATGATTCGTGCCAAAACTCTCATCACCTTGTGAGCCATTTCCTCTAGAGAGTGCTTTTCAGGACAATACGCATAGCATAGCTTCCCTCGCAACCAGCGGGAGGATGCTCATGAGTTTTGCGGGACGGCTACGACCTGTTGTCGCTGCTGTGGTCGTGCTCGGGGCAACCGTGTGCGTGGCCAGGGGCGAAGAGGCCAACGATTATCCGACGTCGGCACGCGCGGAATATGTCTATGGCTGCATGAAAGCCAATGGCGAGACGCGGCAGGCCATCGAGCAATGCTCCTGCTCGATCGACGTGGTCGCCTCGATCGTTCCCTACGAGCGCTATGTCACTGCGGAAACCGCGCTCAGCATGTCCCAGGTTCGCGGCAATCTCGGCACCCAGTTCCGGACCTCCGAGCAGGCGAATGCGGCCGTGAATGATTTGCGCCGGGCGCAGGCCGAGGCCGAGGTGAGGTGTTTTTGATTTGGCACCGTCATTCCGGGGCGGCCCGCAGGACCGAACCCGGAATCTCGAGATTCCGGGTTCGCGCTGTGCGCGCCCCGGAATGACGGCGAGAGAGATTTACGTCCCCGACTTCTCCACGTCCCACTCGTTCCGGAACACATGCCCGTCCGTGTCTTTGGCTTCCGCGCGGAATCGCTTCGCGCCATTGGAGACGTAAGTGAAGCGCAGATTGGGATCTTCCGAGATCGAGATGCCGCCTTCCATCGACAGCACCGGGCTGCCGTCCTGCGTCAGCTTCAGCTGATTGATGAAGAAGGCGGGAATATAGAGCTGGGTCACCTGATCCATCTGCAGGCCGGAATTGTTGGGATGGCCGATCATGATCTGGGCCTCGCGGATGCGGCTCGCCGGCGCGTCCTCGCGCGCGAATTGCCGGTAGCGCATCTGGCCGAGGTGGTTCTGCGCCTCCTCGGCGTTCTTCCCAGCTGGTGCCGAGCAGCCGCCTGACGCCTTCACATAGGTCTTGGAGACGTAGAGCTGGCCGTCGCTGAGCTCGGCGACCGCATGCACGTCAGTGTAATTGTTGACGCGTACGCGCGTGGAGATTTCGCTGACATTGGCATCCGGCCCGAGATCGAATTTCGCGGCCATCGGTGCCGGATTGCGATCGATCACCAGCGTGATCGATCGGATGCGGCGGCTATCTGCGGGCGAGAGCTTGCTCCGCAGCGTCACCGGCACGATCGCCGCATCCTCGGCGCGATAGGGCATCTCGATGGCGATGACGTCGGCGCCATCATTCATCGGACGGTTGCTGAAGATGTCCTGCACCAGGCCGGGCCAGGGATCGTAAGCCTCTTCGGCGCTCGCAGGCGCGGCGAGGGCGATGCCGAGCAATGCGGCGACCAGGGGCAGGCGGCGTATGCATCCCATCATGATCAAGGTCCTCTGCGGACGACGCAGTTATCGAGACAAGGGTAGCGCGCCTGCTACTCCCATTCAATTTCAGAAAATGCTGCGGTTGCGTTGCGAGCGTTGTAATCGTCAAACAGTTCCCAACGCGATCGCTCGGTCGCGGCGGCCTTGTCGGCCGCGGTCCGGATCTGCTCGCCCTTCTTGTTGGAGGTACGGACGTCCGACAGCAGCGTCGAGAGGTAACGCTGTTCATCGGCCAAAGCGGCAGGCCAATCGCTCACAGGGCCGTGACCGGGAACGACGCGGACGGCGGGAACGGCCTCCAGCTCGTTCAGCAGGCCGAGCCAGCCGCGGATGCTGCCATCCATCACCGGAATGTGGCGGAGAAACACCAGATCGCCCGCGAACAGCGTCTTCGTGGTCCCGTCGAACACGGTCAGATCGTTGTCGCTGTGCGCGGCCGGCCATGCTCGCAAGGTCAGCTTGCGCGACCCCAGGTCGAGCGTCATCGTGTCCTTCACGAGCACCGTGGGCGGCACGATCTTCACGGGATCGATCAATTCGCCACCCATGATGCGCCGAAAATTGTCGAGATAGTACGGCCCGCGCGTCGCCAGCGCCTGTGGCAGCTTGCTGTGGCCGACGAAGCTGGTTCCATCAGCCACAAAGGCTGCGTTGCCGAAGACATGGTCGGGATGGCCGTGGGTGTTGATGACGTAGCGGATCGGCTTGTTGGTGTGGGCGCGCACCGCGGCCAGCAGCGCCTCGCCTTCGCGAAGGCTGCCGCCGGTATCGATTACGGCCACCGCATCCTCGCCGATGATGAAGCCGACATTGGCGATGTCGCCCGCGTTCTCGCGGGTCATCAGGGCGATAGCCCCGGAGTGCACGAAGATTCCGCTCGCGACTTCGCTCACAGGCAATTCGGCCGCCCCAGTGCGTGCTAGCGTCGCCGCTGCCAGCAGGGACAAGGCTACGATCTTTGACGTGAGATGCGACACTGTTCCGCCTCAGTTCGGGATTGACCGCATTGCACTGCAGCACAACAAGCCAGCGCCAAGTTTGGCAAATAGGATGCGTCCTGCGTTGCATGGATAGCATTCGAATGAAATGAGGAGGAAGCGCGATGGAGGCCGGACGACATCGTCGCTGGTTGTTTTTACTGTGCGTGATGGCGGCATCTTGTGCGATCGGCGGCGTCGCCCGCGCGCAGACTAATGACGGTGGCGATCTCTCGTTCGAGCTGGTCGACCCCAAGGTGCTGCGCGTTTGCGCCGATCCGCGCAACATGCCGTTCTCCAACGAGAAGGGCGAGGGCATCGAGAACAAGCTCGCCGAGCTGTTCGCCGACAAGCTCCAGAAGAAGCTCGACTATGTGTTCTTCCCGCAAGCGACAGGCTTCGTGCGCATGACGCTGGGTGCGCATCGCTGCGACGTCATCATGGGCTTTCCGCAAGGCGACGATATCGTGCAGGGCACCAATCCCTATTACCGCACGACCTATGCTCTGGTCGCCAAATCAGGCAGCGGGCTCGAGGATGTCGACACGCTCGAGGATCCGAAGCTGAAGGGCAAGCATGTCGGGATCGTCGCCGGCACGCCGCCGGCGACCAACATGGCGATCGCAGGCCTGATGAGCGACGCCAAGCCCTATCCGCTGATGATCGACACGCGCTACGACAATTCGGCGCAGGCGATGATCGACGACCTCACCTCGGGGAAAATCGATGCGGGCGTGTTGTGGGGGCCGATGGCGGGATACTACGCCAAGAAAGCCGGCTCGCTGCACGTGACTCCGCTGGTGAAGGAAACCACCGGGCCAAAACTGGTCTATCGCATCGGCATGGGCGTGCGCGCCGCGGACCAGAACTGGAAGCGCCAGCTGAACAAGCTGATCCAGGAGAACCAGGGCGAGATCAACAAGATCCTGATCGACTTCGGCGTGCCCCTGCTGGACGAGAACGATCGGCCGCTCGGCACGGAGGCGGCCAAGAAGGCGCCATGAGATGGCCTGTTGCCGCTGCGCTGGTCGCCGCCATGCTGGCGGTGCAAGTGTCGGCGCAGCAAGTGTCGGCGCAGCAAGATCAGGCGCGGCAGCAGGAGCCGTTCGAGCCGGAGGGCTATCGCACCGACAATTACCGCGCGCCGGTGCCGGCGACGCTGGAAGGCGCGCGCGTGCTCTCGACGGCGGAGGCCGAGACGATCTGGCGGTCGAAGAGCGGTGCTTTCATCGACGTGCTTCCGCGCGCGCCGAAGCCGAAGAACCTCCCCGCGGGCACCGTTTGGCGCGATACGCCGCGGAAAAACATTCCCGGCAGCCTCTGGTTGCCCGACACCGGCTACGGCGCGCTGCCGCCTTCAATGGATGATTATTTGCAACGCGGGCTCAGGCAGGCCTCGCACGGCGACAAGGCCGCGCTGCTCGTCATCTATTGCCTCGCCGATTGCTGGATGTCCTGGAACGCCGCCAAGCGCGCGCTGGCTTACGGCTATACCAACGTCGCCTGGTACCCCGAGGGGACCGACGGATGGGAGCAAGCGAAGCTACCCACGGAGGAGGCGCAGCCGGAGCCGCGGCCCGAGCAGTAGCTCTCTCCACGTCATTGCGAGCGCAGCGAAGCAATCCAGAATCTCTCCGCGAAGGGAGCCTGGATTGCTTCGTCGCATCAGCGCAAAATTGCTACGCAATTTTGTCGCGAGCTCCTCGCAATGACGATCTGCAAGCAGAATGGCCTACATCGACCATCCGGACTGCGGCGAAAATCCCGCCTTACTGCTTCTGCAGCTTCGTCAGCGTGCTCGAGCCATCCGTATCGGTCGCGGTGTACGTGACCCTGTCGCCGGCGTGGACGGCATCCAGCATCGCGGTGTCCTTGGCCTTGTACTGCTGGAGCGCGCCGGCGCCGCCCGCACTGCCGCCGACCGTGCCCTTCTGCATCTGCTGAATTGAGATCGTGTTGTTGAGCCTGTTGATGCTGGTGACCATTCCGGTCATGTCGTCAGCAAAGGCGCTTGATGCGAGCATGGTGATGGCTGCAGCGCTCGCGAGGATGAATTTTGCTGTTCCCATCGTGCCCTCCCGGCGTTTACGATTCAGGGACAAGCCATCCTAGATCGATTTGGTTCCGGCAGATAGCGCGGCAAACATTAACGATGGCCTTGATATCGCGGGAACTTTTATGAAAGCCGTCAGCAGGGCTGACGCTATTCCATTTCCTGCTGGATGACGCGCCCGAGCGCGAACAGGCGCTGGTCGATCGTGGTCGGAACCTCGCAGACGAAGCGCACCACCTTCCGGCGGTCCTCGAAAATGCGGGTCTCCCAGATCAGCTGGTTGCTCATGGTATCGACCTTGGTGTCGTCCCGCGGCGTGGAGTCCTGGAGCGCCTGGAGCTGGATGGTTTCCTCGCGGATCTTGTCGGCGGCCTCGCGCTGCTTATGGCTGACGCGTTCCAGCCCGCTCATGACCTGGGAGCGCTGGGCGTTCAGCGTGTCGAACAGGCCTGCGAACAGCAGCTTTGCGTTGGTGCTCTTGTCGGCGGCGGAGCCGGCCAGGAAATCCTTCACGGATTTCTCGGCCTCGTCCAGCGGCGTCTTGCGCGCCGCGAGCTTTCCGACCAGCGCAGTGATCTTGCTGTCGTCCTTCCACTTGGTCTCGGCGTCGCCGAGCTCCGGGCCGGCCCAGACCGCGGCCAGCGAAATCTCGGGAACCTTGGCCTGCGCACACGGCCAGTTGGGATAGCGCGGATCGGCGGCGCGCGCGGCGGTGGCGGAGACCGCGAACGCAAGAGCCGCTATAGCGAGTGTCCGAACCGTCATCCTTCGCCTCCCGCCGGCCCGCGCCGTGCCAGCCCGCGCGAGGGATCATAGGCGAAAATCGCGCCGACCATGAAGACGATTGTGCAGGCTCCGACCACGGCGAGGGAGATCCAGTTGATCTGCCCATACAGTGCGAAGCGGATCAGCTCGACCGCATGGGTGAACGGATTGGCCTGACAGACATAGTAGAGATAGGGGCTGCCCTCCTGCACCCGCCAGAGCGGGTACAGAGCGGAGGAAGCGAAGAACATCGGGAAGATGACGAAGTTCATCACGCCGGCAAAATTCTCGAGCTGCTTGATGCCGGAGGAGATCAGCATGCCGAGCGAACCCAGCATCAGCCCTGACAAAATCAGCGCCGGCAGCACGGTGAGGTAGCCGATCGGCGGCGGCGTGATGTCCCAGAACCAGGCGATGATGAGGAATGCATAGACCTGCAGCAGCGACACCGCGGTGCCGGCGAGCAGCTTGCAGAACAGCAGGAAGCCGCGCGGCAACGGGCTCACCAGCAGCGTGCGCATATTGCCCATCTCGCGGTCGTAGACCATGGAGAGCGAGGACTGCATGCCGTTGAACAGCTGGATCATCGCCACCAGTCCCGGCGCGATGAAGACCTCGTAGAGGATGTAGGTCTCGTAAGGCGGGATGATGGAGATGCCGAGCACCTGGCGGAAGCCGGCCGCGAAGATGAACAGCCACACCAAGGGCCGCACCAGCGCCGAGACGAAACGCTCGCGCTGATGCAGGAAGCGCAGGCCCTCACGCCAGACGATGCCGGTCAGGCAGGTCATGTACTCCTGGAACGAGAAGCCGCGCGGCACCTCGCGCGTGGTGATGCTGCTCATGCGCCACCTCCGGGCATGATTTGCGCGCCGGTCAGGCGCATGAAGGCGGTGTTGACGTCCTGCGCGCCGGCCTCGGCGATGACGCGGCCCATTGGGCCCTGCGCCAGCACCTTGCCCTGATGCAGCACCACGAGATCGTCATTGGGCATGATCTCGTCGAACAGATGCGTGGCCCAGAGCACGCCGATGCCTTGCTCGGTCACGAGCTGGCGGACATGGCTGATGATGTCGGCGCGTGCCTTGACGTCAAGGCCGACGGTCGGCTCGTCCAGCAAGAGCAGCCGCGGCCGGTGCAGCAGCGCACGGGCGATCTCCAGTCGCCGCATCTGCCCGCCGGAGAGATCGCGCACCTTGCTGCCGGCACGATCCGAAAGACCAATGCGTGCGAGCAACTCGGCGCTGCGCGCGGCGGCCTCGCGCCTGGTGATGCCGTGCAGGGCCGCGTGATAGAGCAGGTTCTGCGTCAGTGACAAATCGAGATCGAGCGTGCGCGGCTGGAACACCACGCCGAGCAGGCGCAGCGCCTCGCCGGGACTCCTGCTGACGTCATGGCCGAAAATGCCGACGCGGCCAGTCTGGATGCCGAACAGGCGCGTGATCAGCGAGAACAGCGTGCTCTTGCCGGCGCCGTTGAGGCCGAGCAGGGCGGTGAAGCTTGCCGGCTGTACGTTGAACGAGACGTCGATCAGCGCCCGGCGCGGGCCGTAGGCATGGCTGACGCCGTCGATCGACAGCGCCGGCACCGTTGCCGGATCAGGCTTCGGCATCTCCAGTGGTTCGGCGATGGGGGCGGGGCTGGTCATGGCGCGATCGTGATGCCCCAGGGCAGTTCGCCCACCTGAATGGTCTTGATCACCTTCTGCGCGGCAACGTCGATGACGGAGACATCGTTGGAGACGCCATTGGTGGTGAGCAGGTATTTTTCGTCAGGCGTGAACGCCATGTGCCAGACACGCTGTCCCACCAGCAGATATTTCGTCACCTTGCGCGTGGCGGTGTCGACCACCGCGATGCGGTTGGCGGGGCCGAGCGCGACGAAGGCGGTCTTGTCGTCCTTGGTCATGCCGATGCCGACCGGCTGGATCGCCTCTTTCCTCAAGCCGGGAATCTCGAATGTAACCTTGCCGATCACCTCATGCTTGCCGGGATCGATGACCGACACCGTGCCACCGATCTCGGAGGAGACCCACAATTCGGACGAGTCATGTTTGAACTCGGCAAAGCGCGGCCGCGGATCGACCAGGACGTTGGCGACGATCTGGCGCGACGACGTGTCGATGAAATGCGCCATGTTGGTCGTCTCGGAGGTATTGATCAGGGTCTTGCCATCAGGGCTGATGGTCATGCCTTCGGGCTCGACACCGACCTGGATGTCGCCGAGGCGGGCGCGCTTCTCCAGATCGATCACGGTCACCGTGTTGTCGTTCTCATTCGCGACATAGAGCGTCTTGCCGGCGGCATCCTGCGTGAACAATTCGGGGTCGGGGCCGGAGGGAAGGGTGTCGACGATCGCTTGAGCCTTGGCGTCGATCACCTGGATGGTGTCGTCGTCACCGACCGCGACCATCACGAATTTGCCATCGCGGGTGAACTCGATGCCGCGCGGGCGTTGGCCGACCTTGATGGTCTTGGTCACGGTCCAGCTGTCGGTGTCGATCACCGAGACCGTGTTGCTCTTCTCGTTCGAGACATAGGCGACGAACGCATGCGCGGGCGTTGCCGCCAGCATTAGTCCGGCGAGAAGCCCGGCACGCAACATCAATGTCCTCATTTCAGCTTGCATTTGCTCTCCGGGCGATCGTAGCCGAGCGTGTCGAGCTCGGAGACCTGGTGCAGAAATCCTTCCTGCGGCGACACCGACACCACCATGCGGCCGTCGACCAGCAGGATCGGCTGCCGCAGCTGGAGATTCCAGTCGCGCAAGGTCAGCCTCGTGCCCTTGAAGGCGGCGATCTCGAAATTCGGTCCCTTGATGAAGTCGGTGACTTTCTTAACGTCGCCGGAATTGGTCCGCGAGGTGGCTTCACCGATCATGCGCACCGCCGTCCAGGCCTGCATGTCAAGCGCGGACATGCGGCGCGCGTTCAGCTTCATGAAGCGGTTCTGCATCTGTGTCGCGCCCCACTGGTCCTGGGCAGCGTCCCAGCTGCGCGGCACGAGGCCCGCCGAGCCGGCGACAGGGCGAGGATCCCAGGTGCGATAGGGCAGATAGGCGGCGAACACTTCGCTTTCGTCGGCGGCGACCAGCACATCATAAGCGGGCGCCTGTTGCGTGAACACCGGCATCTGCCGCTGGATCAGCGTGACGCCGCTATCGGTGCGGCGTGCCCCGCCCTTGTCTTCGAAGGTGCGCTCCTGCACGATCTTGGCGCCGAACCGCGTCGCGGCGCGGCGGAGCGCGTCGGCATAGAGCTTGTCCTCGTCATGGGAGCCGACCACCAGCAGCCAGCGCGACCATTTCTTCCACACCAGATACTGGCCGAGCGCATCCGCCAGCATCGAGCGCGTCGGTGCGGTGTGGATCACATTGGCGCGGCAATCGGCCTCGCGCAGCCGCTCGTCGATGGCACCGGCGTTGAACAGCAGCGTGCCGCGGTCGCGCAAGGCATCGGCCACTTTTAGAAGCGCATCGGCCGGGAGGTCGGCGACGATGAAACCGTTCTTCTCGGCGAGCGCGCTCGCGGCCTGGACCGGATCCTCGCCTTCCCTGATGCGGTGCTCCTCCAGCGTGAAGCGCTGGCCGAGGAATTTGCCCGTGGTGTTGTTGTCCTCGATCGCAAGCTTCGCGCCGGCGACACCTTCATTCTCGGCCGGCTGCTCGACCAGCGATAGTGTCGCTCTGGTGCCGGCGACGCCGAGATAGCCGACGCCGATCGTAACAGGGTCGGCCGCGAGCGCTTGCGCCGCTGCCAGACACAGGCCGATCGGGCCCAGCAACCATCGGATCATGCTTCCTCCGCAACGTTCTCCCCGGCTTGACCGCAGGTGGAGAATTGTTTCTCTTCAAGCATGACCGATTTGGCAGGGCTTGCAACCCCGCATTTGGTCGTCGCGACACCACAGGCGGAATCACGATCATGCGAGCGCTGATATGTTTCGCGGCTTTGCTGCTGACGGGGTCGCAGGCAGCCGCCGATCCGCCGAAGCTTGCCATCTTCGATTTCGAGCTGATCGACACCAGCTTGCCTGGCGAGTTCTATGGCTCCAAGCCGGAAGAGGCGCGGCTTACGTTGATCAGCGACCAGCTGCGCAAGGAACTGACTGACTCAGGTAAGTTCCAGGTGCTCGATATCGCGCCGGTCAGGGATGCCGCCCATCACAGCAATCTGCAGGCCTGCGGCGGCTGCGATCTCAAGCTTGCCGGACAATTGGGCGCCGACCTCGAGATTACAGGCATGGTGCAGAAGGTCTCGAACCTGATCATCAATCTCAACATCTATCTGCGCGACGTGAAGACCGGCCACATGATCACCGCGGCAAGCGCCGATATGCGCGGCAATACCGATGAATCCTGGTCACGCACGATGAGCTATCTGATCCGCAACCGCTTGCTGGCGCCGAATTACGGCAAGCCGTGAGATATTTCTCTCCGCGAGTCGGGAATTGTAGGGTGGGCAAACGCGCACTTGCGCCGTGCCCACGATCAATCAATGATTCGAGGGAAATCGTGGGCACGCTTCGCTTTGCCCACCCTACGATACTGCAGTCGCGGGGGAAGCTTTGTCACCCCTTCAACCTCTCCGCATGCCAGTGCAGATGGTCGCTCATGAAGGTCGAAATGAAATAATAGCTGTGGTCATAGCCCGGCTGGCGCCGCAGCGTCAGCGGGATGCCCGCCTTGGTGCAGGCGGCCTGGAGCAGCTCGGGCTTGAGCTGTTCTTTCAGGAAATTATCGGCCTCGCCGACATCGACCAGGAAGCCGGAATATTTCGCGCCATCCTCGATCAGCGCCACGGTATCATGGTTGCGCCAGGCCTCCTTGTTCGGCCCGAGATAGCCAGTCAGCGCCTTGGTGCCCCACGGCACCTGAGACGGTGCCACGATCGGGGCAAAGGCGCTGGCGGCGCGGTAACGATGCGGGTTGCGCAGCGCCACCGTCAGCGCACCGTGGCCGCCCATGGAATGGCCCATGATCGATTGCCGCTTGGCATCGACGGGAAAATTTCCCGCCACGACCTTGGGCAGCTCGTCGGTGACGTAGCTCCACATGCGGTAATTGCGTGCGAACGGCTCTTGCGTGGCGTCGACATAGAAGCCGGCGCCGAGGCCGAAATCATAGGCATTGTTGGCGTCGCCGGGCACGTCGGGCCCGCGCGGCGAGGTGTCGGGCGCGACGAAGATCAGGCCGAGCTCGGCGCAGGCTCTGCGGAATTCGCCCTTCTCAGTGACGTTGGCATGGGTGCAGGTGAGGCCGGAGAGATACCAGACCACGGGAAGCGTGGCGCCCTCGGCATGCGGCGGAACATAGACCGAGAACACCATGTCGGTTCCGGTCGCCTGGCTCGCATGGCGGTACACGCCCTGCACGCCGCCATAGGATCTGTTCGTCGAGACAGTCTGGATCGTCATGCCTGGGTGCTCCGTGGCATCGCGCCACATCGAGAATGCTATGGATGTGTGACCGAAATTTGTGGCGCGCTTCTACGCCACGCCGCTGTCGATCGCCAGCCGCACCAGCTCGACCGAGGTCTTCACCCCAAGCTTCTGGCGCATGATCGAGGAGGTGTTGGCGACCGTCTTGTAGGACGATTGCACCAGCCAGGCGATCTCCGACAGGCTTTTTCCGGCGCTGAGCAGCCGCAGGATCTCCATCTCGCGCGCGTTCAGCTTCGACAGCGGGCTCTGCGCCAGCGTCGGTCCTGCAAAGGCGATGCTGCGCGCGATCGCGCTCGGAAGGTAGGTGCCGCCGCTGCCGACGGTGCGGATTGCTTCCACGAGGTCATCGGGGTCGCCGGTCTTGGAGACATAGCCCTTGGCGCCGCATTCGATGGCACGGGCAGCGAAGGCCGGGTCGTCGTTCATGCTGAACATGATGATGCGGGCTTCTGGCGCGCGCTCGAGGATGCGGCGCGCGAGCTCGAAGCCGGAGACGGTCGGGAGATTGATGTCGATGACGCAGAGGTCGGGGCGCTCGACGATGAAGATGCTCTCGCCGTCTTCGGCGTCGGCGGCTTCCAGAATCTCGATCTCGCCCTCGTCGGCCAGCACGGCGCGGCAGCCGGAGGCGACAATGGGATGATCGTCGACGATCAGAATGCGCATAGGCGTTCCCCGTGACAGCGCCGGCCTTTATGTTCGCGCCGCATGGTGCCAAACGAGGAAAGCTGTCCGGTCATGCAACCCGGCCGGGATTGCTGTACGCTTCCGATTAGATATCGGGCGCTTTGCCCCTGTCAACGCTACCGGACAGGCGCGGGCGACCCTTTGGCGGGGCACGGGCGAAAGCAATGTGGCAAAATCTTTCCTTGCGCGGGCGCATCAACCTCCTGCTGGCGCTGCTGCTTGCGCTCGGGCTCGCGGTCAACATCGCCCGCCAGGTCGCGGAGGCGGGTCCGCGCGTTCAGGCCGAGGACCAGAGCGTGATCCGGCTGGCACGCGAGTTCATCGAGATGATCGTTGCCGATCTCAACGAGGCGCCGGATCCCGATGCCAGGCTGAACCAGATCGCGCACGACCTGAACCGCCTGCGCCATGTCAGCATCGCGCTTCGCGATGCCGGAGGTAACCCGCTGACACCCCCGCGTTCTGATGCGGATGACGATACGCCCGGCCCGCCGGCCTGGTTCGTCAGCCTGGTTCATCCCGAGCAGACCGCCGTCAGCGTGCCGGTCTCGGTTCATGGCAAGCCCGGCTCGCTGGTGATCACCTCGCATCCCAACGACGAGATCGCCGAGATCTGGGACGCCATCGTGACACAGCTCGAGGTCGGATCAGTGATCGCATTGGTGCTCTTCCTGGTGATGATGACGGTCGTCGGCCGGGCGCTTGCGCCGCTGGAATCGCTGGCACAGACGATGGGTGAGCTCGAGAGCGGGCATTATGATGCGCGCGTTGCGCCCGGCGGCGCGCCGGAGCTCGCTGCGATCTGCACCAGGCTCAATCATCTGGGGGCGACGCTCGGCGAGGCGGTCGAGGACAAGCGTCGCCTTGCCGAGCGCGCGGTGTCGCTCCAGGACGTCGAGCGCAAGGAGATCGCGCGCGAGCTGCATGACGAGTTCGGGCCCTATCTGTTCTCGCTGCGCGCGCATGCCAGCGCGCTCGCAAAGCTCGCCGACGGGCGCGCACCGAGCGCGGACGCCGTGCGAAAGCACGGCGGCGCGCTGCTGGAGCAGATCAACGCGCTGCAGCAGTTCACCCGCCGCGTGCTGGAGCGGTTGCGCCCCGTGGGCCTTGCCGAGCTTGGCCTTGGCAAGGCCCTGGAATCGCTGTCGCGGCTGTGGCGGGAATCGCACCCCGATGTCACCATCGAGACCACGATCTCGCCCGCGCTCGGCATTACGGGTGAGACCGCGGATCTCACCATCTATCGCGTCGTGCAGGAGGCCCTCACCAACGCGTTCCGCCATGCCGGCGCGACTGCGATCAATGTCGTGATCGAGCCCGCGGAGCAGCCCGGTCGCGATGGTCGTTTCTGTGCGCGTGTGCGGGTCAGCGACAACGGTCGCGGCATGGAGCCTGGCCAGAAGCTCGGCTTCGGCCTTGTCGGTATGCGCGAGCGCATTCTGGCACTCGGCGGCACGCTCAACGTCGCGTCCGGCGAGAGCGGCGTCACCGTCGAGGCGCTGGTTCCAACGACGGCGGCCTGATCGCGCCCGCTTCAAGCGGGAAATGTCCCGATCGGGAATAATTCCCGATTTGGTCGGGAAAATGGGTGCGGATATTGCCCGACCTTTTGTGGCTAGTGCGTGAGCTGCCGCCGATTACACTCGTCCCGACCATCAGGCGAAAACGAAAACAGCCGGTGGTGACTGTTGGGGCGAGGGAATGGGCAAGCCGGGGCACGCGCGAAATTTGCTGATGGCCTCGGTGTCGACCGGGCTGCTGTTCGGCATGGCATTCGCGAACGCCGCGCGCGCCGCGCAAGACGAGGAGACGAACGTCCAGAATCTGCCCGCGGTCGAAGTGGTGGCGCCGCAGCCGACTGCGCGTCGCGCGCCGTCGCGCCCCGTCGCGCGGACCGCTGCCAACGCCGGGAAGCCGAGGAGCAGTGGCAGGATCTACGTCTATCCGACAGCGCCCGGCACCGGCCGAGGTCTCGAGGTCGACAAGGTTCCCTCGGCGATCAACGCCGTCGACGCCAACCAGATCAGACGCACCGGCTCGCTCAACATCACCGATGCGCTGCGCGACAACATCGCGGGCGTCAGCATCAGCGAGGTCACCGGCAACCCGTTCCAGCCCAATGTCGAGTTTCGCGGCTTTATCGCCTCGCCCGTTACAGGCGCGCCGCAGGGCCTCGCCGTGTACCAGAACGGCCTGCGCATCAACGAAGCGTTTTCGGACGCCGTCAACTGGGACCTGATTCCGACCGCGGCGATCCGGTCGGCGACGCTGGTGACCAACAATCCCGCCTTCGGCCTCAACGCGCTCGGGGGCGCGATCAATCTGCAAATGAAGGATGGCTTCAGCTATCAGGGTACCGAGGTTGACGTCATGGGCGGCTCGTTCGGCCGCATCCAGGGCTCGACACAATGGGGCAAGCAGGTCGACCAGAACTACGCCGTCTACGCCGCGCTCGAAGGCCTGCACGACAACGGTTTTCGCAACTTCTCGCAATCGGACGTGCGGCGCTTCTACAGCGACGTCGGCTACAAGGCCGGCGACAGCGAATTCCACGTCAATATGGGCGTGGCCAAGAACGATTTTGGCGCTAACGCCACCGTGCCGGCCGAGCTGCTCAATAATTATTGGGGCGCGACCTACACGACCCCACAAACGACCTCCAACCGCGTCGGCTATCTCAACCTGACTGCCAAGGCGGATGCGACGCCGACCTGGACGCTCGAGGGCTCCGCGCATCTGCGTCGGTACGAGCAGAAGATCGTCGACGGCAATCCCACCAATGTCGTTGAGTGCACGGCGGACGCGACGCTGCTGTGCTTCGGCGACGGTGCAACGCCTGCAAATGGTCTCGACGGCACGCAGCTCGGCAATCCCTTCGCGCCAGGCACGATCCTCGGCGAGATCGACCGCAGCACGATCCGCTCGACCAGCTTCGGCGTTTCGGGGCAGGCCACCAACACCGATCAATTGTTCGGGCACGAGAACCGCTTCGTGATGGGCACGAGCTATGACGCCAGCACCACACGGTACGATGCCCTCGGCGAGATCGGGTCGATCGGAGAGAACTATGTCGTGAGTGGCAGCGGCGTCTTCCTGGGACCATCAGGCACGGTCGCGACCGGGCTTGCCGGTCCCGTCTCGCTGCGGACGGTCAATCAATATAACGGCCTGTATGCGACGGATACGTTCAATGTGACGGACGCCTTCGCGATCACGGGCGGCGGCCGCTTCAATGTGGCGCGCATCTCGCTGGAGGACCAGCTCGGCGCCGCGCTCAACGGCGACTACACCTACACAAGGTTCAATCCCGTGATCGGCGGCACCTACAAGATCACGTCGGAGCTGACCGCCTATGCCGGCTATTCCGAGGCCAACCGCGTGCCGACGCCGCTCGAGCTCGGCTGCGCCGATCCGAACAATCCCTGTCTCATCGCGGCGTTTCTGGTCTCCGATCCGCCGTTGAAGCAGGTCGTGTCCAAGACGGTGGAAGCGGGGCTGCGCGGCAGCAGGGAGCTGAGCATCGGCACGCTCGGCTGGAAGCTCGGCGGCTTCCGCGCCACCAACTATGACGACATCCTGGCCGTCCCCGTTCCTGACAGGACCGGCTTTGGCTATTTCACCAATGTCGGCAGGACGCGGCGGCAGGGGCTCGAGGCCGAGGTCAACATCAAGTCGCCAACGCTTCAATTCCAGGCGAGCTACACCTTCATCGATGCCCGCTTCCTCGACCCGTTGACGCTCGGCTCCAACAGTCCATTCGCCGATGCCGAGGGCAACATCCAGGTCTTGCCGGGCGACCAGATCCCCGCGATCCCGCGTCATCGCGTCAAGGTCGGTGTCGACTATGCCGTGACCGATGAGTGGAAGGTCGGCGGCAATGCGCTGTTCGTCTCCAGCCAATATCTGGTCGGCGATGAATCCAACCAATATTCGAAGCTGCCGTCCTACACCGTCTTCAACCTGCACACCTCCTACCAGGTCACCAAGAACGTCCAGCTCTACGGCAAGGTCGACAACGTCTTCGACAACAGGTACGCGACCTACGGGCAGTTCTTCGACACCGGCGCTCTGCCGAACTTCACCAACGGCGGAAATCCCTTTACCGATCCGCGCTCGCTGAGCCCGGCAAGGCCAAGGGCTTTCTACGCGGGTGCCCGGGTGACGTTCTAGGACGTAGGCTTGTGAGCGCCGAGCCCCCATAGCTAGATCGATGTGAGTTGGACGAAGGCAAGGTCATTGACGGCAAGTTTGTCGTAGAGCGACGCTACCTGACGACATTGCTTGATCCTGTTGAAGAACCGCTCAACTCGATTGCGAGCGCGATGTTTCTCGTCGGAGAGTTCGTCGCGGATGATTTGGTCCCTTCGTGAGGGATTTGAATCATGGCTGGGCAGTCAGGCTCAATGAGCCGCTGCCGACGGAATGGCCGGTGCCCGAAAGCGGACGCATTCTGGTCACTCTGAGTTTTGTCGAGTCTGACCCACGGCAGCCTAGTCGTTCTTACTCGTTGCAGACTTTGCGGCTTGTTCCTAGTGCTGGGCGCACCATCTGTATCGCCCTGTATGTTTCTAGTTTGAAGTAGAATTGTCGTAAGTTATTGTTAGAAACGGATTGAACCGCTCAGCGTCGACGCCTCGTTGCCGCGAGACGTTCAGATGATCCAAGCTCACACTAGGACGATCATCAGCTACCTGAGGTGCAACCAGCGGGGGGAACGAGATTCAATGTCGAGCCCCTTCAATTGCATGATGCCTGCAGACGGAATTGGCGCTGGCTCCGGCTCAAACTCAGTCGACCGCGAGGGCTGACCTTTTGCCTCTCATCGTAGTTCGGCCAGTAGCGTTCCGGGCTATCTGGCCTTTAGCCAATGTGAACGCGACGCACTCCTGGATGTGCCGGACGAGCACGTCTTTGGCGGTCCGGACGTCGCGCTTGAGGGCGCATTCGAGTAACGCGCGATGCTCGCGCGCGGTGACCTCACCGCGAAAGACGACGGCGATAATCAGGTAACGCAGATATTTATCGAAAACGGCCGAATGCGTATCGAGCAGCACCTTCGAGCCGCAGGCCGATAGCAGCGCATGATGGAATTCGAAATCGTAGCGCTTCCAGACGTCGGCACCCGTGCGGTTGCCCGCGAGCAGGCGTGCCTCCACCACGGAAAGCTTGTGATGCGCCGCTACAACCCGTCCTTCCCAATCCATATCGCCGCCTGCAAACGATGCCTCCAACGCATGGCTCTCCAAGAGCTGACGCAGGTTCGCAACCTCCTTGAAGTTCTGAACCGAGATGGGCGCCACCTCGAAGCCGCGCGCGCCTTCGGCAACAATCAGTCCTTCCGAAGTCAGTCGGTTGAGGAGCTCGCGTAGCGTGCTGACACTGACGCCGTAGGTCTCCTTCAGCGCGTCGAGCTTGAGCCTTTGCGAAGGCTCGAGAGTCCCGGCGATGATGTCGTCCCGGATCCGGCGGTAAGCCCTTTCGCCAGCCGTTTCGACGAGCGTCCGATGTTGGTCGCCGCGCATGATCAACTGATGATCTCCGCTTCATATGACGATTATATTTTTGACCATTGAACCGCCGATCGCAAGAGGGATAATTGGCTCACAGAAAGTACAAGAACGTCCTGGGAGGAATACGAATGAGAGCACCCTATTCGCGCCGTCGCGTTCTGGCTGCCGGCGCCTCCATGCTCGCCGCGGCGGCCATCGTCCCGACAACCGTCCGTGCCGCCACAAAGCTGCGGTTCAGCGCCGCCTTCACCGAAACCGACCTGCGAGCCCAGGCCTACAAGGAATTCGCCGCGGCGATCAAAGACCAGTTCGAGTTCGAGCCGTATTGGGGCAACACCCTGTTCAAGCAGGGCGCCGAATTGGTCGCGCTCCAGCGGGGCAATCTCGATCTGTGCAACCTCGCGCCCGCCGACATCTCCAAGCAGATCCCGGCCTGGTCGTTGCTCACTTCGGCGTTCCTTTTTCGCGATGCCGACCACATGGCGAAAACGTTCAAGAGCGATATCGGGAGAACCTTCATCAAGATGGCCAAGGATCAGCTTGGCATCCAGGTCATCACGCCGGTCTATTTCGGCTCGCGCAGTGTCAATTTGAAGCCGACGAAGGAAATCAAGACGCCAGCCGACATGGCCGGCATCAAGCTGCGGATGCCGCCAGGGGAGTTCTGGCAGTTTCTCGGCGAGTCGCTCGGCGCCAACCCGACGCCGGTCGCCTATGCCGAGCTCTACACGGCACTTCAGACGGGCACCGTCGATGGGCAGGACAATCCGGTCGTCGCCTCGAAGCTCATGAAGTTCGACGAGGTGACGACGCAGTTCGTCCTGACAAAGCATGTCATCGCCTATGACGTAATGGTCATCCGCTCCAAGATCTGGGATGCCCTGAGCCCAGCGCAGCAAGCTGAATTCCAGGCGGCCGCGGATAAGATGTCGGCGGAGAACATCAAGCGCTTCGACTCCCAGGAGGTCGAGACGCTTGAATACTTCAAGAAGGAGGGCAAGAAGGTCTACGCGCCGGACGTGGCCGCCTTCCGGACTTATGCCCAGAAGAAGTACATCGACAAGTACGGCAAGGATTGGCCGACGGGTGCGCTCGAGGCCATCAACGCAATCACGTAAGGCAAGCCCTTTACACGGACGACCGACGCCTCTTGCGGCGGTCGTCTGCCGTAGCGCTTGCTTGCTCCGGATACGCACCCCCGAAAGAGCGCCAATGCATCCCCGTCTCATCGCCGTCGCGCACTGGCTCAGGCATCGCGCAGAGAACGTTGCCGTGGCCTTGCTGGCGGTGATGTTTGGCACGTTTATCCTGCAGATCGTCTTCCGCTACGTCCTCAATGATCCACTCGGGTGGTCGGAGGAACTCATCATCACCACCTGGCTGTGGACGGTCCTGTGGGGAGCGGCATTCACGGTCAAGGAGACGGAGGAGATCCGCTTCGACATCATCTACTCGCAAATTTCGGAGCGCATGCGACGGATCTTCACCGTCATCACCGGCCTTGCGCTGGTTTTGATGTACGCCATCTCACTGCCGGCGGCCTACAGCTACGTCAGCTTCATGAAGGTCGAGCATTCGGCCTATCTGCGCGTGCCGCTCAACTGGATGTATTCGGTCTTCATCATCTTTGCGGTCGCTTGTATCGTGCGCTACCTCTGGCTGATGTGGCGCGCCTTTCGGGGCGATGCGTCGCCCGCGACCAACCCGGCGGAGCTCGGGGACTGAGAATGATTATCTCCCCCTTCGCCCTCTGCATCATCGGCATCGTGCTGCTCGGCGCTCTCGGTCTGCCGATCGGTCACGCGATGATCGTCTCGTCGGTATTCTATCTGCTGCTCAAGGGTCTCGACCTCGGCACGGCCGCCGAGCAGATCCTCAACGGCCTTTTCAACAGCTACGTCCTGCTTGCGATCCCGCTGTTCATCCTCGCTGCCGACCTGATGAACATCGGTAGCCTGACCGACCGGCTGCTGCGGTTCTGTCTGGTGCTGGTCGGCCGCTTCCGCGGCGGCCTCGGCCACGTCAATGTCGTATCCAACATGATCTTCGCCGGCATGTCCGGTTCGGCGATTGCCGACGCGGTCGGCATCGGCCGGATCATCATCGGCATGATGACCAAAGAGAACCGCTACCCGGTGGCCTATGCGGCGGCGATCACCGCCTCCGCCGCCATCATCGGCCCCATTATTCCGCCCTCGATCCCGATGGTGGTTTATGCCCTCGTTTCCGACACCTCCATTGGTTACCTGTTCCTCGGCGGCTTCGTGCCGGGCGTCATGCTCGGCATCGCCTTCATGGTGATGAACTCGATCATCGCGCGTCGGCGCAATTATCCGGTTGAGCCGGCGATTCCGCTGAAAGAGGTTCCACGGATCACATTGCGGGCTTTCCCGGCGCTGATGCTGCCGGTGATCCTGCTGTTCGGTATCTACGGCGGCGTGATGACGCCGACGGAAGGTGCAGCAGTGGCCGCCTTCTACGCGCTATTCGCCTCGACCGTGCTTTACCGCGCCGTGAGCTGGAGGCAGCTCTACGAGACCCTCCTGACCAGCAGCAAGGCCACGGCCTCGATCGGCATGCTGATCGCAGGAGCGATGATCTTCAACTACGTCGTCACGATCGAGAATGTTCCAGCCTCTCTGGCGCGCCTCATGCAGGGCCATGCCATGAGCCCGCCGGTATTCATGCTGGCTGTGAACGTCGTGTTGCTGGTCCTCGGCTGCCTGCTCGAGGGCACGACGATCCTCCTGATCATCGTGCCCATTTTCATCCCCACGGCAAAAGCCCTCGGTATCGATCTGGTGCATTTCGGCGTGGTGGTCGTCGTCAACATCATGATCGGCCTCTTGACGCCGCCTTATGGGCTGTTGCTATTCGTGCTGGCCAACATGACCAAGCAGCCGCTCGCGCGCATCGTGCGGGAAGCGGCGCCGTTCATCATCATGTCTCTGATCATACTCGTCATCATCGCGACCATCCCCGATGCCGTGCTTTGGTTGCCGCGGCTGTTTGGCTACAAAGGCTGAAAATCATGCAGAATGCGATCTACGTTCTCAACGGGCCGAACCTGAACCGGCTCGGCAAACGCGAGCCTGAGATTTACGGACGCACCACGCTCGCTGGAATCGAGGCGATGTGTCGCAAGGAAGCCGGCGATCGTCCGCTCGCGTTCCACCAAACCAACGCCGAAAGCCAGATGATTGATTGGATTCACGAGGCGACCGACGATGGAGGCGCTGGCATCATTATCAACCCGGCCGGCTGGTCCTTCACCTCGATCGCTCTGATGGACGCGCTGAAGATGTTTTCTGGCCCAATCATCGAATTGCACATCTCCAACATCCATCGGCGCGAGAGCCTCTATCACAATTCGCTGGTTTCGAAGGTCGCGACCTCCGTGATCGCCGGCCTGGGAGCAAACGGCTATCGCATCGCGGTCGCAGCGATGATGGAGATGCTGGGTTAACCCGCCGTCCGGAGCGGCGGTTTTGCAGGGCTAGTTTTCAGGAGGAATCGCGATGCCGCTCAAAGGCAGAGCTTTCATGGCGATCTGGCACGATATCGAGGCCAGCGGCGAGGCGGAATACAGCGACTGGCATACGCGCCAGCATATGCCCGAGCGGCTCGGCGTCCCGGGCTTTCTCGCCGGTCGGCGTGGCGTCGACTGGAATTTGGCCCACCAGCGCTGGTTCACGCTTTACGAGACGCGTACGCTCGAAGTGCTGAGCTCCGACGACTACCGGGCACGCCTCAACAACCCAACGCATTGGAGCAATCGCGTCCAACCCACCTTTCGCAACTTTGCGCGTTCGGCCTGCATTCTCTCTGCGAGCGCGGGACGCGGGATGGGGGGCGCAATGGCCACGATCAGGCTTGCTATGGGTAAGGATGCTCTGGCCGGTTTCGAGGCGACTGCCGACCGTCTGGCGCATCGTATAGCTCTTCTCGACGGCGTCTGCGGCGCCCATCTCGGCGTGGCCGCACCGCAGACGACACGGATCAAGACACGCGAGAGCGAACTCCGTGCCTCGACCGGCGAGGACGTCTTCGACGCAGTCGTTCTGGTCGACGGCGTCGGCCGTCGTGAACTGACCCGAGTGGTTTCCGACGTACAAAAACTGCTCCACACAGCTTTGACCGTCACTTCGCATGAGGATGGCATATATGATCTCGCTTATCTCCTGACAGCGGAGGACGTGGAGTGAAGATCGTCGCTGGCGCGACCGGGGTGCCCGGTAACGTCGGCGATACGAGCGCGCAGGTGCGCGCTCCCAAGGTCTGGGCTTCGCAGGGGCATCGCGAACAATCGTGGGACGTCGAGACCGACCTTCTTGTGGTAGGAGCGGGTGCCGCAGGCATGACCGCGGCTCTCGTTGGCGCGCTCGAAGGCCTCAAGGTTGTACTCTGTGAAAAAACGGACAAGGTGGGTGGCACCACCGCCTTTTCGGCAGGTAGCGTCTGGATTCCCGGTAGCAGCCAAAGCAGGAGCGCGGGCAGGCCGGACACCGTCGAAGCCGCGAGAACCTATCTAGGCGCGATGCTCGGCGACCATGTTAGCGATGCGCGTTTGGATGCATATCTCCGGATGGGCCCTCTGGTGCTGGACGACCTTGAAGCGCGGTCAAGCGTTCGATTCACCGCGCCCCCTATCCACCCTGACTACAAGGCGCTTCCGGGTGCCGCCACCGGTGGACGGGTTCTCGCCACAGTACCTTTCGACGGCCGCAAGCTCGGCGCCGACTTCGACCGGCTGAGGCCGCCGCGTCGCGAATTCATGGTGCTAGGCGGTATGATGATCGGAAAAGGCGACATCGATCCGCTACTGCACCCGTTTCGGTCATGGAAGAATTTGATACACGCTTTCGGTATGCTGGCGCGACACGGGCTCGACCGCCTTCGCTTCCAGCGCGGAACCCGCCTCGTCATGGGCAACGCGCTGGCCGCCCGACTGTTTTACGATGTGCGCCGAGCAGGCGTCGATGTGCGATTTGAAGCTGCCCTCCGACAACTGGTCGTCGAAGATGGGCGGGTGATCGGCCTGATCATCAACGTTCCTGGTCGCACGCTCTCTATACGTGCCCGCAAAGGTATCGTACTGGCGACTGGCGGCATCGGCTGGAGTGCTGAACTTCGCGAACGACTGCTTCCGCCCTCGGCGCGGCGCTTCTCGCTGGCGCCTGAATCCAATTCCGGAGATGGACTTTCCGCCGCCGAAGGTGCTGGTGGCGAGATCGTCTTTGATCTGGAGAGCTCTGCGCTGTGGATGCCGAGTTCGGTCATGCGGCAGCCCGACGGATATGTCTCCGTCTTCCCGCACATCATCCTTGACCGGGCGAAGCCGGGGCTCCTTGCTGTCGACCGCTCCGGCCGCCGTTTCGTCAACGAGGCCGACTCCTACCACGACTTCGTTGCAGCCATGCTTCACGCGAATGGCAAGGCCTCCAGGGTGCCATCGTTTCTCGTTTGCGATCGACGCTTCATCGCCGAATATGGGCTCGGTCTCATCCACCCCGGCACACGTAACCTTAAAAGATTTTGCGACGCCGGCTACTTGATCGTCGCCGATTCAGTCGAGGAGTTGGCGCGAAAGATCAGCAGCGAGCCGGGCGAGCTTCATGCCACGATCGAGCGCTACAATCGTTACGCAGAGACCGGCGTCGACGAAGAGTTCGGCCGAGGCGCAAGCGTCCTCAATCGCTTTAATGGCGATCCGGCGAACAAGCCGAACCCGTGTCTGCGCAGCATCGGACGGGGCCCCTTCTATGCCGTTGCGGTCTGGCCATCCGACCTCGCAAGCAGCGCCGGATTGCGGACCGATGTGCGTGGACGTGTGCTTCGGAGTGACGGCGAGGTGTTGAGCGGGCTCTATGCGGCAGGCAACGATGCCGTTTCAATTTTTCGCGGGACCTATCCGGGGCCTGGTACAATGCTGGGTCCGGCAATTGTATTTGGCTGGTGTGCGGCAATGGATGTGGCCGGAGCGTTAGCGAGCTACCCAGCCTAAGGTCCGCGGTTCCCGGCAAAGAAGCATAGGGCTGTCAGCTTGTGGGCCCATCTGCGAAGTTGCAGCGCGTCTGACGGAGGTCAGCTCATCGTGGCAGAGCAGACCAGATTTGTTCAACCTGAGTTCTTCGGACCCGAACCGGACGATCAATCCGGTTGCCTCGCCTTCCAAAAGCTGCGTGAGAAAATGGCCCTCGCTTCTTGGATAGCAGATCCAAAAATTCGTTTCGGTACTATTAGCCAAAGCACCGATCCGAAACCGGCCCCGCCGGTACCCCAGAGGAAGATCAAAAGGGTATCAACGACCGCCATAGGTGGCGCATCGACTCGGTGGTCGAGGTTTCCGTCCACCCAGCTTCCATAATGAGCGCTTGCTAGATAGAGAACTTGCAGGGAAGGGAAGTTCAGAAGCAGCGCAAGCAGCCACAGGAACTTGTTAGGCTTCCATTCAAGCGCTAGCGGAACCACGATAGCCACGATGAAACCCATGTAAGTGACGGGGCTCGCAAGAAGTGTCCTTACAAAGAATGAAAACACCGACGCTTCCATTTCGATGGCTACAATCTGCTTTTAGCCGTCAACCATAGCGGGTATTGATTGTTAAATTCCCGCTGTCTTCGATCGTTCGCCCGCTTGGTATTTACTGGCCATTAATTGAGGGCTTTCTGGGAATAGGCCCAGGTCTGTTCGTGGCCCGCAAGCGACCTCGCGAGACGTCCGCGGCTGTAAGGGGTTGAGCGAACATCAGTCGGCAAGCTGCTTAGTGAGCGCACAACCTAGCTTGGCTTTGTCGGCCTGGAGGGACTGGGCTCAAAGTTCGGATGATGTCATTATGCGTTTGTTTTGCCCGACGGGTCCAACAATGTTCTGTTTTTCGGAAATTAATTCTGATCTCCTTGCCTGCGGCTACTATGCATGGGGTTGTTTCGGTTTTTGCTCAAGGCGCGGACCGATATCCCGTCTCAACGTGCGCGCGCCTTGATCAGCCGCAAGGCAACATGTGGCGAGCTGCCCGTAAACTCTCCGGCGCCATAGTGCGGCGTTACCCGAGCACGACAAGGCAGAGACAATGTGGATCAGAGCATTCCTGCTGGGATTGAGCTTGACGGTTTGTGCGGCGCTTCCAGCCGACGCGCGATCTGGAGGCCTTGGTCATGACGATCCCTTGAATTCAGAGCACATCGGCGTCCTTCCGAGCGAAGTCCGGCAATATATTGCCGGGATATGCAGGGGCCCCGCGCGGGCCCAACACGATTTCGCGACCTATCTGCCGTCGGAGAAGCGATGGCGTATCAACCTCGAATATCTGCATTGCGAGGGGCTGGGCGCGTTTCGTCGGGGAAACCAGTGTCTCGACGTTGATTTCGTCGGCGACGGCTCGCACTTCCGCCTGGCGCGGAAGGGCTATGCGGAGTGCGGCTTCTGACGCCCGCCTTCACCCCTCGAGCGGGGCAGCAGCGAGGCTGGTCTGCGTCCGGCCCTTGGCTGCGCTCACGCGTAGCCGGCGCTGGACGAGATACTGGTCGGCGAGCACGCCGATCAGGATCACTGCGCCCATCACCGCGAAATTCAGCGAACTCGGGATTCCCAGCAGGTTGACCAGGTTCTGCAGCACCTGCAGCAGCACGGTGCCGAGCACGACGCCGACGATCGAGCCTTCGCCGCCGCGCAAGGAGCAGCCGCCGAGCACGGCCGCGGCGATGGCATAGAGCTCGTAGAACGAGCCGTGCACGGCCGGCGAGATCGAGCGGGTGTACATCGCGAACAGGATCGCGGCGAAGGCCGTCAGCCCGCCGCAAATCACATAGGCGGAAATCATCACGCGCTCGGAGCGGATGCCGGAATAGCGCGCGGCCTCCTCGTTCTTGCCGACGGCGTAGAGATAGCGGCCGAACACCGAGCGGTGCAGCAGCACCCACGCAATGGCGGCAACGACAATCAGGGCCACAAGGCTGTGCGGGACGGGAAAGCCCAGCAAATCGGTGCGGCCTGCGGTCAGCCATTCCAGCGTCGGGAAGCTGGCGCCGAAGCCGAAGCCGGCGGTCGCGTCCTCGGTGTAATAGCGCGCCGCGCCGCGATAGATCAGAAGGCCGCACAGCGTCACCACGAACGGCTGGATATGCATCCGCGTCACCAGCGCGCCGTGCACGAGGCCGATCACGAGGCCGCTCGCGATGATCGCGGCAAAGGCGAGCATCCAGTTGACGTCGTGATTGACGATGAGGTCGATGAAGAGAACGCCGAGCAGCGCGA
The DNA here is from genome assembly GCF_936928535.1 of uncultured Bradyrhizobium sp. Lineage (GTDB taxonomy): Bacteria > Pseudomonadota > Alphaproteobacteria > Rhizobiales > Xanthobacteraceae > Bradyrhizobium. Next base: position 113,607 of record NZ_CAKZHY010000095.1, on the reverse strand, counting down.
TCACCGATCCGACTGAGAGCTCGATCCCGCCGATGATGATGACGAAGGCTTCCGCGATCGAGAAGATGCCGAACATCCCGACCTGGTTCAGCGTGTTGGAGAGGTTGCCGACGTAGAGGAAACGCGGATTGATCAAGGCCACGACCGCGCCGACGACGAGGATCAGGACCAGCAGGCTCAGATCTTTCTTGTTCAAGGCACCCTCATCTCAAACCGCGTGGCCGACGGCCAACTGAAGCACGTTGTGCTCGCTGAACTGGCTGCGATCAAGGAAACCCGAGATCGCCCCCTCGTGCATGACGGCGATCCGGTCGCTGACCCCGATCACCTCCTCCATGTCGCTCGAAATCATCAGGATCGCGACGCCAGTGTCGGTCAGCCGGCGCAGCATCTCGTAGATCTCCTGCTTGGCGCCGACGTCGACACCGCGCGTCGGCTCGTCGAAGATCAGTACCTTGGGCCGCATCGACAGCCATTTGGCCAGTACGACCTTCTGCTGATTGCCGCCGGACAACGAGCCGACGGTGGTTGAAACGTCCGGCGCACGGATCTTGAGCTGCTCGCGCTGGGCCCGCGCGTTCTTGGTCTCCTGCGCGGTGTTCACCAGGAAGAAGCGCAGATAGGACGACAGATCCGGTAGCGAAATGTTCTCGGCTATCGAGACGTCGAGCAGAAGCCCGCAGCCCTTGCGGTCCTCCGGGATCAGGTAGATGCCATGGTCGATCGCCGCGCGCGGGGTCGTCACGCGGATCGCTTCGCCATTCAGCTTGATCGCGCCGCCCCGGAGCGGATCGACGCCAAAAACGGCGCGCGCCAGCTCGGTTCGGCCGGAGCCGACGAGGCCGGCCAGCCCCAAAATCTCGCCGCGGCGAACCGACAGGCTCACCGCGCGCTCCGGATAGGTGTCAGTGACGGCCTCGACGATGTCGAGCACGGCCTCGCCGGGCGGGGCAGCCGGCGGCACGTAGAGCGATTTGAGGTCGCGGCCGATCATCAGGCGGATCATCGCGGCCGGCGACAGCTCGGCGCGGGTCAGCGCACCGACCATGCGCCCGTCGCGCAACACCACCGCGCGGTCGGCGCATTGCATCACCTCGTTGAGGCGATGGGTGATGAAGATGATGCTGACGCCGTGGGCCTTCAGGGCCGCGATGACCCGCATCAGCCGGTCGGTCTCGGACAGGGTCAGGCTCGAGGTCGGCTCATCCATGATCACGAGGCGCGCATCGAGCGACAGCGCCTTCATGATCTCGACGAGCTGGCGCTGGGCAAGCGACAGCCCGGCAAGCGGCGCGTCCGGGGCGAAATCGGCACCTAGGCGGTCGAGCAGCGGCTGCGTCTTGGCGTAGAGCGCCTTGCGGTCGATCAGCCGCAGCGGCCCGCCATGCACGGGCTCCCGGCCGATGAACACATTGCCGGCAACGTCGAGATTGTCGAACAGGTTGAGCTCTTGATGGACGAAGGCGATGCCCGCGGCGATCGCTTCGGCCACCGTCAGCGCGCTCCGCTCGACGCCGTCGACGCGGATGCGGCCGCCGCTCGGCTCGACCACGCCGCCGAGCACCTTCATCAAGGTCGACTTGCCGGCGCCGTTCTCGCCGATCAGCGCGATTACCTCGCCCGGCGACACGGCAAGGCCGACGTGGTCGAGTGCGACCACGCCGGGATAGCTCTTGCTGATGTCGACGAGTTCGAGAAACGGCTCAGTCATTGAAGGCTACGGGCAACGCCCGCACGTCTCCTACTTCTTGAGCATCGCCTTCATCGAACCCATGAAGTCGTCGACATTGCTCTTGTCGATGACCTTGCCGGGCACGATGATGATGCCGTTGGCGGGCACGCCGGACTTGTCGCCCTCGATGTACTTCGCCATCAGCTTCATGCCCTGATAGCCCCACTCGAATGGCTGCTGCACGACTGTGCCGGCGATAGCACCTTCCTTGACGCCGCCCAGGGTGATCGGATCCTCGTCGAAGCCGATGATCTGGATCTTTCCGAGCTTGCCGGCCTCCTTCAGCACTTCATAGATGCGCGGGGTGTTGTAGGAATAGAAGCCGACGAGGCAGCTCACGTCGGGCATGGCGGCGAGGATGTCCTCGACGTTGCGCTTGGCGCGGGTCTGATCGATCTCGTCGCCGCGAACGTCGACCAGCTCGACCTTGGAACCCTTGATGGTCTCCTTGACGCCTTCGATGCGCTCGCGGGCGTTGTCGGCGCCGGGAAGGCCGACGAAGCCGACGCATTTGCCGCCGTTCGGCAGCGCCTTGAGCATCAGCTTGCCGGCGTCCTTGCCGAGGTCGACGTTGGACGAGCCGATATAGGCGATGCGCTTCGAGTTCGGTGCATCGCTATCCGTGGTGAACAGCAGCGTCTGCGAGGCGATCTTGTTGAGATGCTCGACCTGGTTCTTCGGGTCGACCGCGCTGACCATGATGCCGGCGGCACCGGCGGCAACGAGGTCGTCCATCATGCGCTGCTGAACGGCGGCAGCGGCTTGTTCCGGATATTTGAGCTGAAGATTGTAGTTGGGCAGTTCGCCCTGGGCCTTCTTCACGCCGGCTTCCGCGATCTTCCAGAAGTCGGACGCGCCGTTGACGACGAAAGCCAGGACCTTCTTGTCGGCCGCGTTCGCCGAGCCGAGGCCCAGAGCGATCGAAAACGCGACAGATACACCTGCGATCAAGAGACGCTGCATGTCATCCTCCCCTTATGCGGTCAGCCCTTGATGGAGGCCAACTCTGCTTCAGCCCGAATTGGGCACATGCCTCACACCCCCCGTGGGGCCGTACAGGTTGGCCGCCATCCGCATCTTTGCGGAGGGGGCGGGTCACCGGCCGGCCCATGAGGTGAAATGAGGCGCGTACCTCAACCGTAGCAAAAGCACGTCGAGCGTGCAACAGGAGGCGACGTTCGCGCGCATTCGCCCCAAAGTTCGCCTCGCCGGCGTTCATCATCCTGAACATGCTGGGGAACTTGAAGCTCAGGCGCGGGGACCGGATTGGTACGGGCTAGGTTCTTAACCACGCTTTAGCGCTGATCGTGCGGATGATCGGCGTGGCGAGACCAGGGAGACCGGCCATGCTGAAGGACGGTACCTACGCGGCGTGGTACAAGACGCCATTCGATCAGGGCACCGGCATCGTCCATGTTGCCGACGGCCAGATCTGGGGCCGCGACAGCCTGATGACGTATCACGGTTTCTGCCAGCTCGATGGCGATCGTTTCACCGCGACCGTGTCGACGAAGCGTCACACCGACGGGCGTGACACGGTGTTCGGCGTTTATGACGAGCTCACGCTTGAGATCGAGGGGATGTGCCCCGGCAAGATTGCCACCTACACGGCGACATCAGGGCAGGCGCGGGGAGTCGTCCTCCAGGGCACGCTCATCTTGACGGAACAGCCGGTGGCGGCACCTGAGCGAGCGGGAGAGGTCCCAGCGTTCAATCCCGGCAAGCTGCCAAAGCTGCCGAAGCGCACGCGCTGAGGCGGCGCGCCCGTTCGAATCTCAAGTCCGCTCGTCAGGAAAGGCTGTCGCCCTGGTAGAGGCGTCCAGCCTCGTTGTGATCGACGCGCGTCAACGAGACGAGGTCCAACTTGTGGGGCCCGACTGCTGGTGCGCCTGTCGAAAGCTTGCCCAGGCATTGAAGAATCACGCAACCTCTCCCGAGGCGCTTGACACCAAACAGGGCCTGCAGATCCAAAATCCCGGTGAGTTGCGTCGTACACACAATTCTTCCAGAAATTGCTTGGACCAGCGCGCCGATTTTCGGTATCAATGGTTGTCAATAGAACATATTGCACCAAGACATAGACGAACGTCGCCGAGGTCAATATTGCCGTGCCTCCGTTCGATACGAGTCTGCGCCGGCCGAGGCGTGCTGGTCCGGCCTTGAGAGCATGGATCTGACGAAGCCCCGGCGCGATTTCAGCGGCGTCGGCGAAGAGAGTTGTTGAGCACCGGTGAACGACGTCGCGGGCCTCGCACGGGGCACGTGTCGACAAATTGCGCCAGCATCAAATTTAGAACGGGGCGTGACGATGACTGACTCTGCTGCGACCGGCGGGGCGCCGACAACCCAGAACAATTCCTACGCGCGTGAGATCCGCTTCGGCGTCGTCATGTATGGCGGCGTCTCGCTTGCGATCTACATCAATGGCGCATCGAATGAACTGTACGAAATGGCCTGTGCGACACCGAAGGGGCGGGATACGCCGGGGGGCGGACGCACGCGCGAGGTATATCGAAAGGCGTCCTGGCTGCTGCGCGACCAGAACCTGCGCGACAGGTATCTTGCCTACATCCGCGGCCAGAAGTTGCCGGTCAATGCGCGCAATCCGGCTTTGACGGATCCGTTCGGCGCGGATGCAACGTTCACGTCGACGGAACGAACTCGCTTCGTGATCGACGCGATCGCGGGCACCTCGGCGGGTGGCATCAACGGCTTGTTTCTCGCGAAAGCGCTGGTCAACGGACAGGATTTCTCTCCGTTGAAGAAATTATGGATTCAGGAAGGCGATATCGGTGGTCTGCTCAATGACAGCCAGTCGTATCAAGGCCTGGAATTCGCCAAGACCGACGACCCGCCCCAGTCGCTTCTGAACAGCGATCGGATGTACGTCAAGCTCGTTGGCGCGTTCCAAGGCATGGCAAACGTCATCCCGCAAGTGGGTCGAGGTGAGCCGGCCCTCGTCGATGAACTCGACCTTTTCATCACGACGACGGACATTCGAGGAGCGATTGTGCCCCTGCGCCTGTTCGACAAGGTCGTGTACGAAAAGAGGTACAAGCAGGTCTATCGGTTCCGGCATCCATCCGCGGACGGCACCAATCATTTTGACGACAGCTCCGTCCCGTTTCTCGCGTTCGCAGCACGGTGCACGTCATCCTTTCCCTTCGCGTTCGAGCCGATGTCCGTGGCCGACGCGCAGCGCCTGTGTGATGCAAATCCGACTGGCGGGCAGGTGGATTTCGACCGATGGAAGTCATTCTTCACCGGCCTTTCGAGCGATGACATCGCTAGCGGTCGTTGGCGCACACGCGCATTTGGAGATGGCGGATATCTCGACAACAAGCCGTTCAGCTATGTCGTCGAGACCCTGTCGCTGCGCCTCGGCGGGCTGCCCATGGAACGGAAGCTGATCTATCTCGAGCCGGCGCCGACCAATCCCGAATTGGAGCGTGCGGTCTTTGATAGGAAGCCCGATGCGCTCGAAAACGCCTTGGGAGCACTGTTCACAATTCCGCAGGACGAGACGATCAGGGAAGATCTCGAGGCCATCCTGGCCCGCAACCGGCGCATCGAGCGGGTCGAGCGGATCGTCCGTCAGGTCGAAACGGAAATCGAGGAGCGGCGTGACGATCCCTACGCACGCATAGAACTCGAAGGTGAAAACCATGATCAGGTGCCCGCGTGGGAATCACGCGACCTGCGCGATATGGCCAATTACTACGGAACGGCCTTCCTTCCATACCGACAGCTCCGGGTGATGACGGTGACCGACGATATCGCGGAGCAATTGGCTGTCTGGTGGAATATCGACAGCAAATCCGATCGCTTGTACGCGATGAAAGCCATGGCTCGCGTGTGGCGCGATGCGCACTACTACGAGAACAAGAAGGAGAGCAGGGGTCGCAGGGAATCCGTCAATGCGTTTCTCCAGAGCTATGACGTGAAATACTATGTCAGGCGTGGCAGCTTCATTCTGCGTAAGGTGCATCAGCTCCTCAGCCTGGTGAGAAAGCTCGGCCTGCCCGGCGGCCCGCCGAAGCTGACTGACATCGAGCAACATCTCTACGACCTTTGGGAGCACCATCCGAAAACAAGGGAATCGATGGACTTCGGCCGTCTCGTCGATGCGCTGACCTGCCTTGCTCATGGATTGGGCGCTGCAATCGGCGAGATCCGCCGGGTCACGCCGCTCCGCGCGCCTTCCGAAAACGCTGACGCGAGAAAAACGCATCATGACGAGCTCGAGGCCGTGCTTCATCTCCTCCTTGGCGAGGGGGCAGTCACGGCATTGGCGTCGCACGCCGGCGGTACGGTCCCGGTATCGAATGATCTGCCGACGCCCAGCCCATTGCTCACGCTTCAGGAAAACGTCTTTGCAAGGGCGACAACGCTCTACCAATACGCAGCGCAGGCTAATCTGACCGGCCTCCAGAAGGGTCTGCAAGACGACATCGAGCTGATCCGGCGCGCCTATGCCAGCGCAATAGATGGATCGTCGGGGGGCGTGCCATCCGCTCATGATCTGCTTGGAAAGCCGAGCCTGCGCGCCACGCCCATCGAGGGCGGGCATCGCGTGGATGTTTACGTCGAGGACCTCGCCGCCGGCGGCGACGCGCTCAATGGGGTTGAGGGCAAGGCGCTGCGAGCGTTCCTTGCCGACTACTATATGCGGTTCGACGAGTACGACCAGGTGAGCTTCCCACTCTATTACGACACCGGAACCGGAGAGCCGTCGACTGTCGAGGTGGTCCGGGTTAGCCCCGAAGACGCCTGCAGCCTGATCGACGAGCATAATGAGCAGGGGACCGTCGTTCACCAACGGCTCAAGCTTGCGGGAACGGCGTTGTTTCATTTTGGCGGTTTCCTCGACGCGCAGTGGCGGCGGAACGACATCATGTGGGGGCGCCTGGATGGTTGCGAGCGGCTGCTGACCACTCTGTTTCCTGCAAAGGAAGACAAGGAGATCAGGGACGCCTTACTTCTGGAGGCGCAGCTCATGATCGTACGCGAGGAAATGAAACCGGAGGGATACGCCGAGTTGGTCGACCGGTTCGGACAGGCGCTTGCGGAACAGAAGAATGCAACGCTCGAGGGCGCCTTCGATGATCTCTGGGGGCAACTTGCGCTTACAGCCGGCGGACAGCGTCGCACGCAGATCGCCCAGGCGCTGAGGGCGGTTCTGGGCGACGAAGGCATGCTCAATTACGTGCGCGAGCATTATGAGGTTGACCGCCAGCTCGACAGACAGGTCGCGCTGCAAACCAGCACACGCGCGCTGACCATTACCGGTCGGATTCTCGAGGAGCTGGAGCAGCGCCGCCGGGGCCAGCGGAGCTGGATGTTGTGGGTCACGCGCGCCGGCCGCGCGACCCAGGTGTTGCTCGCGATCGCGACGCCGGGCAGCTTCGGTCAGATCTTTTTTCGCTACTGGCTCGGCTTGCTGTACATCTTCGAGCTCGTGATCATCGGCGGCGCGACGCTGCTGGGTGCAACCGGCACTCGCAATTTCGGTTGGACCGCCTTCGCCATCACGCTGCTCATCCATCTGGCGAGCCTGGTGACGGGAGACTATGTTGGTCGGAGGCGAAGTTGGATCAAGCCCATCGCCATCGCTCTCTTGCTGATGGCCATCGTGCTCATATTCCTTGGCGCAATGGTGCTCGCCAATGGCGGCCTCCACGGAATCAACTGCCCCGGAGGGCACAATGCATTCGGTGGGGTCTTCGACATGCTGTGTCAGCCGGGCAACAGCGTTGATCCCCATGCGCCCCGGCCGGGAGGATGACGGGAACGCCACTTCTCAAATCGGTTGGAACTGTCCAGTGTGCCGCGGCAACAGCAGCACACCGGAGCAGTGTCAATGTCGAACAAGTTCTCGCGTCGCCAGTTCGCGAAACTCGCGGGATTGTCCGCAGCAGGTGTAGCTAGTCCGTGTGAGCTCGTCGAAGCCAAGCCGGTTCCGGCACGACGGGCCACCGGCGGCTTCCCACCGGGCTTCCTCTGGGGCACCGCGACCTCGTCCTATCAGGTCGAGGGCGCGGTCGACGAGGACGGGCGAGGGGCCTCGATCTGGGACAAGTTCGTCCGCATCCCCGGCAAGATCGAGGACGGCACCAATGGCGATCGCGCCAATGAGCATTATCATCGCTACAAGGACGATATCGCACTCATCAGGGAGCTCGGCTGCAAGGCCTATCGGTTCTCGGTGGCCTGGCCACGGGTGTTTCCGGACGGCGACGGCAAGCCGAACCCTAAGGGGCTCGACTTCTATAATCGCCTGGTCGACGAGCTGCTGAAGAACGGAATCGAGCCGTGGCTGACGCTTTATCACTGGGACCTGCCGCAATCATTGCAGGATCGTTTTGGCGGCTGGCGCTCGACCGAGACCTGCAAGATCTTCGGAGACTACGCGGCCTATGTCGCCGAGCATCTCACCGATCGCGTCAGGAACGTGTTCACCCTGAACGAGAGCGGCCGCTTCGTTTATTTTGGCTATGGCATCGGCATCGACGCGCCCGGTCTGACGCTGCCGCAGGCCGACGTGAACCAGATCAGGCATAACAGCGCGCTCGCCCATGGGCTGGCGGTGCAGGCGGTGCGCGCCCATGGCCGCCGCGGCACGCGCGTCGGACCTGCCGAGAACATCGATGCCTGCATTCCCGCAATCGACACGCCCGAAAACGTCCGTGCCACCGAGATCGCGCTGCGCGAGCTGAATGCCGGCTATCTCAACGTCATCATGACCGGCCGCTATACCGAGGCGTTCCTGAAATATGCAGGCGCCGACGCGCCGAAATACACCGACGCGGAATTGAAGATCATCTCCTCGCCGATCGACTTCCTCGGCCTCAACATCTACGCGCCGCAGCACTACATCGTCGCCTCCGACCAGGGCGCGGGCTTCAAGCCGTTGCCGATCCCGAAATCCTTCCCGCACATGAATTCGGACTGGCTGCGCGTCGGTCCCGAGACGATCTACTGGGTGCCGAAGCTGGCTGCAAAGATCTGGAAGACCGATGCGATCTATATTAGCGAGAACGGCACCTCCGGCGACGACCAGGTGACGCAAGACGGCAAGATCTACGACACCGACCGCATCATGTACTTACGCAACTATCTCGCCCAGCTCCAGCGCGCCACCGCGGAAGGAGCCCCCGTGCGCGGCTATTTCCTCTGGAGCCTGATGGACAATTTCGAATGGGTATATGGCCTCAACAAGCGCTTCGGGCTGTACCACGTCAATTTCGACACCCAGGTGCGAACGGCCAAGCTCAGCGCGAGTTTCTATCGCAACGTGATCGCGAAGAACGCGGCGGGGGCTTGAGCCCGGATTTTACGCGCAGCGGAAAATCGGGCGAGGGGCGTCGTCGCGGCACATTGACTCCCTTCTTTCCCTGATTCAAAACCGTCCTCAACACTGATAACAAGAGGACAACGCCCATGACCGACGCGCTGATCATCGATGCTTGCCGCACCCCGCGCGGCGTCGGCAAGGCCGGCAAGGGAGCGCTTTCAGGCATTCATCCGCAGCAGCTGGGCGCCACCGTGCTCCGTGCGCTTGCCGACCGCACCGGGATCGACACCGCCGACGTCGACGATATCGTCTGGGGCTGCAGCGCGCAGGTGGCAACGCAAGGCGGCGATCTCGGCCGCATGTCGGCGCTCGATGCCGGCTACGATGTGCGTGCCAGCGCCGTGACGCTGGATCGCTTCTGCGGTTCCGGCATCACCAGCGTCAACATGGCGGCCTCCTCGATCATGGCGGGCGCGGAAGATCTCGTGATCGCCGGCGGCTGCGAGATGATGTCGATGGAGGGACGTCGCGGCGGCGGCCCGATGATGATGGACTCCGGCAATCTGCGGCTTCGTGCAAGACATCCGCAGTCGCATCAGGGCGTCTGTGCCGATGCGATCGCGACGCTGGAAGGCATCACGCGGCAGGACGTCGATGCCCTTGGCCTCGAAAGCCAGAAGCGCGCCGCGCAGGCGATCGCCGCCGGCCATTTCAAGAAGAGCCTCGTGCCCGTTCATCGCGAGGACGGCAGCCTCGCGCTCGATCATGAGGAATATCCGCGGCCGCAGACCACGATGGAAGGGCTGGCGGCCTTGAAGCCGGCGTTCCCCGCGATCGCCGATTATGCGCTGGACGACAACGGCACGACCTATCGCGGCCTGATCCTGCAGAAATACCCTGATCTCGACATCGACTTCATGCACCACGCCGGCAATTCGTCGGGCGTCGTCGATGGCGCCGCGGCGATCCTGTTGGCGTCACCGTCCTACGCCAAGGCGCATGGCCTGAAGGCGCGTGCCCGCGTCGTGGCGATGGCGAACATGGGAGACTCACCGACCCTGATGCTGAACGCGCCGGTGCCGGCGACGCGCAAGGTGCTGGCGAAGGCCGGGCTCACCATCGACGACATCGAGCTGTTCGAGATCAACGAGGCCTTTGCGGTGGTGGCGGAGAAATATATCAGGGATCTCAAGCTCGATCGCGCCAAGGTCAACGTCAATGGCGGTTCAATCGCGCTCGGTCATCCCATCGGCGCGACCGGCTCAATCCTGATCGGTACCGTGCTCGACGAGCTCGAACGGCGCGATCTCAAGCGCGGTCTCGTCACGATGTGCGCGGCCGGTGGCATGGCTCCGGCCATCATCATCGAGCGCATCTAGCTCGTCGCGGTCCCGTAAAAAGCAGGGAAAAACCTCGCAGGGTGACAATCCAGCCTTATTTTTCAGGGTGAATCGCGCTTCTCCTTTCATAAAGAGGCCGGTCGTCGCTTGTCGAAACTATCGAATCAGCTTTAGCAAGGCTGCTTGCGGGCCTTTGAAACAAGGCAAAAACCGCTGCGCGAGGCGACGTCCGCTCTGGAAGCCGCTAAAATGCAGGGTTTTTTGTCTCAGGGGGCCAAAAAAGCCCGTAAAACCGCGACAAAACTGTGCAGAAGGCTATAGGCCTTCGCCGGTTGGTCTAATATGCAACCGGCAACGAATCAGAGGAGACACGATGCCAGCCCAAATGTCCAAATCGCAGTTGATCGAAAAGATTGCGACCGCCACCGAGCTTTCCAAGCGCGACGTCAAGAGCGTCATGGAGACGCTGACCGACGTCGGCCACAAGGAGCTCAAGAAGAACGGCCTGTTCCTGGTGCCGGGCTTCGCCAAGTTCGTGGTCATCAAGAAGCCCGCGACCAAGGCGCGCAAGGGCACCAACCCGTTCACGGGTGAAGAGATGATGTTCAAGGCCAAGCCGGCTCGGAAGATCGTCCGCGCCCGCCCCGTCAAGGCCGCCAAGGACGCCGTGGCCTGATAACGCAAAGGCCCCCTCGGTGAGAGGGGGCCTTTTGGTTTTGAGTTAAGTGACCGCGAGGGCTGAGGCGGAGGGGTTCAGCCCTTGCGGCCCCTCACCCGGACCGGGATCGGCTGAAGCCGAGGCTCGGGTCCTGCAAGCGCATCGCGCACCCGGTCGACGGCGCGACCCAGCAGCTGGCGCAGCCGCTGCGTCGTCCGCGATTTCTTTGCGTCTTCCAGCAGTTTCTTCATCGCATCACTCCGCCGCTTCGACCTTCGTACCGACTTCCGCCGGCTCGAGCGCCGCGGCGATGGCCTCGTCGACGCGCTCCAGCCAGATGAATTCGAGGTTGTCCCGCGCGCTCTTCGGGATGTCGTCGTAGTCCCGCTTGTTGCGCGCCGGCAGCATCACCCGCTTCAGCCCTGCAGCAGCCGCAGCCACCACCTTCTCCTTGATGCCGCCGACCGGCAGCACCAGGCCGCGCAGCGAGATCTCGCCGGTCATCGCGGTGTCGCTCCGCACCGTGCGATTGGTGAGCAGTGACGTCAGCGCCGTGAACATCGCAACGCCCGCGCTCGGTCCGTCCTTCGGGGTCGCGCCCGCGGGAACGTGAACGTGGATGTCGCTCTTCTCGAACACCGTGGGATCGATGCCGAGCTGGTTCGCTCTGCTCTTCACCAGCGTCAGCGCGGCCTGCACGCTTTCACGCATGACCTCGCCGAGCTGGCCGGTCAGGATCATACCGCCGCGGCCGGGCACGCGCGAGGCCTCGATGAAGAGGATGTCGCCGCCGACAGGCGTCCAGGCAAGGCCGGTGGCCACGCCAGGAATGCTGGTGCGCTGTGCGATCTCGCCTTCGAAGCGCGGCTGCCCCAGCACGTCGGCAATGTCCTTCGCCGTCACCACGACCTTTGCAGTCGTGCCTTCGGCGACCTGCACCGCGGCATGGCGGAACACCTTGCCGATCTCGCGCTCGAGGTTACGCACGCCGGCCTCGCGGGTGTAACCCTTGACGACCAGCCTCAAGGCGTCGGGCTCGATCTCGGCCTGCTCGGCTGAGAGGCCGTTCGCCTCCAGCTGCCGCCGCACCAGGTAGCGCTTCGCGATCTCCAGCTTCTCCTCCTCGGTGTAACCGGCGAGGCTGATCAGCTCCATGCGGTCCAGCAGCGGACCGGGAATCTGGTCCAGCATGTTGGCGGTCGCGATGAAGACGACGCGCGACAGGTCGAAGGGCACGCCCAGGTAATTGTCCCGGAACGTTCCGTTCTGCTCGGGGTCGAGCACCTCCAGCATTGCGGCGGAAGGATCGCCCTGCACGCCGCGGCCCATCTTGTCGATCTCGTCCAGCATCATGACGCAGTTGCGTGCGCCCGCCTTCTTGATCCCCTGGATGATGTTGCCGGGCAGCGAGCCGATATAGGTGCGCCGGTGACCGCGGATCTCGGCCTCGTCATGCACGCCGCCCAGGCTGACGCGCACGAAGGGGCGATCCATCGCGCGCGCGATGGACTGGCCGAGCGAGGTCTTGCCGACGCCGGGCGGTCCGACGAAGCACAGGATCGGCGCCTTGCCCTGCGGCGCCAGCTTGCGCACGGCCAGATATTCGATGATCCGGCTCTTGATCTTCTCCAGGCCAAAGTGATCGGCATCCAGGATGCGGCGTGCTTCCTTGATGTCGATCGGCTTCTCCGCCGGCAGCGCCCAGGGCAGCTCGATCAGCCAATCGAGGTAAGTGCGCACCATGCCGGCTTCGCCGGCAGCCTCGGGCATGCGCTCGTAGCGACGCAGCTCCTTTCTGGCATGGGCGTCCGCCTCCGGCGGCATGTTCGCCTTGGCGATCGCAGCCGTCAGCTCGGCGACCTCGGCAGCCTTGCCGTCGCCTTCGCCCAGCTGCCGCTGGATGGTCGCCATCTGCTCGCGCAGGATCGCCTCGCGCTGCCGCTCGTCGAACGAGGCGCGGGTCTTCTGGCCGATTTCATTACTGATGCGCAGCACCTCCAGCCGCTCGGCCAGGTGCTTGGACACCTTCTCGACGCGCAGGGAGAGGTCGATGGTCTCCAGCACCTCCTGCTTGTCCTGCGGCTTGATGTCCATGAACGACGTCGCCAGGTCCGCCAGTGCGCCGGGCGCCGAGGTGCTCTGGAACATCGCGACCAGTTCGGGCGGTGCCTGCGGCAGCAGCTCGATCGCCTCGATGGCCTGGCGCTGCAGGTTCAGCGCCCGTGCCTCGATCTCGGCTGAGGTCGTGGTCGGCTCGGGGATTTGCTGGAAGCGCGCAGCCAGGAACGGCGTCCCCGGCAGGAAGTCGAGGAGGCGCGCGCGCTGCACACCCTGGCAGACGATGTGATGCGTGCCGTCAGGTGCGGTGATGTAGCGCACGATGTTGGCGATGGTCGCGACCTTGTAGAGATCATCCGGGCCGGGCTCGTCGGTCTCCGGGCTGCGCTGCAGCACGATGCCGATCGGCCGCTGCTCGCGCAGTGCCTGCTGTGCGGCGGCGACGGACTTCGGCCGTGCGATCGCAATCGGCGCGATGGCGCCGGGGAATAGCACCATCTCGCGCACGGGGATGATGATCAGTGCGTCATCGGGGATATTCACGTCAGAACCGTTTTGAGGATTGGTCGGTGCGGTATTCATTTGTTCGGTGGCCATGATCGACCTCAGGATTTGGCGAGGCGCAGTGCGACGCAGCCGTCCATTACGAAGCGGCTGATGGCGTAGCGGCCAAGGGGCAATGCGATGCGGCGCTCAAAACGCCCCTGCGGCAGCTCGAGCCGGTGGATGCGGGCGTTGCGAAGCTCCGGCGGCAGCGTGCGCTGGCCGGAAATGACCAGCACCCCGTCATGGATGACAGTCTCGACATTGTCCGGATTGACGCCGGGAAGCGCGACCAGGATCAAAAGCTCATGCTCGGTCTCGAGCACGTCGATCGGCGGCTCCCAGCAGGTGTCCTGACGGCCGAACTGCTGCCGCAGCCGTTCGGCGCGGGTCAGCTGGTCGAGGGCCTCGGACAGCATCCAGTCAAAGGGATTCTTGGGTTGCATGGCTAAACTCGGGAGAAGGCGCTGCGGTTGGAAAACGGGGATATGGTGATGGTTCCCGCAAATTCCAGCATCGGGCGTTTGCGGCATGCCTGCCTCTCGAAGTGGAGCAGGTCCCTTGCGCTCAGACGCATCGACGCCGCGAAAGATGTTCCGCGGCGCCGAAGGCAACAATTGGGCGGGAGGTCGGGATTCAGGCGGCTTGGCGGTATTCGGCCTCCGCTTCGAGGTTGATGACCGACGTGGCGAGCTCGGACAGGGTGTGGTCGGTCGCCTCTTCCTCGTCCAGCGTATCCTGAAGCAGCCTTGCCGCCTCGGGCATGCCGAGCTCCTCGGCCCAGGTGCGAAGTGTGCCGTAACGGGAGATCTCGTAGTGCTCGACCGCCTGCGCCGCCGCGAGCAGGCCGGCATCGAGGGCAGGGGCGTTCTTGAAGTCCTTCATGATCTCGGCACCTTCGTCGGTGATGCCGTTGATCGCCTCGCAGGGCTTGCCACGTGCAGGCTTGTCCAGCATCCCGAAGATCTGCTCCAGACGTTTGACCTGGCCCTGCGTCTCCCGCAGATGCTTGTTGAAGGCGGCCGCAAGGTCCTTCGAATGCGCGGCCTTGGCCATCTTCGGCAGCGTCTTGATGATCTTGTTCTCGGCGTAATAGATGTCCTTCAGCGTTTCCAGGAAAAGGTCGCTCAGCATCTTAGGCGCCCGCCTCGGGCGGCGTGATGCGGTCTTTTTCGCAGATGCACGTTTCTTTGCTTTCTTCGCCATTGGTCCTCCTCATGAGGTGACACGGGAAGGCTCTTCCTTCCCCAATCCTCACGCGATCAAGAACCGGGACAGGCAAATGTTCCTCGCGCAGGTCTGCGCGAGCCGCTATGGCTGGCCGTCCACGCTCGCCCGAGGCGCCTGACCCATGCTCGACTTCGCCCTGTCCGCCTTCGTCACGCTGTTGCTGGTGGTCGATCCCGTTGGCCTTGCGCCGGCGTTCCTGGCCGCGACCGGCGGCATGCCCGAGGCGAGCAAGCGGACCGTGGCGTTGCGGGCGCCGCTCATCGCGGCCTCGATCCTGGTCGTGATCGCGCTGGCCGGAAACTGGCTGCTGCGCCAGCTCGGGATCGGCATCCCCGCCTTCCAGATCGCAGGTGGGCTGCTGCTGTTCGGCGTGTCCTATCAGATGATCTTCGGCGACCGGCCGCATCGCGAGGCGCGGGAGGCCGACAAGGCCATGGCCGAGCACGCCTCCGATGTCGCGGTGTTTCCGCTCGCCATCCCCATGATGGCCGGTCCCGGGGCGATCGCGACCACGCTGCTGCTGTCGGGCAATGCCGGCTACGGGGCCAGGCTCGCGATCATCATCGTGATCGTGCTGGCGGTCTGCCTGCTCTGCATGCTCTGCTTCGTCTCCGCGCACCTGATTGCGCGCACGCTCGGGCGCACCGGAAATGCCGTGCTCTCGCGCGTGCTCGGCATGCTGCTGGCGGCCTATTCGGTGCAGTTCGTGATCAACGGAATCTCGGCCGTCCGGGCCAGCCTGTCATAGGGCTGCGTCAATCTGATAATATGTTGATTTTACAGTATATTCCTTGGTGTAACGGTACATCAAACAAGACTGCAAACAATCCCGTCCGCTTTCGCTTGCACTGCCATGTTGCTTTGACGTACTTCCGGTCTAACAACGTCCAACGCCAAGAAGTCGAGATAAAATCAGGATGTCGATGACAGCGGACGAGCTCGCAAAGCGACAAGCCATCATCGATGCCTGCCGCCGCATGAATGCGCTCGGCATCAACCAGGGCACATCAGGCAATATCAGCGTGCGGCATGGCGAGGGTCTCCTGATCACGCCCACCAGCCTGCCCTATGACACCATGACGCCGGACCAGATCGTCTTCATGGCGATGGACGGCTCGCATGCTCCTCGCCAGAAGCCGTCCAGCGAGTGGCGCTTCCATCTGGACATCCTGAAGGCGCGCGCCGACGCGGGCGCCGTCGTGCACGCCCATCCGACCTATTGCACCATCCTGGCGATCATGGGCATGGAGATCCCGCCGGTGCATTACATGATCGCGGCGGCCGGCGGCGACAGCATCCGCTGCGCGCCCTATGCAACCTTCGGGACAGTGGAATTGTCCCGCCATGCGGTGCGCGCGCTGGAGGGCCGGCTCGCCTGCCTGCTCAACCATCATGGCATGATCGCGATCGGCCAGACGCTCGACAAGGCGATGTGGCTCGCCGTCGAGGTCGAGACGCTGGCGCGGCAATATCACGGCTGTCTCCAGATCGGCAAACCGCCGCTGCTCTCCAGCGAGGAGATCGAACGGGTCCGTCAGCGCATGGCCGGCTACGGCCTGTCGGAAGGGTAGGACGGGCAGAAGGTGTTCGCGCGGATCAGGCATATCGTCGATCGCAAGGGGACGAACCGCACTTTGGTTCGGCTGCGCGCGCTCTTGCGCAGCAACGAGTTCTATTTGATACCCTTCGCGCTCGTGATCGGCGCGCTGGCCGGCGCGATCGTGACCCTGATGGCCGAGATCGCGCAGATCGCCCACGTGGTGATCTACGGCATTCCGATCGACGTGCGCCTGTCGGCCAACACCTATATCAATCCCTGGGCGGCGCTGACCGCGCCCGCGCTCGGCGGCTTGGCGCTCGGCATCATGGAATGGTGGCGGCGACGGCTGAAGATTTCCAGCGCGGTCGACCCGATCGAGGCCAATGCGCTGCGCGGCGGCAATCTGTCGATGCGCGACAGCATCGTGGTGTCGAGCCAGACGCTGATCTCCAACGGTTGCGGCGCCTCGGTCGGCCTCGAGGCCGGCTACACCCAGATTGGCTCGGGCATCGCCTCGCTGTTCGGCAAATTCTTCAACCTCCGCCGTAACGATCTTCGCCTGATCGTCGGCTGCGGCGCCGCGGCGGCGATCGCCGCGGCGTTCGGCGCGCCGATCACCGGCGCATTCTACGCCTGCGAGCTGATTGTCGGTGTCTATTCGGTCGGCAGCGCCGCGCCGATCCTGGCGGCCTCGCTCGCCGGCGCGCTGACCGCGCAATGGCTCGGCGGCGCGCCGTACTCCATCGAAATCCCCAAGGTCAGCGCCGTCGGCGTCGAGCAATATCTGGCGCTGATCGGGCTTGCGCTCGTCACCAGCGGTGTCGGCATCGCGGTGATGCGCTCGTCCTCGATGTTCGAGCGGCTGTTCAAATGGCTGCCGGTCTGGCTGCGTCCTGTCATCGGCGGCCTCGTCGTCGGCGGCTTCGCCATCGTGACGCCCCAGGTGCTCGCGGCCGGCCACGGCGCCATGGTGCTCGATCTGTTCCATGACATGACGATCGGCCTGATTGCGATCGTCATCGCGCTGAAGGTGACGGCCTGCCTGATCTCGCTGGCCTCGGGCTTCCGCGGCGGTCTGTTCTTCGCCTCCCTGTTCGTCGGCAGCCTGATCGGAAAGTTCTTCTCAGCGGTGCTGCTCCTGATCAGCCCGAATTTCGCGATCGATCCGCTGGTGGCGATGCTGACAGGCATGGCGACCCTGGGCGTCGCCATTGTCGGCGGCCCGCTGACCATGTCGTTCCTCGTGCTCGAGATGACTCGCAATGTCGACGTCACCGCCGTGGTGCTGGCTGGCTGCATCGTCACCTCGATCTGCGTCCGCTTCATGTTCGGCCACTCCTTCTCGACCTGGCGCCTGCATCTGCGCGGCGAGACCATTCGCAGCGCCAATGACGTCGGCTGGCTGCGCAACCTCACCGTCGAACGGCTGATGCGCTCCGACGTCGGCAAGGTGCCGTCGAGCACGACGATTGCCGCGACCCGCAGCGAATTTCCGCTGGGATCGCGCCCGGGCGTCGTCATCGTCAACAACGCCGACGAATATGTCGGCCTGGTCCTGCTGCCCGATCTGTTCTCGAGCGACCTCGACACCATCGCCGACGATATCCAGATCATCGAGCTCGCGCGGCTGACCGAGATCGTGCTGATCCCGGAAATGAACGTGAAGAGCGCCATGGCGGTGTTCGACGAGGCCGAGGCCGAAATGCTGGCGGTGGTCGATTCCACCGACAGCCGCAAGGTGGTCGGCTTCCTGACCGAGAGCACCGCCCGCCGCCGCTATGTCGAGGAGATCGACAAGGCGACGCGCGGCGTGCTGGGGGCGCTGTCCTGAGATCCTCACCCCGGGCAAGTTGACGCTGGCACGCCGAGCGGACTTGCCAGATCGTTCACAACCTCTAGGCTAGGGACCGACGGCGGGGCTGGCGCCTGGCCGCATCCAGCGACGAGGGACGTGCGATGTCGGACACGCTTCGCCTGTTGCTTGCCTTGCTCGAACTTGGGCCCCCGCTGAAAGATCTGCTGGGCGACAAATGGCCCGCTTATGGCGACGAATTGCAGGATTTGGCCGGTCGCGCCGGCAAGGGTGAGGATCCGGCGAGGCTTCGTCAGTCGCTTGATCTGCTGCTCGTTCGGTTGCTCGCGGAGGCTCAGGCCACCGAACTCGTCGAGCACGTGATGGAAGACATGGCCGCGCCCGTTACGGAGACTGTGACGCGCCGCGGCCGGATAACTCCGCTGGTCGTTCCCGATATCGTCCAGCCGACCACGGACGAGGCGACAGGCGTCGTCACCATCCCCGTCTTCTACGGCACCGATCGTGACAGGGGAGACGACACGCCGGCGCACTATTTTGGCGGTGCGCGTGGGACGCCGTCATTCGGGGTTGCGGAGGTCAGCGTGCCCACGCGTGGCCGTGACCTGGGCGAGCTCACCAGCCCGAGCTGGTGGCGTCTCGAATTCTCGGCCGATCCGGAAAAGCATGTCATCCTCAAGACGGTGGGAGTGCTGGGCAGGGACGCCTTCGTCACAAGCCTGAAGGACTCCCTTGCGGGGGCGGATTTGCACGACGTCCTGATCTTCGTGCACGGCTACAACGTGACGTTCGAGGATGCGGCGCGGCGCGCCGGGCAGCTCGCGGTGGATCTGAAATTCGCCGGCCGGACGCTGCTGTATAGCTGGGCGTCGGCAGCGGATACCAAGAAGTACACCGTGGACGAGAGCACGATCGACTGGTCGCGCGATCATTTCGAGGCGTTCCTCCAGCTTGCCCTCGGCGAAATCGGTGCCGGCAAGGTCCACGTCATCGCTCACAGCATGGGCAACCGCGCGGTGATCAATACGCTCGAACGCGTGACGTCCTGGCAACTGCCGGCCGGCGCCGCAAAGCTCGGTCAAATCATCTTTGCCGCGCCCGATATCGACCGCGACCGCTTCGTTCAGCTCGCCGCTAAATTCAAAGGCTGCGCCGCGCGCGTCACGCTTTATGCCTCGTCGCGCGACGTTGCGCTGCTGGCCTCGAAATTCGTGCACGGCTATCCCCGGGCGGGCGAGGCCGGCGAAGCGCTGACGATCGTCGACGGCGTCGACACCATCGATGCCTCGCTGGTCGACACCAGCCTGGTCGGCCTGCGCCATTCCTATTTCGGCGAGAAGCGCTCGATCCTGAACGACATGTTCAATTTGATCGTGCAGCAACTCGCGCCCGACCAGCGCTTCGATCTCCAGGCCGCAGGCGATGCGCTGCGGAAGTATTGGAGTTACAGGGCCTAGAGGCCGCATGACCAGTCAAGGCGTGGCAGATTGCCGCGATCACGAAACCATTCCAGTGCTTTGTGCGTTATCCCGTGTTTCCATATGTCTTGTTTTGGCGATAGCAGAGGACGTGAAGATGAGTGACAGGTCCGTGACATCGAGAATTGGCCGCAGCGCTGCACTGGCCGCGTGCGCCGGTCTTGCTTTGGTCGTTGCATCCGCCTCGCCGTCGGCTGCCGCGTCACCGGCAGTGGCCAAGGCGCCGCCCGCCGCCACGGCCGGGCAGGGCTCGTCCAACGCGACGGATTTCAGCGCCGCGCGCCGTCATCGCTATTACCGGCGCGGGCCGAGCGCGGCGGGCCTTGCCTTCATGGGCGCCGCGGCCGGTCTGATCGGAGGCGCGATCGCCGAGAGCCGACGCCAGGAATATTACGACAACTATTACTATGGCGGCCCGCGCTATTATGGTCCCGACTACGGCTACTATGGTGGCCCGCGCTACTACTACAATCCGTATTGAGCATGCCCGCTGTCATCGCCGGCGAAGGCGGGCGATCCGGTATTCCAGAGGCAGGTGTGATTGAACGGAGAAGCCGCAGCGGACTGGATTCCCCGCCTACGCGGGGAATGACAGGATCCTTTGGAGAGCCGGCTCTCGCCTCACCCTCCGTCATTGCTGTGCATGTTCACTAATTCGCTCCGGCGACAATGGCTTTGCGATTGCGCGGGGATGACGGACCAACAGCATCAACGCCCGCGGCAATCAGGCTAAATATTCGGCAATTGCCTTGGGCGGCCCGGATGGACTTGATCTGCGCAATCCGGTTGAATGGGGCCATGAAGGTTTCGGGCGCGACAACGATGTCGAAATATCTGCTGGTCCTGCTCTTGATCGCCTCGCCGGCTGTGGCGCAGGTCAAACCCGCGCCCAAGACATCGGCGGCACATTCCGACCCCTGCGCCCCGATCGGACGCACCGCGGACGGCAAGCTGGTCTATTCCATGAAATGCGAGAACCTGCCGGCGCCGCCTTCGCCCCCGCCGCAGGCGGAACTGAAGGAGGCGCCGCCGGCGACAGCCGCTGCGGAGCCAGAGCCGGAGGTGCGGCGGAGCGGCATATTCGGCTGGTCCTACGATCGCAGGTAACGGGCAGCCGCGCACTTGCGCGAAGCCCGCTGGAATGCTCTTTGCGTGCAAGTTCCCCGTGGGGTGCCTCTGATCCCCTCGGGCCCCCGATCCAGAGAGTTGAGATGAGCAAACTCGTAATCCGCGCCGGTGATTTCACCTTCGATGCCAGCTTCGAAGAGCAGGCGGCGCCCAAGACCGTCGCGGCGTTCCGCAAGGCGCTGCCGTTCGAGAGCCACATCATCCATGTGCGCTGGAGCGGCGAAGGCGTCTGGATGCCGCTCGGCGATCTCGATTTCGGTGTCGGCTACGAGAACCACACCAGCTATCCCGCGCCGGGCCAGATCATCCTCTATCCCGGCGGCATCAGCGAGACCGAGATCTTGCTCGCCTATGGCGGCGTGCACTTCGCCAGCAAGATGGGCCAGCTCGCCGGCAATCACTTCATCACCGTGACCTCGGGCCTGGAGAATCTGGCGACGCTCGGCAAGAGCGTGCTGTGGAAGGGCGCGCTGCCGATCCGCTTCGAGGAAGTCTAAGTGACTGACAAAAGTTACCCGCGCGATCTCCGCGGTTACGGTCGCAACCCGCCGCATCCACAGTGGCCCGGCAATGCCCGGGTCGCGGTGCAGTTCGTCGTCAATTTCGAGGAAGGTGGCGAGAACAACATCCTGCACGGCGATCGTGCCTCGGAAGCCTTTCTGTCCGACGTGCTCGGCGCGCAGCCCTGGCCGGGCCAGCGCCACGCCAATATCGAATCCATGTTCGAATATGGCTCGCGTGCCGGCTTCTGGCGGCTGTGGCGGATGTTTGATGAGCGGAAGTGGCCGACCACCGTGTTCGGTGTCGCGACCGCGTTGAAGCGGAATCCGGAAGTCGTCGCGGCGATGAAGGAGTCCGGCTGGGACATCGCGAGCCACAGCCTGAAATGGATCGAGCACAAGGACATGACCGAGGCGCAGGAGCGCGCCGAGATCGCCGAGGCTATTCGCGTCCACACCGAGGCGACCGGATCGCGGCCGCTCGGCTGGTACACGGGGCGCTCTTCGATCAACACCAACCGCTTGCTGATGGAGGAGGGCGGCTTCCTCTATCTCTGCGATTCCTACGCCGACGATCTGCCCTATTGGGTCAAGGGCGGAGGCGGCAAGCAGCTCATCATTCCCTATACGCTTGATGCCAACGACATGCGGTTCATCAACCCGCAGGGCTTTGCCGAGGGCGAGCAGTTCTACACTTATCTGAAAGACTCCTTCGACGTGCTCTATGCCGAGGGTGATACCGCGCCGAAGATGATGTCGGTTGGGCTGCACTGCCGTCTCGCAGGCCGCCCGGGGCGTGCCGCGGGCCTGATCCGCTTCCTCGATTATATCGGCAAGCACGAGCGCGTCTGGGTGCCGACGCGACTCCAGATCGCGCAGCATTGGCACGACAAGCACGCACATCTCGCCACTGACGCGTTCGAGCTCAGGTGAGACGATGTCGCAGATCTCGCTCGCTGATCTCAACGCCGCGAGCACCGACGATTTTGTCGCGGTGCTCGAAAACGTGGTCGAATACTCGCCTTGGATCGCTCAGCAGGTAGCGACGCGTCGCCCGTTTGCTGGCATCAATGCCTTGCTCGACGCGATAATGGCGGCGATCAAAGGCGCCGAGCCCGACGCGCAGCTGGCGCTGATCCGCGCGCATCCCGATCTCGCCAACAAAACCCAGCGCGCGGCGGGCCTGACGGCGGAATCGACCAGTGAGCAGAGCAGCGCCGGCCTTGATCGGCTGTCGGAGGCCGAATACGCCGCGTTCGAGCGCGTCAACAACGCCTACCGCGAAAAATTCGGCTTCCCCTATATCGTCTGCGTGCGGCGTCACACCAAGGACTCGGTGTTGCGCGACTTCGAGACGCGGCTGCGCAACATTGCCAAGACCGAAACACGACGCGCGATCGAGGAGATCGGCCGTATCTCCGCGCTGCGGCTCGATCAGCTCGTCATCGCCGACGACCGGCTGAAAGTGCACGGCCGGCTCTCGACCCACGTGCTGGACAATCATTTCGGCAAGCCGGCGGCGGGTATAGCGGTGGAGTTGGTTGAGCTCGCCAGTCTCGGCGAGAGCCGCGTGATCGCGCGCGGCGTCACCAACGCTGACGGCCGCACCGATCAGCCCTTGATCGGCGGCCGCCCGCTGCCGATCGGCCGATACGAGCTCCGTTTCAACATCGGGAAATACTACGCCGAGCGCAACGTGCAGCTTCCCGACCCGCCGTTCCTCGATGAGATCCCGCTGCGCTTTGCGATCAGCGAGCCGGAAGGCCACTACCACGTGCCGCTGCTGGTCACGCCCTGGAGCTATTCGACCTATCGCGGCAGCTAGTCGGCGAATTTCTCGTGCAGCGCCGGAAACAGCCGGTCCGGCTTGAATGGGGGTGCGGTGAAGCGGATGCCGGTGGCATCCGCGATCGCGTTGCCGAGTGCTGCGGCGACCGGATTGTAAGGGCTCTCGCTCATCGACTTTGCGCCCAGCGGCCCGATCGTATCGGACGTCTCGGCGAACAACACCTCCGTGCGCGGCACGTCCGCGAAGGACGGTAGATGGTAGTCGCGGAATTTGGGATTGGTGACGCGGCCCTCCGCGTCGATCACCATCTCCTCATAGAGCGCCGCACCGAGCGCCTGCGCGACGCCGCCTTCGATCTGGCCGCGGCATTGCATGGGATTGGCGACTACGCCGGCATCGGCCGCTTGCACGCTCCTGAGAACCTTGATCTCGCCGGTGGCCTTGTTCACGGCGACGCGAAAGCCCTGCACGTTGAAGCCGACTGAGCGCGGCGTTCCCTCGGAATTGCCGTGCGCTGCGAGCGGGCGACCCGCCTCGCGTGCGAGCCTGGCGAGTTTGGTCAAGGACATCTGCCGCACGCCGCTGACGACGAATTCGCCCTCGAGCGTGCACGTCGTGACATCGCAAAGCCACGCACCGGCAGCCGCCGCCTTCAGATCGGCCGCAAGCCGCAAAGCTGCGGCTTCGGTTGCCTTGCCGGCCACGAAGGTGCCGGTGCTGCCATAGGCGCCGGTGTCGTGGCCGCCATGGGCGGTGTCGGATTGGCGCAGGCGGATGCGGTCGACGGTGCTCGCGAGCACGGTCGCAGCGATCTGCCGGTGCACGGTGCTGGTGCCGTTGCCGAACTCGGCAGTGCCGACGGTGAGGTCGAATGTGCCATCATCGCTGAGCGCGATCTTGGCGTCCGCGATGTGGCCGGCAGGCGGCGCCGTATCGATCATGGTCAGTGCAATGCCGTCGCCGGTCAGCCAGTCCTGCGACAGCTCGGCTTGCGGCCGATCCGCCTGCATCGCGCGCTCGACGAGGTCGATGCACTGGTCGAGCCCGTAGGAGCCATAGAGCACGTCGTGATAGTCTGACTCCGGCGGCGACAGCATGGGATCGCCGCACCTGATGATGTTGCGGCGACGCATGTCATAGGGGCTGATGGCGAGCTGCTTCGCAAGCTCATCGATCGCGGCTTCCACGGCGATCTGGGCTTGCGGCAGCCCATAGCCACGAAATGCGCCCGCCGGCACTGTGTTGGTATAGACCACGTGGCCGTCGACACGCTTGTTCGGGCAATTATAGACCGCGATCGACTCGTTCACCGCGTGGAACATCACGGAGGGGCCGTGATTGCCGTAGGCGCCGGTATTGGAGAGCAGATCGAGCTGCAGTGCGGTGAGCCTGCCGTCGGCATCGGCGCCGGCCTTGATGTGGACGCGCATCGGATGCCGCGTTGAGGTCGCGATGAACTGCTCCTCGCGAGTGAGCTCGAGCTTGACGGGCCGGCCGGTCTTCAGCGCGGCGAGCGTCAGGATGTCCTCGACGAACATCTCCTGCTTGCCGCCAAAACCGCCGCCGACGCGCTCGCAGAACACGCGGACCTTGTCCATCGGAAGCTGGAAGATATCCGAGAGCGCGCGCCTCGTCAGGAATGGCACCTGCGTCGAGGTGCGGACGTTGAGCACGCCTGCTTCGTCAAGCCAGGCGAGGCCGCCATGGGTCTCCAGCGCGGCGTGCTGGACGCGGTGGCTGTGGAAGGTGGCCTCGTAGGTGACGGCGGATGTGGCGAGTGCGGCGGCGACATCGCCGAACTCGCCATGAATCTCCGCGACGAGGTTGCGCTTCGCGTCGGCAACGCGGTTGGCGCTGGTCCTGTCGGGGTGAACGAGCGGCGCGCCCGGCAGCATCGCCTGCTCCGGATCGATCAACGCAGGCAAGATCTCGTACGCGACTTTCAGCCGACGGCAGGCTTCCTCGGCCGCGCCCTCACTCTCGGCCACTACCGCGGCGACCCTCTGGCCGATGAAGCGGACGACGTCGTCGAGGATGCGGGTATCCTCGGGATCCATCCAGTCCTTCTCATGCCGCGCCGTCGATGTCAGTACCGATGGCGCATCCTCATGCGTCAGGATTGCGTGCACGCCTGGCACCGCCATCGCCGCGGATCTGTCGATCGAAACGATCCTGGCGTGGGCGTGCGGCGAGCGCAGCAGCTTGATGTGCAGCAGGCCGTCGATATCAGTATCGAACGTGTAGCGCGCCTTGCCGCGGACGACGTCCGGCCCTGCCGGCGCCGGCAGACTGCGACCAAAGGCGCCGCCGGCCTCGATATCCGCCTCGACATTGCTGTTGCCGTGGATCGCGTCCTCGATCGCGCGATAGCCGGTGCAGCGGCAGATGTTGCCCTTCAGCGCGGCGCCGAGATCGGTGCGCTGCGCCTGGTTCAGCGAGGCACATGTGATGATCATGCCGGCCGTGCAGAAGCCGCACTGGAATCCCTGCGCATCGAGGAAGGCCTGCTGCATCGGATGCGCGCCGTCCTTGCCGCCGAGTCCCTCGATTGAGGTGACGGTGCGTCCCTCCGCGCGAAACGCGGGGATCAGGCAGCTGTGCACGGGCTCGCCGTCGAGCAGCACGGTGCAGGCGCCGCAATCGCCGGCGTCGCAGCCCTTCTTCACTCCGAAATGGCCGAGCTCGCGCAGAAACGTGCGCAGGCACTGACCGGCGCGCGGCGATTGCGAAAATGTCGCGCCGTTGATCTCGAAGCTCATGGCGACATTGCACCCGAAAGTTCGGCGCGGATCTCCTCGGCGAGGCGGAGCGTCATGTGCTTGCGCCAGAGCGGCTTGCCATGAATGTCGGTATGATAGAGATCATCGGGAATCTCCTCGGAGATCGCGGCGCGAAGCGTGCTCGCATCGGGCGGTCCAGGAAACGACATCTGGATCGGGCGCACCGTCGATGCGGTCACGGTCAGCTTCAGCGTGCCATTTCCGTAGAGGCTTCCGATCAGAAGTGCTGCAGAGCGGCCGACCGGTGCAAGCGAGATCTGGCGAAACGCGGAGCGGCGCTTCAGCGCCGCAATCGGGATGTCGATCTGCCGCAACAGGTCGCCCGGCGACAGGCGATTACGCTGGTTGCCGGTGACGAAGTCGGCGACGGGAATCTTCTGCTCGCCGCCGCCGGCCTTCCAGATGGTGCAGACGCCATCGAGCGCGGCCGTGAGCGAAATCATCGGCCCCGCCGGCAGGGACATGCAGAGATTGCCGCCGACCGTCGCCGTTTTCCAGATCTTGAACGAGGCGAGAAATGCGCGGCAGCATTGACTGATCAGGGGGGCGGCGTGCCAGTCAGGCGGGCAGGTGAACGCATCGAGTTGCGAGATGGTGCAGGTGGCGGCGATGCTGAGGTGGCTCTCGGTGATCGTCAGCGCCGGCCATTTCAGATCGGTGAGATCGATCAGCCGTGTGAGATGGACCTGCGGCTCGGAGAACAGCCAGGTGCCGCCCGCGAGCCAAGCATCACCTGGCGTCCAAACGGGCAGCTCGGATCGCGTTTGCGGATGGGAGACCGCTGTGATGGTATTCAAGTCCATGGCTGCAACGTCGCCTGCGCCGGATGATTTGTGTCGAGGTAAAGTCTTGCAAGACCAGCGCCAAGTAGCAACAACAAGTCGCAGCAATCATGCTCTCGGGATGGCTTTGCGCTGCAGGCGCTTCGCTAACGAGGGCGAGGAGAAATAGAGTCATGAGCGAGGCAAATCCGATCTGGATCAGGGGCCCCCTGGCCATTCTCGCAGACGGCGCCGGACGCGGGATCGTCGTGAGGGATGGCCGTATCGTCGAACTCGTGCCCGCAGGCGCGACGCCTGTGACCCCAGACGTTGCGGTGTTCGATGCGAACCAGCATGTCGTGCTGCCTGGCCTCATCAACACCCATCATCATTTCTATCAGACGCTGACGCGGGCGCTGCCGGCGGCGATGGACCGCGAGCTGTTTCCCTGGCTCCAGGCGCTCTATCCGGTGTGGGCCAAGATGACGCCCGAGGCGCTCGAGCTTGGCGTCACCGTGGCGATGTCGGAACTGCTGCTCTCGGGCTGCACGACGACGACCGACCATCACTACGTCTTCCCGGCAGGGCTCGAGGAGTCCGTCGATATCGAGGTCGGCGTCGCACAGCGGCTCGGCGTCCGCGTGCTGCTGACGCGCGGCTCGATGAACCTGTCGCAGCGCGATGGCGGCCTGCCTCCTGACAGCGTCGTCCAGGACGAGGACACCATCCTTGCCGATAGCGCACGCGTGGTCGCCAAGCACCATCAGCGCGGCGCGGATGCGATGGTGCAAATCGCGCTCGCGCCTTGCTCGCCGTTCTCGGTGACGACGTCCTTGATGCGCGCCACCGCCGATCTCGCCGACAAGCTCGACGTGCGCCTGCACACCCACCTCGCCGAGACCGAGGACGAGAACAAGTTCTGCGAGCAGATGTATGGCTGCCGCCCGCTCGACTATCTCGAGCAATGCGGCTGGCTCAACGCGCGGACCTGGCTCGCGCACGGCATCTTCTTCAACACTGAGGAGATGAAGCGGCTGGGCAAGGCCAAGACCACCATCAGCCACTGCGCCTGCAGTAACCAGCTGCTGGCCTCCGGCTGCTGCCCGGTATGCGAGATGGAAGAGGCCGGCGTCGGCATCGGCATCGGTGTCGACGGTTCGGCCTCGAAC
The DNA here is from genome assembly GCF_936928535.1 of uncultured Bradyrhizobium sp. Classification (GTDB taxonomy): domain Bacteria; phylum Pseudomonadota; class Alphaproteobacteria; order Rhizobiales; family Xanthobacteraceae; genus Bradyrhizobium. The sequence goes on along the minus strand of NZ_CAKZHY010000095.1, from coordinate 85,794 downwards.
GATGGATCGAACCTGATGCAGGAGGTGCGCGCGGCGTTCCTGCTGCAACGGGCGCGCTATGGCGTGACCAAGGTCAGCCACAAGGATGCGCTGCGTTGGGCGACCCGGGGCTCGGCGGCCTGCGTCGGCCGCCCGGAGCTCGGCGAGATCGCGGTCGGCAAGGCCGCCGACCTTGCGCTGTTCAAGCTCGACGAGCTTCGCTTCTCCGGGCATGGCGATCCGCTGGCCGCGCTGGTGCTGTGCGGCGCGCATCGGGCTGACAGGGTGATGGTGGCGGGGAACTGGGCTGTGGTCGACGGCGCGATCCCGGAACTCGACATTCCGGACCTGATCCGCCGGCACAGCAGCGCGGCGCGAGCAATGCACGCGGGATAGGAAATAGAAGAGGGGGCGACCACAAGTGCCGGGTGCTTCTGGCCACCCCCTCCGAACCTCCTCCGGGAGGAGCAGGTGATTTGGTCAAAGCAAGAAGCGTGCTACTTGCCCGGCAGCTTGTCGTCGATGCCTTTGACGTAGAAATTCATGCCGAGGATCTGGCCGGCATCGAGACTGGTGCCACCCTTGCACTCGATCTCCTTGCCGTCCTGCCCAAGGACCGGGCATTTGAACGGGTTCAGCTTGCCAGCGATGATCGCGGCTTGGGCATCCTCGGCCATCTTTTTCACGTCGTCAGGCATGTTGGTATACGGCGCCATGGCGAACATATGGCTGTCGAGGCCGCCCCAGGTGTCCTCGGACTTCCAGGTGCCGTCGAGCTCGGCCTTGACGCGCTCGATGTAGTAGGGGCCCCAGGTGTCGAGGATCGAGGTCAGCTGGGTCTTCGGGCCGAACTTGATCATCTCGGAGTCCTGGCCGAAGGCGAGCTTGCCGCGTTCGCTGGCGATCTGCATCGCAGCCGGGCTATCCGTGTGCTGCATGATCACGTCGGCGCCCTGGTCGATCAGCGCCTTGGCGGCATCGGCTTCCTTGCCCGGGTCGAACCAGGTGTTGGCCCAGATGATCTTGACCTTGATGTTCGGGTTGATGGTCTGCGCCGCGATCATCGTCGCATTGATGCCGGAGACGACCTCCGGAATCGGGAACGAGCCGATATAGCCGAGCACGCCTGACTTCGACATCTTGGCCGCGATCAGGCCCTGAATGTAGCGGCCCTGATACCACTTCGACGAATAGGTCGACATGTTCTTGTCGCGCTTGTAGCCGGTCGCGTGCTCGAAATGCACGTTCGGATATTTCTTGGCGACCTTCAGCGTCGGATCCATGTAGCCGAACGAGGTCGTGAAGATCAGCTTGTTGCCGGCGCGGACGAGCTGCTCGATGGCGCGCTCGGCGTCGGGACCTTCGGGAACGTTTTCGAGATAGGTGGTCTCGATCTTGTCGCCGAACTCCTTCACCAGCGCCTGGCGCGCGAGCTCATGCTGATAGGTCCAGCCGAGATCGCCGATCGGGCCGAGGTAAATGAAGCCGACTTTCAGCTTGTCGGCGGCGGAAGCTGCACTGATGCTTCCGGCGAGCAGAAGGCCGGCAGCCAGCGCAAGAAGTGATTTCCTCATCGTCAATCTCCAAACATCAGGGGAAAGCCACGATCCACGGCGTGCGCGCCCCATCGCGCATGCTGTGGAAACCAAAATGCTAGCGGTCAGGCACGAACACGGTGCCGAGCGCGGCCGGCGCGGTCGAGCCGCCGGTCCGCGCGCGGGAGAGCAGGACCAGCACGATGACTGTCGCCAGATACGGCAGCGCCGACATGAATTGCGAGGGAATGCCAACGCCCCAGCCTTGCGCATGCAGTTGCAGGATCGTTACCGCGCCGAACAGGTAGGCGCCGATCACGAGCCGGCCGGGCCGCCAGGATGCGAACACGACCAGCGCGAGCGCGATCCAGCCGCGGCCCGCGGTCATGCCGGGAATGAAGAACGGCGTATAGGCAAGCGGCAGATAGGCGCCGGCAAGACCTGCGCAGCCGCCGCCGAACATCACGGCGAGGGTGCGGATGCGCAGCACGGGATAGCCGAGCGCGTGTGCGGAAACGTGATTGTCGCCGCAGGCGCGCAGGATCAATCCCGCACGCGTGCGGTACAGGACCCACCACACGCCGACGATGAGCGCGATGGAGAAATAGACGAAGGCATCTTCGCCGAACACCACGCGGCCGATCAGCGGAATGTCGGTGAGGCCAGGAACATACAGGTGTGCGGCCGGCGTGAGGCGTTCACCGACGAAGCCGGCGCCGATCAGGCCTGATAGCCCGATGCCGAAAATGGTCAGCGCCAGACCTGTCGCGACCTGGTTGACGGCTAGGCCGAGTGCCATCAACGCGAAGATCAGCGACATCAGCATCCCTGCGATGATGCCGAACAGCGCGCCGATGAAGATCGATCCGGTGAGCCACGCGCCGCCGAAGCCACAGGCCGCGCCGACGATCATCATGCCCTCGACGCCGAGATTGAGCACGCCGGAGCGCTCGGTGACGAGCTCGCCGGTTGCCGCGATCAGCAGCGGTGTCGATGCGGCGAGTATCGACAGGATGATGGCTTCAACCAGCTCCACGGGCCACCTGTCGGTTCGCCAAGACGAGCTTGAAGCGATAGAGAATGAGAGAATCGCAGGCGAGCACGTAGAACAGCAGGATGCCCTGGAACACCTTGGTGACGTCCAACGGGATCTTCATTGCGATCTGCGCCTGCTCGCCGCCGATAAAGGTGAGCGCGAGAAAAAGGCCTGCAATTAATATTCCAATCGGGTTCAGCCGCCCGAGAAACGCGACGATGATCGCCGTGAAACCGTAACCGGGCGAGATGCCGGGCTGGAGGTGTCCGACAGGACCAGCGACCTCGATGATGCCGGCAAGGCCGGCGAGTGCGCCCGACACCGCGAAGGTCAGGATGACCAACTGGTTGGCATTGAAACCGCCGAACCGCGCCGCACGCGGCGCAGCACCGACAACGCGGATCTCGAATCCCTTGATGGTGCGTCCGAGCAGGATTGCCGCTGCTGCGACGACCAGCAACGCGATGATCGAGCCGAGATGCAGCCGTCCGCCTTCGATCAGCAGCGGGACGGTCGCCACGGGATCGAACTCCGCCGTGGTCGGGAAGTTGAACCCGTTCGGATCGCGCCAGGGACCGCGCACGAGATAGTCCAGCAAGAGGTCGGCGACATAGACCAACATCAGGCTGGTGAGGATCTCGCTGGCGCCGAACTTCACCTTGCAGATCGCAGGGATCAGCGCATAGAGCGCGCCTGCGGCGGCCGCGAGCACGAGCATCGCCGGCAGCACCCATGCGCCAGCGTCAGTTCCTTGCGTCTTCACCGCGATCCAGCTTCCGGCCACGGCGCCGATCAGGAATTGCCCCTCGGCGCCGATGTTCCAGGCATTGGCGAGATAGCAGAGCGACAGCCCGATCGCGATCATCACCAGCGGCGTCGCCTTCACCGCGAGTTCCTGGAGCGAATAGCTGTCGGTCAAGGGCGCGATGAAATAGGCTTGCAGCGCGAGAACGGGATTCTTGCCGAGGATCGCGAACAGAATGGTCATGGTCACGATCGTCAGGCCGATCGCGATCAGCGGCGAGACCAGCGCGATCGTGTTGGAGCGCTCAGTGCGCTTCTCAAGCACCAACTGCATGCGCGGCCTCCTTCGGCTCGAGGCTGCTGCCGCCCATCAACAGGCCGAGCTTCTCGCGCGTCGCCTCGCTTGCGGCGAGTGGAGCAGACAGGCGACCGTGGAACATCACGGCGATGCGATCGGCGATCTCGGCGAGCTCGTCGAGATCCTGGCTGGTCACGAGCACCGCGGCACCTGCAGTCGCAAGGTCAAGCAACGCCTGGCGGATGACGGCGGCAGCTCCGGCGTCGACGCCCCAGGTCGGCTGGCTCACCACCAGCACAGCGGGATTGCGCAGGATCTCGCGGCCCACGATGAATTTCTGCAAGTTTCCGCCGGAGAGGGATGCGGCTTCCGGGTCGCGCTTGGCCTTGCGCACGTCGAAGGTTTCGGTCGCCTTGTCCACGGTCTTCAGCGTGGCGGCGGTGTCGATGAAGCCGCGATTGACCATGCCGCTGGCGGCGTGTCCCGTCAGCAGCGCGTTCTCCGACAGCTTCATGCGCGGCGCAGTGCCGTGGCCGAGCCGCTCTTCGGGCACGAAGGCCGCGCCGAGCTTGCGCCGCTTGGTGATCGAGAGGTGGCCGGCAGCGATGCCTTCGATCACGATCGTCCCGGGATCCTTCGACAACCGCTCGCCGGACAGGGCGGCAAACAATTCGTCCTGACCATTGCCGGCGACGCCGGCGATGCCGAGGATCTCGCCGCCCTTCAGCTCGAACGAGATGTGCTCGAGCCGCACCCCGTGCGCCTCGTCGGGCGCCAGCGAAAGATCGTTGACGACGAGCCGCGGTATGGTCGTCTGCCGCCCGGCCGCCGCCTTCACTTCCTTGATCTCGCCTCCAACCATCATGCGCGCGAGCGAGGCAGCGGTCTCGAGCCGGGGATTGCAGGTCTGCACCTTCTTGCCGCCGCGCAGGATCGTGGCGGTGTCGCAGAGCCGCTTCACCTCATCGAGCTTGTGGCTGATATAGAGGATGGCGCGGCCTTCGGCCTTCAGCCGCTCCAGTACGACGAAGAGCTGGTCGGCCTCTTGTGGCGTCAGCACCGCGGTCGGCTCGTCCAGGATCAGGAACTTCGGGTCCTGCATCAGCGCCCGGACGATCTCGATTCGCTGGCGCTCGCCGACGGACAATTGCCAGACCTCCCGTCGGGGATCGAGCGGCAGTCCGTAGGTCCTGGACACCTGCTCCAGCCGCGCTGACATGTCCTTGAACGATTCCTTGCCGTCGAGGCCAAGTGCGACGTTCTCGGCGACGGTGAGGTTGTCGAACAGCGAAAAGTGCTGGAACACCATGCCGATGCCGCGGCTGCGCGCCTCGGAGGGACCGGACAGCACGATCGGTTCGCCCTGCCAGCGGATTTCGCCGGCAGAGGGCTGGATCAGCCCATAGATCGCCTTCACCAGCGTCGATTTGCCGGCGCCGTTCTCGCCAAGCAGGGCATGGATTTCCTTCGGCCAGACGTCGATGTCGATGGAATCGTTGGCGAGGAAATCCCCATAGCGCTTGGTCAGCCCGACCGTTCTGAGCAACGGGGACTCGCCGGAATGCAGGCCGTTGAGCGTCGGATCTAACATTCGCTGATACGCTGGCATGGGACGAAGTGCCTCAATACTGGGCTAGTTTAAACCACCGCGTAAGGTGTGAAAAAGCGTCATCCCTTGCTTAACGCTTCGGCAGCGCCCTGGTGTCGCGGCTAGCGGTCCTTATCGGGCGATGATTGGCTGCAGCGGGCGGGCCGCAGCCGTCGCAATCGCCGCTGCCGGCGAGGTCTGTTGCAAATTTGTGACGGTTCAAATCAAATCGGAACCCGCTGTGCAGGCTTGATGTGAAGTTGAGCAAAATCGCGCCAGCACGCGTATGCAACGCGGCATCGGCGCGGCAGCTGCTGCCAACACCAGGCTTTGGGTTGCGCGGTCGGAATAAAACGCAAACGAAATCAACCGGGAATGTTCGGCATTGCGTTGTCGATCCCGCGCGGCAACGACACGCGAAAACCCTGGGATTTCCGTGGTGAATCGTCGCGCGTTGCCGAAACATGCGGCATGCCTTGAAAAAAGTTGAGGCTTCTCACCTCGGGAGTTCGGAGCAAGTGTCGCCCAAGGGACGTTGATTTTTACGTGTCCAAACTTGGGGGTATTCAGGATGTCGTTTCGCTTCAAGGGAGTTGCAGCAATGGCGCTGTCACTTGCTACGCTGGCCACCGGTGGCTGGGTTCACGCGGCAGATCTGCCGGTCAAGGCGGCCAAGAAGGCGCCGGACCTTCCGTTCTTCCTGGTGATCGATGACCGCGTGTCGTTCTCCTGGATGCCGAAGGGGACCGACCCCGGCATGTGGAGCACCCGGCCGGACGGCAGCATCAACGGCACCACGCCCAAGCAGGTCTACTCGTTCACGCACTTCGACCTCTGGGCCTACGGCACCAACTTCTTCACGATCTCGATGTTCAAGTCGGGCCATAACGACCCCACCTCGCCCTGTACCGCGCCGGGCGTGACCATCACCGGCGGCGCTGCCAATTGCGCAGGCGCGACCGAGATTTACGGCCTGTTCCGTTCGACCTTCGGCTGGAACGAGCTGTTTAACACCAAGGCCTTCACCGCGGGCCCGCTGCACAACGTCTCGTTCGAAGTCGGCATGGACGCGAACACCGAGAACAACTTTCTTGCGCCCGCAAAGCGTGACGTGGTTGCCGGTCTGCAGTTCGCCTTCGACCTTCCCTACAAGGGCTATATCGACGTCGCTCCGTTGGTGTACTGGGAGTTCTTGAACCACAACGCCTTCACGCAGTGCGGCCTGTTCGGCGCCGGTGTCGCGGGCGTGACCTGCAACGCGGACGGAAACGTCAGCTATCGTGCGACCTGGGCCGTCGAGATCAACTACTACATGGATCTCGGCTTCCTGCCGCCGAACATGCAGTTCTGGTCGATCAGCGGCCGTGCCGGCTGGTACGGCCCCAAGGGCGACTCGAACGGTCTTCCCGCGCTCTCGGGCATCGGCCGGTTCTCGACCGCTTCGAAGACCGAGCTGAACAGCGAACCGATCCGCCTGACCTTCGACGCCTCGAAGGCGGCGTGGGGTGACAAGTACTCGCACTTCGTCGACCTCTGGGTCGCCTACCGCTACTGGCAGAACAAGTTCGGCCTCGACCACAACGCCATGGCGGGCGTCTGCACCGTCGCCGCGACCGGCCAGAGCACCAACAGCTGCACCGAGTCCACCGTCTATGGTGGCGTGACGGTGAAGTTCTGAGCGGCTGAGGCCAGGGTACGGATGGCGCCGCGCAGAAATGCGCGGCGTCATTAGAAAAATCAAAGGCCCGGTCGCTGATGCGATTGGACCTTTCGGTTTGTGGCGCAGTTCCGACTGCCCTGCGCCCCTTCAACAGGATCGACGCTCTCTCGCCGTCATTGCGAGGAGCCCTTGCGACGAAGCAATCCAGACTGCATCCGCGCTAGCCTCTCTGGATTGTTTCGCTGCGCGCGCAATGACAAGCAGCGGCGGACTGGCCGCGTTTTCAAGAATGCGATGATGGCATAATGCCACTGTTTTGCCCGACGCATCAAGCGATATTCGAAAAATGCGAAATGACAGCCGAGTAGACCTCGTGCGGGCGAGGCATCGCGGTTCTACTGTGCATGGGGTTGTTTTTCGTTTTTTGCCGGAGAGCGAGCGGTACCGGTCCTCGGAGAACCTACTTCGTCCACACGCCGTCGTGCAGCGCTGCGGCCTCGTCTTCCAGGAGCGGGCCAATCACCTCGGTTGGTCGCTGGCCGCTGGCAAAGACGTCGCGGCAGGGCAGGTCGAGCGTCGGGTTCTCCGGGTGGTTGCCGGTGATGTCGCGCAGGCGGTGCTCGCTGAGGCCATAGACCACCCGGCCGATGCCCGCCCAATAGATCGCGCCCGCGCACATCGCGCAGGGTTCGGCGGAGGAATAGAGCGTGGCTGATACCAGCACCTCGCTGGCGAGCGTGCGGCAGGCCTGCGTGGCCGCGAGGCGTTCGGCATGCGCGGTGCCGTCATGGTCGGGCATGTAGCCGTTCTCGGCTTCAATCAACACCTTGCCATCGGCATCGACGACGATACAGCCGAAGGGATGGTTGCCATGGGTGAGGGAGCGGCGCGCGACCGCGAAGGACAAACGCAGGAAGTGCTCGTCGCGTTCGCCTCTGCCGTCCATCGCCCCTCCGTAGTCAGTGCCCCGCCATGTGCCGGCCGACCTCGGTGAGATCGGCCTCGCTGGTCCGTGCTTCATACACGAATTCGCCGTGGAACATCACCACCAGCCGGTCCGAGAGTTCGAGCAATTCGTCGAGGTCTTCGCTCACCAGCAACACCGCCGCGCCGCGGTTGCGGGCGGCCATGATCTCGGCGTGGATTTGTGCCACGGCGGCGAAGTCGAGCCCAAAGCAGGGATTGGCCGCAATCAGCACCTCGACATCGCCGGCAAGCTCGCGGGCGAGCACGGCGCGTTGGACGTTGCCGCCTGACAGCGCCGAGATCGGCGTCTCCGGCGAGCGCGTCTTGATCTTGTACTGGCCGATCTTCTTCTTGGCGTCGTCGCGGAAGGCGCCGCGATTGAGCCACCAGCCGCCGCTGGCGAAAGGCGCGCGGTCGAACTCGCGGAAGGCGATGTTGTCGGCAACGCTCATGCCGCCGACACAGGCATTCTTCAGCGGCTCCTCGGGCAGCAGCGACATCTTGTGGCGCCGCATCTCCTCGCGGCTGGCGTGATAGGGATCGCCGGCGACGCGAATTTCGCCGCCTTCGGCCTCGCGTTGGCCGGCGAGGACCTCGACGAGCTGGCGCTGGCCGTTGCCGGAGACGCCGGCGATGCCGACGATCTCGCCCGCGCGCACGGTGAGGGAGACGTCGTGCACGGCCACGGCGCCGGCATCGTCGAGCGCGCGGACCTTTGCCAACTCCAGCCGCGCCCGACCGGCCTCGCCGGTCCGGGGCGGCTGAACCGTCAATTCCTCGGCGCCAATCATGGTGCGCGCCATCGCATCGGGCGTGAGCTCGGAGACCTTGCCGGCACCGGCAAGCTTGCCGCGGCGCAGGATGGTGACCTCGTCGGCGAAGGCCATGACCTCGCGAAATTTGTGCGTGATCATCAGGATGGTCAGCTCGCCCTTGACGACCATGTCGCGGAGCATGCCGAGCACCTCATCGGCCTCGGCCGGCGTCAGCACCGAGGTCGGCTCGTCAAGGATCAGGAAGCGGCGCTTCAGATAGAGCTGCTTCAGGATCTCGCATTTCTGCCGCTCGCCGGCCGAGATGTCGGAGACCTTTGCCGAGAGCGGCACCTTGAAGGGCATGCGGTCGAGAAACGCCTCGAGCTCCCTCATCTCCTTCGGCCAATTCACCACGGGTGGCACGTCATCGCGGGCCAGCACGAGGTTCTCGGCAACCGTCATGGCGGGCACCAGCGTAAAGTGCTGATAGACCATACCGAGGCCGAGCGCATGAGCATCCTTCGGGTTGGCGATCGCCTGCTCGCGCCCGCCGACGAGGATGTCGCCTTCGGTTGCGTGGTAGTAGCCCATGATGCATTTGACGAGCGTCGACTTGCCGGCGCCGTTCTCGCCGAGCAGTGCATGGAACGAGCCTGGCCGCACCTTCAGCTCGACGTTATCCAACGCCAGGAAGTCGCCAAAGCGCATGGTCATGGCAATGGCGTCGACGCCGAAGGCGCCGATGAGCGGAGGCGGCTCGCCGATGATCACGAGATCGCTCCGATGAAGGCGTCCGAGGTCGAGACCGCGCCGAACACGCCGCCCTGCATCTTGATCATCTTCAGCGCGTGGTCGTGGTTGCTCTTGTCGGTCGCTCCACAGCAATCGTGCAGCAGCACGCATTCGAAGCCGCGATCGTTGGCCTCGCGCATGGTGGTGTGGACGCAGACGTCGGTGGTGATTCCTGTGAGAACGATGTTCTCGATGCCGCGCACGCGTAGGATCAGCTCGAGGTCGGTGGCGCAGAACGAGCCCTTGCCGGGCTTGTCGATGATGGGCTCGCCCGGCAGCGGTGCAAGCTCCTCGATGATGTCCCAGCCGGGCTCGCCGCGCACCAGGATGCGGCCGCACGGGCCGGGATCGCCGATGCCGGCGCCGATCTGGCGCGAGCGCCAGCGCTTGTTGGCGGGCAGATCAGAGAGGTCGGGGCGATGGCCTTCGCGAGTATGGATGATGTGAAACCTCTGTTTGCGCATCGCCGCGAGCAGCTTCTTGATCGGCTCAATTGGCGCCCGTGTCAGCGAGAGATCGTAGCCCATCTTGTCGACGTAGCCGCCGACGCCGCAGAAATCGGTCTGCATGTCGATGACGATGAGCGCGGTGTTCTCCGGGCGCAGGTCGCCGTTGTAGGGCCAGGCATAGGGCTCGGACTTGATGTAGCGCTCGGGCATGATTTCGCTCTCTAGCGGGTGATCGACAATTCGGCCGGGGCTCCGGTCAGCGTGCGTTTCGGCGAGCAGGTGATGATCATGATCGCCAGCGTCAGGATGTAAGGCGCTGCGTTGAAGAGATGGTAGCCGGAGGTGACGCCGACCGATTGCAGCGCCGGCCCGAGCGCAGCAGCGCCGCCGAAGGCGAGCGAGGCCCATAGGCAGAGCAGGGGATCCCAGCGTGCGAAGATCACCAGCGCGACGGCGGTGATGCCCTGGCCCGAGGAGAGGCCCTCGTTCCAGCTACCGGGATAGAACAGCGACAGGAACGAGCCACCGATGCCGGCGAGGAAGCCGCCGACCATGGTGGCGCGCAGGCGGATCAGCAGCACCGAGTGGCCCATCGCGCGTGCCGCATCCGAGCTCTCGCCAGCGGTGCGGATGAGGAGGCCCCAGCGCGTGGTGCGGAAGGCCCAATAGAGGATCGGTGCGAGCGCAACGCCGATCAGGAAGAGGACATTGACCCGCAGAGCGGCACGGACCTGCGGGATATCGCTCCACCAGCCGAAATCGATTGCGGGCAGCCGCGGCGCGGTGGGCTCGATCAGCGGCTTGCCGAGATAGAAGGCGAGACCGGTGCCGAACAACATCAGTGCGATGCCGACCGCGACGTCGTTGACGCGCGGCAGCGAGCAGATGCCAGCGTGCAAGGCGCCAAGCAGGGCGCCGGTGATACCGGCGGCGAAGACGCCGAGCCAGGGCGATCCGGTCAGGTAAGAGATGCCGTAGGCGCTCATCGCGCCCATCACCAGCGTGCCTTCGAGACCGAGATTGATGCGGCCCGAACGCTCGGTGATGCATTCCCCCAAGCTCACGAACAGGAACGGCGTCGAGACGCGAATGGCGCCGCCGAGCACGGCGAGCGGGACGGTCCAAAGTCCGATTGATCCGTCTGCCATCAGGACTTGCCCTTCAGGAATCCGATGCGGCCATAGAGCGCATCGCTGGCCAGCACGAAGACGAAGATGATGCCCTGGAGCACCAGCACCGATGCATCAGGCAATCCGAGGCGGCGCTGCAACAGGCCTCCGCTGGCGCTGATGCCGCCGAGCAGGATTGCGACTGGAATGATGGCGAGCGGATTTTGTCGCGCCAGGAAGGCGACGAGAATGCCGGTGAAGCCGTAGCCGGCCGCGAGATTGGCGTTGGTGCGCCCCTGCACGGCGGCGACCTCGACCATGCCGGCAAGACCTGCGGCGCCGCCGGCGAGGAAGCAGATGGTGAGGATCAGCTTGCTGACGCCAAGGCCGACGATCTTTGCGGCGCGAATATTGCCGCCGGCAACGCGGGCGGCGAAGCCGAATACGGTGTGATAGATCAGGATGTAGGCGGCGACCGCGGCGATCAAGCCGAAGACGAGACCCCAATGCACGTCGGTGCCGGGAATGGAGCCGATCATGTTGATGGCGCCAATCTCGCGCGTCGACGGCTTGTTGAGACTCGCGGGATCCCGCATCATGCCTTCGACGAGATGATTGAGGATCGCGAGCGCGATGTAGACGAGTAGCAGGCTCGAAATGGTCTCGTTGACGCCGCGATATTGCCGCAGCGCCCCCACCAGCATGATCCACAAGCCGCCGCCGATGACGCCGGCGATCACCATGGCGATTTGCACGACGAGCGGCGGCATGCCTTGAAGCAACAGTGCCGCGCTCGTCGCCGACAGCGCGCCGATCAACAGCGCGCCTTCGCCACCGATGATGACCATGCCCAACTGCGCCGGCAGCGCCGTGCAAAGCGCGGTCAGGATGAGAGGCGCAGCACGCGTCAGCGTGTTCTGCCAGGAGAACCAGGTGCCGAAGGCTCCCTGGTACATATAGAAATAGAGGTCGAGCGGGTTCTTGCCGAACAGCATGACGAAGATGCCGAACACCACGAGCGCGCCGGCCAGCGCCGCGCCGGGGATCAGGACATACTCGATCGCGCCGCCGTGGCGTTGCAGAAAGCCGGGGTCGGCGGTCGGGGCAATTGTCCCGACCGCCTCTGCAGACTCCGCTGCTTCCGATGTCACGAAGTCGCTCCGATCACGCCTTCGACGAGGTAGTCCATCTTCTCGAGTTCGGGATCCTTCTGGCCGCGGTCGGTCCCGGCAGCGATCACAGTCTTGCCCTTGTTGTCGACCAGCCCGCCCTTGAAGATGGCAAACCCATCCGCAGACAGGAATTTGGCTTTGGCGTCGTCCGCCGCCTTGCGCGCCTCGGCCGAGACGGCTTCGCCGTAGGGCGACACCTTGACGATCTCTTCCTTCAGACCGCCGCGATAGAAGTTCGGGATGCTCTCGCCGGCGGCGATCATCTTGACGAACTTCGGATAGAGCGCTTCCCAGTTCCACTCGGCCCCGGTGAGATAGGCCTTGGGCGCCAGTGCCGACTGGTTGGTGTGATAGCCGCAGACGAAGGCACCGCGCCGCGCGGCGTTCTCGACCATGGTCTTGGGGCCGTCGACGTGACAGGTCAGCACGTCAACACCCTGGTCGATCAGGCTGTTGGTGGCCTCAGCCTCCTTGACCGGCATCGACCAGTCCCCGGTGAAGATCACTTGCGTGGTGGCCTTCGGATTGACGGACTTGGCGCCCAACGTAAAGGCGTTGATATTGCGCAGCACCTGCGGAATGGGCTTCGCTGCGACGAAGCCAAGCTTGCCGCTTTTCGACGTCAGGCCCGCGACGATCCCGGAGATGTACTGGGCTTCGTCGATATAGCCGAAGTAGCTGCCGGCGTTCTTTGGGTCCTTGTCGGTCCAGAGACCGCCGCAGTGCTCGAAGCGCAGCTTCGGGTACTTGGCGGCCATCTTGATAACGTGCGGATTGTAATAACCGAACGAGGTCGGGAAGAGCAGAGTTGCGCCGTCGAGATTGATCATGGACTCGATCGTCTTCTCGACCGCGTCGGTCTCGGGCACCTTCTCTTCCTCGACCACCTTGAGGCCTGGAATCTTTTTCAGCGCTGCCGCACCCTGCGCATGCGCCTGGTTGTAGCCGTAGTCGTCTCGCGAGCCGACATAGATGAAGCCAATAGTGGTTTCGGCCGCGAAGGCCGGACGGGCGCCGGCCGCTGCGCCGAGGGTGAGGGCAGCACCGCCCTGCAACAAGTGACGTCGTGAAATCCTGCCAAAATCCATTGCTTGCTCCCCTTGGCGGATTGACCGCCTCAATCTCGCGGCTGCGCCGATCTAGCGGAGCCTGGGATACGATGTCGCAAGCTTCATGCCAGAGACTAAGGGGTGCGCATGCAAATCTAAGAGATTGAAATATATAAGATATATCTGATGTACAAATTTTGATCAGGAGATCGACAGATTAAATTATAGGCAGTATTTTTTGATTGTATGCAATTGAGTTAAGCAGTCTTAACCGGATGTCGCGCGCGCAGCACGACCCAGGCAGGGCCGACCGCCCATGGACGTGCTAACCACGCGCTGACCCCGCGACGGCAGCTGGTCTGAATTCGCTGGCACCGAACTTGTATCGATTGACGCTGCGGCCGCTCCTGCGGTCTCCAGGATGGAAAGCTTGACCGAGATGGGTGCTGGTAACGCCGTTCAGAAGGCATCGCTCGGTGAAGAGATTGTGCGCCGGGTCAACGAGCTTGCGACGATCTCGGAAGACGGCGCCAAGCTCACCCGCATCTATCTCACGAAGGAGCTGCGCGAGGCCTCGGATGTCATTCTCGGCTGGATGCGTGAGGCCGGCATGAGTGCGCATCTCGACGCGATCGGCAATGTCTGCGGCCGTTATGAAGGCGAGCGGCCGGGCGCGCCCTGCCTGATGCTCGGCTCGCATTACGACACGGTGCGCGATGCCGGCAAATGGGACGGGCCGCTCGGTGTGATCACGGCGATTGCCTGTGTCGCCGACCTTAACCGCCGCGGCAGGCGTCTGCCGTTCGCGATCGAGGTGGTCGGCTTTGCCGACGAGGAGGGCGTACGCTTCGCCTCGACCCTGCTCGGCAGTCGTGCAATGGCCGGCACGTTAGACGAAAGCGTCTTGAATACGCGCGACCGGGACGGTGTGTCGATGCGCGATGCGCTCGTCACATTTGGCCTCGACCCCGACCATATCGGTGCGGCCGCGCGGGCCCGGCGCGAACTGCTGGCCTATCTCGAGCTGCACATCGAGCAGGGGCCGGTGCTGGAAGCCCGGAATCTCCCCGTCGGTGTGGTCACCGCGATTGCAGGCGCGACACGGATGGCGGCGCGGCTGACCGGAATGGCCGGTCACGCCGGCACCGTGCCGATGGCGCTGCGCCGCGACGCGCTGACCGGTGCTGCCGAATGCATTGGGGCCATCGAGCAATTTTGCCGCACCGACGAGGGCGGCCTGGTCGGCACCGTCGGCTACATCCAGGCGAGGCCCGGCGCGACCAATGTCATTCCGGGTGAAGTCTCGTTCACCATCGACATGCGTGCGCCGACCGACATGCATCGCAAGCGCGCGGTCGCCGACGTCGTCAGGCAGATCGAGGCGATCGCAAAACGTCGGCATCTGGCGCTTCAGCTCGATGTCACTCACGAAAACCGCACCGCGCCGTGCGCCCCCTGGCTGAGGGATCAGATCGCGCAGGCGATCGCAGCGGAAGATTTTTCCGTCTTCGAACTGCCGAGCGGAGCGGGACATGACGGCATGGCAATGATCGACATCGCCGATGTCGGCATGATTTTCGTCCGCTGCCGCGGTGGCATCAGCCATCATCCAGACGAGCATGTCGAGCTGGCTGACGCCGATGCCGGCGCGCGGGTCTTGCTGCGACTGATCGAGAACTTCAAGCCGCGAGCGGCATAGGCCACCCGCAAGTCACCGGGTAGAGACACGAATCAGACATGTGTAAAATGGTGCAGCTTCACCAGACGTCGGCCAGCCTAGACAGATGAACAGCGACATTTCCCTTCCAGCGCATCGAGAGATCAGGTTTTACCAGGGCGCGGCTGCGACCTTGGTCGCCAACGCGCTTCAGGCGGTCAATTTTCTCCGTGACCGGTTCCTGAGGAAGTCGCATCACTCGCTGTCGGCGATCGAGGACCTCTATCGCCACTCGATGGACAGCGCCTTTTCGGTGACCGAGGCCTTCCTTGTCACGGGCGCGCCGCACGCCTCCGCCTACTACCCGCGCGACTTTGCCTGGTTCTATCCTGACATCCTCGATCCCGAGACCGTCATGGACGCGCAGGACGCGGTTCGGCGGGCGCGCCTGCTCGAGAAGAGCGTACGCCTGTTGCTGGAGGCGGTTCGCGCCGATGTCGTGACGACGACCATCGTCCCTGCGGGGCATGGCCGCTATCTCGGCGTGAATTATTTCTCGCGTCCCTCCGATACGCTGCTCGGTGTTCTCGCCGGCCTCCAGCAGATGCTTTCGGCCGAAGAGCGGGCGTCGTTCTATCTGGCGATGTCGCAATGTGCGCATGCCGGCCGCCTGTTGCTGGCCGAATATGGCGGCGATCTGAAGCGAGCGATCCTGAACCTCGCAAGCGAGCTCGAGCCGTTCGATGCTGACGGTGTCAGATATTTGCTGTGCGATGCCGGCAGACCCCGCTCTGCGGCAACCGACACCCGCGCCGAGCGCCGGCGTTTCGTCACCAATGCCTGCGTCTACACGACTTTCATGTGGGGCGTGCAACTCGGCGTCGTCGACGAGGTCGAGCTGAACCGGCTGCTTGGGCGCGACCTGGCAGAGTACAAGAAGGGCCTACTCCGCCTGTTCGGCGAGGGTGGCTACATCAGGCATTCGCTTGATGGCCCGGCGGGTGCGCCGGCCTCCATGGTCGCCCTGGATTTCGTCAGCGTGCATCGCGGCTTCTGGGACATGAATGATCCGAGCGAGCGTGCACTGTTCGCAGCCACAACGGATCTGATCCTCGCCGAGCCCCGCTTCCGCATCCCCAGCACGTTCCACTTCCTGGTGTCGGCGGAAAATCCCCGGAACAAGATGATCCACAAGATTGCGGCGCCGGCCTATCAGGGTCGCTCGTCATGGCCGACGTTCAACGTCGAGTTCGCCGATCGCATGCTGGACTTTGACGAGGTCTCGGGGAGGGATGTCTACCGCGCCTGTGCGCAAGGGATCTTGAAAGACATCCGCAACGCGACCGAGGTCCATGGCGGTTATCAGGAGTTGATCTCGGAACGGGGGCTGAAATATCGCACCTGGGCCTATAAAGGCGCGGTGGCACATTCCTGGTTCCCGCGCTTCCTGTCGGTCTGGAGGAGGGCGTACGGAACGCCGCTCCTCCAGTGGAATGATTGATCCGCCAGCCTCAACCCGTCGTCACGTCCACAAGCTCGCCGCCCTCGAGCACCTTGGCCGCCTTGGCGCGATCGAGATCGCCTTCCCAGGCGGCGACGACCACGGTCGCGACGCAATTGCCGATGAGGTTGCCGACTGCGCGAGCCATGCCGATGAACCAGTCGACCGACAGCACGAGCACGAGGCCGATCGCCGGAATGCTCGGCACCGCGTTCAGCGTCGCAGCCAGGATCACGATCGCTGAGCCCGGGACGCCGTGCGCGCCCTTCGAGGTGATCAGGGAGACGCCCAGCACCAGCAGGAGATCGCCGAAAGACAGCGGCGTGTTGGTGGCCTGCGCGATGAAGACGACGGCCAGCGTGAGGTAGATCGAGAAGGCATCGAGGTTGAAGGAGTAGCCGGTCGGGATGACGAGGCCGACCACGGAATCCTTCACGCCCATGCGCTCGAGCTTCTTCATGATCTGGGGCAGCACCGCATCCGACGATGCGGTCGCGAGCACGATCATCAGCTCCTCGCGCAGATAGGACAGGAATTTCAGGATATTGATGCCGGCGAGCGCCATCACGCTGCCGAGCACGCCAAGGACGAAGATGCCGACCGAGATGTAGAAAAGCATCACCAGCGAGACCAACTGCTTCAGCGAGCCGACGCCATATTTGCCGACCGTATAGGCGACTGCGCCGAGCACGCCGAGCGGGGCGACCCGCACAATCAGCCCCATGACTCGGAACAAGACCGTGGAGGCTGCGTCGATGACAGAGGTGACGAGCGCGCCCTTTTCGCCGCCGACGAGCGCCAGGCCAACGCCGAACAGCACGGCGAAGAACAGCACCTGGAGCACGTCATTTCGCGACAGCGCGTCGAACGAGGTGGTCGGAATCACGTTCATCAGGAAGGCGCCGATGCCTGCGCCCTGCAGCTTGTGCGCATTGTCGGCATAGGTGCTGAGCGCCTTGGCATCGAGCGTGGAGGGATCGATGTTCATGCCGTGGCCGGGGCCGAAGATGTAGGCGAGCAGCAGGCCGACCATGAGCGCGACGGTCGTCATGACCTCGAAATAAAGCAGCGCCTTGACACCGACCCGGCCGACCTTCTTGAGGTCGCCGGCACCGGCAATGCCGTGCACTACGACGCAGAATACGATCGGTGCCACGATCATCGAAATCAGCTTCAGGAACGCGTCGCTGAGGATCTTCAGACCGATCGCAAAGTCCGGGGCGGCCACGCCGAGGACAATGCCCAACACCAGTGCGGCGAGGACCTGGACGAATAGGGACGTATAGAGCGGCTTGGGCTCGGCGGTGGGTGCCGCGGTGATGGTCGACATGGTGGATTCCCCAGGTTTGACGCGAATTGGACGCCAAACGGAGCAACAACCGTGCCAGAATGTCGCGATTTCGACCGGGAAACCGTCTATTCCGCGGCTCTTTTTGTCCTACCGAACATTCGCGTCGGCGCCGGGAAGCCGCACGAGGTGCCGTCGGTGACCTTGACCTGGTCCTCCCAGGGCAGACGATAGGTGCCTGCGACCATGTCCTGCATGAAGGTGTAGGGGCAGTCCATCGCGCCGCCTTTGACCGCGACATAGCCGCGGTGCCAGAGCTGATAGATGTTGTTCTCGACGCCCCAATTGATGCGGGCCTCACGCACGAGATCCGGCCGCACCTCGGCGGTAATGATCTCATCGGCGCGGCCGGTGGTGCCGTGCGCCAGCACGCTGCCGTCGAAATTGACGATCATGCCTTCGCCCATGGAATCGAACGAGCCGTCCGAGCCGCACATGCAGACATTTGCCGTCACCATCAGGTTCTGGAACGAGTTGGCCTGATTGGTGAAGCGCCAGGCGTCGCGGACCGGCGCAGTGTAGCCGGCGGTGCGGATCATGATCTCGGCGCCCTTGTAGGCGCATTCCCGCGCCATCTCCGGGAACATGCCGTCGTGGCAGATGATCAGAGCGATCTTCGCGCCATTCGGGCCTTCGATCACGGGAATGCCGATGTCGCCGGGCTCCCACGGTTCGACCGGAATCCAGGGATGAAGCTTGCGGTAATAGAGTTTGATCTCGCCATGGTCGTCGATGATCAGGCCGGAATTGTAGGGGTTGCCGTGCGGATTGAACTCCATGATGGAAAAGCAGCCCCAGATCCTGTTGTCGATGCAGGCCTGCTTGAACGCCGCGACCTCCGGCCCGTCGAGCCGGCACATGATCTCGGGATTGGTGTCCATCGAGAGGCCGTGCAGCGAGTATTCGGGGAACACCACCAGATCCATAGTGGCGAGGTTGCGGCGGGCCTTGCCGACCATCCAGACGATGCGCTCGGTCTGCCTGGCGAGATCGGCGCGGGTCACCACGTTCGGCAGTTGCAACTGCACGAGCCCGATGACGACGCCATTGGGAGATTTGTTCAGTCCACCAAGCCCGTTCATGACCAGCTTCCTCGTCGGCTGTCTTGCCGCCTGCGGCGCACCTTTGCGCGCAGTTCTACCCAGAGCAAATCCGATTTTGGCGGTGCGTAAAAGTCCATTTTTCGGGCGGCCGGCTGCCGCTCGCCGGAACGCGCCGGTGCCCATGGTCGCAGCGCCGCGTGCCTGAAGTCTCGGCTTGACCGTCCAAATCGACTGGTGTCAGACTTATGACATGAGTACAGCAGAACGACATGGCACCAGCCTTCGTGACGAATATGCCGAGATGACGCGACAGCGCATCGTTGCGGCTTTTGTCGAGACTCTGGAGGATGAGGCGGCCGACGACATTTCCATGGCCGCGGTGGCCAAGCGTGCAAAGGTGGCCGAGCGAACCATCTATCGGCACTTCAAGAGCCGCGCGGAACTGTTTGCTGCGGCCGGCGAATGGATCGAGGACAACGTCTTCAGCTACATTCCCTTCACTTCGCCTGACGAGCTGCCCGAGATCTTCCGCAAGCTGTGCAAGCGGTTCGACCGCCATCCGCATCTGGCGCGCGCCATCGCCATGACCAGGGCGGGCCGCCGGGTGCGCGCCGGCTTCCGGCGACACCTGATCGACCAGCATCGCAAGGCAATGGCGCCGCTGGTACGGCATCTTCCCATGAAGGAGGTCCGTCAGGCAGAGGCGCTCGCGTCCTACCTCAACAACGTGTTGGCCTGGAACGCGATGCGTGAGGATTTCGGCATGTCCAGCGCCGAGGTCGCCGACGCGATCGAGTGGGCGCTCACGACCCTTTTGAAGGATGTTCGGCAGCGCGATGCCGCCGCTGCGCGCGGCCAGAGCGACAGCAAGGCGGGGAAATCGCCGCGGAGGCGAACCAGGGCTGCGAAAGTACCGGCAAAAAATGAGGCAGGCCATGAACACGATAGCCGATGATCTCCTGATCAATGCGCCCGACGAGGTTCGTATTCGGCAGGATTTGGTGTTGACCGCGCTCGGCCGCCGTCCTGCCGATCGCGCCTTGCGGGTCGGCAAGTTGCTTGACGTGCACAGCCGCACCTGGAGCGAGGACCAGGAGATCGTCTTCAAGGGCCGGCGTATCGCCTGGGTGGGGCCGGCGGGAAGCTATCCCGGCGAGGTCCGCGAGCGTGTGCACCGGCCAAATCTCGCGGCCGTGCCCGGCTTCGGCGAGGTGCACAAGCACATCGAAAGCTCGCACCTGACGCCGGAATGGGAGGCGGCACTGGTGCTGCCGCATGGCAATACCTGGACGTGCGAGGCAAGCCACGAATTTTCCAACGTCAATGGCGCGCGCAATCTCGAATTCTGGTTCGAGGCACGCCGCCGCGGCTCGCCCCTAAAAATCTTTCCACAGCCCGGCTCGGCGGTGCCGCCGACCGCGTATGAATGGGGCGGCGGCTGGTATGGCCGCGACGAGCAGGCGCGCTTCATGGGCGAAAGCCTGATGGTCACCGGCCTCGACGAAGTCATGGACTGGCCGGCGGTGTGGAATCCGGACAACCCGTCCTACAAGCGGCTCTGGGGCATGATCGAGGCAACGTTTGCGGCGCGCGGTGTCGTTGAAGGCCATGCGTCCGGCCTGCGGGATCTGCCCTCCATCAACGCCTTTGCTGCGGCCGGGCTTGCATCCGATCACGAAGTGCAGACGCCGGAAGAGACCTGGGACAAGCTCACGCGCGGCTTGTTTGTCGAGCTGCGCATCTATGCCATGGACGAGATCGTCAAATGGCTGCTTGCGAAGGGCTTGCAGGACTGGTCGCAGATCGCGTTCACCACCGATGACCGCAGCGCCAGCCATACGCTGGAGCTCGGCGCAAGCGATCACAATGCGCGGGTCGCGATCGAGGCAGGCCTTGCGCCGGAAGTCGCAATTCAATGTCTCACCATCAATCCGGCCCGGCACATGCGTCTTACGCCGTTCGTCGGCAGTCTTGCGCCGGGGCGCTTCGGCGATGTCGTGCTGCTGTCGGATGTTGCCAAGCTTGCGATTGCCGAGGTGTGGGCCGATGGCGCCCAGGTTTCCGAGGGCAAGCGCTACCTTGGCCAGGTGCCGAGGATCGAATGGCCTGATTGGGCGACCAAGACGGTCAACATCAAGCGCGCGATCAAGCCCGAGGATTTCGAGCTGCGGGCCGAGCCCGGCCGCGCCACGATGAAAGCGGCGGTGATCCGCCCCTTCCATTGGCATCCTGAGTTCTACACCCTCGACCTGCCGGTCCGTGACGGGGCCGTGCAGCGCGACGAGAGCGAGGCCATCACAAAATTCGCCATCGTCGACCGCTTTTCCGGCGATGGGCGGGTCGCCAAGATGTTCTGGCGCGGTTGTGGACCGCGCACGCCGGAGACCGCGCTCGCCTGCTCGGTGGCGCATGACAAGCACAATATCTGGGTGGTCGGCTCATCGGACGCGGCGATGGCCAAGGCGGTGAACGCACTGATCGCGCTTCAGGGCGGATGGGCGCTGGTGCGCGAAGGCGAGCTCGTCGCCACCGTGCGCTTCGAGGTCGGCGGCCTGATGAGCTGCCGCTCGGCGCAGGCGCTCGATGCCGAGATGCAGGCGCTTTACGCCGAAGGCCGCAAGGTCGACTGGATGTACGAGCCAACTTTCCGGCCACGCTGGTATCCGGGATTCCCGGAAAGGCTCATGTTTGCCACGCTGACTTGCGCGCCCTGGAGCTGGGTGCTGGTGGCGCCGTGCGAACAGGCGCCGCTCGGTTTCATCAACGTGCAGACGGGCGAAGCGCACCCGGTGGTCTGGTAGGGAGATTGGGATGACCGAGATGACGAAGCTACAGGCCGCTTCCGAAAAGCCGGAAGCCGCGGGGCTGCTTGACCGGGCCTTTCGCCTCACCGAGCGCGGCACGAGCGTTGGCCGCGAGATGACGGCCGGGGCGACCACGTTCGCGGCAATGGCCTATATCATCGCCGTAAATCCCGCGATCATGTCCAATGCCGGCATGGATCGTGCCGATCTCGTCAGCGCCACGGCGCTGGCCGCGATCTTCGGCTCGGTGATGATGGGGTTGTGGGCCAACCTGCCGCTCGCGGTCGCGCCTGCGATGGGGTCGAACGTCATCTTCACCTACGTCATAGTCAAGCAGATGGGCATGCCCTGGCAGGGCGCGCTTGCCATGGTCGCCTTCACGGGCGTGATGTTCCTGATCCTCAGCCTGTCGAAGCTGCGCGAGAAAGTCGCGAAGGACGTGCCGGAGGTGCTGAAGATCGGCATCCAGGCGGCGGTCGGAACCCTCATCGTCTTCATTGCGCTGCGAGGCGCCGGATTCGTCGTCCAGAATCCGTCGACCTATATCGCCATGGGATCTCTGCGCAGCCCGCCAGTGCTGCTGACGCTGTTCGGCCTCCTGCTCACGCCGGTGCTGGTGGTGCGCCGGGTCCCGGCGGCGCTGATCCTGTCAATCGTGCTGCTGACCGTGATCGGCTTCTTCGTTCCCGGCGCCAACGGAAAGATGGTGACGTCGATGCCATCGGCCATCCTGTCGTGGCCGCGCTGGCCGACCAGCACCTTCATGGCGCTCGACGTCGGCTATCTCTTCAGCCATTTCATCGTGGCGCTGCCGCTGCTGTTCTATTTCCTATGTGCCGAATTTTTTTCGACGCTGGGCACGCTGATCGGTGTGACCGGCGCCGCCAATCTGCGCAAGCCTGACGGCTCGATCCCGAACGCCACTGCTGCCTTCGCGACCGACGCGACGGCGTCCATCGTCGGCCCGCTATTCGGCACGTCGGTGGTAACGGCCTATATCGAATCGATCACCGGCGTGCAGGCCGGGGGCCGCACCGGTCTGACGTCGCTAACCGTTGCGGGGTTCTTCTTCCTCGCGCTGTTCTTCTGGCCGATCTTCGTCATCATCCCGTCGCAAGCGACCGCGCCCGCCCTGGTGCTCGTGGGCGTGCTGATGCTGCAGGGCCTCGCCCGGATCGACATGACCGATCTCGGCAATGCGATTCCGATCGTTCTGACGCTGTTGGTCACCGTGCTGACCAACAACCTCATTAACGGAATGGCCCTGGGGACTCTAAGTTACATCGCACTGGAAGTGACGATCGGCCGGCGGGCACAGATTCCGGCGATGGTGTGGGGACTGGGTGTTGTGTTCATCGCTTACGCGATCGTGACAGCGCAGATTTTCTGATGTGCGTGCTACGCCGCCAGATCCAGTAACCGGCATGATCCGCGCACCAGCACCTTGCGTCCAGCTGGTGTCATGGCCGGCACGCCATCATTGATATCGACGAGCCCGAGCCTGGCTAGACCTTCGAGGAGATAAGCCTTCGCGAGGCGTCCGCTCGACACCGGGTTGCGAAGCGCTTTCAGCGCCTCCCACTGGTCCGGTGAAAGATCAAAGTCGACGTCGTTGCTCATATTGCCTCAAGCGATAGTCACTCTCGCACGCCCCTGTTAGCGGCGCTGCATGAAGACCATGCGACGACAATGAGTCGGGAATTCGGTGAGCTGTTTAGAACTTCTCTTCACGAATTGCCGCAGCCTGTTGCGCCACAATACTTAAGATTGGAAAGACGCGATGATCGTCCCGATCGCCGATCACTAATTGATGATCTTCATTTGATGCTGCGCTGCGACGGCCGCAGTGCACGGGAAGCGTTGCTGTCTCATTCTGCGGCGCGATATGCACAGAAATGGTGGGACGCTGGGTTCATGACTCTGCTAGGTTGATTCGTGGGGAATGGCTTCACACGACAAGGAGTGTGAGTGCATGAACAGGCTGGTCGAAATTCGCAGTCAGGAATCCTTGTGCCGGGAGCGCGCCGCGCTCGATTTTGAGCGGCGGGTTTTCTGGCTGGCGCAAGCCCAGGAATGGGAACAGCGCGCGCTCGACGAAATCGCCTATCACTTTCGCGAGTGTAATGTCGCTCACGCAGAGCATGCACGAAACTGAATTTGGCCGCGAGCCAGAAAGTTACTGGTAAGTCGCAACGATGTCGGAGACCGCACGCTCGAGCTGCTGCGCGGTAGCGCATTGCCGCACCACGCTGCAAAAGGTCGCATAACGCGGCATCTCGGAATCGCCAAAGCCCCAGGCGAGCCGTCCTTCGGGATTGAGCCAGACCAGCCGCTTCGAGCGTTCGGAGATGCGGCGCAGGATGTCCGCGCGCGGATCGAGATTGTTGCTGCGGGCATCGCCGAGCACGATCACGGTCGTCTGGGGCGTCAGTGCGCTCATGAAGTCTTTCTCGAAATCGACCAGCGACGAACCGTAGTCCGACGAGCCGAAGCCGACCTTGGACATGATCTCGGCCATCGCCTCCTCGGGCGACTTCTTCTCCAGGATCTCGCTGACCTCGATCAGGTGTGACGAGAATGCGAAGGAACGGACGTCGTCCACAACCTCGTGCAGCGAGTGGATCAGGAGCAGGAAGAAATCCGAGACCTGAGCGACCGAGCCGGAAACGTCGCATAGCGCCACGATCTTCGGCTTGTCGCGGTGCTTGCGCTTCCACGCGGTGAGGAAAGGAATGCCGCCCCAGGCGGCATTGCGGCGAAGCGTGCGGCGGACGTCGAGATGACCGCGGCGCTGGCGCTTGCGCGGCTTCGAATAGCGCTCGCGCAGGCGCCGCGCGATCTGCCGGATGAGGACCCGCATCTCCGCGACCTGCCGCCGCTCGATGCGGGCCAGTGGCGCATTGCGCAGGATTTCGTTGCGGAGATTTTCGGCCTCTTCGCGAGCATAGAGCGCAAGTCCCTGCGAGACCGTATCGCGCACCGCTTCACGCAAGGCATCGAGCGCGGCGCGTAGGCGTTCGGCGAGCGCCGGGTTCGTCGCAGTTAGCTCGTCGAGATCGTCGCGCAGGCGCTGGAGCCCCATCGCGTCGAGGATGCGGCTGGAGAAGATACCGCGCTGGGTCGAGTAGCGGATGTCGGAGAGCGAAGCTGCACCGGATGCACTGGCGATGGCGGCCTGGATCGCGTTGCGATCCTGCGACAGCAGCATCTGTGCGAGCGGACCCAATCCTTCCTGCGGCTGGCCCCCGCCCGCCTCGCTGGCCGACCCCGAGGAGGGCGACTGATCGGCGTCCTGCGAAGCCTCGTCGTTGTCGTTGGCTTCGGCTTGATCCTGCGGCGGTTCGGGCTGGCTGAAGAACAGATCGAAGCAGTCGCCGAGCGCGAGCTTCTCGTCCTGCGACTTGGCGAGGGTCAGGAGGAGGGCGTCGCGCAGAATGGCACGGTCAGTGAGACCGACCTGCGCGACCGCGCGCATCGCATCGATGCTTTCGGCGGGCGAGACATGGACGCCGGCGCCTCGCGCCGCCCGAAAGAAACGATGAAGGTTCTGGCGCATCGGCGTCAACCGAAGACGTTGGACCGTGCCGCCTTGGCAATGAAGGTCGTCACTTGCGGCGACGCGGCCTCGATGTCGGCCTCGTATTTCAGGAGCACGTTGAGCGTGTCCTTGACGATCTCGGTGTCGAGCTCGGTGGCCTGGAGCAACACCAGCACGCGGGCCCAGTCGATGCTCTCGCTGACCGAGGGCAGCTTCTTCAGGTCGAGCGAGCGGATCTCGTGGATGAAACCGACCATCTGCCGGCGGAGCGTCTGCGAGATGCCGGGTACGCGGCTCTCGACAATGCGCTCTTCCAGCCGCTGCTCGGGGAAGCCGATATGCAGATGCAGGCAGCGCCGCTTCAAGGCGTCGCCGAGATCGCGCTCGCTGTTGGAGGTGAGGATCACGGTCGGCGGCGTGATCGCGGAGACGGTGCCGAGCTCCGGGATCGTGACCTGGAAGTCGGAGAGGATCTCCAGCAGCAGCGATTCGAATTCGGCGTCCGACTTGTCGATCTCGTCGATCAGCAGCACACAGCCGCCCGGCTGCTCCAGCGCCTGGAGCAGGGGACGCGGTTCGACGAATTCCTTGGAGAAAAACACGTCGCCGAAATCATGGAGCTGATCGAGTGCGGCATGCAGCGTCTGCGCGCCGCCGAGAACTTCGCCGAGCTTGTCCTTGAGGATCTGGGTGTAAAGCAGCTGTTTGGCGTATTTCCACTCATAGAGCGCCTTGGCCTCGTCGAGACCTTCATAGCATTGCAGGCGGATCATCTTCTTGCCGCGCCAGGCGGCGATCGCCTTGGCAAGCTCGGTCTTGCCGACGCCCGCGGGGCCCTCGACCAGGATCGGCTTCTCAATCTGTTGCGACAAATAGACGGCGGTCGCGATCTGCCGGCTCGCGATATAGCCTTGCGCGGCGAGGCCGCTCTCCACTGCCTCGATCGAGGTCGAGGCCTTCTGATCAGCCACGAAATGGCGCTCCCAAAGGTCTTGCTTGAAGCTTGTTCTGCCTGCGTTCCCGGCAAAGAACAAGCCTCGTTTGGGACGGCCTGACCCGCGCTGACATCAGCTTTTTCCGTTCAGCGCAAATACTTAAGGGGGCAGCTTATCGTTCGATCAGTGCCGCAGCAGCTCCGGCTTGCGGATGGTCTGTCTGACCTCGGCGCCGCAATCGGCGCATTCGTAGACGAAGTCGATCTTGGCAAGGCTCCAGTGCGGCTCGACCTCGCGCACATACATCGGCAGGAACCCCATGCATGTCGGGCAAATCACAGGCGCGATTTCGATGTCCTGATGATGCTGTACATAAGCTGGCATCTCGGCTCTCCTTCGCAGGCGACTACCAAACCCCGCGCAGAAGCTACTGCCGGTCGCTCCGAGACCATCATCAACTCTTTCGAACAGAGGTGGAACGGCGAGGGTTTGTCGTTCGCTGTGACATTCTTGTTACGTCTTCTATACTGTAAAGGGCGGACCAAATGCCTATTTCCCGACCTCGGACGAACCTCGATCCGCTTTCTCTAGGACCCACCAACGCAACGATAAGGGAGCAACGCCCATGACTCACGCCATTCGCTTTCACAAGACCGGTGGTCCGGAAGTCCTGGTTTGGGAGGAGGTCAGTGTCGGCAAGCCTGGGCCGGGCGAGGCGCGTATCCGCCATACTGCCGTGGGCCTCAACTTCGTCGACATCTACAACCGCTCGGGTGTGTATCCTGTGCAATTGCCGAGCGGGCTCGGCAGCGAGGCGGCTGGCGTCGTGGAGGAGGTGGGCCCCGGCGTCACTGATCTGAAACCGGGCGATCGCGTCGCTTATGGTGCATCACCGCTCGGCGCCTATTCCGAGGCACGGCTGATCCCGGCCGACCGGCTGTTGAAGCTGCCTGACGGCGTGGATGACAAGACCGCGGCCGCGATGATGCTGAAGGGGCTGACCACGCAATATCTGATCCGGCAGACCTACCGGGTGAAGGCCGGCGACACCATTCTGCTGCATGCCGCTGCCGGCGGCGTTGGCCTGATCCTGAGCCAATGGGCCAAGCATCTCGGTGCAACGGTGATCGGCACTGTCAGCAGCGACGAGAAGGCGAAACTCGCCAAGGCGCATGGCTGCGACCACGTCATCATCTACACGCGTGAGGATTTCGTGAAGCGCGTCGACGAGATCACCGGCGGCAAGAAGGTGCCGGTGGTCTATGATTCCGTCGGCAAGGACACATTCCTGAGGTCGCTGGACTGCCTCGCGCCGCTGGGCGTTGCCGCGCTGTTCGGCGCGTCTTCCGGCGCGGTCGAGCCGCTCAATCTCGGCCTGCTCGCCCAGAAGGGCTCGCTCTATGTCACCCGGCCGACATTGTTCACTTACGCGGCAAAGCGCGAGGCCCTTGTCGCGATGGCGAACGAGCTGTTCGACGTCGTCAAATCGGGCGCGGTGAAGATCGAGGTGCACCAGACCTATGCGCTGAAAGACGCGGCCAAGGCGCATGCTGATCTTGCTGCGCGCAAGACCACCGGCTCGACCGTCCTGACGGTATGAGCTCGGATTGAGCCGTGGCGTGGGCCGTCAGCCTGCGTCACGCTTTCTCGTGTTTGCGCAGGTCGCGCGCGTGATCATGGCGGATGGCCTGGAGTTCGACGTCTTCAGGCGGGATTTCGGGGAGGCCGGCCTCGGCCAAGATGGCTTCGGTCACGTCCTCGACGGAATTTTCCGCGATTTCGTGGATGAACGAAATGTTCCGGTACTCGCCTGGAGCTGACGCGGGAGATGACCTCGCGCCTGGTGATTTCAGGATCGACGACCGCCTCGCGACCGCGTCGCCCGTAATCGATCATCACGACGAAATACTGCATCAAACGATCCTGCCGCGCTCCGATCACCGGGGCGTGGCAGGGTATTTCTGATAAAAGGAATTAAGTCAAGTTTGACTTCCGTAAATCGGAAATCAATCGCCTACCGGCCCTTCTTGCGCGGGCGGGCCGACTTGGCGCGCAACCGTTCGAGCTGGCCTTTGGGCATCGAGAGGCAGATCTCTCCAACCCAGTCCAGCTTGACGCCAATGATCGGCTTGGCGTTGAAGCTGGTGAGGTTGACGACAGAGGGGGATTTGCCCCGCTCGATGGTCTTCAGATAGCGCTCGCCGGTCTTGAGACGAACGACGGCCTCTTCGCCGTAGAAACTCGACAGCGGATGACGCTGGTCCTTGTAGACAACGATCACGTCACCGCTTTCATATTTGGGCAGCATCGAATCGCCGACGATCTCGAAGGCAACGGTCTCTTCCATGATCGGGAAGGGCAGCGCGATATCGCCGAGCCCTTCCGGCGGAACCTGCTCGACGTCGGGCTCGATGACAGCGCCGGCACCAACGCGGCCCATGATCGGCGCGAGATTCAGCTCAAGATATTGCATGATCGGAATGATTTCCGAGGCTTTCACCAGGCGTTCACCACCGAGGATTTCCGACACAGCGCCCGGGCGCACGCCCATCGCCGCGGCCAGCCCGCCTTTGCTCTTGCCCGTCTTTTCCAGGCCCCGCTCGATCATCGCAACGTCCAACATGGTGATTCCCTCGATTGCCATGGTTCGGTCCCTTGTAATCCGAAATTCGGAATTCATGCAATTATGAATATCAGAATTACGGCTTGACTTCGACTTCGGAATAACGGAATGTGTCTCCTGGCCTCTCGATCACGCGATCGAGGCGCATCACAGGGCAGTAGTATGGAACCGGGCCATTGGTCGTCGGAGCATTCCGACGCGCTTCGCGACTATTTCTTCGAAGGACTGTCATATGCAGAGATCGGAAGACGGATTAACGCAAGGTTTGGAACGGCTTACTCGCGCAATGCTGTGATCGGTCGCGCCAAGCGGATCGGGCTCGGGCTCAGCACGCCCGAACGCATGATAAGTCCGTCGATCGTGCCGTCCTTGCCGGGCGAGTCTGCTCCGTTCACACCAGCCCGTGCCGTGCCACGCGGCCTGAATCTGCCGCCGCCGTCGGCCCTGAAACCAGCCGACCCGGTCAAACTGCGCTGCGTCGGCGTCCAGCCGCGCCTGATCACGCTGGACGAGCTCGAACGAGGCGATTGCCGCTACCCCTATGGTGGCGACAAGGAGGGGGAAGCGATCAGCTTCTGCGGCCACCCACGTCAACCCGGCTCGAGCTATTGCGCGCCGCATGCGCGCGTCACTTGCGGTCCCGGTGCGGGCCGTACGGCTGCTGCTGTCGTGCTGCGGCTCGTATCTGCCGCCTGACCCGCGCGCGACTGTCCCTTCTTCTTATGTCAATTCGCAAGGAGTTTCCGAGTGGCTCGTGCCAGACGCAACAAGTCCTACAGATTGACCGAACTTCACGACCGGTGCTCGCGCGACCTGCCGTTCAATGCCGAGGTCATGGAGGCAGAGATCGATAACCCCCTCGCGCTTGAGCCCGACGAGAAGATCGTGGCGATGCGGTCGATTCGCAATGATCCGCTCGGCCGGCTCCACTCGCATCACCAGATCGACGAGGCGCAATATCGCGGTGGTCGCGCCTACCAGAACGACTGGGAGAGGGCAGAGCGAGGCCCGCAGGCCATGGATCCGACCCGCGAATTTGTCGACGGCACGCGCTCCCGCGAGCCCCTGACCGAGCGTCAGCGCCAGGCGGTGCTTCGGTTGAACCAGGTCGAACGCGCGCTTGGCACCGACGGTGCCGCACTGGTGCATGACGTGCTGGTGCTCGGTCTGACCATGGACCAGATCGGGCAGCGGCGCGCTGCCCGCACCCAGCGCTGGAACGACTATTTCGCGCGGCGTTTTCGCGAATGCCTCGACCGACTGGCGCTGGTCTACGGTTTTGCGACGGAGGCGTCAGCGCGGCGCCGCTGAAGGTTGGGCCGGTGGCTTCCGCCGCCGCCCCATCCTCCATCGCGCGTCACGGATGCGGCATGATCTGGTAGAGCGTGGTGTAGGGTTCGACGCGGAGCGAGGCGTTGGCCAGCAGCCCGATCTTTGCCGTAGGGGCCTGCTGCATTTCACCGTTCTGTCCGCGATGTACGTTGTACTGCCACACGGTGAGATCGCCCTTCTGCGCCAGAGCATGCGCGACCGCGCTTGCGTCACTGCCGCCAAGCGCCTGGAGCTCGTCGGGCGAGAGCCCGATGATGATCTCGTCCCTGACGGTAACGATCTTGAACAGGTTCATTTTGGTCTCCTGCGCCCACGCGCCATGAGCCGAGAGTGTAACAAGCGCAACCGCGGCGCCCTTGATGAGATCGCAGCGAGAAAGCATGCCGTCGTCCTTTTGGTTCTGAAGCGCGCCCGAATCGATTCGTTCATCAGCCATGGCGCCCCTCTGCGTGGCCGTTTCGCAACCGCTTGGTCGCACGTTCTTGAACGACGGTTCACGGAGCGAGAAATATTGGACCATGATGAACCGTGATGCGGCGCGACGCGTCCAATCCGTGAAGGGGACCTGCCGCATGAAATTCATCCGCCTTGCTTGTCTGTTCGCATCGCTCGGACTGGCGGGCTCCGCCGTGGCCGCCGATCCCTTTTTTGTCGGAAACTGGTCATTCACGACGGCCGTGGTTGCACCTTGGGCCGATCCGCACCGCAGACCTGACGATGCCGAGCGAGCGCGGCTGATGGGCAAGACCGTGGCTCTCAAGACCAGCGAAATTTCCGGTCCGCGACCATTTGCCTGCGCCAAGCCTCACTACAAGGTGACCGATTATGGTCCGGAGATGCTTTTCCAGGGCGCATTCGATGAGATGCGCAGCGCCGACAAGAAGGTCGATCCCAAGGCGCTTGCGGCTTCGCTCGGCTTTGCCGGGTCCCGCATCAGGACACTGGAGACGGGTTGCGAGATCGACGTTCATTTCGTCGACGATACAACCGCCGAAATCGGCCTCAACGATTACGTGTATACGCTGAAGAAGCGCTGATCCGCGGTTTGCCAGATTCCGAGCATGTCAGAAACAATGCGAAACGTTGGTCGAATTGACAGCGATCGCAGCCCTGTGGTGACTGATGCTGCTTCTTGACGCAGGTGGGTGACGGCGGCGCGTATTCCTGTTATCCGGAATTGCCGTGGCACGATACCGATGAAGCATCGCTAAGCCTTACGGTTTGGCTTGCCCGACGGGTTGTTCCTTGACATAATTGCAACTTCTCGGGTCGGGCCGAGTTTGTTCAGATCTGCGGCTCGGCGCGCCAGCCTGCTGGGGGGCTCCGACCCTGGAGTTTGTCGTCGCCGTGGCGTTCGGTGGCGACATCAGGTCCTTGATCGGGCTTCCGACGCCCGAGCCGTAGGACCGATCCTGTCATAGGTGCGAGATGAAGAACCTCAATTTCGCGGCTGAGCTGCATCTCAAGCTCGGTGCACCCGCGACCGGCACGGTCGAGAGCCTCCGCTTGCTGCGCGCCTTTCTCAAGCTCGCCCCGCGCCAGCGCTTTGAGGTCATCAAGCTCGTCGAAGATCTCGTCACCGACGAAACGCTCCCCGACCATCCCCTGTCCTAAGCCTGGCCGAGTGCCGGCAATACGCTTTTTCCGTCCTCCCGACCGGCGATGGAACGCCGGGTAGCGGTCCCGGCTGAAGCGGGGCCGCTGGAAGGTGGTGCGATAAATGTGATAATCAGTCAGGAAAAAGAGGGAGGAGTACGACCATGATCGAACCGAAGCTCGAAGTTCCGGCTGAACTGCGCGACCTGGCGGAGAAGACGATCGACCAGGCGGAGAAGGCATTCGGGATGTTTTTCGATGCCGCCACCAAATCGATGTCGTCTGTTCCCGGCGCGAGCGCGGACGTGTCCAAGCAGGCGCTCGCCTTCACCGAGCAGAACATGAAGGCGGCATTCGAGCATGCCCGCAAGCTGGTTCATGCGACCGATCTTCAGGAGGCGATGCGGATCCAGTCCGAGTTCCTGCGCAGCCAGTTCACGAACGCCGGCGATCACATGCGCCAGATGACCGGCAACTTCATGCAGCCGGGCAAGGGCAAATCCTGATTTTGAATTGTCTGCCTGCAAATTGATCTTGCGCAGCGGTGTAATGCGCATTTCAATTCCAATGCAGGTCCATGAGGGCCACCGGATGAAACCTCATCCGCCGTCCATCGTCCTTTCTGCTGATCCCTGTCGGTTCACCCGGCAGGGATTTTGCAATTTTTGAGGGTCGGGAGCGACCAGCCGGCTACTTGCGCAATGATGCGATATAGGCCGCGATGTCGGCGGCTTCGGTCCGGCTCAAGGGAAAGTTCGGCATCTTCGGGTGCGGATCAAGCAGGAAGAACGCCAGCTTCTCCGGGCTGAAATCGGGCTTGCGCGCAACCGATGCGAAGGAGGGCACGTCGGCGCTAGCCTGAGTCTGGCTGCTCGACACGAGATGGCAGCCTGCGCACCAGCGCCGGGCCAGATCGGCGCCGTGATCGGCGTCGGCCGCCAGAGCAGGCGATATGCCCAAACTCGCGACTGTCGCTAGCAGAAGCCAAATTCGTCTCGCAGTTGTGCGCATCTCATCTCCTGCCTGTATTCGCTTGCGGACCGTATGCTCAGCCGCAACATGATCCCGGAAACTGCGAGAGGTCGATACGCGCGATAATCGAGCGGAAGAGCTTGCGGGCCAAGCGATAGAGATGGCGCACGGGTGCAGGCGTCCTCGCCGGGGGAAGGCCAAGGCTCTCCATCTTGAGCCTCGTCGCATCAAGCCTTTCGGTATGGTGTAACACGCGTCTCTCCGATGCCGTGTGGCCATTTATCCCGGCCGGCATGGAGCTGCGTTGATCTGCCGCAAAGCCTCCCGGCTAATAGTCGCCGGGGTTCATGATCATCGGGGTGGTGGTATCGGCCGGTGCGAGCGCGCTGCTGGCGCTGTCCCGCAGGAAGCGGTCGAGGGTCGCCTGGATCTTCTCCTTGACCGAGTCGGGCCCACGATCGCTCATCTCGGTGTGCTGCGCACCGGTATGAATGATGTCGATGCCGAGCGACTTGGCCTCTTCCGGCGTCGGCAACACACCGGGGTCGGTCAGGAAATGCGGATCCTTGGAGCGGAACGACAGAATCTTCATGTGATCGTTGAGAACGAAGGGCACCCTGAGATTGTCGAGCGTAATCACCTTCGACACCAGCTCGGGATGCTGCTGTGCGACATACATCGAGACGTCGCCCCCGTTGGAATGGCCGACGAGCGTGATGTGGTCGTAATCGGCATTCTGCTGCCGCCCCTTCAACGTGTTCAGCACGAAGAGGATGTTGGCCTCGCAGCGCATATAGACCTCTCGCCGGCCGACATATTTCTGGCCGACACGGGTCATCAGGGGCGGATCGCTTGGCAGGTCCTGCTGGATGCTGGCGACGAGATAGCCACGCGCCGCGAGCACGTTGGCGAGGAAGGAATATTCGGTGGCCTTGACCGTGTTACCGTTGCTGATGATGGCAACGGGAAGCTTCCAAAGGCCGAGATTGGCTTTGGTCTCGTAGTCGCGCCGCACCGCGATCTCGACCGAGATCGGGCGCTGACGCGAGGCGTCAAACAAGGACAGCATCTCGTGGCGGATCGCGAACTTGCTGACGATAACATACTGGCCCGCCGCAAGGACGCAGAGAAAAGCCAGAATTGCAAACACCCTCTTCATGGGTTCCGTCTCAATCACTTTTCACTGAACATGGCTATTGGAAACGCCCGGATCGAGCGATCGTGACCAGATTGCGGGATTAAATTTAGGCAAGTCTGTGAGGAAGGCCGCAAAAGTGCCGCGTCGAGGCAATGGCCAAGCGGCTAAAGGCAGCCATTCCTGCCGCGTTCGGGGCAGAGCCGGAACGCACTGGACAGGGTGAACAGGAAGCGCGGACTGCGGCGTTCATTGTCCGGCGCGCGGTAGCTCAGGGGCACCGCCACGCCGAAATCCGCCTGGAGATCCTGCGGCAGGAAGAACCGTACGCCTGCACCGGCCGATGTCAGCGACAGGCCATCACTCAGGCGGTAGCCATCGTTCCAGACTGCGCCGGCGTCACCGAACGTGTAAAGCTGGTAACCGCTCCAGTAGCGGAAATTGAGCTTCTGGTCGAAGCGCAGCTCGAGCGAACCGGCAAGGCCGTTGTCGCCGCTGATCTCGGCCGCACCGTAGCCGCGGCCGAAGGCTGCGCCGCCGAGATAGAATTGCTGCGAGGTGAACAGGGGGCGTGACGCGGTTTGGCTGGCCGCGGACAGCTTGAGCGACCATGCATCGTTGAGCGTCTGGTAACGCGTGAACCAGAAGTTCAGCACCGAGAAATTCGAAGATGCGCCGTCGCGCGACAACAGATCGTCGTCGGCATGCGATGCGCCAAAGATATCGAGGCCCTGCCGGAAGGTCATCGTCGCGTAGCTGGTGCCGCCGAAGCCATCCTGCAGCCGGTAGTCGGCGGTGAGGCTCGCGGTTCTGATGTGATCGTTGTACCAGGGGCCGTAGAAATCGTGCTCCGACACATTGCTGACTGTCGTCGCCGCAGTCAGGGTCAGCGAGGATGATTGCGATTGAAGCGGGATGATGCTGGCGCGAAGCTCGAACGCCTCGGTCGTCGTGATGTCGCTGGCGAGGCGGCGCGCATCGCCAGGCCTGACTGCGCTGTACAGCACCGATCCACCGAGCCGAATCCCGTCGACGCCAACCGGAGCGTCATAGGACAGGCGCGAGAAGCCGAGCTCGCGCGGGTCGTTGGCAATGGTCGACAGGTTCACGGCGAGCGTGTCACCGGGCGTGAGGTAGGAGTTGAACGCGGCCGTCGCGTAGGTTTGCCATGGACCGACCGACGACGATCCAAGATTGTCCAGACCGAACGAGGTGAAGACGTGCCAGGTCTTCACATAGACGGTAAGGCGGAAGCGGCCGGTCGTACCACCGATCTCCTCCAGTGCGGTGTCGGCGATCCGCACGCCCGGCCGGCCGTTGACGAGGTAGAGTTGACGTTCGAGCGTTGCCAGGCGCGACGGTTGTTCGGCCAAGATCGGTCCGAGCATTGGCCTCAAGCCGAACTGCTCAGCGCCATCGCCTTTCAGCTCGGCCTCGACGATCGAGCCTTCGATCACCTGGATCTGGACGCGGCCATCGGCGATGTCCTGCGCCGGCACGATCGCCCGGCTCAGATGGAAGCCTTGGGCGCGGTAGAGATCGCTGATCGCGCTGGCGATCGTAGCGAGGTCGGCCTGCGAGACCTGCTTGCCCAGATCGGACTGGTAGACTGCGGCGATGCGATCGTGGGGAATGGCGTGGACGCCGGTGACGTTAATGCCGCGGAGCACGAATTGCGGCCTGGTATTCCCGCCGCTATTCGGCTGGCCGACCGAAGGCAGCTTCACCGGAGGCCGGCGGAGGGATTCCTGCTCAGTTTGGTTTTCAAAATATTTCTCCGGCTGGCGCGGATCGAAGCCCGGCTGGTTCGCCTGCTGCGCGAGTGCTGGGAGGATTCCCGTGAATGTCGCCCCTAGGATGGCAAGGACGGCAGCGAGATACCGTCCCACGGCGCCACGCGCGGATCGTTCTCCGTAGTCTGACGGAGACGTCGCCTGGTTCCGGTAAGGATTCAGTAGCCGCATGATTTTTCATAGTTTTTTATGGTCAATGATCGGTTAATGCGGCCCCCGGACTCCGGGAATGCCGCTAAGTCAATCTTGAGTGATTTCGGATACGCCTCAGGCTCGAGTAACTCCGGCTGAGGGTCATCATGCTTGTCCGAATTGGAATGCGGTGCGCCGTGATGGTCGCGCTGGTCCTGGGAGCCACCGCCGCATCCGCCGCGGATGACGGCGTCTGGTCGGTCAGCAAGTCATCGGGTGAGGTCTGGCTCGCGACCAGTGGCGCGCAGCAGGTCTCGCTCAATCAACAGGAGACCCTGGAGGCGGGCGACACCATCCGCACCGGTCGCAACGGGCGCGTCCTGCTCGTTCGCGGTGAGGAGACCATCCTGATCTCTCCGAACTCGGTGGTCGGCGTGCCGGCAAAGAAGAAGGAGGGCCTTTCGACCACCATCATCCAGCAGGCGGGCTCGATCCTGCTCGAGGTCGAGAAGCGCAACGTCAAGCATTTCGAGGTCGAGACGCCGTACCTCGCCGCGGTGGTCAAGGGAACGCATTTCAGCGTCACGGTGGGCGCAGGCATCACCAAGGTCGGCGTGCTCCGCGGACAGGTTGAAGTGTCCGATTTCAAGACCGGCCAGATCGCCCAGGTGATGCCCGGCCAGGTGGCCACCGCCTTCGCGAACGGCAAGTCCGGTCTCAGCCTGAGTGGCTCCGGCGCGCTCAATCCGATCGAGCAAGGCAAGCCGCGCGCATCGACGATCGAGCGCGTTCCCGTGCCGAAATCCGGTTTGTCCGCGCCCCGCAATGCGGCGAACGGTCATGCGATCCATGCGTTGGGCACGATCAACAAGGGGATCAAGGTCGCCGGCGCGCCGACGCATGCGCATCAGGCAGCGGGAGCTCATGCGACCAAGCCCGGCGTCGTGCACATCTCGAGCTCGCTCGGCGAGGTCAAGCTGAACTTCCACAAGGTCACGCACGGGCTCGCTCATAACGCAGCCGCACCGGGACAGGTGCGCAACGCGAATGCCAGCACCGACACGGTGTGGAGCGACAGCAAGTCGAGCACGACCACCGCGGCCGGCAACAGCTCGAGCGTCACGGCGGTCACCATCAGCGGCGGTGGATCCGCGGCCTCGACGTCATCGAGTGCAACAAACACCGCCGCGACGAGTGCCGGGTCGAGCAACGATGCAATGTCCGGCTCTCCCGGAGCGTCCAACGGCAACGGCAATTCCGGCAACGGCAATTCCGGGAACGGGAATGGCAACAGTGCCACCGGTAACGGCAAGGGTAACCAGGGTAATGGCAACGGGAATGGCGGCGGTAACGGCAGCAACGGTAACGGCAATGGCAACGGGAATGGCCACAAATAGTAAGGCGATTTCCTAGGGGATGATGGGGGCGCGCCTGTTGAAGCGGGCGCGCGGGAGGATCAGGTGAAGCGCTATCGGCCGCATATTCTCGTCGTGATCGCCCTGGCGGTCGTGCTGTCCACGGGATGGCACGGCGCGCTGCGTAACGCGCTCACCGATCTGCGCTTTGCCTGGCAGTCGCGCTCCGCCACCGGCAACGTCGTCGTCGTGGCTATCGATGCCCCCTCGATCGATCAGATCGGCGTATGGCCCTGGCCGCGCAGCCTGCACGCCGACCTCCTTCGCAGGCTCGAGGCCGCCGGCGCCCAGGATATCGCTTTCGATATCGATTTCAGTACGCCCTCGGATCCCGCCTCCGACGAGACGTTCCTCACGGCACTTCGCGAAGTCGGCGGCTCGACGATCCTGCCGTCGTTCAAGCAGCCGACGCCCAATGGCGGGGCGGCTCATGTCAATCGTCCCTTGAAACCGTTTGGCAACCAGTCATGGCCGGCGGTCGTCAATGTCGCGGTTGAACCGGATGGGCTGGTTCGCCGCTATCCGGTCGGGGAGAAGCTCGGCGATGCGCAGATACCGTCGATGGCGGTCGTCCTGGCCGGGCAGAACGTCGATCGGCGTCCGCCTTTCCTGATCGACTTCAGCATTCGAGCTGGATCTATTCCGCTTGTTTCTTACATCGACGTGCTGCGGGGTGACGCCGCAGCGCTCGACAAGCTGAAAGACAAGAAGGTCATCGTCGGTGCCACGGCACTTGAACTGGGCGACCGCTTCAGTGTCCCGAATGGTCGCATCGTCGCGGGCCCCGTGCTGCAGGCGTTGGCGGCAGAATCGGTGCTTCAGAACCGCATGCTGCGCTGGACGTCCGATGCCGGCATGATTGTCGGCCTTGCCGTGATCTGTCTGCTGATGATGTATTCATGGCGCCGTCTGGCGCCCGGTGCCCGCGTCGCCATCCTGGTAGCAGCCGGAGCCGGTATCGAGCTGACTGCGGCCCTCGTGCAGGAGCGTTGGCCTGTTGTCATCGACACATCGCTCTTCCACATCGCGATTATCGCCTATCTGACGGCCATCGCGCTGGACGAGATTGACTTCCGCAGCCTGTTGGGACGCATCGCCGAAAGCCGATTCCACCGTATCGCGATGTCGCTTGGCGATGGTCTGGTCTGCACCGATGAACATCACCGCATCACCGTCTGGAATCCCGGTGCAAGCGCGGTATTCGGGTATATGCCGACCGAAATCATCGGTCACCCCTTCGAAACGCTTTGCGCGATTCCGGCGGAAGCCGGCGCGAAGGCCTTCGCTATCAGAGATGCTGCGCGGCAGGCGCTGCTGGTCCCCGGCGGTGCCGTGGTCGTCGAGTTCGAAGGACGACGCAAGAACGGCGAGACTTTCCCGGTCGAGGCGAGCTTTTCGGGCTGGCAGGGAACCGACGGCTTTCAGTATGGCGCGATCTTGCGCGACATTTCCGTACGCAAGCGCGAAGCCGAACGTGTCAGATATCTCGCCGAATATGATGCGCTGACCGGGCTTGCCAACCGTAATACGTTGCACGCCGGCCTCGTCGGTCTGATCGCCGCTGCGGAGCGGCGGTCCTCCGACGTCGCGTTGCTCGTGCTCGGGCTCGATGGCTTCCAGCAGATCAACGACATGCTCGGACACGCCGCCGGCGACCTCGTATTGCGGGCAGTGGCCGAGCGCCTGCGGACTGAAGTCGGCAGCAAGGCGCTCCTCGCCAGGCTCAGCGGTGACGAGTTCGCGATTGCGCTGGATTGCGCCGCCGTCGGCGAGCCTGTTGCCGCGTTCGCCGAGCGGATTGCGCGCGCGTTCGATGCGCCGCTCGCAACGGGTGCGCGCCAGCACCGTGTCAGGATCAGCCTTGGTGTTGCGATCTACCCCGACGGTGGACAGAATGCGGACGACCTCATCAGCAACGGCCATCTTGCGCTGACCAAGGCCAAGCTGACGCGGCGCGGAGGTCACGTGATCTTCGAAAGCGCGATCAGGCAGGAGCTGGAAAGCAGGCTGACGCTGGAGAGCGAGCTGGCGCTTGCCGCGGATCGCGGCGAGTTCGAGCTGTTCTATCAGCCACAGGTGCGGTTGATCGACGGTAGCCTGGTCGGAGCCGAAGCGTTGATCCGCTGGCGTCATCCGGTGCGTGGCTATGTCTCGCCCGGAGAGTTCATGCCTGTGGTCAACACCTCGGCACTATCCGAGCGGATCGCGAGCTGGGTGATGGAGACCGCCGGCCGGCAAGCGCGCGCGTGGGAATTGTCAGGCCATCAGGTCCGCGTCGCGATCAACCTCTCGCCATCGCAGCTCCACTCCGGCGACCTCGCGCATTCCGTTGCGGAGCTCTTGAGGACGACGGGACTTACGCCTTCACTGCTCGAGATCGAAGTGACCGAGGACATCCTGCTGCACGACGAGGTTCGGGTGCTCGACATGTTCAAGCGCATCCAGCAACTCGGCGTGCGCATTCTGTTCGACGATTTCGGGACGGGCTATGCAAGCCTGAGCTACCTGAAGAAATTTCCGCTCGACGGGCTCAAGATCGACCGCTCTTTCGTGACCGATCTGCTCGCCGATTCCGACGATGCTGCCATCGTCGGTTCGACCATCGGCCTGAGCAAGCAGCTCGGCCTGACGGTTGTTGCCGAAGGGATCGAGAATCGCGCCACGGCCGACTTCCTGGTCAGTATGGGGTGCGAGGAAGGGCAGGGCTATTTCTTCGGTCGCCCGATGCCGTCCAATGCGTTTGAAGAGAAATTTCTGGCGGCCGAGCTCGAAGCCGTCACCGCAGCCTGAACCGCTCGTCAGCGCCGGCGCGCGACCGCTACGCCAAACAGGAACGCGACGAACAGGCTGGCGAGCGGCGCTTCGCGCGTGATCGCCGCCACGGTCGCGAGTGGCCGGCCCGGCTTTCGTGCCTCGTCGACCGCATAAGTGAGACGATCGACGGCGGCGCGCAATCCTCCTGCGACTTCGCCGATCGTCTGAGACACGTCGGTGGCTGCATCGATGGCGCGCTCGGCCATGCCGGGCTGGGGATTGGGCTGCGGTATGTCCGTGCTCAAGCTCGCGACCTCCAGGAAGAACTGAGGCCGGTACCTTTGGCTATCCGCGCGTGCGCTCGTTTTGAACAGCGGGCCCGAGGGCCTTTGGCTATCCGCGACAGGCGCCGTCTTGAACGGCGGGTACCGGCCATGCAGTGAAAATGCCGCGCGCGGGAAATTGTTCCGACGCCCCCGTGAAACGACGGATGCGAATCTCTGTTACGCTGGTGCAGCCTTGCTGACCTCAGGAGATTGCCGTGACCGATCGAGCCATCACGGATCGAGCCCGGCGCATCGCGTTGCTGGGCGCGCCCATCGATATGGGCGCCTCGCAGCGCGGCACCTTGATGGGCCCGGCGGCGCTGCGGACCGCCGGCCTTGCAACACTGCTCGAAAGCCTGGATTTCGAAGTCGTCGACTACGGTGATCTCTCGGTGGCCGAGATCGGCGACCTCGCCGACAAGCCGCCGGCACAGGCCAATCATTACCGCGAAATCCAGCGTTGGACGCGTGTGCTCAGTCGTCGCGGCTATGAGATCGCCCAAACCGGTGCGCTGCCGATCTTCCTTGGCGGAGATCACACCTTGTCGATGGGATCGGTCAACGCCATGGCGCGGCATTGGCGGGAGCACGGACGCGAGCTGTTCGTGCTCTGGCTCGACGCACATGCCGACTACAACACGCCCGAGACGACGATTACGGCCAATATGCATGGCATGTCGGCCGCGTTCCTGTGCTGCGAGGCGGGCCTCGATGGCCTCTTGGGCGATGATCCACGCGCCTCGATCGATCCCGGCAGGCTCGACCTGTTCGGCGCGCGTTCAATCGACAAGCTCGAAAGGGAGCTGATGCGCGCGCGGCGGATCAGGGTCGTCGACATGCGCCAGATCGACGAGTTCGGCGTTGCGGTGCTGATCCGGCGCGTGATCGAGCGCGTCAAGGCTGACAACGGCGTGCTGCATGTCAGCTTCGATGTCGATTTTCTCGATCCCTGCGTCGCACCGGGCGTGGGGACCACGGTGCCGGGAGGCGCGACCTATCGTGAAGCGCATCTGATCATGGAGCTGCTGCATGATTCCGGGGTGGTGGGGTCGGTCGACATCGTCGAGCTCAACCCGTTCCTGGATGAGCGTGGTCGCACGGCGCGCACCGCGGTCGAACTGATCGGCAGCCTGTTCGGCCAGCAGATCACCGATCGGCCGACGCCCAGCAATGCGATTGCGCCGGGTGAATGATGCGCGAGCCGTTTGTGCATTGCAAAGGATGGAACTGCCGGCACGGCCGGTGGATTTAGATCAGTCCTGATCAAAATTGCCTGCTTTTGAAATACGCGTGAATTGCAAATGTGCTTCGCGGCAGGTTTCATGCGGGCCCAGCTTCAGCCGAGGGTCCGCCATGAGCAACAAGATCGACACAAGCGACAAGCCGACCAGGACCACACGCCGCCGCTTCCTGCAAAGTAGCGGTGTCGTGGCAGGCGTTGTCCTTGGAACTGGTGCGTCGGCCGCAGCGGAGACGGAAAACCTTCCGCCCAACGTCCCCGATTGGATGAAGGCACCTGGCGATCCCATGGGAAGCCAGCCCTATGGTGCGCCGTCGCCGTTCGAGAAGGGCGTCGTCAAGAACATCCCGAAGAACCTCAAACAATACATCTCCGCGTCCGGCCGTACGCCGTTGCAGGAGCTTGACGGCATCATCACGCCGAACGGGCTGTTCTACGAGCGCCACCACGGCGGTGTGCCGACGATCGATCCGGCGCAGCACCGCTTGATGCTTCATGGCCTGGTCGAGCGACCCCTCATCTTCACTGTCGACGATATCAGGCGCTTTCCGTCGGAATCGCGGATCCATTTTCTCGAGTGCTCTGGAAATCCCGGTTACACCAAGCCCTATGCCAAGACTGCGTCCGATCTCGTTGGCCTTTTGAGCTGTGCGGAATGGACGGGCGTGAGCCTGAAGCTGGTGCTCCAGGAGGCCGGACTGAAGCCGGAAGCCAAATGGGTGATTGCGGAAGGCGCAGACGCGGCGGCGCTGACTCGCAGCATCCCGATCGAGAAATGTCTGGAGGACGCCCTGCTGGTCTACAGCCAGAACGGCGAGCGGCTCCGCCCGCAGCAGGGTTATCCGTTGCGGCTGCTATTGCCCGGCTTCGAAGGCAATATGAACGTGAAGTGGCTGCGGCGCCTGCACGTGACGGCAGAACCCGTTTATTCGCGCGAGGAGACCTCGAAATATACCGACCTCCTGCCTGACGGCACCGCGCGCGAGTTCTCGTTCTACATGGAGGCGAAGTCGATCATCACGCGTCCCTCGGGCGGACAGCGCCTCAGCGCACCCGGCTTCCACGAAATCACCGGCATCGCCTGGAGCGGCCACGGCAAGATCAAGCGCGTCGAGGTATCCGTCGATGACGGCAAGAGCTGGCAGGATGCACATTTGCAGGAGCCGGTGCTGACACGTGCGCTCACACGCTTTCGCTTGCCCTGGCAATGGGACGGCAATCCTGCGGTGATCCAGAGCCGTGCCAGTGACGAGACCGGCTACGTGCAGCCGACGCTTGCCGAGCTGCTCGCAGTCCGCGGCGAGAATTATTTCTACCACAACAATGCGATCTGGCCCTGGCGCATCGGCGCCGACGGGGAGGTGACCAATGCGCTGGCGTGAGACTTGCGGCGTCGTTCTTGCAACCTTGCTCTGTGCTTCAGCGAGCACTGTGCGGGCGCAAACGCCTTACGGCATCGGCCGGCCAGCGACTGCTGCTGAGATCGCGGGCTGGAATATCGAGATCGGGCGCGATGGCAACAACCTGCCGCAAGGAAGCGGCTCGGTCAGTCACGGGCGCGAGGTGTTCGTCCAGCAATGTGCGTCATGTCACGGCGACAAGGGCGAGGGCGGGGTTGGCGATCGCCTCGTGGGAGGGCAGGGCACGATCGGAACGGCCAAACCGGTTCGCACGGTGGGGAGTTACTGGCCTTATGCGCCGACATTGTTTGATTACATTCGCCGCGCGATGCCGCAGAACGCGCCGCAATCACTCAGCAATGAAGACGTGTACGCGGTCTCGGCCTACATCCTGAACTTGAACGGATTGGTGCGGGATGACGCCGTGCTCGACGCCAAGTCGCTCGCAGCGGTCAAAATGCCGAACCGCGACAAATTCGTCGGCGACGCGCGGCCCGACGTAAGGCATTGAGCAGACCAGCCCGCTAGTTCCCCTCGCATTGGTTGGGAACTTGCTTACGCGAGAGTGGAACTCGACGAGCCAGCTTTGCGTTGATCCGCGAGAGAGAAAAGGTGCGGATTCTTCGATGGCAACAGATCGCTTCGCAAATTCCATCTCGATAGCGCTTCGGCACCCCGGTGTGATCGCGATGATCGTGGCCGCCGCGACGATTGCTGCGATGCTGCTCGTCGACCACGGGCCCTGGAGCCGCGCCAAGACCGAGCCGGCTCGTGTCGCCATGTACGCGACCACAGGCGAAGCCGCCCGCGCGGTAGGCGCCAAGGTGCTTCCGACTGAACCGAAATCTCCTGTCGAACCGGAACGGCCGGGGCCGAAGACGTCCCCGACCATCAATCCAGTGCAGCCGTAAACGTCAACTCTTGCGGCCGTAGCTGAGCAGACCGCCTGTCGTCTTCGGCGGATGCGCGCGAAGGGCTTCTTCATTCGGCTCAGTGCCCCAGCCTGGACGATCCGGAATGATCAGGTGCCCATTCTGGATTTCCGGTTCATGCGTGAACAGTTCGCGGTCCCAGGCGAGGCGGTCGATGTCGATCTCCATGATACGCAGGTTCGGGACAGCCGCGCAGAAATGCGCGTTCATCATCGAGCAGAGGTGGCCGTAGAAATTGTGCGGCGCGACGTTGACCTCGAAAGCTTCTGCGGCAGAGGCGATCTTCATCGACTGCCACACACCGTTCCAGGGCGTGTCGATGATCGCGACGTCCATGGCCTGCTCGTGGAAATAGGGCAGGAATTCGCGCAAGCCGAGCAGCGTCTCGCAGGATGAAATCGGATGCGGGCTCTGCCGGCGGATATAGCCGAGGGCCTGGGGATTGAAGCTGTCGATCTCGATCCAGAACATGTCGAGGTCGGTGATCTCGCGCAGGATCTTCAAATAGCCTTCGGTCTTGGCGTTGAAATTGCAGTCGAGCAGGATGTCGACATCGGGGCCGGCGCCGTCGCGGATCGCTTCCAGATGGGTATGCAGGTCGCGCAGGATCTTGCGGTCGACATTGATCTCGGGTGCGAAGGGCGAGCCGAAACCGGGCCGCCAACCGGTGGGTTTGCCGTCATCATAGGAGAAGATGTTGGTTTTCAGCGCGGTGAACTTCTTCTCGCGCACCTCACGGCCCATGGCCTTGACGCCGTCGAGATTTTCGATCGGTGGCTGGTACCAGGTGGGATGATTGATCCGCCATGTCGCGCAGTGGGACCAATAGACCCTGACGCGGTCGCGGATCTTGCCGCCGAGAAGCTCACAGCAGGGGACATCGAGGCATTTCGCCTTGGCATCGAGCAAGGCGTTCTCGATCGCGCCGAGTGCCTGCGCCACCACGCCGC
Organism: uncultured Bradyrhizobium sp.; assembly: GCF_936928535.1. Taxonomy (GTDB): domain Bacteria; phylum Pseudomonadota; class Alphaproteobacteria; order Rhizobiales; family Xanthobacteraceae; genus Bradyrhizobium. The sequence continues at coordinate 41,236 of NZ_CAKZHY010000095.1, read as the reverse complement.
CGGCGGCAGGCCGTGTGGCTGCGAAAAGTTCGGCATGGATGCGCTCGTGCTGAAACACGTTCTGGCCGATCACGCGTGCCGACAGGCGCTGGATCGCCGCACCGACGCCGGGTGAGCCAAAGCCCTCGTCGAACTCGCTCCAGCCGACGATGCCGTCTTCCGTCGTCACCTTGACGAAGTGGTAGTTTCTCCAGCCGGCATCGCAGGCAAGGATCTCGAGACTGGTTGCTTTTGATGATTTTGCCATGTCGCTCCCTGTCGCCCGGCCGGGCGTTGTTGTTTTTACGGCCGGCTCGCAAGCTCCGGCCCAGCCACAATTGTTAGGCTAACGATCGAGTGCCGTGAAGTTCGCAAACGCTTGGCCAGCCATCGGTTTCTGGCTGCACTGGCGGAAAGCCCGTAGAATCCGGGGGGCTTGATGTTTCTTGGGATCGTCTCAAACCCTGACCGATTTGGCCACAATCGGAGCCGATCACGGAGGCATGCAATTTCTAGCCATGATTTCGGTTCTGGCGCTCCTCACGATGAGTGGGGCGGCGATTTCCGATCGGTTTCTGACGGCCGAGCAGCCCATCGCGCAAGGGGTGGAGTAGCGCGCTCGGGCGAAGGTGCTTTGTCTTTGGGGAGACAATAATGCTTTCAGTCGACCAGTTCTTGCGGTTCATCAGTGTGCCGGCGGTGATTGCGGCCTTCATCATCGCTTCGCAGATCTCGGCGGCGCTGTCGCCGGTCTAGCTTATCAGCGACGAGCCGAGCAGGGCGAGCACGGCCAGCGCCATCAGCGCGGTGCCGAGCCAGCCCAGCGCGACCAGCCATGTCCGGGCCTTGAAACGGCCCATGATGGCCCTGCTCGAGACAATCAGCATCATCATCGCCATGATGGGCACAGCGACGACGCCGTTGAGCACGGCGCTCCAGACCAGCATGTGGATCGAGTCGATCCCGGTAAAGCCGAGCCCGAAGCCGATGATGGTTGCGGCCGCGATGATGGTATAGAAGCCGACCGCCTTCTCCGGCCTTGCCTCCAGTGTCGCGCGCCAGCCGAAGATTTCCGCCACGCCATAAGCGGCCGAGCCGGCCAGCACCGGGATTGCGAGCAGGCCGGTGCCGATGATGCCGGTCGCGAACAGCGCGAAGGTAAAGTCGCCGGCGAGCGGCCGCAGTGCTTCGGCCGCTTGCGTCGCCGAGTTGATGTTGGTGACGCCGTTGGCGTTCAGCACCGAGGCCGTGGTCAGGATGATGAAGAAGGCGATGCCGTTCGACAGCAGCATGCCGAGCGTCGTATCGACCCTGATGCGCGTGAGTTCGGGATCGCCGCCGCGCTTGGTTTCCTCGCGCAGCGGCTTGTCCCGCTTGCCAAGGTTCATTTCCTCGACCTCCTGGGAGGCCTGCCAGAAGAAGAGATAGGGACTGATGGTGGTGCCGAGGACCGCGACCACCATCATGAAATAGTCGGCGCTGACATTCGCCTTCGGCCACACTGCTGCGAGCAGCGCGGTGCCCCAGGGGATCTTCACGGTGAAGGCCGTCGCGACATAGGCAAACAGCGACAGTGTCAGGAATTTCAGCACCGGCGAATAGCGGCGATAGGGCACGAACACCTGCAGCAGGGTCGAGCCGGCCGCGAAGATCAGCGCGTGCTCGTGATTAAGCCCGCCGATGACCAGGGAGAGCGCCTCCGCCATCGCCGCGATGTCGGCGGCGATGTTGAAGGTGTTGGCGGCGACGAGCAGCCCCACAAGCCCCATCACGATCCAGCGCGGTGCAAGCTCGAGGACGTTGGCCGCCAACCCCTTGCCGGTGACCCTGCCGATCTGCGCACTGACGAGCTGGATCGCGATCATGAACGGCAAGGTCAGAAAGATCGTCCAGAGCAGCCCGAAACCGAATTGCGCGCCGGCTTGGGAATAAGTTGCGATTCCCGACGGATCGTCATCGGCCGCTCCCGTGATCAGGCCGGGCCCGAGCCGTTGCAGCAGGGTCGGTGCCGCCTTGGTCGGAGCGACGACGCTGTCACGTTTGGAGGCTTGGAGTTTGGCGCGGTTCGACAAGGGCTGGCCTTCCGGAAATTGCGAATTTAAGGGCTAAGCGCGATCATAGCCGGAAAGTTCCATGGCCGGGATCCGGCGATTGAGCCCCGCCTCAAGACGGGGCGTAACTCCCCCTGCGCCGATCTGCATCGCTCTTGCGAGAAACAATTTGAGATTGTACGGAGCGTCATGAGCCCTCGCCCGCCTCCCACCAGGGTTACCCCGCTTGCGCCGGATCAGGCAGCGGCGCTGGCGCGCGACTATCTTCTGCTTCGCGGTGCGGTGCCCGAAGCCTGGCGCGAGGCGCTGCGTGCGGCCTTCGATGCCGGTGTCGGGACCGGCGATCAATGGGCGGTGCCCCGCGGCGCGGGCTGGCGCCACGCACTGGTCGATCTCGATCTCATCGTGCAGCGGACCTGCCGACTGTCGCCGCTGCTGGCGGCGGGAGCACAGATGCTGGGAGGTCCGTTCTTTTTGTCCCAGGTCGAGGGCCGCGAACCGCTGCAGGGCGGCGGCCATCAGCCCCTCCACCGCGATGGACTGGGCAGGGGGGCCGTGGCCGCGTTGGTTTTCCTGGATGCTTACGGACCGGACAACGGCGCCACGCGCCTCGTTCCGCGCCACCTCGACCAAGGCGCGGTCGATCTGGGCGAGCCGGACGAAGCCGCGTCTCTGATCACGGCGGGCGAGGCGGGGGACATCCTGGTGTTCGACGCCGACTTGCCGCATGGCGCGACCCGCAATCGGTCCGGCGCACGGCGGCGTTCGCTGCTGCTGAGCTTCATGCCGGAGCACATGCGGGAGGCGCAGGAGTCCTGCCGCGCGATCCGCAACGTGCGCATGGACACTTCCGAGGTGTTTGCCCCCTGAGTATGCTCTAGGACGATGGCGACAAATGCAGATAGCGGCCGTCGAACTGGGCGAGCTCCTGCAGCTTGTGCTCGTTGAGAATCCGCACCGTGCCGCGCTGAAGCTCCAGAACGCCGTCGATGCGCAGTTCGCGCAGGATGCGGTTGGTGTGGACGCTGGTCACGCCCATGGCTTCGCCGAACTGCTCCTGCGTCAGCGGGATTTCAAAAGTATTGTCGATCACGCGCCCGATCAGGCGCAGCCGCTCACGCAGCTCGACGATCAGATGTGCAAGCCGGTTGTAGGTGGAGCGCTGGCCGACATTGACGATCCACTCGCGGGACACGGCGGCATCTACCAGCGTGTCGCGCCAGAACATGTCGCCGACGCCCGGTCGCTGGCGGATCAACTCGTTCAGCGCCTTGTGGGCGATGAAGGCGAGCGTGCAATCGGACAGTGCGATCAGGTCATGATCGACGGTCGCGAAATGGAGGTTTTGCAAGCTCGGCAGGTCGCCCGGAATGTGGATCGACAGGATCTGGCGTCTGCCGTCGGCAATCGTCTTGGAGCGCACGCAGAAGCCGTCGGCGATCAGGCAGCATTCGCTCGGCTGTTCGCCGTCGCGCAGCACGGTCTGGTTTTCGCGAAAGTTGCGGAGCGTGAACGGCAGCGCCGCGAGAGCTTGCAGATCCCGGTCATCCGCGCCGGTCGTGGTTTTCAGGCGCTGAAACAGCGGCGCCCAGATCATGTCGCTTGTCACGGCACTCGATTCCCCCACGCGGCTGAGCGCGTGTGGAGCAAAAAGCATAGACCCCGGCTCGTTGTTGACAACAAAGGTTAAATGACGCCGCTCCGGCGTCTCAACATTGTGGACGATGCGTTAGGGAATTGGGCAAATCCAACAAATGTTAAGTGGGGGCGAGCCCGGCCGTGCGCGCCGCTTAACATTTATCAAGTCGAGCCGCCGCGTTGTTCACGGCGACGAGCCACCCAGAAACGTCCCAACCGATTGTCCGAAATGTGCGTTCTGCACACATGTCGCTTCGGAACGGTGCGGGCCCGGCCGCGTTCTTTCACCTCGAGGAGGGACGTCGCGATGGATCGTCTGACCAAGCGCGAGCAGCCGGATCGCAGCAAGATCAACATGCACGAGCCCTGGGAGGTCAAGTACTGGACCCACGCGCTCGGCGTCTCCAGGGAAGAGCTGCAACAGGCTGTCGACAAGGTGGGCAATGCAGCGGCAGCCGTTCGCAAGGAGCTTGCGCTGTGAGCCGCGGCGCTCAAGCCCGGCAGCGACCGACGGATATGCTGCGTGTCCCTATTTGATGCTTACGAACATGCCCCAGGCGGCGGAGAGCGCCGCGCCGGTAAAGACAACACCCGGGCTGTCGCAGAACAGGCCGCCATAGCTGCAAACATCGGCCCCGAACGAGCCGAGCTCGTGATGTCCTGCCGAATAGAACAATCCCGCCAGTCCAAGCAGTAAGCCAGCGACGTAGTACATCGGCTCTCTCTCCTGAGAACGGACATGTGCCAGCATGGCGCGAAGAGATTTCATTTCGCCGAATCCGCATCACGGCATTCGATTAAAGTTTGAGCCGTCCGGTTGAACCTGCATCCCCTCCGGCGACATCAAGACATGCAGAACTGTTGCCTTTGGACGCGATCTTGCCGGCCTTGCTGCGCGGGGCGCACTGACCACGAAACCGTCCTGAAACAATCCTGAAACCAGATCGTCCTGAACTCCCTCGCCGTTGGGCCCGACCAACGAAGCGAAACGGAGACAAGTCATGATCCAGATCGGTTCGAAGGAAGAAGTCGCGTTGCTGCTGGCCCTGTTCGGGACCCATACCCAGCCCGTCAGCAGGCCGAAGCCGAAATCGCGGCAGGGCTGAAGACGAAAGCCATGCCGGGTCTGGCCGATTGCCTGAGCTTTCTGCGGTTGCTGATCGCGTGGGGGGATCCGAAAGGGATCCCGCTGGCGACTGATGCCATCGACGATTATCTCGCGATGGCGCCGATTTGCGCACGCAGGCGCGGCCTGCGCGTGCTGCAGCAGGACGCGCTCGATCTGCACGTCAGCTCGGTCGGCGTGCAGCGCTCGTTCGCCGAGACCGTCGACGCCTATATCGAACGGAAGCTGAAGGACGAGTAGGGGCGGCCTTCTGCTGTCCCAAACGGAGTTGGCATCCGTCTTGCTGCACGACGTCGTAATCCCGGCCCGGCCCATCGGGCCGTTTCAGATTGAGGCGATCCCATGCAGTCAACGTCCCGTTTCGAAGCGACCGCGTCCCTGCAACTCCATGCCCTGATCTCCGACCTGCATTGGCGCATCCAGATGCTGGACGGCGACATTGCCGAGGAGGAGCGCATTGCCGGGAATGCCGATCCCCGCAGCCCCACTTACTCGATGCTGGCGCAGGCCTTGCGGGCGCGCCGCGACAATTTGCGGACCTCGATCGCCCTGCTGGAAGCGCGGGTCGAGCGGACGGCGCAACTGTCCCGCGCGGCCTAGGTTGGAGGCGGGCGAGATCTTAGGTCTCGGGCCGCGCCTCAGGTCGGGCCTTTAACCTCTCCGGGGCCTCGGGCGGCCTCGGCCCCTTCACCAAGCCGATCTTGCGGCCGAGCTGCCAGACTTCGACGTCGCCGCGGCGCGCAAAGCGCTGCGCAAGGGCGAGTGCTGATGTGTCGGACGGGGCCTCGAACGCCTCGGCGGCGCGGAAGACGCCGTCTTCGCCGACCAGATAAGCGCGATATTGCCCGTTCATGTCGGCGCCCTTAGGCCGGGCGAATGCAGCCAGGCATCGATCTGCATCGCCATCTCGTCCTGCCGCGCGCGGCGCAGCAGCATCTCGCGGCGATGTCCCGGCGCGAGCGCGCGGGCCTGCTCGCGCAATTGCACGGCCTGGTCGGCGAGCCTCTGGTGAAGTGTCCTGGTCTGCTTGAAACGACGCCGCTTCAGCATGGCGCTGCTCCCATGTTCGAGGAGGGCAGGAGCGCGACCGGGCGTTCTCATCACCGATATGTGCCACGGACCGCGCGGTAACGGTTAACTGTACGACTCGTCTCGCGATGAGTCTTCATCATTTGATAGGTCGGACAAGAATCCGCGCGATCTTTTCGATGCGCGATTTGCGGCGTTTGAGCCACTTACTCATTTTGCACGACGCCTCAATCGAAAGTGCACTTTTGCACAAAGCAGCAAGCCCGTGGGGGCATGCTGCTCTGGTGCCTCCGACGATCTCACGCTGCGCCGAACCAGATCGTCAGCGCCTCCGCAAGTCCAACTCCAAGTCCGCTTCCAAGTCCATCGTCCACCCACGCCACATGCCCGTCGGGCCGCACCAGCACGGCTGTCGGCGCGGTGACGGCTCCGATACAAGGAAGCTCCCATGCGCCATCATACGTGGCCTTGATGTGTGCGACGCGATCCGCCCAGGGCGAGATGTCCGGCCCGCCGGCCCTGCCGAAATCGAGCAGGACGCCGCGCGCATCGTGCAGCAGCGTGAACAGCCGCATCGAGCGGCCCTCGATGGTCAACGCCAGATCGGGCATGCGGCGGCCGAGCAAGGGATGCTGGCCGCCGAGATCATAGCGGATGTCGAGCCCGCTCATCATGGCGCCGTAACGCTTGCGCGGCTCGTCCATCGCCAGCAGCTCGGCCATGACCTCGCGCGCGGCCCTGCGGCCGTCGTCGTTGCGGCGGAGCAGGGCGATCTGCGCCCTGGTGTTGCGCAACACGCGCGCGGCAACGGGATGACGCTCGGCGTGGTAGGTGTCGAGCAAAGCGTCGGACGACATGCCCTTCACCACCTGCGCCAGCTTCCAGCCGAGATTGACGGCGTCCTGCAAGCCGGTGTTGAGGCCCTGTCCGCCGACGGAGTGATGGATATGCGCGGCATCGCCGGCGAGCAGCACGCGTTTGCGGCGATAACAGACGGCCTGCCGTGCCGTGTCGGTGAAACGCGAGATCCAGGACGGGTTACGGACGGCGAAATCGATGCCGTAGACGGTGACGAGCGCCTCGCTGAGATCGTGCAACGTCGGCTCGCCCTTGCGATCGAGCGTTGCTTCCGTCATCACCACCAGCACGCGTCCGCGCTCCGTCTTGCTGAGGCCGTGAAAGCCGATTGCGTCGTGATGCAGGCCCCATTGCGGCGTCTCGCCCATCTCGACCTCGGCCATGAGGTTGCTGAGCGTCGGATCCGTTCCGGCAAAATCGATGCCGGCGGTCTTGCGCACCAGGCTACGCCCGCCATCGCAGCCGACCAGATAATCCGCGCGCATTGTCTCGCCGCCCGCAAGCATCACGTCGACGCCGGTGTCGTCCTGCACGACATCGCTCACCTCCCGGCGCCGATAGATGGGTACGCCTGTTTCCTCGACCCAGTCGGCCAGGATGCGTTCAATGTGGCTCTGCCGCAGCGCAAGCCCGTAAGGATGCCGGGTGGGCAGATCGCTGATGTCGAGCCGCGTCCAGGCAAAGCCCGCAAGCTGGGTGATCGTCCCTTCGCGCAGAAAGCGATCGGCAACGCCGCGCTGATCGAGGATCTCGATGCTGCGCGCATGCAGGCCCCCGGCGCGCGTGCCGATGAGCTCCTGGCTGGCGCGGCGCTCGACGATCGCAACATTGACCTTCGCCAGCGCCAGTTCCGCCGCCAGCATCAATCCGGTCGGGCCGCCGCCGGCGATCACGACGGCATGGTCGGGCATCTCCCGGTTGCGCCTTGGCGAGGTGTGCGCGCGCAGGCGGGATGTCGGAAGCAAAACAGGCATGTGGTGACCCCTCTCGGTGTGAGGCGCGGGGTGTACACCGGCGGCGGGAGCTTGAAGCAAGCCCCTTGCGCACCACATATAGAGCTGGGAGGAGGGGCGTATCTCGTTTGCGTTCGGCCTTCGCGCGGCGTCGGACAAACACAAGCGGCAGCGCGCGAGTTCGTTTGACTCGTCGGGCAAAACACTGGCACAATGCCATCATCGAAAAGTCAGGTCAGCCCGCGCGGGATGCATCCGCTGCGGGCTTTTTATGTGGCGACGAACATTCAGCAGACGCCTGTCGTCTGCCTCATGGTGTTGGCGAGATCCTCGAGGGAGAACGGCTTGCGGATCATCGGAAGGCCGCCGCGCCGCGGCTCCCGGCCTGACAGTTGAAGCACCCTGAGGCTCGGCCGCACGCGCCTCGCCCGCTCGGCCAGCTCGTGTCCGTCCATGCCCGGCATGTTGATATCGGTGATCAGGATCGAGATGCGCTCGTTCTGCACGAGTTGCGCGAGCGCGTCCGTCCCGCTCTGCGCGCCGACGACATCGCAACCGAGCTCCTGCAGCATGCTTGTCACGACATCGAGAACGCCGGCATCGTCGTCGACGACGAGTACGACATGACTCATGGATGATTGTCCTCCTGCGATAAAAACGCGCGCTGCTGCCTCCTGTTCCTGACCCGGATGCGCGTGCAAGGCGTGTGTCGATTGCCGCGTCGGGCAAAACACCGGCACGATGCCATCATCGAAACAGAAGCTTCAGCCCGCGCGGGAGAATTTCTGGCGCGGGCTTTTCGCATCGAAGCGGCGCCAGCTCGCCTCTCGCAGGAACCGCCGGCGGGAACAGGAATTTGTATGATCCGGGAGGAGTCCATGCTGACAGATTCTGATATCGCCATGCTCTGCGACATCGGCCAGTCCATCGCCTTCAGCGATAGCGATGACAGGCACGACGGGCTGCTTCGGCTGATCGCCGACGGCTATGTGCAGAAGGATGGCGACACTTTTGAGCTCACCGCCAAGGGCGAAGCGGCCGTGATCGATCGCGGCGCGGGCCTGAACGAGGCGTGATGTCGGCGGGTCGCGACGCGCCAGGTCGCGTCTGCCCTTCCGCCCGCTCCCCGCTTCCGCGCCTTGAGGGACGAGCAACAGGCGGGTCCACCAAGCACGGGCCGCGGAGCGTTTAGGAATCTTCGGTTCCAGGGTGGATTTGGTGTCGTGCCGGCATACCGCCGATTGGCCGGCTGGAATGGCGGCTCCGGCGCACCAAGCCCCCCGTCAGCGCCGGAGCCGTTTCGGTTTAACCAAAATGAGGGTTGACCCGTCGGGCAAAACACTGGCAGAATGGCATCATCGAAACGTTCGGTTCAGCCCGCGCGGGAAGCATTCGCTGCGGGCTTTCTGATGCCGCTATCCTGATCGGAGTGTCCGCATGAGCCCGACCGGTGCCCTTGTCGCGATCCTGCCTTGTAACGACCTCGATGCGTCGGAGCGCTTCTACGCCCGCTTGGGCTTTGCGCGACCGGACGGCGAAAGGCCCGTGAGGGGAGGAGGACAGCTATCGCATGCTGTCGAACGGGCAGGGCGGATATCTGCATCTCATCGACGCGGTCGAGGGCTGGCTCGTTCCCCCGAAATCCGTTCGCCCTCTATCTCTACCTCGAGGACGTCGACGCCGCCGCGCACGAATTTCAGCAAATACCTGAGGACAAGCCGTGGGGGATTTATGAATTCGCGATCTCGGATCCGGATGAGACGTTGGTGCGGGTGGGGTGGCCGAGCCGGCTGCGGTTGGGGAAATAGGTCGGCGGTAACTGGTTCAAAGCCGGCTTCAATTTAGTCCATCTGTTGTCCGTTCGACGGGGGCAAAACACGAGCAGAATGCAGAGTGAGCCCCTAATTCTTATCGGTGTGGCACCATGAGCGAGTGGTCTTAATTGGCACGAACTTCCCAAACTGGATAACGGAATAGATACTCGCACGGCCTGTCTTTGCGGCCGCCCCGTTGGAGCCTTCTTTTAGGAGCGATCGACACAGCCGGGGCTCATCGCGTCGAAATTGCTCGCTGCGTTTGGCTGCGGTGGCTAGGGACATCAAGCTATTGACGGACAAGAGACGAACGATCTGGCTCTCTCTTCTTTGCGGAGTCATGCCATTTATTCGGCCGGAGCTTAGTCTTCTGTCTAACGGATCGATGGTCATTCTGCTTTTGGATCATGGCCACGCGCTCCGCTTTAAGACCCTTGCATGCGCGACCTCGCTTCTAGCCGTTGCGCCGTTCCTGGTTTGGTACTGGGTCGACACGAGGTCGTTAGTTCCTAGTACCCTCGATGCCAAGACGTACTACTTCGCAGACCGTTACGCAGATTGGCCGAACAAATTGGCCTTCGTCGCTTGCGATGGCTCGGGCCGCGACAGCCTGCTTTCCGCTCTTTCTCTGCCTGCGTTTCATTCGGCCGCTCTCGGTTGGGATAATGCTGGCTGTGTTCGCGACCACTCTCATAGGCTTATATTTCTGGAAGTTTCCTAGCGGACTCTCGCACAATGGAAGTCGCTATCTCTATATATTTGCTCCGATCATCCTCTTTGGAGTGGCGTCGGCCCTCAGTTCCGCGGCTCGAACGAAGACCCTTCGATTGATCTGGATTGCGATTTTCTTCCTACCGTTAGCTTTCGGTTGGCAACTTTCCGACTATTGGACACGCATAACAGGACATCAGAAAAGCCTGTCCGACATCGTGCGGTGATCAATGAGAATTTGACCGATCGACCGACGATACTGGTGCATGACGCTATGTTGCGTATGCAGGACGTGTCCCGCTTGTCGACCTCGTGGGCCTCGAGACGCCTGTCGCGATCGAATTTCACAAACGACTGACTTTCCCGAGTGTCGGGAAGCTAAGGTCAGTGGCAATTGCCCACATCGCTCGATCATTCGACACGAAATATCTTTTGGCGCTTCAAGAATGGAATGAGAGATTTGGTCTCGTCGATGGCCTGCGGGAAGAGGGGTGGCGGGTGGAGGAATTATACGTGGGAATAGCCTCTGCGAATACGCCAGCTTCTGACGTTTATCACCTCGATAAATTGAGTAAACCAGGCTGAATGGCCAGTGCACAGTTCGTCTGCCTGCAGAAGGATCCAAGGCCCCCTCGACAAGCAGGTTGTCGATCAACGGCACGATATCGCCGATCTCACCGACGACCTCACTGATTTCTCTGCCACGGCCACGCTGGTTTCAGCGTTCGCTTTCGTCGTAGCCATCGAAACGAGTGTCGCTCATCTGGCTGCCGCGCTCGGGCTGCCAACATAGATACATCTTCCCTGTGTTCCAGACTATAGATGGCTCCTCGATCGAACGACCTGGTACTCCACTAGGCAAACAGAAGCCGCATCTACGAAAGCGTGATTGACGGCGCGCGAGGCGCGCTGAGCAATAACTCGATCAGCGTTGCTGGACAGTCAAAAATGTCGGGTTTTGCCGTTTGAGCCGAAACCGCGTGGCGCTCGGCGTGGAGGCCGGCTCATGGCGCATAGGATTTACTCGGCTAATCCTGCGGCTTTCCCCACCGGTGTCGGTCGTTCCAAAGCAGAGACTGCGGCCTATTCTGTTACAGCGTGCTGGTTGCGTTCTTCATAGGCGACCGCGATAGGCTGGGGACCAGGCCTTGCAAGCGCGCGTAGCGGCCATCAGCTGGGGGCGTCGCGATCAGCTTCGATCCAGGATCTCGCGCACCTTCAGCGCTAGCCTTGCCTGAGTGACCGGTTTTTCGAGCAGATCGACCCCGTCATCGAGACGCCCCTGATGTACGACGGCATTGCGCGAGTAGCCCGTCATGTAGAGGATCTTGAGCTTGGGCCTGATCTGCTCAGCCCGCCGTCCCAGCTCGCGTCCATTGATTCCCGGCATGACGACATCGGTGAGGAGAAGGTCGACCTCTTGATCTTCCTGGAGCAGAATGGTCAACGCAGCTTGAGCGCTTCCGGCAGACAGAACACGATAATTAAGATCCCGCAGGACGTCCGAAACATAGACCCTGAGATCGGCATCGTCTTCAACGACGAGAACGGTTTCGATCGTAGCTCCCTCGGCGATGAACTCGTCCGCTTCCTCCGAAGCGGGCTGTGCATGGCCATGGTAACGCGGGAAGTACATCTTGATGCTCGTGCCCTCCCCGACCTCGCTGTAGATCTTCACATGGCCGCCCGATTGCTTGACGAAGCCATAGACCTGACTGAGGCCAAGCCCGGTTCCCTGCCCTGGCTCCTTGGTGGTGAAGAACGGCTCGAACGCATGATGTAGGACCTCTGGAGTCATGCCCGAGCCCGTGTCACTGATACAGACGACGACATACTGCCCGGCAGCAACCTCCGGATTTGCGCGCGAATAGTCGTCATCCGCGGAGACGTTCGCCGCCTCGATCGTCAGCTTCCCACCATTAGGCATCGCGTCGCGGGCGTTGATCGCTAGATTGACGATGGTCGACTCCAGATGGTTCACGTCCGCCTCGATCTGCCAGAGGCCGGCGCCACCGACGGATTGGACCTCGATGCGTTCGCCCAGCGTGCGTTGAAGAAACTCCTGCAGGCCACCCAGAAAGCTGTTCAGGTTGATGGGCTTCGGATCGAGAGCCTGACGCCGTGAGAAGGCGAGCAACCGGCTGGTCAGCGCAGCGGCGCGCTGGGCCCCGCGCTTTGCATTTGCCAACGCGCGATGAAGGTTGGGTCCACCGAGGTTGCGGCTGTTGCGCTCGGCGTTCTCCAGATTTCCCAGGACAATCATGAGTAGATTGTTAAAGTCGTGTGCAATACCACCGCTCAGCTGTCCGACCGCTTCGAGCTTCTGCGATGCCACAAGCTGTTCCTGGACACGTTGAAGCTCGTCCTGTGCTTGCTTGCGCTCGGTCAAGTCGCGCGTAACCTTGGCAAAGCCTATGATGGCGCCGCTCTCGTCGGTGATCCGATCGATGACCACCGAGGCCCAAAAACGCGTCCCATCCTTGCGGACGCGCCAGCCCTCGGCTTCGAACCGACCCTTTTCGGTCGCTTCCGCCAGAGCGTTCTTTGGTACCTCCTTTTCCAGATCCTCAGGCGTGTAGAACGTGCTGAAATGCCGGCCGATGATCTCTTCAGGCAAGTAACCCTTGATCCGCTGTGCGCCGGGATTCCAGGTCGCGACATGGCCGGAAGGATCAAGCTGAAAGATGGCGTAATCGACCACGGCTTCGACCAGCCGGCGGTAGCGTCTTTCACCTTCCAGGAGCTCATTCTGAGCCTGGTGACGTTCGGTGATGTCGCGCGTAACCTTGGCAAAGCCGACCAGGCTGTCGTTCTCGTCGCGAATTGCGTCGAGGACGACGAGCGCCCAGAACCTTCTGCCATCCTTTCTGACCCGCCAACCCTCGGAGGCGAAGCGACCTGTCTCCGCGGCCGTTGCCAGCGCCCTATTTGGCAAACCCTTCTCGCGATCTTCAGGCGTGTAGAAGACTGAAAAGGGTTTTCCGATAATCTCGTCGGCCGCATAGCCCTTGAGGCGTTCGGCTCCCCTGTTCCAGGTCCTGACCACGCCGTTAGGATCGAGCATGAAGATGGCGTAGTCGACGATCGCGTTGATCAGCAGTTCGAGGCTGCGGGCATCCCCTACGGATGTCGTTCTCATTCTTGAAACTCTAGAAACGGAGTAGGGACAACGCCGTGCGCTTCTATAAGGTTCCGAATTCGGCGCCGAGCCCTCAAGGTCATCAGGCGGAAGATGAATAACCGTCAGAAGCCGGGACCATTGCCCGCAGGCGTTCCCGCAACGTCGAAGATCCTTGTCTGGGCAAGGTCCTCAGCCTCGAATTCGCAGATCCGAGGTCAATTCGCCATTCGCCAAGCGTGGTTTTGATAACATTGCAGGGATCATCAAGCGATGAAGATGCAAGATGACGAGATCAGGGCGATCGTTGCCGAGATGTTCGCGGAGCAGGATAGGATTCAGTTGACCAGTATCGATGCGATCGCGTTAAAGACAGTGACGTCGGTATTGGCTTCCGTTGGGATCGAAGACGATGACCGGAGGGAGATGAGGGCGGACTTTCATCACCTGCGGCGGTGGCGAAAATGCGCAGAGCAGGCCCGCAGCTACACGCTCAAGGCCGTGATCACCGTGATTGCCACCGGCCTGATGGGGGCCGCTTGGCTCGGCGTGAAGGTCGTACTGTGCAAGTGAGTTTCTCGTGGCAGGAGCGCCGCTGCTCGGTTGATCTCCTTCGATGAGTCCGTACCGTGTATATAATTCATATGGTCGAAGCTGGCGCAGGTCGCCTTGGTTAATCGGAATGTACCGCGACGCGGAACGTGCATTTCTGGCTTCGCTCCGGCCAAGGTCCCTTGAAGCCGCGCGGTTGAAACACTTGCGAAGTTAGCTCTCCCGGGCTTTAAATTCGTTTGGAGCAATTCGGCGAGCACAAGCCGATGTCAGGAGCCGCAGGATGTCCATCAAGCCTCAATTGCCGGAACGTCCGCCGCGGGCGGCGGGAGGACCAAGCGCGCTTGATGGCTTGCTGGTTGTCGATTTCACGCGCGTGGTTGCGGGTCCTGCCTGCACCCAGACGCTGGCCGATTTCGGTGCGCGCGTCATCAAGATCGAGAATCCCGATGGCGGCGACGACACGCGCGCCTATGAGCACGCCGAGATCGGCGGTGAAAGCGCAGCCTATCTCAGCTTGAACCGCAACAAGCACGGGATCGCACTCGATCTTGCAGTTCCGGAGGGGCGCGAGATTGCGTTGGACCTGATCCGCAGGGCCGATGTGGTCGTGGAGAATTTTTCTAGCGGTGTCATGAAGAAGTTCGGCCTTGATTACGAGGCCGTGGCACCGCTCAACCCGCGACTGGTCTATTGCTCCATTTCCGCCTACGGACGCACCGGGCCGTTCGCCTCGCGCCCCGGCTTCGATCCCATCACGCAGGCGGAGAGCGGCTTCATGTCGCTCAACGGGTTCGCGGATGGCCCGGCAGTTCGCACCGGCCCTCCGATCGTCGACATGGCGACGGGGATGTCGGCCTGCAATGCCATTCTGCTGGCATTGTTGGCGCGAGACCGGCTCGGTCGAGGCCAGCATGTCGAGGTTGCGCTGTTCGATGTCGCCATGGGCATGACCGGATTCTACGGGATGGCTTATCTGATCAACGGAGACAATCCTGGCCGGTTCGGCAATTCACCGGCCGGCTCTCCCACGGTTGGTGTCTATGAGGCTTCTGATGGTCCGCTCTACATGGCCTGCGCCAATGATCGGCTGTATCGACGGCTAGTGGTCGAGGTGTTGAACCGCCCGGATCTTATCAACGCGCCGCAGTACGCAACGCGCAAAGCAAGGTCCGAGAACAAGGAGCTCCTGCGTGCGGCGATCGCGGAAGTGTTTGCCAGCGACACGCTCGAGAACTGGATGACGAAGATGAAGCTGGCCAATATTCCGGTCGGCTATCTCCGGACGGTCGAGGAAGGGTTCAACGCACCCGAAGCGCGCGAACGCGCCCGCTTGAGCCGAATCCCCCATCGCACGGCGCAGTGGGTGCCGAATATCGAACCGCCGATCAGCATGAGCCTGACGGCGGCAATTGATCCTGTAGCGGCGCCGCTGCTGGGCGAGCATACCGAGGACGTCATGCGCGAGACGCTTGGTTACGACAAGCAGCGGATTGCTGCCATGGCCGAAAAAGGTGCTTTCGGGCGGCGGGGAGCCGCGACATAGGACCGAGCGCAGCAACGGCTTGATTTGGCACGGTTCCAGCCTCATAAGTGCGCGAGAGCGAGGAACGCGAATGGTGCCTGGTCAGGACCCGAGCATGGATCAATCGGCGGCGACAGGTTCCGGCGAGCGACCCTATGCGGCGATGATTGCCAGGGCCCGATCGCTAGTCCCGCAATTGCGGGAGCGTGCGGTCCGAACTGAGGAACTGCGGCACCTGCCGCCGGAGACCGAGCGCGACTTGCATGAAGCCGGCCTGTTCCGGATGCTTCAGCCGAAGCGTATCGGCGGTGCCGAGCTCGATTATGTTGCCCTTATTGATTGTGCCGAGTTGCTTGGGCGGGCCGACGCGTCGGTTGCTTGGAATCTGGCCAATTTGGCGAGCCACCACTGGATGCTCGGCATGTTCGAGCAGCGTGCGCAGGATTTGGTCTGGGGCCAAGATCCGGACATCTTGATCGCATCATCGTTCATCTTCCCGGCCGGGCGTGCCAAGAAAGTCGAAGGCGGATACCGGCTGCGCGGAAGCTGGCCGTTCTCGTCGGGCGTCGGCTCGTGCGCATGGAATATGCTTGCAAGCGTGGTTTCATCCGACGACGAGGCGGACGGGATCGAATACCGCATCTTTCTATTACCCAAGGCCGACTACAAGATCCTCGATACGTGGAACGTCGTGGGACTGCGCGGCACCGGGTCGTCGGACGTCGAGGTCAGGGACGCCTTTGTACCCGATGATATGACCGTCGCGGTGGGTGATCTTGCCGGCGGCGCGGCGCCCGGCAGCAAGGTGAATCCCAATCCGCTGTACGCGTTGCCCGTGTTCTCGCTGTTTCCCTATGTCCTGTCCGGCGTCGCGCTCGGGAATGCACAGGCGTGCCTGGACGACTATGCGGAGGTCGCGCGTCACCGCATATCAACCTACAACCGTGCCAAGCTGAGCGACTTCCAGAGCACGCAAATCAAGATTGCGGAAGCTTCCGCCAAGATCGATGCCGCGCGCCTCATCATGCGCTCGGCCTGCACCGAGGCGATGGAAAACGCACGGCGCAACCGCACGCCCGATATGATCACCAAGACCAAATACCGGCGCGATGGAGCGTTCTCGGTCAATCTGTGCACAGATGCCGTCTCGATGCTGTTTGCGGCGAGCGGAGCGCGCGGTCTGTTCACGACGGGGGTGCTACAGCGACAGTTTCGCGATGCGCACGCGATCAATTCGCACCTCGCATTCAATTTCGATGCGGCCGGAACCAATTATGGACGCGTCGCCCTCGGCCTGCCGTCCGAGAATCTCACCTTGTGAGGCCGGGCGATGAATGATCAGCCAAAGCATCCGGCCGCCGATCCCGCCAACGAGTTCTCAAGCGACAACTCGCCGATCGACCCGCGTGATTTCCGCAACGCGCTCGGCACCTACGGAACGGGTGTAACGATCATCACGGCTACGGCCCCCGATGGAAAGCCCTATGGCATCACCTGCAACTCGTTCGCCTCGGTCTCGTTGAATCCTCCTTTGGTTCTCTGGAGCCTCGGCGTCTATTCATCGAGCCTGACCGTGTTTCAGAACGCCACCCATTTCACGGTGCACGTGCTCGGGACTTCGCAGCAGGCCCTTGCAAACAAGTTTGCCAAATCGTCGGACGATAAGTTCGCGGGCGTGGACTGGACACCGGGTCTCGGCAACGCGCCTGTGCTCGCCGAGAGTGTGGCGAGCTTTCAGTGCCGGTCCGTCAATCGCTATTATGGCGGCGATCACGTCATCTTTCTCGGTGCCGTCGAGGCCTATGCCTACAACGCGAATGAGCCGCTGCTATTTGCGCGGGGGATGTACGGCCGTTTTCTCGCCGACGACGAGCGCAAGAAGTCGCCGTAAGGGGATTTCAGCGGTCTGTAGCCGAGAGCTTGTAAATTTCCAGTGCGTCCGCGTCGGCACCGCGTGCGGCCTTGGCCAGCCTGAAGATTTGTCCCGCGAGGGTCGCCATTGGCACCGGGGTCGACGTTGCTTGCGCGACATCGGCGACCGTGTCGAGATCCTTCAACATTGTAGCGATATGGCCGAGTGGCGGTGAGTGAATGCCCTGGACCATGCGCGGCACGAAGAGCTGAAGCGGAATCGAATCCGCAAAGCCGCCAGCGAGCGCCTCCGGCAGCCGGCTGGCGTCAATTCCGGCGTTCGAGGCAAGACGCGTCGCTTCCGCAAGCACAGCCATCGCGCATCCGACGATCACCTGATTGCAGAGTTTTGTGGTTTGGCCGGCGCCGACCGGACCCATGTGGGTAAACCTGCGCGCCATGGCCAGCACATAAGGCCGTGCGCGCTCGATATCGGAGGTCTCTCCTCCGGCCATGATGGCAAGAGTACCTTCTTCGGCGCCCTTTGTGCCGCCGGACACCGGCGCATCGATCCAGCTTGCGCCGTTCGCAGCTTTCAATCGCGCCGCAAGCTCGCGCGCGGCGTCGGGGTGGATCGACGAAAAATCGACCACAAGCTTGCCCATACCGGGACCCGCGGCAAGGCCCGTCTTCCCGAAGATCACCTCTTCAACCGCGGCGGCATCCGTCACGCACATGAAGAGGATGTCGGAGCTCGCCAACAATTCACGCGGCGTGCTCGGGTGGTTGGCGCCAGCCTCGACAAGCGGCGCGACCTTGTCCTCCGAACGGTTCCAGACGCTGACGTGATAGCCGGCCTTGAGCAGCCGACGTGTCATTGGCGCTCCCATCAGTCCCAGGCCGAGATAGCCGAGCCGTTCGACGCCTTGCGGGTTTGCCTTGCTCGCGTCAGCCATAGGTTGCCTCCTCCTGCCGCAGCGCAACGGCGCGACCGCTGTCCCAGCATACATAACGGATACCGCGGCGAAACCGGACCAGCTCGCATGGCTTGCCTGATTGTTTGAACCATGAAACATTCGGACCGGTCGGGTTGGGTGGCGTCGGTCGGCGCCGGAGCAACGGAGTGGGCAAGATGCGGGCAGTTTCGAGCTGGATGCTTGCGGCAGGAGCTATGGCGGCCATGATCGCAGGCGCAAGCCCGGCGTGGACGCAGCAAACGATCCGCGTGGGCTGGACCATCCCGGCCGAGGAATCCAAATACTGGATGATGCGCAGGCCGACCGAATTCCCCGACATCGGCAAGACCTACAACATCGAGTGGACCCAATTTCAGGGCACCGCGCCGATGACGCAGGCATTGGCGGCCGGCGCACTGGATTGTGCGACGCAGGCGCCGCTGTCGCTTGCCAATGGCGTGGTTGGCGGCAATCTCAAAGCCTACATCGTGGCCCAGCACGTCTTCGAGAAGCCTGGTGGCTTCTCGGTCTACTGGGCCGTCAAGGATGACTCGCCGATCAAGACGATTGCGGACCTTAAGGGCAAGACCGTCGGCATTTCTGTGATCGGCGGCGGCACCCAGGGCCCGTTCAACCTGCTTTTGAAGAAAAACGGCGTCGATCCCGCCAAGGACATCAAGCTGGTTGAGGTCGGCTTTGCGGTCTCCGAGGATGCGCTGCGCCAGGGCCGGGTCGATGCAGTCAACATGAACCAGCCGTTTGCAGCGCGCGCAGAGGCGAAGGGCGGTATCAGGAAGCTGTTCTCGCTGTCGGAGGCCATGCCAAATATCGTGCATATCCTGGAGGCCTGCCGCGCCGATTTCGTCGACAAGAATCCGGACCTCGTAAAGGCCTATGTCCGCGATATCACCTCCGGGATGAAGAAGGCACTGGCGAACCGCGAGGAGACCCTGAAGGTCGTGTCCGAAGTACTGAAGGCGCCCGTTCCAGTGCTCGATACTTACCTTCTCAAGGACAACGATTTCGGTCGCGATCCCGGTGCGGCGCCGAACTTCCCTGCGATCCAGAAGATGCTGGACATTTACGCGGACACGGGGATGCTGCCGAAACTGGATGTGGCGCAGTTCAAGCACCCGACGATCATCGCGCCGCTGCAATAGTTGAGCGGGTCGCAAGATAGCGAGGTCGCAGTGTTCCGCCACGCGAGACTTTGCACGAATATGATGCAAGCATGAAGAAGTTGCGATCACGGATCACGACTGACGGGCTCGACCGGGCTCCCCATCGTGCCTTCATGCGCGCAATGGGGCTGGACGATTCGGCCATCGCCAAGCCGATGGTGGGTATTGTCAGCATGAAGGGCGAGCAGACGCCCTGCAATATGACCCATGATTTCCAGGTGGCTGCGGCCAAGACCGGGATTGAGGAGGCCGGCGGGACGCCGCGCGAATTCTCGACCGTCTCGGTGTCGGACGGCATCAGCATGAATCACGAGGGGATGAAATTCTCGCTGTTTTCGCGCGAGCTGATTGCAGATTCGATCGAGGCTGTCGTTCATGGCCTCGCCTATGACGCACTGATCGGATATGGCGGATGCGACAAGACGCTTCCGGGCGTGATGATGGGCATGGTTCGCTGCAACGTGCCTTCCATCTTCATCTATGGCGGCAGCTCCCTGCCGGGTCGCGTGGATGGACGGACGCTGACCGTCCTCGACTCCTACGAGGCTGTCGGCAGCTTCATGACGGGCGAGATCGACGCCGCGACGCTTGAACGGATCGAGCGCGCCTGTCTGCCGACCATCGGGGCCTGCGCCGGTCAGTTCACCGCCAACACCATGGGGATGGTATCGGAGGCGATGGGCCTCACCATTCCCAACGTGTCCATGGTGCCCGGCGTCTATGCCGAGCGCGCACAGATCTCGCGTCGTGCCGGGCGGCTGATCATGGAAATGCTGCAGAGTGGTGGACCACTGCCACGCGACGTCGTGACGCGGAAGTCCCTGGAAAACGGTGCCGCGATCGTTGCCGCGACGGGCGGCTCGACCAATGCCGCATTGCATCTGCCGGCCATCGCGAACGAGGCGGGCATTCGTTTTACGATCGATGATGTCGGCGAAGTATTTGCTCAGACGCCGCTGATCGGAAACCTGCGGCCGGGCGGGAAATACACGGCGAAGGACGTCTACGACATCGGCGGGGCCGCCGTGATAATCCGCGAGTTGATCCAGAGTGGGCATATCGATGGCGGCTGCCTGACAATCACCGGCCGTACGCTTGCCGAAGAATATGGCGCGGCTGAAGCGCCCGACGGAGAGGTCGTTTACGCGGCCCGCGCGCCGATCATGCCCGACGGCGGCGTCGCGGTGCTGAAGGGCAATCTCTGCCCCGAAGGTGCTGTCATCAAGGTGGCCGGTTTGAAAAGCCAGTTCTTCGAGGGCGTCGCGCGCGTCTTCGAGGATGAAGAGGCTTGCGTCGCAGCTGTTCGCGACCGCAGTTACAGGCCTGGCGAGGTCCTGGTGATCCGCAACGAAGGGCCCGTTGGTGGTCCCGGTATGCGTGAGATGCTCGGCGTCACCGCGCTGATTTACGGCCAAGGCATGGGTGAGAAGGTCGCCCTCATCACGGACGGCCGGTTCTCCGGCGCTACGCGCGGCATGTGCATTGGCTATGTATCTCCGGAAGCGTTTGTCGGCGGCCCGCTGGCGCTCGTTCGCGATGGCGACAAGATCCGGATTGATGCTGCCGGTCGCCGCATGGACTTGCTGGTCGACGAGCAGGAACTCGCGGCACGCCGACGCGATTGGAAGCAACGCCCCCCGCGTCATCGCGCCGGTGCGTTGGCGAAATACGCGCGTCTGGTCGGTCAGGCGCCGGGCGGAGCCGTTACGCATGAGGGGCCGGCGGAGTGGCCGTGGTTCGACTGAGTGGCAAGTTTCTTGCTAAGCTCGTGCCACTGATGGAGGACATTCAGCAGATCGGCTGCGTAACCTTCGCGCGTGAGTCAAGCGAGAGACGAGATGAAGGTAGTGCCTTCGAGATCGAGTGAATGGGTGCGACCGGTGACGTCACAACAGCCGGCTTCTGCGATCATCGAGATCGACCGCGTTTCGCAGGTCTTCCAGACCTCGGCGCGCAAGGACCATTTGGCGCTGTCGGAAATCTCTTTGACGATCGAAGAGGGCGCGTTCGTTTCCATTCTAGGTCCGTCCGGCTGTGGCAAGTCGACCCTGCTTTACATCGTTGGTGGCTTCGTCAGTCCAACCAGCGGCGCGGCGAGGATGAAAGGGCAGAGGATTACGGGCCCGGGGCCGGATCGTGGACCGGTCTTCCAGGAGTTCGCGCTGTTTCCCTGGAAGACAGTGCTGGGCAATGTGATGTACGGGCCGCGCCAGCAGGGTGTACGAGCGCACGAAGCAGAAACACAGAGCCGCGCGCTGATCGAGATGGTCGGGCTCAGGGGCTATGAGAGCTTCTATCCGAAGGAGCTGTCGGGCGGCATGAAGCAGCGCGTCGCGCTGGCCCGAACGCTCGCCTACCATCCCGAGGTCCTGTTGATGGACGAGCCGTTCGGTGCACTTGATGCGCATACGCGCACGCGCCTGCAGAATGATCTGCTCAATATCTGGGAGCGCGACCGCAAGACCGTGCTTTTCGTTACGCATTCGGTCGATGAAGCTGTCTTTCTGTCCGACAAGGTCGTGATGATGTCGAAGTCTCCCGGCCGTATCAGGGAAGTCATCGACATCGATCTCCAGCGACCGCGGCGCCGCAACGAGCTCTTGCTCGATCCGCGCTACCAGAAATATGTCGTCGATATCGAGCGCATGTTCGATGAAAGCGACGAAGTCGGATCGCCCTCATGATTTCGCAGGCCGCTATGGCGAAACGTGCAGCGCCCGTGCTGGCTTGCGTCGGATTGCTGGCGATTTGGCAGTTCGCATCGCTCGGGCTCGAGAGCGACAGCTTTCCAACAGCTATTGAAGCCATCCGCGCGATTCCGGATATTCTCGGCGACAAGGAATCGTTGATTAACATCCTGGCCTCGCTCCGCCGCATGGCAATCGGGTTCGGCATCGCCGTGCTGCTTTCGATCCCGTTGGGTCTTTTGATGGGTCGTAGCCGGGCCGTCGCGGCCTTCTTCAATCCGCTCTTGATGATCATCTATCCGGTGCCGAAAGCGGCCCTGATGCCAATCATCATGCTGTGGCTCGGCGTCGGTGACATCACGAAAACGCTGGTGATCTTCCTCGGCGTAAGCTTGCCGGTGATCTATCACAGTTTTGAAGGCGCTAAGGCCGTCGAGGAGAAGATGCTGTGGTCGGGCGCGGCGATGGGGCTTTCACCCTTGCAGCGCCTGGTCCGGATCGTACTCCCGGCCGCGCTACCCGAAATTCTGACCGGGTGCCGGACCGGCCTGGTGCTGGCGCTGATCACGATGATCACAAGCGAGATGATTGCGCGCCAGTCGGGAGCGGGGAACATCTTGTTCAACGCACTCGACATGGGCCAGTACGACACGGTCTATGCGATGATCATCATCGTCGGTGCGATGGGCATCTGCCTAGATGCGGTCTTCGAGCGGGTTCGCGCAAGGCTTGTGCGCTGGTCCGAGCCGCAGTTCGATATGCCGCTGAGCTTCTCATGATGTCACGCTTCTTCTCAACGAACATTGTCTTGGGGCTCGCGCCGATCGCATTGGTGATCGCACTGTGGCAAGGGCTGGTGTCGTTTGGCGTCGCGCCCGCGGTGCTGCTGCCGCCGCCAGGTCTGGTCTTCAGCCGGCTGCTCCAGCAGCTCGTGACATGGACATTCCAGGAGGAAATGGTGGCGACCCTGATCCGGTTGTTCGCCGGATTTTCGATTGCGGTCGTGCTCGGCGTCAGCATTGGCATTGCAGCTGCTGCCAGTCCGGCGATCAACGCCGTGGTTCGGCCCGTCGTGCGGGTGCTTGCGCCACTGCCGAAGGTCGCGCTCTATCCGGCGCTGTTGCTGCTGCTCGGCTTCGGTCACGGCTCGAAGATCACACTAGTGGCCGCGGACGCGCTGTTTCCGATTCTGCTGTCCACCTACTACGGGGCGTCGACGGTAGAGCAGAAACTGATCTGGTCGGCTATGGCGGCGGGAACGCCGCGCTATGAAATCCTGTTCAAGGTGGTGTTACCGGCGGCGATGCCGTCGATCCTCACAGGGTGCCGGATCGGTCTTGTCATTTCCTGCATCGTGGTGTTTCTGGCCGAGATGATCACGTCGACGGATGGACTGGGGCATGCGCTCGTGACGGCGGCTCGCACCTTCCAGGCTGTCGACATGTTCGTGCCTTTGATTACGATCTCGCTGATGGGGCTGATCCTGAACGGCCTGTTGGGTGCTGCGCGATCGTACCTCCTGCGGGGCTTCCCCGAAGCGTGATCTGACGAGCAAGAAAACAAGACCGGGAGTGAACCATGCTGGCTGATCGCATCGAGGCAAAATGGATCGACGCGTTTTGCGAGATCTTTGAACGTTGCGCCGTGAAGGCGGGCGATACCGCAGCGATCCTCTCGGAGACCCAATCACGCGCGTTGAACGTACACCTTACGGAACTGGCCTTGCTGCGGATGGGAGCAAAGCCGTTTCACGTCGTTATGCCGACGCCGCGCAACCGGAACATCGTTCCGGTCCGCTCGACGGGAGCGAGCGAAGCGATCCAAAAGCTTGGTCCCGTCATTAGCGCGCTTCAGCAGGCGGGTTTTGTGGTGGACTGCACCGTTGAGGGCCTGATGCACGCGGCGGAGACGCCTGAAATCCTGAAGGCCGGCGCGCGCATCCTGGTGATCTCAAACGAGCATCCCGAAGCGCTGGAGCGGATGGTGCCGGATTCCGCGCTCGAGAAGCGCGTTCGCGCGGCGGCAAAGATGCTGCGGGGGTCCAAAAGAATGCGGGTCACCTCGAGAGCCGGCACGGCGCTCGATGTGGACATGGCGGGCGCTTCCACGGTTGGCGTCTGGGGATGGACCGACAAGCCAGGTACGTTGGCGCATTGGCCGGGGGGCATCGTCGTGAGCTTTCCCAAGAGCGGGACGATCAACGGCACGCTGGTGATGGCGCCCGGTGATATCAATCTCACCTTCAAGCGCTACCTGACGTCGCCGGTCAAGATGACTTTGAAGGACGATTACGTCGTCGAGTTGGAGGGCGAGGGCACAGATGCCGCGATGATGCGCGCCTATCTCGCTGCCTGGGGTGATCGGGAGGCCTATGCCGTGTCGCATGTCGGCTTCGGCATGAATCCGGCCGCGCGCTACGAGGCGCTCTCGATGTACGACCAGCGCGACACCAATGGCACGGAGATCCGCGCTGTCTCCGGCAACTTCCTATTCTCGACGGGCGCCAACGAATTCGCCGGACGTTACACTGCGGGCCATTTCGACCTGCCGATGATGGGGGCGACCATCGAGCTTGATGGCGTGGCAGTTGTTCGCGAAGGCGTCCTTCAGGATGTGTTCGGCTAGTTGCGGTCGAGCACCGGTGGGCGAGCCAGGTCGAAGTGCCGAAGCAGGTCAACCATGGCCTGGAGCCGTTTTGCACGATAGGCATCGACGTCCAGGCCGGAATAATCGAGGAAGCCTGCGCCGGTGCGCAGGCCGATCCGGCCTTCATGCATGTTGCGGGAAATGACGTCCGGTGCGCGATAGCGGTCGCTGCCGAGCGCGCCTTCGAGATAACGGCTGGCGTAATACAGAATATCCCCACCGCCCCAATCGATGAACTCCAGCAGCCCGAGCACCGCATAGCGGAAGCCGAAACCGTAGCGGATCGCCTTGTCTATCTCCTCTGCGCTGGCGACGCCCTCCTCGACCATGCGCGCGGCCTCGTTCATCGCCAACGCCTGGATGCGCGGCACGATGAAGCCAGGTGTTGCCGCGCAAACTACCGGGACCTTGCCGATGCCTTCGAGCAGCGCTTTGACCTCGTCGATAATGGCGGGGTCGGTGGCCTTGCCGGGCGAGACTTCGACCAGCGGGATCAGATAGGCCGGATTTAGCCAATGCACGTTGAGGAAACGGCGCGGATTCACGATAGCGCCCGACAGATCGTCGACGAGGATGGTCGACGTCGTGGAGGCGATGATTGTGTCCGGGCCGACCTGCTTTGAAGCCGTCGCCAGCACCTCGCGCTTCAGCTCGACGACCTCAGGAACCCCTTCAAAGACGATTTCCGCTTTGGCAAGGGTAGGGCCGCTTTGGTTGGCCGGCACCACCGAGACCCGTGCGATCAGCGGATCAATGTTTGCCTCGGTTAACAGTCCCAGCCTGGACAGGCTGGCAAACGTCTTTCCGATCTCGCCAAGTGCATCCGCCTCCAGCTTGGCGAACTCCTCTGCCGAGCGAGCTTTGATGTCGATCATTGTGACCGTATGTCCTGCGTAAGCAAACGCAACGGCAATGCCGCGTCCCATACGACCGGCTCCGAGGCAGGCAATCTTGGCGCGGCTGCTCATCGGCTAGAATCCCTCACGAAGCAGCGTCTGCAATTCCGCTCTGTGAAGCTCGCCAAGCCCCAAGGTCTCCAATGTTCGGCCGCCTCGCGTAAAGTCCTCACCGCAGATAGCACCGCCGATGGCCAGGAAAGCCTTGGCGAGCGGCGAGGCGACGCCCGCCAGTCCAGCAATGGACACCAGCAGCGACAGCCCAAGCCGCAAATCCTCGCGCATGTAGCGGTGCTCGGTCAGCACGATCTGCTCCCGCCAGTCGCCGGAATCAGTCAGCCGGTCATGCGATCCGCGGCCATACATCCAGATCTCGCCTTCTTTGGCGTAATGATGCGCAAGCGGAAAATGCGGTGCGCCATATCCTAACGCTTCGCGTACCGCAATCCGCTCCGCGTCGAGTGCGTCGGTCACCCGTCGGATCGCGGCTTGTGTTCCCTCCTTGTGAATATCCCAGCGCTCGAAATGCTCGATCGGCCCCGCGTTCATCACGATCAATGGCGGATGGATGATGCAGCCCGCATTCATCAGCGCGCCGGAGAGCGCATCACCGCAGGGCTCGATCACATCAGGGAAAGCCCGGCCAATCACCTCAAGCGCATGTGGCGCCTGATCCAGCGGAAACACGCCAACCGGCAGGCGTTTGGCGCGGATAGTGATGGCGACCTCGAATGGCCCGTGCTTGCGGGTGAGCCAGGGCAGCGTGCCGGTTTCGGCGAAGCTCGCCTTGGCGCGGTTGCCGGCGTCCCGCGCCGCCTGGGCAAAGATCATCGAGCCGAATGTCGCGGGGGGCAAAAAGACCACCTGGCCGTCACGCAGGTGTGGCGCAAGGCGCCGGGCGATATCCTGCTGCGCGAAGGCGGGGGCAGGGCAAACCACTAGTTCGACACCGTCGACGGCTTCGGCGATGTCGGTGGTCACCAGCGCCAGCTTAACGTCGTGGCAGCCGTTGTGATCCTTCACCTGGATGCGAGAGCCGGCGGCGCGATGTGCTGCCACCTGATTCGCGTCGCGCCGCCAGAGCCGGACCTCATGCCCCGCCAGGGCAAAATCGCCCGCTGCTGCGAAAGAGCCGTTTCCTCCACCCAGAACTGCGATCTTCAAGATGCTTCTCCTTGCGCTCGCGACTGCGCATCGAGCTGCTTCAGCAGAAAATGCTGGACCTTGCCAAGTGCCGTGCGCGGCAGATCCGCAACGAAAACGACGTCGCGGGGAACCTTATAGCGGGCAAGCTGGGATTGAACGTGGGCCTTCAGCTCGTCCGCTTCTAGACGGCAGCCGGATCGTCGGATGACATAAGCGATGGGCACTTCGTCCCAGCGCGGGTCCGGTCGTCCGATTACCGCGCATTCGCTGACATCGGGATGCTCGAGCAAGACGCGCTCAACTTCTGCCGGATAAATGTTCTCGCCGCCGGAGATGATCGTATTCTTCTTGCGGTCGCGGACCCAGAAGTAACCGTCGGCGTCGCACAAGCCGATGTCGCCGGTGCGATACCAGCCGTCGTGGAGCGCGTCGCGCGTGGCGTCTGCATTGCTCCAGTATTCAAAGAACACGTTGGGTCCGCGCACGGTGATTTCGCCTGGCGTACCCGCAGGCATCTCATTGCCGGCCTGATCGATCACCTTCGCGTCGCAGCAGAGGCCGGCAAGGCCGGTTGATCCCGAGCGCGACAGGTCGCCGCCGAGGCGGGTGTAGACCGCGATGGGGCAGGTTTCCGTCGAGCCGTAGACCTGCAGCACTGGGACGCCGCGCGTAACGAAGCGATCAATGAGGTGCGGCGGCACGATGGTTGATCCGGTGGCGACGGCTTTCAGCGAAGAGAGATCAGTCGTGGCCCACGCCGGGTGCTCGCTGACGGCCTGGATGATGGCCGGCACCATGACCGTCAGGGTCGGCCGGTCCCGTTCGATCGCCGCAAGCGCAGTGTCCGGGGTGAAGCGAGCGTGGACCGTCACGGTCGCGCCAAGCTGAAGTGCCGCCGTTGTCTGGATGTTGAGCCCGCCGACGTGAAAGAACGGAAGCACCGTCAGCACGTGATCGTCCGATGTCATGTTGTGCATGTGCTGGCTCATGACGCCGTTCCAGAACAACGCCTCCTGACGCAGCACCGCGCCCTTGGGCCGTCCTGTCGTGCCCGACGTGTAGACAATTAGCAGCGGACAGGAGAGATCGGCATGCGGATTGCGTGCGCTTCCCTCGCCGCCGGCTAGCAAGTTTTCGTAGGATTTGCCGCGGGACGGCGCAAAATCGAGGCCGACGACGGCCGTCCCCGGCGCGATCTCGGGAAGGACGCCTTCAAATGCCTGCTCGAGCACCAGCACTTTGGCGCCAGAATCGGTGAGAATGAACCGCTGTTCGGCGACCGCCAAGCGCCAGTTCAACGGCACGAGCATCGCGCCGAGCCGCGCGCAGGCGTAGAGCAGGACCAGATAGTCCGGCCGATTCAGGCTCAGGATCGCGACGCGGTCACCGCGCCCGACACTGAACTCCTGCTTCAGGGCTGTTGCGGTCCGTTCGATCCGATGGGCCAACGCCGCGTAGCTCAGCCGCTGCCCTTCGAAGGCAATGGCTGTCTTGTCCGGCGCAAACGCCGCGTTGCGATCGATCAGACTACAGAGATCCACCGTCAGTCGTCCGTTTCGCCGGCCTCGTAAAGCGCCTCGCGGCCGATCCGGTCGAGGCAAAGTTCAGCTGTCCAGGGCAACATCAGCGAACCGCAGCGGCTGTCGCGGTAGATGCGCTCCAGCGGCAGCGAGCGGAGCATGGCCTGTCCGCCGCAGGTGCGGATCGCAAGCGCAGCGAGCTCATTGGCGCCCTCCATCACCGAATATTGCGCGGCGTAGGCTCGCAGTACCTGCTCCTTGCTCGGATTGGCGCGCGCCTCCGTTACGGCCTGGAACCAGATTCCCTTGATCTGCTCCAGCTTGATCTGCATCTGTGCGACTGCAATCTGTTTGGTCGGGTACATCCGGCGCTTGACCGGCGGCATGCCCGGCACCTCGCCACGCAGATAACGCACGGTGAAATCATGGGCGGCCTGCGCGAGCCCCATATAGGTCGGTGACAGCGTCAGGAACATGTGCGGCCAGCGCATCGCCGCCTGGAAGTACACGCCGCGTGGCATCAGCGCGGAATCTTCCGGAACGAAGACATCCTTGAACAGGATTGTTCGCGAGACCGTGCCCCGCATGCCGAGGGGATCCCAATCGCCGACGATGGAGACGCCTTGCGACTTCGCGGGGATCGCGAGGTAAAGCGTATTGCGGCGCGAGGCCTTTTCGCCTTCCTCGATCTCCGTGCAGAGCACGCCGTAATAGTCGGCGTGGCCTGAGAGCGATGCAAAGATCTTCTTGCCGTTGACGATCCAGCCGCCGGCGACGGGCCTTGCTTCTGTGCCGAACGCAACGCCACCGGCGGCTGCCGCGCCCCCCTCCGAAAATGGTTGCGAATAGATCGCGCCGTCTTCGGTGATGCGTTTGTAGTGGATTGCCCGTCGGCGCTCGTGTTCCGCACGGGTTTCCGCGTCCATGTCGAGGTCATCCGCCAAAGGCCCCGACCACAGCGTCGAACAGACGTGCATGTTCCAGGTCAGCGCGGTCGCGCCGCAATAGCGGCCGATCTCGGCGGCCGCCAGCGCGTACGTCTGGTAGTTCGCTCCCAGGCCGCCGTGCTTCTTGGGTACAGCGATGCCGAGCAGACCGACGCGATGCAGGTCACGATAGTTCTCGGTCGGGAAAATCGCCTCGCGATCATAGGCGGCGGCACGACCGGCGAACACGCTTTGGCCGATCTCACGCGCCCGCGCGATGATGGCAGCCTGTTCGTCGTTCAGCCGGAACGCTACTGGATCGAAGATCGGTGCGTCCAGCGCAACCTTATCAGTTGCGCCCATGGTCTTGCTGACTTGCATGGTCATTTCGCGTCATTCGTGGTCTGCAGCGATGGAATCGACAAAGTCGCCGAGCGCTTCGTTGAAGGTATCAGGGCGTTCGAGGTTGGCGAGATGGCCGGCGCCGGCGAGTTCGACATATTTGGCCGCGGGAATATAGGTTGCCGTCTTTGCCATCATCGGTGCAGGCGCGTTATTGTCCTTCGAACCGGACAGCAGCAGCGTCGGCACTGAAATGTCTTTGAGCGTGCCGCGCTGGTCAAAGCCGATCAACGCGAGCATCATGGCGCGATAGCTCGCTTCGGGCACGCTCGCCATGCACTCGCGCGCTAGCTCGATGCCTTTTTGATCGGGATCGTCGCCGACGAGTTCCTTCACCAGAGACGGTGCCAGAGACTTCATGGTCTCGCCGCGATCGAGCGGACCAAGCCGCGCTGCGATGAACGACTTTTGCCAGTCGCCGTCGGCCTTGCCGAAGGCCGGGCTTGTCTGTGCCAGAACCACCGCGCGCGCCACTTTTGGCGCTTGGACCAGCCATTTCTGGACGATCATGCCACCGATCGAATGGCCGACCAGAATGGGCTTTGTCGCCCCGAGTTGCTCGATGAATTGCTGGAGCGCATCGGCCAGGGCAGCGATACTGACGCTGGCGAGCGGGGCCGATCCGCCATATCCCGGCATGTCCCACGCGATCGTGCGGAAACGATCGCCGAATGCGGCAAGCTGTTGCCGCCAGGCCCGCGCCGCGCCGCCGATTCCATGAAGGAAAATCAAGGGAGTTGCGCCTGGATCGCCAGCGGCTTCATAGGCGAAGCGTCCATCCTTTGTTATCATTGGCGAAGGCTGCGGCACGCGACATCCTTTGGCTTGGCCCAGCGATGCTAACAGGCCTGTGAGGGATGGGAAGAGATAATTTTATACTTAAAGCAATTTTCGGGCCGGTCGCCTGCGCAACATTATGCGCTACATCCGTCGGTGCTTTCGTTGCAAAAATTTGAAGGTTAAAATATATCGGAGGAACGATCAGCAGATCCCAGGGAGCAAGCGCATGTCCGGATTGCCGCATTCGCCGCACGCGCTGGTGACCGGAGGCGGTCGCGGCATCGGCCGCGCGATTGCCTCTGCCCTTGTTGGCGCCGGCGCCAACGTGACAGTGCTTGGCCGGAATGCCGCTTCTCTCGAGGAGGCGGTCAAAGCCGGTGCTGCGCATCATGCCGCCGTTGCTGACGTCTCGGATGAAGCTGCACTGAAGGAAGCTATCGCCGCAGCGCATGCGCGAAAGCCGATCGATATCCTGGTTGCGAATGCCGGCAGCGCCGAATCCGCGCCGTTCGCCAAATCGGACAGTGCGCTCTTCACCCGCATGATGGATGTCAATTTCATGGGCGTTGTCCATGCCATCAGCGCTGTGCTGCCGGGAATGAAGGATCGCCCTTACGGGCGTATCGTCGCGATCGCATCGACAGCCGGGCTCAAGGGCTATGCCTATGTGAGCGCTTATACAGCGGCCAAGCACGCCGTGGTCGGTCTCGTGCGCGCACTTGCGCTGGAAATAGCCGGCAGCAACGTGACCGTGAATGCGGTGTGCCCCGGCTTCACCGACACGGATCTCGTCGCCGGCAGCATCGACAACATCATGAAGAAGACCGGGCGCACCCGCGAGCAGGCGATCGCAGAGCTCGCGAAGCATAATCCACAGGGGCGTCTGATCACGCCGCAGGAAGTGGCGAATGCCGTGCTCTGGTTGTGCAGCGAGAACGCCGGCGCGATCACCGGGCAGGCGATTGCGGTCGCCGGTGGCGAAATCTAGCGTCGTGGCGCAGGTGCGGAACAAGGAAGCCAAGGAGATTGCATGAGCAGACCAGCCAATCCCGTCACCGTGCCACTTGCGGACTATTCGCCGCAGCACTTCCTGCTGGCCGTTGTCGAGGGCGTTGCCACCGTGACACTCAACCGCCCGGAGCGGAAGAATCCGCTGACATTCGAGAGTTATCGTGAGCTGACGGACTTCTTCCGGGCCTGCGCGTTTGACGACGCGGTTAAATCCATTGTCGTCACCGGTGCCGGCGGCAATTTCTCTTCTGGTGGTGACGTGTTCGAAATCATCGGCCCGCTCGTCAAAATGGATACCAAGGGGTTAACCGCCTTCACCCGGATGACGGGCGATCTGGTCAAAGCGATGCGCGCCTGTCCGCAACCGATCGTAGCCGCAGTCGAGGGCATCTGCGCCGGCGCCGGCGCAATCATTGCCATGGCGTCCGATATGCGGCTCGCAGCAAGCGCAGCCAAGGTGGCGTTCCTGTTTAATAAGGTCGGCCTTGCCGGCTGCGACATGGGCGCCTGCGCGATCCTGCCGCGGATCATCGGGCAGTCCCGCGCTTCCGAGTTGCTCTACACTGGCCGCTTCATGACTGCGGAGGAGGGGGAGAGGTGGGGTTTCTTCAACCGCATCGTGACGCCGGAGCAGGTGCTGCCCCAGGCGCAGCTGCTGGCCAAGCAGGTGGCGGAAGGGCCGACTTTCGGCAACACGATGACCAAGCGCATGCTAGCCATGGAATGGGCGATGTCGGTCGAGGAGGCTATCGAAGCGGAGGCCGTTGCCCAGGCCCTGTGCATGACGACGGCCGATTTCGAGCGTGCTTTTCAGGCCTTCGCCAACAAGGTCAAACCGGTCTTCAGGGGCGATTGAGCGGCGGTTTGGGCCGCAATTAAGGCTAAGCCCAAGACGGCGGCCGAGGTCGCGGCGGACGCGACAAAGCCGCTTGCGGCGGGGTGACCGGCCGTGCGACGCTAACCCCGTTGCCTGTGTATCGAGTGGAGTTGAGGGCGATGAAGGCGATTGTCGTCGGTGGCGGTATCGGTGGTCTCACCACAGCTTTGATGCTGCGGGCCCGCGGCATTGGATGTGAGATTTTCGAGCAATCCGATACGATCCGCGAGCTAGGCGTCGGCATCAACACGCTGCCGCATGCCATGCGAGAGCTTGCCGGCCTTGGCCTGCTGCAGAAGCTCGACGACGTCGCAATCCGTACCGATCAGCTCTACTACCTCAACCGCCATGGTCAGGAGGTCTGGCGCGAAGCCCGCGGCGTCGATGCTGGCCACGACGTGCCGCAGTTCTCGATCCACCGTGGCCGCCTCCAGGGCGTCATCCACCGCGCCGTCGAAGAGCGGCTCGGGACGGATTCAATCCATACTGGTTGCCGGCTCGGCGCATTCACGCAGGACGAGGGTGGCGTCACCGCTTATTTCTTCGATCGTGCAGGTGCGCACATCCACACCGCGCGGGGCGATATCCTGATCGGCGCCGACGGCATCCATTCGCGCGTTCGCGAGGCGCTATTCCCGAACGAGGGTCCGCCGTGCTGGAACGGCCTGATGCTGTGGCGCGGTGCGCGCGATTGGCCGCTGTTCCTCACTGGCAAATCGATGATCGTGGCCGGTGGCCTCAATGCCAAAGTGGTCGTCTATCCCATCGCCGAGGGATCGAGCCCGGCGAGCCGTCTGACCAATTGGGCGGTGCTGGTGAAAGTTGGCGAGGGCAATGCGCCGCCTCCGCGCAAGGAAGACTGGTCGCGGCCGGGCCGACGTGAGGAGCTGATGCCGCACGTCGCGCGCTTCTCGGTACCCTACATCGACGTAAAGAGCCTGATTTCGGCCACGCCGGAGTTCTATGAATATCCGACGTGCGACCGCGATCCGTTGCCCTATTGGTCGTCGGGCCGCGTCACGCTGTTGGGTGATGCCGCGCATCCCATGTATCCGGTTGGCTCGAACGGCGCCTCGCAGGCAATCCTTGATGCGCGCTGTCTCGCCGACGCGTTGGTGCGTGCCGAGCATCCGCGTCAGGCTTTGATGGAATACGAGAAGAAGCGCCTGCCGATGACCGCTGATATCGTCCGATCCAACCGGCGCGGTGGCCCCGAAGGCGTCATCGACGCCGTCGAGCAGCTCGCGCCCGACGGCTTCGACAATGTCGACAACGTCTTGAGCTATTCCCAGCGCGAAGCCATCGTGCGCGGCTACGCGACCAAAGCTGGCTTCGCCGCGGTGCCAGGACTCGCGGCGGTGCGCGCTTAAGAAAGGTCGCTAGCCGGCGCCGGGAGGCGGCGGCAGGAAGTGGATGTTGAACTCGGCGGCCATCGCCACGACGTCCTCTGGCTTTTGTTCCTTCATGTTGTGAAGGCCCCAGAACAGGTCGAACAGTTTTTTGGTCGGCGACACCCAGAACAGTACTTTTGCTGTTTGCTCCGACTTGTTGAAGATGCCGTGCGGCACGCCCATGCCAAGTCGGATCAGATCGCCGGGCGCTGCTTGCGCCTCTGAATTGCCGAGCACGAAGTCGAGTTTGCCCTCCAGCATGTAGAGATATTCGTCCTGGTCGGGATGAATGTGCGGCGGCACGAATGTGCCGGGCGGCAGCGTCGCATGCCAGGAGAAGCTGTTCTCGCTACAGCTCTTCGGGACATAGGTCTGGCCCAGGATGTTCCAGGAAATGCCTTGGATACCCTCGTTGGCCCGCGTGATGCCGGTGATTTCGCTCTTCATGGTATTCCTCCCTTAGCGCGACGCGCGGTCTTAGTTGGCGGCCTTGCAGTCCTTGGCGTAACGGTCGCCGTAATTCTCGAAGACCTTCTGAACGATTTCGGTCTGGAATTTGCCGTCCGGACGCTTGGCGACCTTGGTCAGATAAAAGTCCTGGATCGGATAACCGTTGGTGTTGAATTTGAACGATCCCCGCAGCGACGTGAAATCCGCCTTCTTCAGGGCTGCCCCAACAGCCTCCTTGTCGGAGAGGTCGCCCTTCACACCCTTGACTGCGCTGTCGATCAGCATCGCAGCGTCATAACCCTGCATGGCATAGGTGCCGGGCACGCTGTTATAGGCGGCCTCATAGGCAGCGACGAACTTCTTGTTCGGGGCATTGTCGAGATTAGGCGCCCAGTTGGCGCCGCCAAACATTCCAACAGCCGCGTCCTGCTGTGCCGGTAGGGTCGATTCGTCCACCGTGAAGGCCGAAAGCACCGGAATGCTGTCGGCAAGACCCGCCTGCTTGTACTGCTTGACCAGGTTGACGCCGAGGCCGCCAGGCATGAACGTGAAGACAGCATCAGGCTTCTGCGAAGCAATTTTGGACAGCTCCGGCTGGAAGTCCAGCGTGTTGAGCGGCAAATAGGATTCTTCGACGATCTCGCCCTTGTAGTCGAGCTTGAAGCCGGCGACGGAGTCCTTGCCGGCTTGATAGTTCGGCACCATCAGATACATGCGCTTGTAGCCACGATCCTGCGCGACCTTGCCGAGGATCTCGTGGACCTGGTCGTTCTGGTAGGACGTCACATAAAAGAACTGGTTGCAGTCCTTGCCGGCGAAAGTCGAAGGACCCGCATTGGGGCTGATCAGGAATACCTTGGATTCCGTGACCGGCTTGTGGATCGCCTGAAGGATGTTGGAGAAGATCGGTCCGACCACGAAGTCGACCTTGTCGCGCTCAAGCAGACCCTTGACCTTGGTCACAGCCGCATCCGGCTTGAGCTCGTCGTCGACCACGACCACCTCGACATCCCGGCCTCCCATCTTGCTGCCGAGATCCTTCACAGCGAGCGCGAAGCCATCGCGAACCTGCTGACCAAGCGCGGCAGCGGGTCCGGAGAGGGTCACGATCACGCCCAGCTTGATCTTCTCCTGCGCGAGGGCAGGGCTCATCGCGGTGCCGAGAAGAAGTGCGGTTGCTGCCAAGGTCAGTTGCGTCTTCATGATTGATCCCCCCTAACGATTGCGCCTGCATTGCAAGCCGCGTACTCCGAGACAAGCTTATGCCGATGACGGCGTTCGCGGCAAGCCAAGCTCACGGCCGCCGTCATCGTGCGGGCAGCGACGCATGCAAACGGCGCGCCAATTATTTGAAGCCTAAAGAAATTCGTATGCGGTCGATTGTTGCAGCTTTGGGCTTGCGGCCGGCGCCGATTTATTTGAAGCTCAAAACGTTGGGGGATCCGGGCCGGCGCCAATGCCGGCCGTGAGTGACTGCATCGAAATGCTCGATTCCGAGACGAAGGCCGTCGAAACTCCGGAGGACCACGCCGAAGAGCTCCGGCTGTGGTTACGTTTGCTCACCTGCACGACCCTGATCGAGGGTGAGGTCCGCGGTCGGCTGCGGCAGCGCTTCGACGTCACGCTGCCGCGCTTCGATCTGATGGCGCAGCTCGACAAGGCGCCCGACGGCATGACGCTGTCGGATGTCTCAAAGCGCATGATGGTGTCCAACGGCAACGTCACCGGCCTCGTCGAACGCCTCGTGGAATCCGGCCATCTCGACCGCCGCACCTCGGAGACCGACCGCCGCGTCCAGGTTATCCGCCTCACAAAGCTTGGTCGTGCTGAATTTCGCAGAATGGCTGCGGAACACGAGACGTGGATCGCCGATCTCTTTGCCGATCTGACGCCCAAGGATGTGCGTGAGCTGATGCGGCTACTGGCCAAGACCAAGGCATCGGCGCAGAAATCTGCCGCTCGTCGCAAGCCCTAGTCTACGGGCCGAGGCGCCCGCCAATCCCACTTTGCCGCACGAAAATCCATGGGATGCCCAAAATCCGCTATTGCGCAAAATTGTTTTAAGCCTAAAATGTTTTTCCAGTGAGTGCTGCCGGGTGCTTTCCATGCGCAAAGGAGCGTGCGATGGCCAACGCTGCCAAGGTTCAAGTCTCGGGCTCGCATGACGGCGACGTCGCGACCGCCCATGTCGATACGTTCGCGCGGCAGCATCTGCCGCCGCCTGACCTCTGGCCGGAGTTTATCTTCACGCGGCCGGAACTGCGCTATCCGGCGCGATTGAATTGCGTCAGCTATTTCCTCGACCGCTGGGTCGAGCAAGGGCACGGCGACGCGCCTTGCGTCATCAGTCCCGCCGTCAGCTTTACCTATCGCGAATTGCAGGCGCTGGTGAATCGCATCGCCAATGTGCTGGTTGGCAAGCTCGGTCTCGTCACCGGCGGCCGCGTGCTGTTGCGCTCCGCCAACAGCCCGATGATGGTTGCGACCTATCTCGCAGTCATCAAGGCAGGTGGCATCTGCGTGGCGACCATGCCGCTGCTGCGCGCCAAGGAGTTGTCCTATCCGATCCAGAAGGCCGAGATCACGCTCGCGCTCTGCGACGGAAAACTCTCCGACGAGATGGAGAAGGCGAAGCTGGCGGCGCCCGGCCTCAAGCATGCGGTGTATTGGGGCAACGGCGCGGCAGACTCGCTCGATACGCTGATCGCGGATGCAAGCACCGAGTTTACGGCCGTCGATACCGCCGCCGACGATATCTGTCTGATCGCCTTTACGTCGGGCACGACCGGGGATCCCAAGGGCACGATGCATTTCCACCGGGACATGCTGGCGGTGTGCGATGGTTACGCACGCAACATCCTGCGAGCCGAGCAAAAGGACCGTTTCATTGGATCGGCGCCGCTGGCCTTTACTTTCGGCTTCGGCGGCGTGCTGTTTCCGATGCACATCGGTGCTTCCTTCGTCGTGCTGGAGAAGACGACGCCCGATGACATTCTCTCGGCGATCGAGCAATACAAGACCACGGTCTGCTTCACGGCACCGACAGCTTACCGCGCCATGATCGGCAAGCTTCAAGGCCGCGACATTTCCTCCCTGCGAAAGTGCGTCTCCGCCGGCGAGACGCTGCCCAAGCCGACATTCGATGCCTGGCTGAAGGCGACGGGCATCAAGCTGATGGACGGCATCGGCTCGACCGAGCTGCTGCACATCTTCATCAGTGCGACCGAGGACGAGATTCGTCCCGGCGCGACCGGCAAGCCCGTTCCGGGTTACGAGGCGAAGATCGTCGATGATGACGGCAAGGATTTGCCGCCAGGCACAATGGGGAAGCTCGCTGTGCGCGGGCCGACCGGCTGCCGTTATCTCGCCGACGAACGGCAGAGGAAATACGTTCAGAACGGCTGGAACATTACCGGCGACACCTATCTAATGGATAGCGACGGTTACTTCTGGTACCAGTCCCGCTCGGACGACATGATCGTGTCATCCGGCTATAATATCGCGGGTACCGATGTGGAAGCGGCCTTGCTCACCCATCCTGCGGTTGCCGAGTGCGGTGTTGTCGGCGCGCCGGACGAGGCGCGTGGGATGATCGTGAAGGCCTATGTCATAGCCGCACCCGGCGTGATGCCGGATGCAAAGCTCGCGGCCGAGTTGCAGGAGCATGTCAAACGCGAAATCGCGCCGTACAAATATCCGCGCGCGATTGAGTTTGTGACGCAACTGCCGAAGACCGAGACCGGCAAATTGAAGCGTTTCGCCTTGCGGCAACTGGCGCAGGCGGCTGCGACGTCCTCAGGCGTCGCGGCGGAATGAGATGAGGATCTAGCATTGTCCGCGACAACATCGAAAGGCCCCCAGCTTGCGGTGCTACCGAGCGGCGCCGAGGCTGACAGCAGCCCCAAGGCAAAGGTGCTTCAGCCCTCCGGCTGGCCGATGCCGAAGGGCTATGCCAACGGTATGGCCGCCGAGGGGCGCATTGTTGTCACGGGGGGCGTGATCGGCTGGGACGCCCAGGAGCGTCTCGCGGACGGCTTTATCGCGCAGGTGCGGCAGACCCTGAGCAACATCGCCGAGATCCTGGCCGAGGCCGGCGCGCAGCCCGAGCATCTGGTGCGTCTGACCTGGTACGTGGTCGATATGGAGGAATACCTCACAAACCTGAAGGAGCTCGGCAAGATCTACCGTGCTGCCCTCGGCACGCACTATCCCGCGATGGCCCTGGTTCAGGTCGTGCGTCTGGTCGAGAAGGCGGCGCGCGTCGAGATCGAGGCTACCGCGATCATTCCTCGCTGAGTCGCCTTCCGCGCGGAGCTCGCTATTTCAGCTCGCTTTGGCGAGATCGTCATCCTCGGGCGAGTTCAGATAGACGCCCGACATGGTGTCGACCCAGCAAAGATGGTCGTGCACCTTTTTGACGCCTTCGACGTTCTCCGCGGCGACGACCGCCGCCTGTCGTGCCCGCTCCTCGGTAATGACACCACTTAGGTGAACGATACCATCGCGCACGATGACGTTTAGCCCGAACGGGCACCAATCGTTCTTCTCCATGGCGTCGATGATGCGGCCGCGGATGTGATCGTCGTCCGCGGTCGGATCCGGCACCTCGCGAGCGAGGCCGGCCACGGCCTGGAGCAGGTTGGCGCGCGACACGATTCCGACGACCTTGTCGCCGCGAACCACCGGCAGGCGCTTGACGTTGTTGCGTTCCATCAGGTCAACGATCTCGGCGAGCGCGGTATCCTCGGTAATGGTTATGGGCGATGCGGTCATCACCTCGGAAACCTTGCGGCCGTGTTCGTGGACGAAGTCGCCGGCCGACTTGCCGGGCCCGAGGATGAACCGCAGCCAGCGCCCGCGCTTGCGCCCAGTGCCGATCTCGCTGCGCCGGATGAAGTCGCCTTCCGAGACCACGCCGACCAGCTTGCCGCCGTCCTCGACGACGGTAAGTCCGCTGACATGGCGCTTCAACATGATGTTGGCTGCTTCGACGATGCTGGTGTCGGGCGTGACCGAGATAACCGATCGGGTCATGATCTGGTGGGCGCGCATGGTGTGCTCCGCTGGCTTTTCAAATTTTGACAGCTTGAAATCTAGATCGCGCCCGGCGGTATGGTTTGACCCATGTCAAACGACGAGATCGGTGCGTCCCGGTTGAGCTGTTGTGATCAACCTCGGCAATTGATGCAGCTCAACGTTTCCGGCGCAGAAAGCCATATCCTGCCCGTGAGCAGAAGCGCACGAGAATCCCTGGCCATGAGCGTCGTACAGATCCTTCCTCGGACCGGCGAGCCGGTGTTGCCGACGTCATTCGTCGAACCCGCTGTTGAAGCCGCCTTGGATGCGACGAACAGCGCCCCTCTCGCCGAGACGCAAACCGCCGAGCCGGTGTCTGAGCGCTATTCGATGGACCGCATATTCCATGCGATACTGGCGCGGTACACGGGCGGAATTTCGCCGATCGCCTTGACGCTCGCGTGGCTCGACTGGAGTTCCCATCTGGCGGCGGCACCGCAGCGACGGCTGGAGATCGCCACGAACGTCATTCGTGATAGCAGCCGGTTGCTGCAAGCGGCTACATACGCGACATCAGCGGGGATGGAGCCCTGGTCTGTGATCCGGCCGGGGAAACGGGACCGCCGTTTCAAGGAGCCGCAATGGGAGGCGCCGGCCTTCAATCTTCTTGCGCAGGCGTTTCTGCTCGGAGAGCGCTGGTGGCACGACGCCACGACGGGCGTGCGAGGGGTCTCGCATGCGAATGAAGCCATCGTCGAATTCTCGATGCGTCAGATACTGGACACGCTTGCACCGTCGAATTTCGCAGCAACAAACCCGGAAGTGCTGGAGAAGGCGTTTCAAAGCGGCGGAGAGAATTTTGTCTTTGGCTGTCAGAACTGGTACGGCGATCTTATGCGGATGCTGTTGGCCGCAAAGCCGGCCGGGAATGACCAGTTTGTCGTCGGCCAGACGGTTGCGGCCTCGCCCGGAAAGGTCGTCTACCGCAACGCGCTGATCGAACTGATCCAGTATTATCCGACAACAGCAAAAGTGCGGCCCGAACCGATCCTGATCGTGCCGGCCTGGATCATGAAATACTATATCCTCGATCTTTCGCCGCAGAACTCGCTGGTTAAATTTCTCACCGATCAGGGCTTTACTGTGTTCGCGATTTCCTGGCGCAATCCGGACGCCAGGGATCGGGATGTTGCGTTTGACGACTATCGCAGGCAGGGGGTGATGGCCGCGCTGGATGCGATTGGCCGAATCCTGCCCGGACAGAAAGTCCATGCGCTCGGCTATTGCCTTGGCGGAACTCTGCTGTCGATCGCCGCTGCTGCGATGGCACGCGATGGCGATGATCGGCTCGGCACCATCACGCTTCTGGCCGCACAGACCGACTTTACCGAGGCTGGCGAGCTGACGCTTTTCATCAACGAGAGCCAGGTCGCCTTTCTTGAAGACATGATGTCGCAGCGAGGCTATCTGGATACGGCACAGATGGCCGGCGCGTTCGCGCTGCTGCGTTCGAACGATCTGATCTGGTCGCGGCTGCTGCACGACTACCTGATGGGCGACGCGGTGCCGCCGAGCGATCTGATGGCCTGGAACGCGGATGCAACGCGATTGCCCTATCGCATGCATTCGGAATATCTGCGTAAGCTGTTCCTTGACAATGATCTCGCCGAAGGACGTTACGTCGTGGACGGCAGGAACATCTCGCTTTCCGACATTCATGCGCCGATGTTCGCGGTCGGCACGATCACCGATCATGTGGCGCCGTGGCGATCCGTGCACAAGCTCCATTACCAGGTCGATGCTGACCTGACCTTCCTGTTGACCAGTGGCGGCCACAACGCTGGCGTCGTCGCGCCGCCCGACGAGCCCGGGCACAGCTATCAGGTGATGACCAAGGTTGCAGACGCGCCCTATGTCGGCCCGGATGAATGGCTGAAGCTGGCGCCCCAAGTCGAGGGATCGTGGTGGCCGGAGTGGACCCGCTGGCTCGTCGCGAGATCCGGCGCGCTCTGTGATCCGCCGCGGACCGGATATGGCGACCTCGATGGCCTGCCCGATGCTCCCGGCGATTACGTCCGCACCTAGACGATTGATTCCAAGAAACCTGCGCTGGAACTGATTGAGTGTTGGCGGATTCCTCGGTTGC
>NZ_CAKZHY010000094.1 GCF_936928535.1 uncultured Bradyrhizobium sp. | reverse complement strand
CGAGTGGATCACGCAAAAAGGGATTGACTAACCAAGGCCCGTTACAGAAGCCCGGATGGAGCG
The DNA here is from genome assembly GCF_936928535.1 of uncultured Bradyrhizobium sp. Classification (GTDB taxonomy): domain Bacteria; phylum Pseudomonadota; class Alphaproteobacteria; order Rhizobiales; family Xanthobacteraceae; genus Bradyrhizobium. Next base: position 228,247 of record NZ_CAKZHY010000094.1, on the reverse strand, counting down.
AAGCGCAATCCGGGGTGCGGTGCCAGCCACGCCCGCCGGCGTCATCCTGAGGTGCAAACCTTGCATCGCAAGGTTTGCCTCGAAGGATGGGCAGCGGACGCTTGCGGCCCATCCTTCGAGGCGCGCGAAGGGCGCGCACCTCAGGATGAGGGTTGTGTGTGCGGATAGAATAATCGTGTAGAGGCCCCCTCATCTCGCCCCCTCCTTCGCACCGTTCACCCGACCGCGCGCGACGTCCAGGAACACTTCCTCCAGCGTGGTGCGGTTGTAGCGGGCCATGATGGCGTCGGGCGTGTCGTCGTCCTCGACGCGGCCGCGCTTCATGATGATGACGCGGTCGCACAGACGCTCGACCTCCAGCATGTTATGCGACGCCAGCAGGATGGTGGCGTTGTTGTCTTTTCGATAGCGCTCCAGATGGCCCCGCACCCAGTCGGCCGTATCAGGGTCGAGCGAGGCAGTCGGCTCGTCCAGCAAGAGCAGCTCGGGCTGGTTGATCAGCGCCTTCGCCAGCGCAACACGAGTCTTCTGCCCGGCCGAGAGCTTGCCGTTGGCGCGGTCGATGAAATCGGTGAGATCGAGGTCGTCGGCCAGCTTTGCGATGCGGTCGGCAAGGTGCCGGACTGCATAGAGCTTGCCGAAAATCGTAAGGTTCTGCCGCACCGTCAGCCGCATCGGCATATCGACATAGGGGCTTTCGAAATTCATCCGCCCCAGCACCTGGGCGCTTTGTTCCGGCATGCGGTGCCCGAGCACGCGGACGCGGCCGGACGTCGGCAGCACCAGGCCCATGATCATCGCGATGGTGGTGGTCTTGCCGGCGCCGTTGCCGCCGAGCAGCCCGGTGATGCTGCCGCGGGGCAGCGAAAAGGAGATGCCATCGACGGCGCAGGTCTGCTTGTACACCTTGACGAGACGATCGACCTCGATCGCCGCGGACGAAATGCCTTCCGCGACAGTCGGCCAGCTTGAAGCCTTGGCGTTCTCAGTCATGCTAGAGGCGTTCTTCCGCCATTGCGCGATGGAGTGCAAGGCTTCTAACTCCAAAGGCTTCTAACTCCAAAGGCTTCTAACTCGTTGGAATCGTGGGCCAGCGTGTTTGTGATCGGACACGCGCACCGCTAGATTGACCTCTCATGACCGAGACCGCCGCTTCCGACTTCCGCCCGTCGCAACGACATATCCGCCTGGACACCATCCTGCGGCTGCGCTGGCTTGCGGTGTTGGGCCAGCTTGCCGCGATCTTCATCGTGGCGCAGGGGCTGGAGTTCGACGTCGAGATCATTCCCTGCGTCAGCATTATCGGCCTGTCGGCCGTGCTCAATCTGGTGCTGCAGACCGCCGTCAATCCGATGCGACGGCTGGAGCCGATCCATGCGGCCGCGCTGCTGGCGCTGAATATCGTGGAACTGGCCGGGCTGTTGTTCTTCACGGGCGGATTGCAGAACCCGTTCTCGTTTCTGTTTCTCGCGCCCGTCCTGATTTCGGCAACCGCCTTGCCCGCCCGGCTGACCTTTGGCCTTGGCATCCTGGCGGTCGCCTGCGCCTCGATCCTGTTCTTTGTTCATTTCCCGCTGCCATGGGACGCAGAAGATCCGGTGGTGCTGCCGCCGATCTACCTTGTCGGCGTCTGGCTCTCGATCGTGCTAGCGATCGGCGTCACCAGCCTCTACTCCTTTCAGGTGACCGAGGAGGCGCGCAAGCTTGCTGACGCGCTCGCCGCGACCGAACTGGTGCTGACGCGCGAGCAGCATCTGACCCAGCTCGACGGCCTGGCTGCCGCCGCCGCGCACGAGCTCGGCACGCCGCTCGCGACCATCTTCCTGATCTCGCGCGAGCTGGAGAAAACGGTGAAGGACCCGGCGTTTGCCGCCGACCTGAAGACCCTGCGCGAACAGACGCAGCGTTGCCGCGACATCCTCGCCAAGATCACCCAGCTCTCGTCCACCGGCGCGCCGTTCGATCGCATGAAACTGTCCGAGCTGATCGAGGAAGTGGTGGCGCCGCATCGCGATTTCGGCATCGACATCAAGGTGCGGATCGCCGTGACCGCAACGGCCGAGCCGGTCGGATCACGCAATCCGGCGGTGCTCTATGGCGTCGGCAACATCGTCGAGAACGCGGTCGATTTCGCCAATTCCGCGGTGGAAGTGAATGCGTGGTGGAACAACGAGACGATCGAGATCGTGATCTCCGACGACGGCCCGGGCATTCCGCCCGATCTCATGAACCGCATCGGCGAGCCCTATCTGTCGCGGCGGCGCGCCCAGGATGCCGGTGGCGGCCTCGGACTTGGCGTGTTCATCGCCCGCACCTTGCTCGAACGCACCGGCGCCAAGGTCTCGTTTACCAACAGGACCTTCCCTGAACACGGCGCGGTGGTCCAGATTGCGTGGCCCCGCGAGCGTTTTGAGGCTATCGAGACCTTAGAGGAAACAATAGGATAGGCCGCGACCTTGCGTCGCACGTAAGGCCCGATCGACCGTTGGCGGCCTTGGCACCGCCTGATTGCGACGCCATATGTAGATGTGCAGGAGAGAGGACAAACCTTTGAACGCCATCGCCGAACTGAACGAACAGACCGACCGCTCGCTTCTCATTGTGGAGGACGACAAGCCGTTCCTGGAGCGCCTGTCGCGCGCCATGGAGACGCGCGGCTTTGCGGTGACGTCATGTGACACGGTCTCGGATGGTCTTGCGCAAATCGGCAAGTCCGCCCCGGCCTTCGCCGTGGTTGATTTGCGTCTCGGCGACGGCAACGGCCTCGACGTCGTCTCCGCGCTGAAGAAGAAGCGCCCCGAAGCCCGCGCCATCGTGCTGACCGGCTATGGCAACATCGCCACCGCCGTCACTGCGGTGAAGATGGGCGCGATCGATTATCTCTCGAAGCCCGCGGATGCCGACGACGTCGTGGCTGCGCTGCTCTCGACCAGCGCCGAAAAATCCGAGCTGCCGGCGAACCCGATGTCGGCCGACCGCGTGCGCTGGGAGCACATCCAGCGCATCTACGAAATGTGCAATCGCAACGTCTCGGAAACCGCGCGCAGGCTCAACATGCACCGCCGTACGCTGCAGCGGATTCTGGCAAAGCGCGCACCGAGGTAACGGTCCCTGCGGTAATCGTCTCGTAGGGTGGGCAAAGGCGCGCAGCGACGTGCCCACGATTTCCATCCGTTGATCATCGATAGGTTAGGTGGGCACCCTTCGCTTTGCCCACCCTACGGCAGTCGTGCTCGCGGCGCCGTCATTCCCAAAAATCGGCGTGGCCTTGCGGATCGACCAGGCGGTTGATGCGCAGTGCTGCTGCCATGCCGAACCGCACCGTCATCTGCTTGCGCGTCGCCGCCGCGATTCTGTGCTCGGGCGCCTCGCAATGCATGTGCCCGCCGTAGGCGTCGGCGATGATGAGGCCGGTGCCTTCGGGGAATATCTCGCAGGGCAGATCCTGCGTGAAGGCGAAGAACAGCCGGTCGCAATGGCTACGGTATTCGTGCCATTTCTGATCGGCGCGCAGATCCTCGACCGACGACTTGATCTCGACGATCCAGATCTCGCCGCGCTCGTTCAGCGCCACGAGATCGGCGCGCCGGCCCGAGGGCAGCGGCAATTCGCTGATGCAGGAGAAGCCGAGCGAGCGTAACAGCCGCGCCGTGCCGCGCGCGATCGCGAGCGCCGTCTCGGATTGACGACGGTCAGGCGGAGGCACGAGGGCGATGTTGCGGGCGGGGTTGTCCATGGAGGCGAGGATAGCCGATTCCAACTCCGCTGTCGTCCTGGCGAAAGCCAGAACCCATCACCCCAAGAGCTTGTTGGCACGCGGAACAGCCGACCACGACCCGTCGCCAAACTCCTTCCTGGGGTCATCGCGACGGGCGCGAGCGCTCGCGCGGGGGTCCTGGATCTGCGCTTCGCTTGTCCAGGACGACGGCGGGAATTGCGGAACCAGGTCTGCGCAAATCACTTATCACGCAGCCGCCGCACCCCTCGGCGGAACACCGAGGCTTGCGCGCATGATCGACGATCTCTGGTACAAGAACGCCATCATCTATTGCCTGTCCGTCGGCACCTATATGGATGCGAATGGCGATGGCATTGGCGACTTCAAGGGGCTGCTCCGCCGGCTCGATTATCTGCACGGGCTCGGCATCACCACGATCTGGCTGATGCCGTTCCAGACCTCGCCGGGCCGCGACGACGGCTACGACGTCGCCGATTATTACAGCGTCGATTCCCGCTACGGCACCCTCGGCGATTTCGTCGAATTCACCCATGGCTGCAAGCAGCGCGGCATCCGCGTCATCATCGACCTCGTCGTCAACCACACCTCCGACCAGCATCACTGGTTCAAGGAGGCACGGCGCGACAAGAACTCACCCTATCGCGACTGGTACGTCTGGTCGGACAAGAAGCCAGCGGGCGCCAACAAGGGCATGGTATTTCCCGGCGTGCAGAAATCGACCTGGACGCGCGACAAGGAAGCCGGTGCGTATTACTTCCATCGCTTCTACGATTTCCAGCCCGACCTCAACACGTCGAACCCGCACGTGCAGGCGGAGATCCTGAAGATCATGGGCTTCTGGATCCAGCTCGGGGTGTCAGGCTTTCGCATGGACGCCGTGCCCTTCGTGATCTCCACCAAGGGCGCCAAGGTGAAGAAGCCGATCGAGCAATACGACATGCTGCGCACCTTCCGCGAATTCCTGCAATGGCGCGAGGGCGACGCCATCATCCTCGCCGAAGCCAATGTGCTGCCCGATACCGACATGGAGTATTTCGGCCGGGATGCCGACCGCATGCACATGATGTTCAATTTCCAGGTCAACCAGCATCTGTTCTATGCGCTGGCGTCGAGCGACTCGCGCCCGCTGGCGAAGGCACTCAAGGCGACCAAGCCGCGGCCGGCCTCGGCGCAATGGGGCCTGTTCCTGCGCAATCATGACGAGCTGGACCTCGGGCGGCTGACCAAGGCGCAGCGCGACACGGTTTTCAACGCGTTCGGGCCCGACAAGGACATGCAGCTCTACGACCGCGGAATCAGGCGCCGGCTTGCGCCGATGCTGGGCGGCGACCGGAGACGGATCGAGCTCGCCTACAGCCTGATGTGCACGCTGCCGGGAACGCCGGTGATCCGTTACGGCGACGAGATCGCGATGGGCGACGATCTCTCGCTGCCCGAACGCAATTGTGCGCGCACGCCGATGCAATGGTCGACCGAGCCGCATGGCGGCTTCACCAAGAACGACAGGCCGGCGAACCCCGTGATCGACGAGGGCCCTTACGGCTATCCCCACGTCAACGTCGCCAAGCAGCGGCGCGATCCGAATTCGATGTTGAACTGGACCGAACGCATCGTCCGCATGCGCAAGGAAGTACCCGAGATCGGCTGGGGCAACTTTGCTGTGATCCCGACCCGCGATCCCGCCGTGTTCATCATCCGCTACGACTGGCGCAACAATTCCGTGCTGTTCGTGCATAATCTCGACGAGAAGCCGCGCGAGATCGCATTCTCCGCGGGACTTCCCGGCGATGCCGGCAAGCATCTGATCAACCTGCTGGCGGAGGACCACAGCCACGCCGACAAGCGCGGCCAGCACCGCGTCGTGCTGGAGCCCTATGGCTATCGCTGGTACCGCGTCGGTGGGCTGGATTATCTGTTGAAGCGGAGTGATGTGGATGGGACGGTGGTGAAGAAGAGGCGCGGAGGGTAGCCCCATCGTCGTCCTGGCGAAAGCCAGGACCCATTGCCCCAAGAGCTCGTGATCGCACGCCGATGGCAACCACGACTCCTCGCCAAACTTCTCCTGGGGTAATGGGTCCTGGATCTGCGCTTCGCTTGTCCAGGACGACGGCGGAATTTGGCGCTAGCGCTAACCCTTCCATTCAGCCCGGCGGCACCACCACCACGCCCTCGTTCCCGCGCAGATCCAGCACACCCTCCAGCTGCTCGCCCTCGCGATCGAGGAACGTCGAGATCAAGATCTCGCTGCCAAAGCGGATCGCGCTCGTCGTCACTGCAATCGGCTCGGGGCCGAGATTGAGCACGACGATGAGCGCCTTGCCCTCGGCCTCGCGGCGATAGATCAGGAGATCGCCCTGCGCTGCGATCGGATGATAGTCGCCGGCGACCAGCGCAGGCGAGCTTTTGCGCAACGCAATCAGGCGCTTGTAGAGGCTGAGGATCGAGCGCGAATCCGCATCGAGATTGACGACGTTCTCATGAATATGATCCTCCGGCAGCGGCAGCCAAGGCCTCACCTCCGAGAAGCCGGAGAACTCGGAGGAATCCCACTGCATCGGCGTGCGGCAGCCGTCGCGGCCGACCCCGATGCCGGGCACGTTCTTCTCGAAGGGATCGCACACGTCCTCCGGCGCGATCGCGAGCTGATGCATGCCGATCTCGTCGCCGTAATAGAGCGTCGGCGTGCCGCGCAGGGTCAGCAGCAGCATGGCGGCGATGCGGGCCTGCTCGGGCCCGACTCGGCTCGCCACGCGCGGACGATCGTGATTGCCGAGCACCCAGTTCGGCCAGGCGCCACGCGGCAGCGCCTTCTCGTAATCCTCGATGATCTTCTCGATCGAGCGCGCGCTCCAGAAGGTCGAGAGCAGCGCGAAATTGAACGGCATCTGCGCGCCGGCGAGATCGTTGCCGTAATAGGCCATCAGGCGGTGTAGCGGCAGATAGACCTCGCCGATCAGGACGCGCGCGGAATAAGCATCCGTGACGCGCCGCATCTGCGCAATTACGTCGAAGACCTCAGGCTGGTCGGTGGAATATTGCGTGAGGATCTTTTCGTTCGGCGGCCGGCCCTCGACATAGCGCGGGTTCGGCGGGTTGTCGCGGAATTCAGAATCCTTGATCAAGTGCCAGATCACGTCGACGCGAAAGCCGTCGACGCCCTTCTCCAGCCAGAACCGCATCACGTCGTAGATCGCGGCGCGCACTTCTGGATTGCGCCAGTTGAGGTCCGGCTGCTGGGCGAGAAAGGCGTGGTAGTAGTACTGGCCCGTGGTCTCGTCGAAGGCCCACGCGCTGCCGCCAAATTCGGACAGCCAGTTGTTCGGGACACCACCGTCGGGCGCCGGGTCGCGCCAGATGTACCAGTCGCGCCTGGGATTGTCGCGCGAAGCGCGGCTCTCGATGAACCAGGGATGCTGGTCGGAGGTGTGGTTCGGGACGAGGTCGAGGATCAGCTTCAATCCGTTGTCATGTGCGGCGGCGAGCAGCGCATCGAAATCCGCCATGGTGCCGAACAGGGGATCGATGCCGGTATAGTCGGAGATGTCGTAGCCGAAATCGGCCATCGGCGAGGGGAAGATCGGCGACAGCCAGATCGCGTCGACGCCGAGCGATTTCACATAAGGCAGGCGCCGCACGATGCCGGCGAGATCGCCGACGCCGTCACCGTCAGAGTCCTGAAAGGAGCGCGGATAGATCTGATAGAAGATGCCATCGCGCCACCAGTTCTCGCTGCCCTGAGCCATCGGAAATCCCACCCAAATCTGTGTCTCGCGCGAGAGAACGCGGAAGCAACGCCCCGGTTCAAACAGCAGCGCGAATTGGGACGGCCGTATGACGGCGGGCGCGCCTGTTCCGCAGGTCCACCACGACTATTTTGCTTGGCGGCGCAGTAAAAATCGGCATTGTGGCGCCATGACCGAGCAAACCGACACCCAACAAGCCAAACCTGAAGCGCCGAAGGCTGGCGCGATCATCGTCCCCGTGACGCTGTTCGAGCAGAACTGCACCATCATCTGGGACGAGCCATCCAAGAAAGCGGTGGTGATCGATCCCGGTGGGGACGTGCCGAAAATCCTCGACGCGATCAAGCAAACTGGCGTCACCGTGGAGAAGATCTGGCTGACCCACGGCCATATCGACCATGTCGGTGGCGCGGCGGATCTGCGCGATGCGCTGAAAGTGCCGATCGAGGGCCCGCATGTCGCGGACAAGTTTCTGCTCGACAACGTGGTCGAGAGCGGCGCGCGCTTCGGCATGACTGATGTGCGCAATTTCGCGCCGGACCGCTGGCTCGACGAAGGCGACACCGTGTCGATCGGGGGCTTGAGCTTCGACATCCTGCACTGCCCCGGCCATTCGCCCGGCAGCGTGGTGTTCTTCAACAACGATCTGCGCTTTGCCCATGTCGGCGACGTCTTGTTCGCAGGCTCGGTCGGACGCACCGACCTTCCCGGCGGCAGTCACGCCACGCTGATCAACTCGATCATGACAAAGCTGCTGCCGCTCGGCGACGACGTCGGCTTCATCTGCGGCCACGGCGCCGGCTCGAGCATCGGCCAAGAGCGGATGACCAATCCGTTCATCACCGGCGAGATGTGAGCGCGCCGCGCTACTTCATCAAGCCTGCGGCGGTCAGCGCCCGTGTGATGATCTGACCGAGATCGAAGCCGCGGCCCTGCTCGCGCTTCGGCGCGGCCTTCTCCTCGGCGACCTTCACCCGAATCGTGCGGGCAAGATGCGGCGCCGGCGAGCGCACGGGGGCGGCCTTTGCCGGAGCGGCGGGCTTTGCTTCGGCCTTCTTCGCCTCCTGAATCCAGCCGGTGAGGCCGAAGAATTTTGCGATGTGATAGGACGAGGAGATGCCGGCCTCGATCAGGAACGCGCCTTCGGTGCCGTAGCGCTGATCGTTGTCGGCGAGCCCGAGCGGCGTGCCGTGCGCCATGCCCGTGATGGCGTAGGATTCGACCAGCGTCTCGCCGTCGCTGTTCCACCAGGCCTGCCGCGGATAACCGTCGATGACGGTCTCGGCCATCGGCGTCACCGGCAAATCGTGCAGATCGAGCCACTGCTTGACAATCTCGTTGGCATTGCCGGGATTGACGGTGCGGTCGGCGCTGCCGTGCCACACCGACACTTTCGGCCAGGGCCCGCGATGGTTGGTCGCCCGTCGCACGAAATCGCCGAGCTCGCGCTCGGGTCGTTCGGGCGAATGGAACATGCCGTCGAGCGCTTCGCGCAGGTTCGACGCGATCCCGTAAGGCAGTCCTGCGATGATCGCGCCGGCCGCGAACACTTCAGGGTAGGTCGCGAGCATCACCGAGGTCATGCCGCCGCCGGCGGAAAGGCCCGTGATGAAGATGCGCGCGGGATCGATGCGATGCGTCTGCGCCATATGCGCGATCATCTCGCGGATCGAACGCGCCTCGCCGCTGTCGCGCGCGGTGTCATCAGGATTGAACCAGTTGAAGCAGGTGTTGCCGTTGTTGATGCGCTGCTGCTCGGGCATGACGAGCGCAAAGCCGTAGTGTCGCGCGAGCGTCGACCAGCCGGCGCCGAGATCGTAAGCAGCTGCCGTCTGGCCGCAGCCATGCAGCACAACGACGAGCGCGCGAGGCTTCTGCAATTGCGCCGGCACGAATGCGAACATGCGCAAGGCGCCGGGATTGTCGCCGAAGCCGGTGATCTCCTGCAGCGGGCTGGACGCGTCAGCGCTTGCGCCGAAGTCGGGCAGACGCAGACCGTCCATCCTTGGAAGACGTCTCAACAGATCGACATTTCTGGCTAGCGACACGGCAAGTTCCTGGTGGGGCGGCTTTCAACGTTTACCCGACCAGATAGTTGCTGCAGTGCAAAATGAAAAGGCCGTGGGCTGCCGATCCCGCGGAATCCCGCAAAATCCCGCGGAAATCCGCAAATATTAACCGCAATGCCTCAACTTCGTGCAGACGCGCGGCGCATCCACGTCAGGAATGCGGCTGACATCATGATTAATGTCACAAACAGCGCGAGCGAGACGAGAAATCCTGCGCGCACTGATTGCAACGATTCGATTGCGAAGAACACCGCGCCGATCGCGGCCACTCCGGCCGCATTTCCGATCTGCGCAATGGTGCCGTACATGCCGGACGCCGAGCCTGCGGCGACGGGCTTGACGGTCGAGAGCACGGCACCCGACAGCGGCGCCATCACCATGCCCTGGCCGTAGCCGAAGATCAGCATGACGAGGGCGAGTTCCATCGGCGTTGGCGCATCGATGAAGCTTGCGACAAGCGCGAGCGCGGCGAGGCCCGCGACCTGCAACGCGCAGCCTTCGAGCAGCACCTTGGTGCCGCGATGTTTCGCCCGCGCGGCGCTGTGGCGCGAGGCCACGACGAAGGCGAGCGCCAGCGGAATGAAGGCAAGGCCGGCCGCGAGCGGCGGGATTTTCAGGCCGCGCTGCATGAACAACGTCATCATCAGATAGAACGAGAGATTGGCGGCGAAGAAAAACAAGGCGGCGCCGAGCCCGCGCAGGAACGCCGTATCCGCCAGCAGCGTCAGATCGATCAGCGGCATGCCCGCACGCGCGACGGCGTGCTCGAGCTTCACGAATGCGAACAGGATCACGCCGCCGCCTGCCATCACCGCCCAGAGCCATGGCGCCCAGGCGACATCGTGACCGAACAGCAGCGGGCCGATCAGGCACAGCAGGCCTGCGAACAGCACCACGCTGCCGGCGATGTCGAGCCTTGTGCCCGGCCGGCGCGGCACGCTCGGCATGATTTGCCACGCCGCAACCGCGATCACGAGACCACAGGGCACGTTGACGAAGAACACCGAACGCCAGCCGGTGTGGGCAAGGTCGATCGTGACCAGTAGTCCGCCGAGCAGGAAGCCGGCAGCGCCCGCGAGCCCGAGCACGATGCCATAGATGCCGAAGGCGCGGCTGCGCTGGCCATCGGTGAAGAGCAGATGCAGCGTCGCCAGCACCTGCGGCACCATCATCGCCGCGGTGGCGCCCTGCGCCAGCCGGGCGATAATCAGCTCCACGCCTGAATGAGCAAGGCCGCACCACAGCGACGTCACGGTGAAGCCGACCACGCCGGCGAGAAACACGTTTTTGGTGCCGTAGATATCGCCGAGCCGTCCGCCGGTGACGACCAGCGTCGCGTAGGCGATCAGATAGATCGCGATGACGGATTCGATCTGTGCCGGCGTCGCGTGCAGGTCGACCGCGATGGTGGGAATGGCGACGTTCACGATGAAGGCATCGACGCCGAACATGAACTGCGCGGCGACGACGATCGCCAGCACCCACCAGCGGCGGGTCGAATCGACGGGCTTTGTGACGATTTGATGCATCGGTCGGCATTCCGGGATTTCGGACCTCCGATGATTTCAGACCACGCAGGTCGTCGCGATTACCTCGTAGGTAAGTTTCGCGGGCTTCACCTCGCCTCATGGGGGAGAGCGGTCGGAATTCAAACGCGGTTTGAATTCCGGGGGAGAGGGAGAAGAGGCAGCGGCCGCGCATGCCTGCATTCCGTCGCGCGGGACATCGCGCGATTGCGTTCGTGGCATTGGGCACGTAGCCTTGCGCCTACCCAACAAGCAAAAAATCAACTGGAGAGAACGCCATGGCGCGCCTGAAGTTTGGGGCCTTTCTTGCCCCGCATCACCCGATCGGGGAGCACCCGATGCTCCAGTTCCGGCGCGATCTCGATCTGGTCGAGCAACTGGATGCGCTCGGTTATGACGAGTTCTGGTGCGGCGAGCACCATTCCTCCGGCTGGGAGATGATCGCTTCGCCCGAGATGTTCCTGGCTGCCGCCGGCGAGCGCACCAAGCGGATCAAGCTCGGGACCGGCGTGATCTCGCTGCCCTATCACCACCCCTTCAACGTCGCCCAGCGCATGGTGCAGCTCGACCACATGACCGGCGGCCGCGCCATCTTCGGCTCCGGTCCCGGCGCGCTGGCGTCCGACGCACATACGCTCGGCATCGACCCGATGACGCAGCGCGATCGCCAGGACGAGGCGATCGAGGTGATCCGCCGTCTCTTCAACGGCGAGCGTGTCACGGCCAAGAGCGACTGGTTCACCATGAACGATGCCGCGCTCCAGCTCCTGCCGTTGCAGGAGGAGATGCCGTTCGTCGTGGCTTCGCAAATCTCGCCGTCGGGCATGACGCTGGCCGGCAAATACGGCATCGGCATCATCTCGCTCGGCTCGATGACGACGCAGGGACTGATGTCGTTGCAACAGCAATGGCAGTTCGCCGAGGATGCCGCCAAGAAGCACGGCACCACGGTCAATCGCGCCGACTGGCGCGTACTGTTGACCTTCCACATCGCCGAGAGCCGCGAGCAGGCACGGAAAGAAGCCGGCGCCGGGCTGATGCGCTGGCACAACGAGTATAATGTCGGCACGCTGCAACGGCCGGGCCTCACCGCGTTCTCATCGCCCGACGAGGCCGTGGACAAGACTGCTTTCGTCGAGGGCGCTGCCTCCACCATCGGCACGCCCGACGATCTCGTCAAAACCATCAAGAACGTGATGGAAGTCTCAGGCGGCGTCGGCGCCATCATCGGATTCGTGCACGACTGGGCCAATCCGGAAGCCACGCGCCGAAGCTGGGATATGGTGGCGCGCTACGTGGTCCCTGAGATCAACGGCTACATCGACGGACTTCGCAAGTCGCAAAAATTCGTGATCGAGAACCGCGCGATCTTCGAGCGGGCCGGCCAGGCCGTGATGGCCAAGATCATGCAGAACGAGAAGGCCGCCGAGGCGCTGAAGGTGACCGGCCCCGGCCGCGTCGCCATTCCCGCCGTCAACGCGCCGGATCTGCAGAAGGAAGCGGCGAAGCGGTAGGCCGGGACGACGATGGCATGTGTGGCGACACCGCCGCACCATCGTTATCAGGATTGTGCTATATCGTCGGGGTCAGCCATCCGGAGCAATCGTCATGTCGATGCAGAATGTGGCCTCGTCAGCGCTTCAGTACACTGCGCCCAAACGCAACGAGCTGACGCATATCCCCGGCGACGAAGGCTGGCCGATCATCGGCAAGACGTTTCAGGTGCTCGCCGATCCCAAGGGGCATATCGAGCGAAACGGCGCCAAATATGGTCCGGTCTACCGCACCCATATTTTCGGCGAGACCAACATCGTGCTGCTCGGCCCGGAGGCCAACGAGCTCGTCCTGTTCGACCAGCAAAAGCTGTTCTCGTCGACCCATGGCTGGAACAACGTGCTCGGGCTGTTGTTTCCGCGCGGCCTGATGCTGCTCGACTTCGACGAGCACAGGCTGCATCGCAAGGCGCTGTCGGTCGCGTTCAAGTCCGGGCCGATGAAGTCCTATCTCAGCGACCTCGATCGCGGAATCTCCGCGCGCGTCGCACAATGGAAGGCCAAGCCCGGAGAGATGCAGCTTTATCCGGCGATGAAGCAGCTCACGCTGGATCTCGCCGCGACGTCCTTTCTCGGTGCCGACATCGGGCCCGAGGTCGACGAGATCAACCGCGCCTTCGTCGACATGGTGGCGGCTGCGGTCGCCCCGATCCGCCGCCCCCTGCCCGGCACGCAGATGGCGGCAGGCGTGAGGGGACGCAAACGCATCATCGCCTATTTCCGCGAGCAGATTCCACTGCGCCGCGGCAATCACGGCGGCGATGATCTGTTCTCGCATCTCTGCCGCGCCACCCATGAGGATGGTGCGCTCTTGTCCGACCAGGACATCATCGACCATATGAGCTTCCTGATGATGGCCGCGCACGACACGCTGACCTCGTCGCTGACGTCCTTCATCGGCGAGCTCGCCGCCAATCCCGACTGGCAGAGCCGGCTGCGCGCCGAGGTTCTCGCGCTCGGCCTCGCGCCGGACGCGCCCAGCAGCTTCGACGATCTCGAAAAGATGCCGCTGACGGAAATGGCCTTCAAGGAAGCACTGCGGATCAAGCCGCCGGTGCCCTCGATGCCGCGGCGTGCGATGCGCGATTTCAGCTTCAAGGGCTATGCGATTCCCGCCGGCACCGCGGTCGGCGTCAATCCGCTCTACACGCATCACATGAAGGATATCTGGCCGGAGCCAGATCGCTTCGATCCCTTGCGCTTTACCGAGGACGCCCAGCGCAATCGCCATCGCTTCGCCTGGATTCCGTTCGGCGGCGGCGCGCATATGTGCCTCGGCCTGCACTTCGCCTACATGCAGGCGAAGTGCTTTGCGCGTCACTTCCTGCAGAACATCGAGGTGTCGCTGGAGCCCGGCTACAAGCCGCAATGGCAGATGTGGCCGATCCCCAAGCCGCGGGATGGGTTGAACGTGCGGCTGAAGGCGTTGTGATTTCTCGTGTCCCGGACGCGCGAAGCGCGAGCCGGGATCAGAAACTGCGGCACTTTCAGCTTCGTAGGGTGGGCAAAGGCGCGCAGCGCCGTGCCCACGTTCTTCACATGGAGACGGCTGGTGGGCACGGCGCGAAGAGCGCGCCTTTGCCCACCCTACGGCACCTCTTCCGGAGCCGCCTCGCCTTCCGGTAGTCGCCGGCCTGAGATCACAATTTTGGCACCTTCGGCAACGAAGACTTCCGCAGTCCGATAATCCAATCCCGCTGAATGATTTGACGCCAAATGGCAGACACCGGTCGATGACGTTTCCGCGACAATCGTCGCCGCCACGTCCAATCGTCTCGCCTGATCGCGACGAGGCTTTGCTTGCGCATGCGGGATGCGTAACATCATGACCCGTCTGTCGTTTTCCGGACGTCACTCGCAACCGGGCTGCGCATGGGGAAGTTGATCGACGAGCTCCGCAAGGGCTGGCAGGGCGTGGCGACGCCATCGCTCGGCCTGAGCCTTGCGTTCGCGCTGGTCTGCCTGCTGCTGTCGACCCTGGCGCGCTGGGGGCTCGCGCAGGTGCGCCCCGACGTCTACTTCACGCCGTACTTCCCCGCCGTGTTCTTTGCAGCCGCCTTCGGAGGATTTCGCGTCGGCATCGTGACCGCGCTGGTCGGCGGCGTGCTCGGCGTCGTCCTGAATTTCGGCGATGCGTTTGCCGATCGTTCGCGCTTCGTGCTGCTCACGCTCTATTGGGGCGTCTGCGCGCTGACCATTTGGGGCGTCGAGCATTATCGGACGATGCTGGCGGAGCAGCGCCGAATCTCCAGACGGCTGATCGAAGAGGAGAAGTATCGCAAGCTGCTGGTCGATGAACTGCAGCACCGGCTGAAGAACAAGCTGTCGACGGTGCACGCCGTGCTGCATCAGGTGCTGCACGACCAGCCGGAGGTGTGGGCCCGGATCGACCCGCGGCTGCGCTCGCTGGCCGCAACCGACGATCTGATCTCGCGGATCGACAAGGGCGGGTGCGACATCCGGGATCTGCTGATCTCCGAGCTCGGCCCATACGGCCATGTCCGCTTCAGCCTCAACGGCGACCGGCTGTTCCTGCCGCCCAAGCTCGCGGTGACACTGTCATTGATGTTCCACGAGCTCGCCACCAATGCCGGCAAATACGGCGCGTTCTCCTCGCCGCGCGGATTGTTGCAGGTGTCATGGACGATCACCGACGATCGCCTGAACATCACCTGGGACGAGACCGAGGGGCCGACTATTGGCGAAATCTCCTCGCCCGGCTTCGGGACCAAGCTCTTGAAGTCGGCGCTATCAGCCTTCGACGGCAAGACCGAGATCTCGTATCTGAAGACCGGGCTGCATTGCACCATGCAGTGCCGCATTCCCAAGAGCGAGTAGCCGACTGTGAAAGCAACACGTTTGGTGGGAATCTTGAACGACCTGCGTGCACGCCTCATCCTTCGAGACGATCGCTTCGCGGTCTCCTCAGGATGAGGCTAAACGGGCATCCGTACGCGCTAAAGCTGCCACACACTCAGCCCTCATCCTGAGGGCCCGCCGGAGGCGGGCGTCTCGAAGGATGTGCCGCGGGGAACACGCCCTCAAATGCGTGGCCTCACCTCGAGGAGAACGGCGTGGCGCGCGATTTCCATCGTTGCAAACGAAAGCGAACCGCGCGCTTCGCTTGCGCTTTCGCAAGCGGCGTTGACCTTCTGTTAATGACGATCGACGGCGCGCCTCGCAATGCCACAGGTTTCTCCCAGAACACCCCCGTATTTCTGCGGACCCCTTAACCAAACCTAAGAGGGAACCGCGCATGATCGCGCCCATTGCGAAGGCGCGCTGAACAAGAAGATTCATGATTTCTATGAACGACAACGCATATAACGGCGCGAGTGAAGCCGAACTCGGATTTCTCAAGGAAATCGTTAGAATGCTGCCTGCCGGTCTCACCGTGCAGGACGCGCAAGGCAAGCTTCTGCTGGTTAACGATGTCGCCGCCTCCCAGCTCGGCATGGACGGCAGCCGTCCGTCGCCGGATCTGGCGCAGCGCCGCGAGGCCTGCGAGCGTGCGCTCAGGGCCGGACAGGCTGTCGTCTCGGAAGAAGCGCATCACGACGGTCCCGCACGCCAGGTGTTGCTGACGACCCATCGACCGGTGCAGCTCGCCGGCCGCGAGCTCCTGATCTCGGCGTCCGCCGACATCACCGAGCAGAAGAATTTCGAGGACCAGCTGTTTCGCTCGGCCTATTTCGACGAGCTGACCGGCCTGCCCTCGCGGCGCGTGATCGAGCATCGCGCCAACAGCCTGCTCGCCCGCGATCGCAGCGGCGAGCGCTTCGCATTGGCTTTTCTCGACGTCGACAATTTCAAGCACATCAACGACTATTATGGCCACGCCGTCGGTGATGCACTGCTGGTCGAGCTTTCGAAACGGCTCGGACGAGACCTGCGCGAGTCCGACATGCTGTCGCGCATCTCCGGCGACGAATTCCTGCTGCTGCTCTCTCCGATCCAGAGCCAGGAGGAAGTCGCCGAATTCATGACAGCGACATTGGAGCGGCTGACGGCGCCCTTCTTCATCGACAATTCGGAAGTGTTCGCCTCAACGTCGGTCGGCATCAGCCTGTATCCCGACCACGGAAGCAGCTTCGAGACGTTGCGCCAGAATGCCGACATCGCGATGTACCGCATCAAGAACAACGGCAAGGGATCCTGCGCCTTCTTCGATACCGGCATGGAGCGCGAGGCGCTGGCGCGGATGAAGATCGAGCAGTCGCTGCGGCTTGCGATCCTCGAGAAGCGCTTCTGCTGCGCCTTCCAGTCCAAGGTCGACATCCGCACGCAAGAGGTGAAGGGCATCGAAGCCCTGGTGCGCCTGCGCGACGACGAGGGTGTCATCCAGGCGCCGGGCTCGTTCATCAATCTGGCGGGCGAGCTCGGTCTGATCGACGAGCTCACCCATCTCGTGCTCGCCGAGATCGTCAAGTCGATCGACCTGATCAACGAGACCTTCGGCGGGGATGCGACCATCAGCATCAATGTGGCCGCCAAGCAGGCCGGCAACCCCGAATTCATGCGCAATTTCGCCCAGGCCCTCGATGACACCGGCTTTCCCCGGCGCTTCATGATCGAGGTGACGGAAGACGCCTTCGTCGCCAAGAACCACTTCCAGGCCGAGATCCTGCCGATGTTCCGCAAGCTCGGCGTCGGCATCTCCATCGACGATTTCGGCACCGGCTATTCGTCGCTGTCGGCGCTGGCCGACATCACCGCCGACGAGATCAAGATCGACCGCTCCTTCATCAGCGACATCCATAAGCGGCCGCGCAACCAGGGCATTTTGCGGGCGATCGAATCCTTGAGCGAAGCGCTCGGCATGACGGTGATCGCCGAAGGCATCGAATCCTATGAGGAGCTGGCCTATCTCCAGGCCGCGACCAAGATCCGCTACGCTCAGGGCTATTATTTCGCGCGACCCATCTTCCTGGAGGAGCTGAAGCTCGCCAGCCCCGCCTCCAGCGAATCCCGCGCCAGCGTGTCCGCCCGCCCGACGCAGCAAAACCGCCAGGGCTATTCGCGGGCGAGCGCGTATCGGCGGTAGGGAGCGACGGCGTAAATCATCGCCATCGTCCCGGCGAAAGCCAGGACCCATCACCCCAGGGAGCAGATTGGCGAAGGCTGAAGGCTTGTGCCTATGCCGGCCCGGACACCTCGCTCAGTTTCTCCATCATGGTTGACATTCTCCTGATGGTGGTGATCGGCGGCATGGGCACGATCTACGGCGCGATCATCGGCGCCACGATCTTCATCCTCGCCCAGAACTATCTGCAATCCCTCATGGGCGTCGCCTCCAAGGCCGCGAGCGAAGCGGCCTGCCGTTGCTGCCGGGGCTGCTTCATCCCGACCGCTGGCTGCTCTGGCTCGGGCTACTCTTCATTGCCAGCGTGTATTCTTCCCGACCGGCGTGGCCGGACGGCTGCGTCACGGCGGTGGCGACAAGAGTGCGGGCGCCTCGCATTAGGCTTCTGGTAACGATGCGGCGCAGCGTGCCTCGCGGGCGCTGCGCAACCGCGACGCAACGCCGGTTCCTGCTTTGCTGGATATCAGTAGAAGTCCGCAAACGGTTTAAGCCATGGGTAACCGGCTTTCCTAAGCATTGCGCCATCTGTCGGTAGTATTTCTCATCCTCCAGGGGAGTGGGATGCGCCAGTTTTTTACAGGGATGGCAGCTGCAACGTTCCGGGCCGCGAATGGCGGCTGGGACGCCGCCATGCGGCGCGGCCCCGTCCTGTGGCTGACCCTGTCGGGCATGTTGCTGGTCGCCGGCATCTTCGGCGTGACCGCGATGGCCGTCGGCGAGTTTCGCGAGCGCACGCTGGCCAACCGCGCGCGCGAGCTGGAAAACACGGTGCAGCTGATCGCGCGGCACTTCGATCAGCAGTTTGAAGATTCCGACGTCGTCGCGGCCGATTTGATCGGCCAGATGCATCTGCCCGAAATCACTTCGCCGCAGATGTTCCGCGAGCGTATGTCGGGGCCCGAAGCCAACCGGATGCTGCGGAGCAGGATCGGTGCCGTCTCCTATCTCGGCGACATCGCGATCTACGACGCCGACGGCGAGATCATCTCCTGGTCACGCGCCCAGCCGCTGCCCAAGATCAACATTTCCTCGCGGGCCTATTTCCAGACCTTCAAGACCAATCCGATGTCGGAGCCGGTGCTGCTGGAATCCGTGCGCAGCTTCCTGATCGGCAAATGGACCACGGTCGTGGCGCGCCGGCTGAGCCTGCCGGACGGCACCTTCGTCGGCGCGATGGTCCGGCGAATCGATCCTGACAGCTATCAACGCTACTTCGCCTCCGTCGCGCTGGCAGAGGGGGCCGCCATCTCGTTGTTCGACCGCGAAGGCGTGATGCTGGCGCGTTACCCGAACGTCGAATCGATGATCGGCAGAAATTACAGGAACGCACCGCTGATGCAGAAGGTCTTGACCTTCGGCGGTCAGCACACGCTTCGCGTCAAGAGCCCGGTTGATGGCGAGGAGAAACTCGGCTCTGCCGTATCGCTGAATCATTTTCCGCTGGTGATCGTCGCCACCAACACCACGTCGGCCGCGCTGGCCGATTGGCGGCAGCAGACCGGCTTCATGGTCATCACCGCGACGCTGTCGGCGGCGGTGATCGCGCTGATCCTTTTCATGATCATCCGCCAGATCATCAGGCAGAACCGCGAAGCCCAGCAGCGGCTGGAGGCGGAACGGCTTCGGCTCGACACCGCCCTCAACAACATGTCGCAAGGGCTGATCCTGTACGATGCCGACGGATTCATCGTCACCTGCAATCGCCGCTATGCCGACATGTTCGGCCTCTCTCACGACGTCATCAAGCCCGGCTGCCATATCCGCGAGGCGATGTACCATCGCAAGGAACGCAACGCGTTCAGCGGCAATGTCGAGGAGTTTTGCGCTGAAGTCATGCGGGGCGTCGCCAAGGGCAACGTCGCGACAATGACGCATCAGCTGCCCAATGGGCGCGCCTTCCAGGTCATCAACACCCCGCTCGCACAGGGCGGATGGGTCGCCACGATCGAGGAGATCACCGAGCGCCGCAGTCTGGAACAGGAGCGCGACCGCAACTACACGTTCCTCCGCGAGATCATCGACCACATCCCCTCGCAGATCACGGTGAAGGACGTCCACACGCGGCGCTATTTGCTGGTCAACCGCATTGCCGAAGAGCTCTTCGGGGATGGCGGCAAGACGATCGTCGGCAAGACGGCGGCCGATATCCTGCCCGAAGCGGACGCCGACGTCGTCACGCGCGACGACGACAGCGTGCTGCAATCGCCGGAACGGCTGCTGCAGAAAGAGCAGAGCTGGAAGACCCCGACTGACGACCAGCGCCACACCATCTCGAAGCGGATCGGCATCTGCGACAAGGCCGGTGATCCCCGCTACATCATCAACGTCATCGAGGACGTCACCGAGCAGCGCAAGACCGCCGAAAAGATCGCGCATATGGCGCATTACGACACGCTGACCGACCTGCCCAACCGCGCCCTGTTCCGCGAGCAGATCGAGCGCGAGCTGGAGAAGGTCGCCGGCGGCGCCCAGTTCGCGCTGCTCTATATCGACGTCGACGAATTCAAGGGCATCAACGACTCGCTCGGCCACCATGTCGGCGACGAGCTGCTGAAGGCGATCGCAGGCCGCATTCGCGCCTGCCTCAAGCCGGGCGACCTGATCGCGCGGCTTGGCGGCGACGAGTTTGCCGTGATCCAGACCGGAATCGAATCGTCCACCGACGTGCTCGCCTTCGTGACGCAGATCCACGAAGCGATCCGCCGCCCCTATCACTGCCTCGGCCACCAGCTGTCCACCGACGCCAGCATCGGCATCGCGATGGCGCCACAGGACGGCGCCGATCTCGACCAGCTCATCAAGAATGCCGACCTTGCAATGTACGGCGCAAAGGCGGAAGGGCGGCGCACCTACCGCTTCTTCGTGCCGGAAATGGATGCGAGCGCCAAGGCCCGCCTCTCGCTGGAGCAGGATCTGCGCCAGGCGCTGGTCAATGGCGGCTTCGAGATCCACTACCAGCCGCTGGTCAATTTGCACTCGGGCGTGGTCTCCGGCTGCGAGGCGCTGCTGCGCTGGCGCCATCCCGAACGCGGCATGGTATCGCCGGCCGAGTTCATTCCAATCGCCGAGGATACCGGCCTGATCAACGAGCTCGGCGACTGGGTGCTGCGCACGGCCTGCAACGAGGCCGCGACCTGGCCGGCCCATGTCCGTCTCGCCGTCAACGTCTCGCCGGTGCAGCTCAAATGCGACACGCTGGCGCTGCGGATTGCCGGCGCGCTTGCCGCCTCCGGGTTGGAGCCGCGGCGGCTCGAGCTCGAGATCACCGAAGCCGTGCTGATCCGCGACGACGAGGCGGCGCTCTCCATCCTGCACCAGCTCCGCTCGATCGGCGTGCGCATCGCGCTCGACGATTTCGGCACCGGCTATTCCTCGCTGAGCTATCTGAAGCGCTTCCCGTTCGACAAGATCAAGATCGACCGCTGCTTCGTCGCCGACATCGCCGATTCCGACGGCGCGCCCGTGATCGTGCAGGCGGTGGTGAACATCGCTTCCGCCAGCAACATGACCACGGTTGCCGAAGGCGTCGAGACCGAAGCGCAGCGCGAGATGCTGCGCACGCTCGGCTGCACGGAAATGCAGGGCTATCTGTTCAGCAGGCCGAAGCCGGCCGCCGAGGTCCGCGAGCTGTTCGGCCCTGGCGATGCCATGCCTGTGGCGGCGGTGGCCTGAGATGACAAAGCTCGTCAAGACGCCCGCCAAGACGCCAGCCAAGACCGTCGACGTCGCCGATTCCTATGCGGTGCGGCTGATGCAGCATCTGGTGGTGCCGACCTTCGTGATCGATCCGAAGCGCCGCGTCGTGATCTGGAACAAGGCCTGCGAACGGCTGACCGGCGTTGCCGCCGCCGAGGTGATCGGCACTACCAAGCATTGGCAGGCCTTCTACGAGACCAAGCGCCCTTGCCTCGCGGACCTGGTCGCGCTCGACCAGCCCGAACAGCTGCCGGAATTCTATCCGGAATATGCCGCGCGTGGCCATAACGGGCTCGGCTTTTCCGCGGAAAACTGGTGCGTGATGCCGAAGCTCGGCAGCCAGCTCTATCTCGCGATCGACGCCGGCCCCATCCATGACGAGGCCGGCAATCTGATCGCCGTGGTGGAGACGCTGCGCGACCTCACCGACCAGAAGCGGGCGGAGATGGCGCTGAAGGAGCTCGCCACCAAGGATGGCCTGACTGGCCTCTCGAACCGCCGTTCGTTCGACCAGATGCTGATGAGCGAATGGGCCCGCGCGCAGCGGACTCAGAAGCCCTTGGCGCTGCTGTTCGTCGACGTCGATCATTTCAAGCTGTTCAATGACAAGCACGGCCACCAGAGCGGCGACGAGTGCCTGCGCGCGATCGCGCGCGTCGTCAGCCGCCATGCTATGCGTCCGCTCGACCTTGCCAGCCGCTATGGCGGCGAGGAATTTGCGCTGATCCTGCCGGAGATGCGTAGCGACGATGCCTGCGCCATCGCCGAGGAGATCCGCCACGCCGTCATGGCCTTGCGGATCACCCATGGCGCCGACGGCGCCGGCGACCACGTGACCCTCAGTGTCGGCGTCGCCAGTCACGTTCCCGGCGAGGCCGACGGCACCCCCAACGGCCTGCTGGGCGCGGCCGACCAGGCGCTCTATGCCGCCAAGCGGTTGGGCCGCAACCGCGTGATCTGCTCGGAACGGATGTTGGCCGAATTTGCAGGCCTCGGGCTGGACATGGCGTCAGTTCCTGGCCTCGCCCCGCGCAAATCGGCCTGAGGGCGACCGGATCACGTTGTTTCGAGGCGATCTTTTGCGGATCGGGCACGATTGCCGCGGCCAGACCGGTTGCCCGTCCCCCGCCGTTAGGCTAAATGAGGCCTCGTTGGCGCCCGTAGCTCAGCTGGATAGAGCGTTGCCCTCCGAAGGCAAAGGTCACACGTTCGAATCGTGTCGGGCGCGCCATTTTCTCTCACGAAGCATTTTGGCTCTCGCCTGAGCTTCCGGTAACGGACGCCGCGCGCTGGCTGCTGCGTGCGCTCAATCGGACATCCTCCTTCATCTGTTCAATTATCAGACCTACCATCGCGGCCACATCCATGCATGCTTCTCGATCTTGACGAAGCATGAGCCGCCCTCTCTCGATCTGCTCTTATTGCAGCAAGGGCTTCCACCGCCCGACCTCGCAGTGCGATTGGGCTTGCCCACGCCGGTGTGATCCCGTCGGCCATTGGCGCATCCAACGTAAATCCGCGGGCTCGGGCGCGCGATACCGCCGTTTTATCGTGACGTCTTTACGGCCGGTTAATTGCGTCGCTTCAATCCGACATTGGCGGCTTTCGGGACTCCGGATTCACGCAGTGCAAGTAAGTATTACTTAAACGCCAGCCTTCAAAGTTCCCCTGCCCTGGGACAGGCGGAGTCTGCTCGATCCGCCCTCTTCCGGCACACGACACCTGAATTGACGGGGAATTGCCTGTGCCGGGGTTAACGGCGATTAGGATGAAGATCATGCTGCGCGCCTCGCTTTGTCGTTTTGCCAGAGATCGCAAGGCCAACGTTGCCGTCATATTCGCGATCCTGCTGTTCCCGACCGTCTACCTGTTGGGCATGACGCTCGACTACACGCAGGCGCAGCGCCGGCAATCGCAGCTGGACGCCGCCGCCGATGCCGCCGCGATCGCGGCCGTGACCCCGACGATGATGGCCCAGAGCACGACCGTCGCCCAGACGACCGCCACGAATATCTTCAACGCGACGGCAAACGCCATTGCTAGTGGCCTGACAGGGAGCCCCGCGGTGACGATCACCGTCGGCAATATCGGGCTAGTGCGTACCGCGACCGTCACCTACACGGCCAACTCCACCAACGCCTTCCCGAGCTTGCTCGGCAAACCCGCGTGGCCGATCAAGGGCTCATCGACGGCCAGCGCGTCGGGCGCGCCGAACATCAACTTCTTTCTGCTGCTGGACGACTCGCCGTCGATGGCTATCGCAGCGACGTCGAACGACATCACCAAGATGACGACCGCGACCGCGAGCCAGCCCTCCGGCTCGAGGAACTGCGCGTTCGCCTGCCACGAGTCGCATCCCGAGAAGGACTCCGGCGCAAACTCCTCGACCAAGGACAATCTCAGCATTGCACGCACCAACAACGTCACATTGCGTATCGACCTCGTGGCCCAGGCGACCGCGAGCTTGATGAGCACGGCCCAACAGACCGAGGCGACGCAGAACAACACCTACAAGGCCGCGATCTACACGTTCGACTACGGCTTCAACACAGTCTATGCGCCATCGGGGCTGCCGTCCGCCGACCTGTCGAGTGCGGCAACCCAGGCCGCCAACAACATCTCGCTTCTCCAGGTCGACCATCAGAACTGCGTGCTCTCGGGCTGCAGCATCAGCACCGACTACGGCACCGACATCGTGAATGGCCTTTCGAGCGTGAATGCGCTCATGCCACTTCCCGGCGGGGGATCCAACCAGACCGGCGATACGCCCCAGGAAGTCATATTCCTCGTCACTGACGGCGTTGAAGACAAGATGGTGACCCTGAGCTCGTCCTGCAGCGGAACGCCGCTTGCCAACGGCTCCAAATACCGCTGCCAGCAGCCCCTCAACACGGCGATCTGCACGACGATCAAGAACCGGGGAATTCGCATCGCGGTTCTCTATACCGAATACCTGCCGATCACAGGCACCAGCGCCGGCTGGTACAATTCCTATATCGCGCCATTCAACAGTCCTGATTCCAAGACCGGACAGATCGCACAGAACCTGCAATCCTGCGCATCGCCCGGCCTGTTCTATGACGTGCAGTCGGGCGGCGACATTACCGACGCGCTCAAGCAGTTGTTCCTGAAGGTCGTGGAAACGGCCCCTCACCTGACCAATTGAGTTGACGTCATGTCTCAGCTGCGAGCAGCATCCGGAAAGCGACGCCTTCACGAGACGTGCGCAGCGTTCCGCAACGACGAGAATGGCGCGAACGCGGTCGAATTCGCCCTGGTCGCGCCGATCTTCATCGCGCTGCTGGTCGGAATCATCCAGATCTTCATGGTCTTCTTCGTTCAGCAGCTGCTGCAGCAGGTCGTGCAGCAATCCGCCCGGCAGGTCATGACCGGCCAGGTGCAGGCGGCCGGGATGACGCAGACCCAGTTTAAGACCCTGGTCTGCTCGCAGGTCCGCATCATCTTCAACTGCAATAATCTGCTGATCAGCGTCCAGTCCGGTAGCAGCTGGTCGGCGATGAGCGCGGCTGCACCGACATTGACCTTCAATGCCGACGGTACCGTCTCCAACAATTGGCCCTACAGTCCGGGTGGCCCGACCGACAAGGTTGTCCTGGAAGTCATCTACCAATGGCCTGTTTTCATGGGACCGCTCGGCTTTACCCTGGCGAACCTGCCGAACGGCAACCGCCAGATCACGGCGACCGCCGCATTCCAGAATGAGCCCTATCAATGACCCGCTCGTCCCTGCGCCTGAGGCAATTCCGAGCCAATGAAGATGCGGTGGCGGCGATCGAGTTTGCCATCGTGCTGCCGTTCATGCTGCTGCTCTGCATGGGTGGCGTCGAGCTCGGCAACGCACTCTCGATCAACGTCAAGGTCACGGCGACGGTGCATACCATCGCCGACATCCTGTCACAGAATAAGTGCGTGACCACGAGCGACGTCACCGGCATTCTCGGCGCCTCGTCGAAAATCCTCTCGCCCTATGACATCTCCAAGGCCGTCGTCACCGTCTCGGAGGTGCAGCCGACCGGCGACAATATTACGGCCAAGGTGGTCTGGAGCCAGTCGCTCAACGGCACCGCAAGGACCGCCGGAACTACGGTCACCTTGCCGACATCCCTGTCGGGGGTGCCGACCACGAGCGGACTCATCCTCGGCGAGACGACGTATGCCTATACGCCCAATCTGGGCTACACGATCAGCGGCACGGTCGTGCTCCGCGACAGCTACTACCTGTACCCGCGCCAGACGAACTTTGTCCCGACCATCACGAGCGGGTCGACGCCGCCCGTCCCGACGACGTCCTGTCCGACGTCGTGACGACGCCGGAGTGACGGGGGCCGCATGCGCCCCCCGTCCTCGCAAGATTCAGTGCCTGACATGCTCGAACACGACGATCACGCCGGTCGGCTCAGGCTCGTGCGCCATCAGGCGCGTCAGATCCGCGTCGCTCCAGTCGGCGAGGCTGACGACTTCGCCGGTCTGTCGCTCCGCACTGAGCGACGGCGTTGGCTCGAGCACCTTCAAGCCCATCTCGTCGACGAAGAAGGTGTGTTCGCCGAACATGCTGTTGAGCTGGGGCATGGCGGGGTGTTCATCGGGCAGCACCTGGGCGCCGAGCTGGTTGACGGTCTGCTTCACCTGTTCGGATGTGAGCTTCATGAGCTGCTCCGTTCTGTCGTTCGAGTTTCGTGGAATTGAGCCGGAGCGCGCCTGTTCCCTGCGCCGGATTGCCTGGCTCAAACTTCCGAACGGGTGCTGCGCACAAATGTTCCTGCGAAATGAATATCGTGATCGCGTGCGGCCTCTACCGCGCCGATGGCGCGAGGTCGCCACAGGATGTCCACGATTGCCGCCGGGACGCTGGTCGTCGGATTCAATCCCCGCTTCGGTCCTCGCCAACCGAAAGCGCGCAGATGCGTGACAGATAGGTGTAGGGCAGACCCGTCTCGTCAGCCCAGGCGTTGAACTGCGCTTGCACCTTGGCCAGATCGCCCTTGGACTTGACCTCCTCGGCAATGTCGAGCCCTGCATCGCGCAGGCAGGCGACGACATCCTTCGAGGTGACAAAGCCGTCCCAGCCGACGAATCGCAGCAGCATCTGGCCGGTGTTGCCGCTGAGCCGAGAGCCGCGCTTGGCGAGGAGATCGAGCAGGCCGACCTCGTTGGAGGGCGGCCACTTCGCCAGAAACTTGCCGAAGCTGCCGTGCTCTTTCGCGATCTCTTGCACGAAGGCCGCGTTCTCGCGCACGGACATGATCTTGGCGCCGTTGCGCACGATCCGCGCATCACGCAGCAGGCCTTCCCAATAATCTTCCGGCTGGAAGCTGAGCTTGGCCGGCTGGAAGCGCAGAAAGGCGTCTTCGAAACCGTCCCACTTCGCCTCGATCACGCTCCAGGCAAACCCGGCGCAAAACACCCGCTTCGTCATCTCGGCGAGGATGCGGTCGTCGCCGAGCTTTGCCAGCCCCTTCAAGTCCGGCTTGTCGGGCATCAGCTTTTCGAGCGCCTTGGGCCCACCTTTGCGCTTCTCGGCGCGGGCACGAATGGTCTTGAAGGAGGGCATGCGATCACCCGCGTTGAAGGCGCGCCACGACAGCAGAATTCGGCGATCCGGTCCAGCCCCAGCGCGCTCAAGCTTTGCCCAACCGCGACTATCGTGACAGACGCTTTGCGAGATGAACTGACTGCCAGTCTCCGAGGCCAGTATCCGCAAACCCCGCCTTCTTCGCAAGGCCGCGCATCTCGGCGTTGGTCCGCGCTGTTTCGGCCGCGATCATCTCGTGACCGAGGTCGCCCGCGCGCCGCTCCATCGCATTCATCATTCGCAGACCGACACCTTTGCGCTGAAACACATCGGCAACGGAGATGGCGAAATCACCGTACCGCGCGGCCGCATCATAGGCGTAGCGCATTTCGCCGATGATCGTGCTCTGCCCCTCCTGCTGCCTGAATTCGGCGAGCAAGGTGAAATGGCCGGGATGACCGACCTTGGCGACGCATTCAGCCGCGAGCAACGCGACGTCCGCACGCGCGCCCATGAAGCGCTTGTTGCGCGCCGTGATGGACAGGCTGGTGAAATAGAGGGAGAGGCGCTCGACGTCGGATGCATCGGCGGTCCTGATACTGACCGCCGCTTCGGTCAGGAGCGGCGCGACGACGACATCCGGTGATAGCTGCGACATGCGCGAGACTCTCGACAGGTTGCTGGAATAGCAGACCTAGCCGAAGCCGCGCGCTTGCCGCTTGGACATCACCGCCAATCTTGCGGCCGAAAGCGAACAGCGGGACGCCTTGTGCCTGACGTCACGCGGCGATCGGCGGCCAGGCGGAAGTACGGCGGCCAGCGATGCGGCGTGACGTAGAGCAGCTGGACCTGATCCGGATCGTAGGCGAGCAAAAACGCCTCCGCATCACGCCCGCGAGAGCGAGGGCACCTCCTCCGGCATGATGGCCTGCAGCCCGCCGAAGCGGCGTTCGCGGCCGTGGAAGGAGGCCAGCGCCGCCGCGAGATCGCTCGCGTCGAATTCGGGCCACATCCGCTCGGTGAAGTGCAGCTCGGCATAGGCACCCTCCCAGAGCAGGAAGTCCGACAGCCGTTTTTCGCCTGAGGTGCGGATGATGAGATCGACATCGCGCAAACCGGCCTCGCCGGTGACGAGTTGCGAGAAGGCTTCGCGGGTCAGGCTGGTCAGCGCAGCAGCCTTCGCAGCGGCATTGAGGATGGCATCGCGCGCGGAATAGTCGACGGCGATGCGTAAGTGCAGCGTGCTGCCGTCTGCGGTGGCTTCCTCCGCGCGCGCGATGGCACTGGCAATACCGTCCGGCAGGCGATCGCGCCGACCGATCACGTTGAGCCGCACGCCGTTCTTCACCAGGCTCTGCACTTCATTGGCGAGATAGAAACGCAGCAGCGTCATCAACGCCGCGACCTCGGCCTTGGGCCTGCGCCAATTGTCGGTCGAGAAGGCGTAGAGCGTCAGCGTGCCGATGCCCTGCTTCGGCGCCGCCTCGACTATCCGGCGGATCGTCTCGACGCCCGCCTCGTGGCCGCGGATACGCGACAATCCGCGCCGGGTCGCCCATCGGCCGTTGCCGTCCATGATGATGCCGACATGAAGCTTTTCGTTGTGGGACGTGACGTCACTTTGCATCGCAAAGTCTCCGGTCAAAAAAGGGGGCGATCAGGTCGGGAGAATACCGAGACGGCCGAACGGCGGCGCCTCACGCCCGGCGGCCTTGGCGGCGTCGCGCACGAGACGTTCGAGCACTGCGAGATAGTCGAGGAAGCGTCGGCGACCGCTCTTGGTCAGACGGCAGGTCGTGTGCGGGCGATTGCCTTCATAACCTTTGGTCACTTCGACTAGGCCGGCCTCCTGGAGCACGGCGAGATGCCGGCTGAGATTGCCGTCGGTCAGGCCGCAGAGCTGCTTCAGATCCGCGAACGCGAGCCCCTTCGGGTGAGCCATCAGCGACGTCAGCAATCCGAGTCGCGCCTTCTCGTGGATCACACGGTCGAGCCCTTCATAAGAAAAAGGCGCGCTGTCAGTCTTCGACATCATTGTCTCCGGACGCGAAATACAGAATGGCCGCCATCACCGACTGGCCGATCACGAAAGGCAGCCCCATCGTCCATGGCGACAGCGTGTGGGTCCGGCTTGCCAGGACCACCACGACGAAGCCTGATATGAAGTACCAGGCCCCGGCGAACGCCACGCTACGCGGCAGCGAGCGAACGGAGGCGAAAATGCCGAGCGACACCAGGATCTGCCACAGCCCCGGCAACAGCCAAAGCGCCTCGGACGCGAACTTCCACATCACGACCGCAAGCAGGACACCGGCGACGCCCGCGGGCAGGAACTGCTCGATCGCCTGATGAATCATCGCGTCGGCAAGGCCGGAATGATGACGGCGCGAACGCGCACGCATCTCGATCCAGATCATCAGGCCTGACAGCGACGCCGCGACGAACCACCCGAGGAAGAAGCCGAGCGGCTCACTGGTGGGATCCCCGAGCAGCCAGAATTGCGCGATCGCGGTCAGAAGCGCGACCGCGCCGGTCGCGGCCATCGTGGCCGGGCCGTAACCGCGGAACGCCGTGCCGGCCGCAATCTGACTGCGGATCGCCACGATGTCGGCCAGTGCCTTGTCGAGATCGCGCATCGGCAACGCCAAAACTCCGCTCCACCCGGCTCACGGACCGGCTCGCCCAGTCACTTTGTATCGCAAAGTATACAGCACCACAAAGTAAAGGCAAGCCGCGAAGTCGCCCGCGGGGACAACGCTCCGGCCGGACAACTGCCGGTTGCGTCTCGGCTGCCAGCCCAGATAAGATGCGGCCGAGATGCCCTGGGGGGAGATTATGTGGTTAAGGTCGCTCGTCGCTGCAGCTCTGCTGCAGGTGTGTCTTGTTGGCTCAGCCCATGCGAAGGGACCGTTTGGTACCGTCAATGTTGGCGGCTGGACCGGCGGCGCCTTCAGCAACGACGAGACGGGCGCCTTCTCCCATTGCGCGGTGACGGCGCCTTATGCGAACGGCGTCATCCTCGTCGTGAGCCAAAATGCCGCCGGCATATGGTCGCTCGCCTTCGCGAGTCCCAGCTATCACTTCAACAAGGGCGAGAACGCCGCGATCGACGTGACTTTTGACGGACAGGAGCAAGCCAGGCTGTTCGCGACGGCATACCGGTCCGACATGCTCACGGCCGTCCTGCCGCTCAATGTTGTGCGCACGTTTCAGAAGGCGAACCTGATGGTGGCGACGGCCGGCCACGCCGTCCTGAACTTCGACCTGAGGTCGACCGGGCCGGTGATCGCCGCATTGGCCAATTGCGTGACCAGGGTGAAAGCCGACGGGCTCGACAAGGCCGGCGATTTCACCAAGGGTGCGGCGAGGACCGCAGCCGCGGGTGACAAGCAGGGCCCGCCGCCGGCGAGCAAGCCCGGCAAAGGAGCCAAGAGCGGTTTCGGCACCGGCTTCGTGATCAGCGCGGCCGGGCACATCGTCACCAACAACCACGTGATCGACGGTTGCAGCGAGCTCAAGGGCAATCTCACGGGCGAAGCCGCGATGGTCTTGCGGGTCGTGTCTGCTGATCCAAACAACGATCTGGCGTTGTTGCAGGCGCCCTCGACGGCGACATTCAAGGAGTTTGCCCGAATCCGCGATCGCTCGTTCCACTCCGGCGATTCCGTCGTAGCGATCGGTTTTCCCTATCATGGCTTACTGACGTCGGACTTCACCGTGACCACCGGGATCGTAAGCTCGCTGAGCGGCATGCGCAACGATACGCGCTTCCTGCAAATCAGCGCACCCGTGCAGCCCGGCAATAGCGGCGGCCCGTTGTTCGACACCAGCGGCCAGATCGTGGGAGTGGTCACCGGAAAGATCCCCGGATTGCGCATTGCCGCGCTAACCGGCGATATTCCCGAGAACATCAACTTCGCCATCAAGACCGGCGCACTGCGCGACTTCCTCGACAATTCGGTCGTGCCGTACCAGACGGCCGAGCCGAAGGGCGAGCTCAAGACCGCCGACATCGCCGGCAACGCGCGTGCCTATACGATGCTGATCTCGTGCAAAGGCACGGAAGAGGCTGATGCGAAGAAGTAGGGTTGCATTCGTACTCGTGTATTCCGTCAACCTGAGGTGCTCACACTGCAAAGCAGTGTGAGCACCGAAGGATGAATCGGCCCGGATGCAGCTGGGCTGTCGCCCTTCGAGGCCTCCGCCCAGCGGCGCAATTGCGCCGCGAGGCTCCGGCACCTCAGGGTGACGATAACAGTTTGCACGCGTGGCACGTAAGGCGCATAGCCCCTCACCCGTGGCAGCACGCACCCTTCGCCTGCGGCTCGTACTGGTCGCGCAGGCGAACCCAATCCATCGGATAGGGCAGACCGTCCTCGTGACGGCCGAGCGGGGTGAGGTCGAGATATTGATAAGCGGCATTCATCATGTCGAGGCCGCGGGCGAAACAGGAATAGGTGTGAAAGATCTCGCCGGCCTCGTTGCGATAGAACACGCTGATGCCCGGCAGTTCCGGGCCATAGAACGGCGTGGTGCCGAAATTGTATTTCGGCACGCCCTTGTCGATCTGCTCGCGCGTGAACGAGACCTCGTAATTGTAGTTGAATTCGTTATTGCCTGAGGAGACCCAGTCAAACGTCCAGCCCATGCGCTGCTTGAATGCCTCGAGTTTTGCGCTCGGTGCCAGCGAGATCGCGACCATGGTGGTATCGCGCGCCGCCAGATGCGGCACCATGCGCTCGAAGCCGTCGGCCCAGAACGAACAGCTCTTGCAGGCGGCCTCCCAATCCGGCGCGAACATCACGTGCTGGACCACGAGCTGCGGGCGCCCTTTGAAGAGATCGCCGAGCGTCACCTTGCCATCAGGCCCGTCGAACACGTAACGCTTGTCGACCTTCACCCAGGGCAAGGCGCGGCGTTCTTCGGCCAGACGCTCGCGGGCCTGCGAAAACGCTTTCTCGTGCGCCAGATGAGCCTTGCGAGCGGCGACCCACTCCTCGCGCGAGACGATCTGATGTTGCTGCATGGTATCCTCCTCTGACAGGGATCAGGCGACGAAGCTATCGAGCTTGTCGAAGAACGAACTCCAGCCACGCTGGTGGTTGTCGCGCGCGGTCTCGTCGAAGAACTGCGCATGATGGAAGATCATCAACGTGCCGGCGCCGTCGGGCTTCAACGTGATCGTCACCAGCGATTCGCGCTCCGGCGTCGAGTGCCAGGCCCAGGTAAAGACCAGCCGCTCGTTCGGCACGACCTCGCGATAGGTGCCGCCGGCCTCGAAATATTCACCGTCGTCGCGGGTGAACGAGATGCGGTAGCGGCCGCCGGCGCGAACGTCGAGCTCGGCGTTCAGCGTCGCCGGCTTCATGTTCGGCGGCCCGAACCATTGAACTAGTTGTTCGGCCTGCGTCCAGGCGATGAAGACTTTTTCCGGCCGCGCCCGGAGCCGGCGCGTGAGCGTGAGGCTCGGCCTTTCATTTGCGCGTTCGGCGGCGTTGGCGACTGCGTTGACCATGGTTCCTCCTCCACAAAGGCGGCAAGGCGGTCGAAACTCTCGGACCAGAATTGTGCGTAGCGATTGAGCCAGTTCATCGCCTGCTCCATCGGCTGCGCGGTGAGCCGGCAGGACACGGTGCGCCCGGTCTTCTCGCGCACGATCAGGCCCGCATCCGTGAGCACGTCGAGATGCTTCATGATCGCCGGGAGCGAGATCGGGAACGGTGCCGCCAGCTCGCTCACCGACAGGCTGTCCTTCTCGCCGAGACGCGCCAGCAGCGCGCGCCGCGTCGGATCGGACAGCGCCGCAAAGGTGCGATCGAGCGTCTCGTCCTGATACTTAACCATAAGGTTTAATATAGGCGCAAGCCCGATCCCGTCAAGCGGGAACCCACGCAAAAAAGCCCCGCCTTCAGGCGGGGCTTCCTCCGTGAATCGCAGAAGCGCTATTCGACCTTGAGGCCGGCGAACTCGACGACCTTCTTCCACTTGGCGGTCTCGGCCTCGATGTCCTGGCCGAACGCCTCCGGCGTCTCGATCAACGGATCGCCGCCGAGCTCGACCAGGCGCTTGGTCATCTCGGGCTCCTTCATGAGCGTGTTGATCTCGTTGTTGAGCTTGGCGATCAGGTCCTTCGGCATGTTCTTCGGCGCACCCATCCCGAACAACGCGCTCGCCTCGTAATCCTTCACGGTCTCGCCGATGGTTGGTACGTCGGGCAGCTGCGGCGAGCGCTGCGCCGTGGTGACGCCGAGCGCACGCAAGCTTCCGGAACGGATGTGCTGGATGATCGAGGGCATGTTGTCGAAGATCACCTGGACCTGACCACCGAGCATGTCGGTGATCGCGGGTGCCGCGCCACGATAGGGCACGTGCTGCATCTTGCAGCCGGTCATGGCCATGAACATCTCGCCGGACAGATGCACCGAGGTCCCGTTGCCTGACGAGGCCATGTTCACCTTGCCGGGATTGGCCTTCACATAGTCGATGAACTCGGCGACGGTCTTGGCCGGCACATCCTTGTTGACGGTCATCACGTTCGGCACGCGCTGGAACGCGGCGATCGGCGCGATGTCGCGAAGGAAGTTGAACTTGAGATTGGCGTAGAGCGTGGTGTTGATGTAGTTCGCCGGATTGACCAGCAGCACCGTGTAGCCGTCGGGCTCGGCGTTCACGACGGATTCGGTACCGATATTATTGCCGGCGCCCGGCTTGTTCTCGATCACGAATTGCTGGCCGAACCGCTCCGACAGCCGCTGGCCGATCAGCCGCGCCAGAATGTCGGTGGCACCGCCCGGCGGATAACCCACCACGAACTTCACCGGCCGGGACGGATAATCCGCTGCAAATGCCTTCGACAGCGGGCTGGCTACAAGCGGCGTGGCGGCGAGCAGGCCCAGCGCAGTGCGGCGAGTGATCATCTCGAGGGTTCTCCCAGTGTTGTTCTTGAATGAGTGTTGTTCTTGAAGGCTGGT
Organism: uncultured Bradyrhizobium sp.; assembly: GCF_936928535.1. Taxonomy (GTDB): domain Bacteria; phylum Pseudomonadota; class Alphaproteobacteria; order Rhizobiales; family Xanthobacteraceae; genus Bradyrhizobium. The sequence continues at coordinate 194,334 of NZ_CAKZHY010000094.1, read as the reverse complement.
TGCCTTGAAAACGGCATCGGTGGCGTTGTAACAAAGCTCACCACGCGCGGAAAGGGACGCAAGATCCATGGTGACGAAAGGATAAGGCATGGCGGTGAAGGTTCAGGCTCTCGATCATCTCGTCATCAACGTCGCCGACGTCGCTGTGACCGCCGAGTGGTATCGCAAGATTCTCGGCATGGAAGTCAAGGTGTTCGATCCCGGTGGCGGCAAAGCGCCGCGGACCTCGCTTCAATTTGGTCAACAGAAGATCAACGTCCGGCCGCGCGACGCCGACAAGGTGGAGTGGTTCACCGCCGACCACCAGACCGCCGGCAGCGAAGATCTGTGCTTCCTCACCTCCTCGACGCCCGACGAGGTGGTAGCGCATCTGCAGGCACATGGCGTCGCGATCGAGGAAGGCCCGGTTCCCAAGCAAGGCGCCCGCGGCACGCTGCGCTCGGTCTATTGCCGGGATCCGGATGGCAGCCTGATCGAGATTTCGTCGTACGAGTATTGAGCGGCACGCAACGCCCTCCCCGATTTGCGCGCCGTGCCATGTGATGGCAGGAAGACGCAATCATCAAATGGCAGCTGCCATCAAGATGCAGGCTGCACGGGAGGACTCATGGCCATTCAACGAACCGCCGCCGGTATCGTGAGCCCGTTCGACGGGCTCGACGTGCCCTGGCTGCTGAAGATGCGCGCCGAGGCGCGCAGCGCGCATCCGTTCCTGATCTGGGCGCCGTTCGATGCACCTGCGCAACATTGGAGCTACCGCGAGTTTCACGAGCGGGTCGGCGCGCTTGCGGCGGGCCTGGCGAAGCGGGGCGTGAAGTCCGGCGAGTACGTGCTCATTCACCTGGACAATTGCATCGAGGCGCTGCTGGCCTGGTTTGCCTGCGTCGAACTTGGGGCCATTGCCGTGACCACCAACACGCGCTCGGCGCCGGCGGAGATGGAGTATTTCGCCGATCACTGTGGCGCGGTCGCTGCGATCACGCAGCCGGCCTATGCGGAGATCGTCGCCCAGAACTGCCGCAACATCCGCTGGATGGCGGTGACCTCGCATGATGCGGGTGCGGCGCCTGCACAGGCGGTCTCGCACGGCGAGAGTTTTGAGCAGCTGTTCGCCGACAGCGCCGATCGTCCCAGGCGCGCGATCGATCCGCTTGCGCCGTGCAGCGTGCAATACACCTCAGGCACGACGTCGCGGCCGAAGGCCGTGCTCTGGACCCACGCCAATGCGCTGTGGGGCGCCAAGATCAATGCGGCGCATGAGGATCTTCACGCCGGCGACGTGCACCAGACCTATCTGCCGCTGTTCCACACCAACGCGCTGGCCTATTCCATGCTGGCGACGCTGTGGGTCGGTGGCTCCTGCGTGATCCAGCCGCGCTTCTCCGCAAGCCGGTTCTGGAACGTCGCTCGCGAGCACGGCTCGACCTGGACCTCGACCATTCCGTTCTGCATGAAGGCGCTGCTCGAGCAGGAGATTCCGAAAGACCATAAATTCCGCTTGTGGGGCACGGCGGTGAACGAGCCACCGGCCTTTGCCGCATTCGGCGTCAAGATCATCGGCTGGTGGGGCATGACGGAAACCATCACCCACGGCATCATCGGCGAGGTCGACCAGCCCAACATCCCAATGTCGATCGGCCGCGCCGCGCCCGAATATCAGATCCGCATCGCCGACGATGACGGACGGCCGACCGAGGTCGGCGACACCGGCAATCTCGCGATCAAGGGCATCCCCGGCCTGTCGCTGTTCGCCGAATATTTGCACAACGAAAAGGCGACGCGCGAGAGCTTCGACGAGCACGGCTTCTTCCTCACCGGCGATCGCGTCACGCGGCTTGAGAACGGCTTCATCAGGTTCGGCGATCGCACCAAGGACATGCTGAAGGTCGGCGGCGAGAACGTCGCGGCCTCCGAGATCGAGCAGGTCATCGCCATCGTCCCCGGCGTGCGCGAGGCCGCCGTGGTGGCGAAGAAGCATCCGATGCTGGATGAGGTGCCTGTCGTCTTCATCATCCCGCATGGCGGCGTTGCGGACGCCGCGCCGGATTTGCAGGATCGCGTGATGGCGGCCTGTCGCAAGGGCCTTGCCGATTTCAAGGTGCCGCGCGAGATCAGGCTCGTCGACGACATGCCGCGCTCGACCCTGGAGAAGGTGGCGAAGGCGGAGCTGCGGAAGATGGTGGAGTAGGGAACGTCGTTCCGGGGCAACGCGCAGCGTTGAACCCGGAATCTCGAGATTCCGGGCTCGCGCTTCGCGCGCCCCGGAATGACGGGTTAGATTCTCAGAACGACCCCAGCGCCACCGGGCGGAAGGCCTGCAGCAGTTGCTGGTCCAGCTTGCCGCCCATGCCTTCCATCATCGTGAACGCGCGGGAGTGGGTGAAGGGCATGCGATAGGCGCGCTTCTCGACGAGCGCGGCGTAGATGTCGACGATCGTCGTCAGGCGCACGATGTCGCTGATCTGGTTCGACGACAGGCCGTTGGGATAGCCGCTGCCGTCGAGAAATTCATGATGATGCAGCACGACGTCCAGCATCTCCGGCGGGAAGCCGCCCTGGGCTGCGAGCGCATCATAGCCGCGGCGGGGATGCTCGCGGACCTCGGCCATCTCCTCGTCGGTGAGCTTGCCCGGCTTGTCGAGCAGCACGGAGGGGACGAAAGCCTTGCCGACGTCGTGCAGCAGCGCCGCGCGGGTCAGGCGACGCTGGTCGTCCTCGCGCATGCCGAGATGCTGTGCGAAGGACACCGCAAAGCCGGTGACGAACAGACAGTGCCTGTAGCTGCCGACATGATGGCAGCCGACGGTGGTGAGCCATTCGCGCAGCGAGGAGTGCTTGATCGCCTTCAGGATCTTGGTCTCGGCGGCGATGACGTCGTCGAAGGTCAGGGGCACGCCGAGCGGCAGCTTCTCGAACATCTTCTTCAGCACCGCATGCGCCGCCTCGACGCCGCGGTTGAGCGTCTTGCCGCGATCGGTCGCGTCATAGACGGCCGTGTCCGGGAAGGCGGCGCGGATGCGCTGCAGGATCGCCTCGGGCTGGAGTGGGCGCGAGATGGTGTCGGTGGCGCCGAGCGCCCAGGCCTGCATGGTGCCGTGATGCAGCGCATCGGCCAGCACGAACAGCCGCGGCATCGAACGATAGGCATCGCCGCGCAGCTTGTTGCGCACGCGCTGCACGCTTTCGGGCGAGCGCAGGTTGATGTCGACGACGAGGCCGGACAGATCGCGCGAGGGCTGCTCGGGAATCTCCTGCGTGGTCACCGTCGAGACCTCGCCGACGGCCTTCAGGATGCCGGCGAGCTCGGTGCTCGCATCGCTCCGGTCGGAGGCCAGCAGAAGCCGGCGTTTGTTGGCGGATTTGACTGGCGCGTTCATGGCTTCCCCAAAGCACGGGAGTGTCTTCGGGCGTCAGCCTAAGCCGGATCAGGTTCTCCGGCCCTTAAGAGGCATGCTCAACGGGACCTTCCGGAATTGCACGCAATTTTACGGATCGAAGGGTTCCGGCCGGAGCGCGAAAACAACCCCATGCACAGTAGAACGGCCATTGAAAACACTCGGGTTTTCGTCCTCCCATTGTCATCGCCCGGCTTGACCGGGCGATCCAGTACTCCGATGCGGCGCGGCTGGAATCGCGAGGCCGCGGCGTACTGGATGCCCCGCCTTCGCGGGGCATGACAGTGAGTGCTGGGACGCGGAGTGCCCCAAGAAAAATCCGCCGGAGGTAGCCCTCCGGCGGATCGGCTTTCGCGAGGATGACTCCGCAGCTTACGCCTTCATCGCCCCCTTCACGGCTTCCGCCGTGATCGGCAGCGCGCGGACGCGGGCGCCGCTGGCGTTGAAGATGGCGTTGCCGATGGCGGGCGCCACCACCGTCACCGCGGGCTCACCGACGCCGGTGGCCTTCTCGCCATTGGCGATCACGGCGACTGCGACTTCCGGCATCTGGCTCATGCGCAACGGCCTGTAGCCATCGAAGTTGGTCTGCTCGATGCCACCATCCTTCAGCGTCGCCTTCTCGTACATCGCCAGCGACAGGCCCCACAGCGCCGCACCCTCGACCTGGGCGCGGATGTTGTCGGGATGCACCTGCGTGCCGACGTCGGTTGCGACCGTGAGCTTCTTCACGGTCACCTCGCCCGACGGCGCCACGGCGACATGCGCGACGCAAGCAGTCCAGCTTGCGGTCGCACGTTCCTGCGACGACACGCAGGCAACGCCCATGCCTTCACCCTTCGGCAGCTTCTTGGTGCCGTAACCGGCAAGGCCCATCGCGGCGAGCAACGTATTGCGCAGCCGCTGCGCGCCGCCGTCGTTCTTGCCGGCGCCGTCGAGCAGCGAGATGCGGAATTGCGCCGGATCCTTGCCGGTCGCCGCCGCGATCTCGTCGATCATGCTCTCGACCGCCCAGAAGGTCCAACCCGGCGCCACCGAGCGGAGCTGACCGGACGGGGTGGCGTTGTGCGCCATCTCGTTCTTGATCGCGCGCACATTGTGGTTCGGCACGGTGTAGAAGAAGTCCGAACCGTTCACCGTGAACGCGTCGAGCGGGCCCTTCTTGTCGACCGAAGGCGACAGGAAGTCGGGGATGCCCCAGCGCTGGGTCGGCCAGGCCGAGACCACGTCGTGGCTGAGCGCGACGAGCTTGCCGTCGCCGTCGACGCCAGCCTTCACTTTCTGGTAGGTGAGCGGACGCGAGAAATCCATCGTCATGTCGTTCTCGCGCGTGTAGATCACCTTCACCGGCTTGCCCACGGCTTTCGCCGCCTGCACCGCCGGCACCATCATGTCGGCGTCGAGCCTGCGGCCGAAACCGCCGCCGAGCCACATCTGGTGCATCACCACGAACTTCGGATCGATCCCGGCAGCGCCCGCCGCAATCGCGCCGGAGCGCGTCGCGAACTGGTTGCCGGAATAGATGTGCAGGATGTCGCCCTTGAACTCCGCGGTGGCGTTCATCGGCTCCATCGGCGCGTGGATATTGATGCTGGTGGTGTATTCCGCCTCCAGCACCTTGGCCGCGGTGCCGAGGGCTGCCGCGGGATCGCCGTCCTTGACGAAGAACTGGCCAGAATCGTCGAGCTTCTGAAGCCGCTTGGCTTCATCGAGCAGCGACTGGCTCGACAGCTTCGCATTCGGCCCGCCGTCATAGCTGACCTTCAGCGCCGCCGCCGCCTTCTTGGCGTTGGCATAGGTGTTGGCGACCGCGACCACCCAGCCCGTCGTCGTCTGGGTCTTGTCGTCGAGGGTGACGGCCTTGATGAAGCCCGGCACCTTCTTCGCATCGCTGTAGTCGACCGATTTCACCGTGGCGCCGTAACGCACCGGCGGCGTCACCACCGCACCATAGGCCATGCCCGGAATCATCACGTCCATGCCGTATTTGGCCGTGCCGTTGGTCTTGGAGGGGATGTCGATCTGCGGCACCGACACGCCGATCATGGTGTATTGATCCGGCGTCTTAAGCTTGATCGCTTTCAGCTCGTCCGCCGTGAAGGTTTTCGTCGCCTTGCCGCTCTTGACGACATCGGCGAACGACATCTGCTTCTTCGACTTTGCGTGCACGATCATGGAATCGCGCACTGTGAGCTCGCCAGCCGGCACGCCCATGGAGGCTGCCGCGCCTTCGGTCAGCGCCATGCGCCCGGCCGCACCCGCCCGGCTCATCGCGTCGAAGTTCATCATGGTCGACCAGCTGCCGCCGGTGATCTGCGCACCGAGCACGGGGTCGTTGAACTTCGGATCGTTGGAGGCGAGGTTGACCCGCATGTCGCTCCACTTCGCGCCCAACTCTTCGCAGACGATCTGCGCCATGGTGGAGGCAATGTGCTGGCCCATGTCGGCCTTGCCGCAGGTCACGGTGACCAGGCCATCGGGCGCGATCGCGTACCAGACGCTCGGCTCGAAATTGGCGGGCGCCGCAGCGAGCGCCTCACCGATACCGGGCACGCCGGCATAGCCGAGCACGAGTCCGGTCGCGGCTGTGCCGACCAGGAATGAGCGGCGGCTGAGATCAGTCGCTTCAGGGGTGACGTTCTTCACGTGCTGGTTCATGTGGGCCTCCGCTCGTTGCCGGCGGCGGATGCGGTGCGCATCTCGGTGGCGGCGCGCATGATTGCTTTCTGGATCCGCGAATAGGTCATGCAACGGCAGAGATTGCCGTCCATATGCGCCACGACCTCTTCCTTGGTCGGATTGGAATTCTTCGCCAGCAGCGAAGCCGCCTGCATGATCTGCCCGGACTGACAGTAGCCGCATTGCGGCACCTGCTCGGCGATCCATGCCTTCTGCAGGGGGTGATCGCCCTTGGCAGAGAGGCCTTCGATGGTGGTGATCTTCTTGCCGGCGACATCGCCGACCATGGTCTGGCACGAGCGCACGGCTTCGCCGTTGACGTGCACGGTGCAGGCGCCGCACAGGCCGGCACCGCAGCCGAATTTCGTGCCGGTCATTTGCAATTGTTCGCGGATAGCCCAAAGGAGCGGCGTGTCGTTTGCCGCATCCACGGACATGCTCCGCCCGTTGATCGTGAGCGTTGGCATAGGCGTCTTCCCCTGCCGGTGCATGAAGCCGCTTACGGCGGCAACTTGAGTGACGGATGCCCACCGGGCCGGCCTCCGCCTTGCGCGCAAGAATGATCGCGTTCTCGTGCGGAGGCAAATGCAATTTGGAACCGGTCGAGACTATCTCGTTTGTGCGTTGCGACAACGGCGCTGACGTTAGCGACTGGACACAACAAGCGAAGCGAATCGGACATGAGTGTCATTGCATTCAGCTAGTTTCTTCGAGGTAACTTGGCGGGCTAAGGTGCAAGCGCGGACGTAGATGTCCCTTCTCCCCTTGTGGGAGAAGGTGGCGCGAAGTGCCGGATGAGGGGTATCTCTCAACTCGCAAAAGCGTTCGTGAGGAGAGACACCCCTCACCCGGCTTCGCTTCGCGAATCCACCCTCTCCCGCAAGGGGAGAGGGTGCACCGTCTCCGCGACGAGAAGAAGAATTGAAAGGTCGGAAACAATGCCGAAGATCAATCGAGACGGCGTCGGGATCTATTACGAAGTGCACGGCAACGGGCCGCCACTGCTGCTGACCCACGGCTATTCCTCGACCTCGGCGATGTGGCACGGCCAGGTCGATGCGCTGGCGCGCGATCACAAGCTCATCCTGTGGGACATGCGCGGCCACGGCCAGTCCGATTACCCCGACGATCCCAAAGCCTACAGCGAAGCGCTGACCGTCGGCGACATCGCGGCGATCCTCGATGCGGTCGGCACCAACAGGGCCATCATCGGCGGGCTGTCGCTCGGCGGTTACATGTCGCTCGCGTTCTATCGCGCCCATCCAGAACGCACGCGCGCGCTGCTGATCATCGACACCGGCCCCGGATTCAAGAAGGACGAGCCGCGCGAGGCCTGGAATGCGCGGGCGCTCGCCACCGCCGACAAGCTCGATCGCGAAGGCCTCGAGGTGCTGAAAGCGGCGACACGCGAGCGCGCCACCGCCAGCCATCGCAATGCCAAGGGGCTGGCGCTGGCCGCGCGCGGCATGCTGACCCAGCGCGACGCCGCGGTGATGGAGCTGCTGCCCAACATCAAAGTGCCGTCATTGATCGTGGTCGGCGCCGACGACACGCCGTTCCTGGCGGCATCGGATTACATGGCGGCAAAAATCCCCGGCGCACAAAAGGTTGTGATCCCCGCGGCCGGACACGCCGTCAACATCGATCAGCCCAAGGCTTTTGTTGACGCCGTGGTGCCTTTCCTGAAGAACTTGCCGGCATAGACGGCGAGACGGGGATTCACGGCCATGAAGCGGACAATCCTGGTTGCGGGCGCAGCGCTGCTCTCGATGATGGCATCCGTGCAGGCCGAGCCGTTCGGCACGGTGCCGCTGCGCCGTCCCTTCGTCGACACCCTGTCGAACAACACGCCCCTGGCATTCGGGATGGACGCGGATCAGACCGCGCACGCGCTCCGACAGCCCCTGCAATATGTCCGGGGCCGTCCCGGCAACGAGATCTATCTCGCCCTGCGCGACCTGGGCGGCAGCGGACTGGTGCCATCCCGCCACCGCCTGTTCCTGCAATTCCGTCATGGGCGGCTGGCCGGATGGAAAGAGGATTACGGCGACAACTGGATGTGGGAGTGAGGTCTCTCTCCTCATCCTGAGGAGCTTGCGCAGCAAGCGTCTCGAAGGATGAAGGCCCCGCTGCTGCATCTCGGCCTTTCATCCTTCGAGACGCGCGCAAGGGCGCGCTCCTCAGGATGAGGAATGAAAGCGACTTTCGGAACACCAACCAAGAAGGACAACCCGCGTGGGACAAGACATCAAACTGACCGCATCGGACAATTTCCAGCTTGGCGCCTATCGCGCTGATCCCTCAGGCAGGGCGAAGGGCGCGGTGGTGGTGATCCAGGAGATTTTTGGCGTCAATCATCACATCCGCTCGGTCTGCGACCGCCTCGCCGGCGAAGGCTATGTCGCGATCGCGCCTGAGATCTTCGACCGGACGTCGCCGGGCTTCCAGTCCGGCTACACGCCCGACGAGATCGCGGAAGCGCGCAAGTTAGTCGCCAATCCGGATTGGGCGGCGATGCTGCGCGACACGCAGGCTGCGATCGATGCGGTCAAGGATGTCGGCCCGGTCGGCATCATCGGCTTTTGTCTCGGCGGCAGCGTCGCCTTTGTCGCGGCGACGCGGCTGACCGGCCTCAAGGCCGCGATCGGCTATTACGGCGGCGCCGTGGTGCGCTTTGCCGACGAGAAGCCGAAGGTGCCGACGCAGCTGCACTTCGGCGAGAAGGACGCCGGCATTCCCCTCACCGATGTCGAGACCGTCAAGGCGAAGCGGCCTGATGTCGAGGTCTTCGTCTATCCCGGCGCCCAGCACGGCTTCCATTGCGACGAGCGGCCGAGCTACGACAAGGCGAGTTCCGATATCGCCTGGCCGCGCAGCATGGCGTTCTTTGCGAAACATTTGAAATAGGGCGCGCGCGGAAATCGGGTGGCTGCATCCCTCTGCGCGGCGATAGAGCTGGCTTATCAAGCCAGGTCACGCCGGGAGAGCGTCATGCAGCAGATCAACACCAACATCATCATCCGCAACCCGTTCGGCACCATGGACGTGCCGGCGCCCGGCGATGCCGAAGTCATGAATTATGCCATCGCCGCCCGCCTGGCCGGCGATGCCACTGACGACAATGCGGCGCCATGGGCGCCCATTCCCGCACCTTCCGATCCGATCGACGGCAGCTGGGCGAGCCGCTGGAACGGCGGCGCGGATCCGACCATACCAGATGACACGCCCGAGCTTTGGAAACAGGGGCGCGCGGAGGTCCGCGTCGTGCGCGAGCGGATCTATCTGCGGTTCGATTGGGACAATGGCCGACGGCACGGACTAATCGATGCCGTGCGGGAAAGCGGCAATGGCCTGATCGGGAAATATATCAACCTGACCAATCCCGCGATCATGCGGCCCTGGATCGGGCTCGTGGTGGACGCCAACAGGATTGACGGATGCTTTCCGAACGGGCGGCTGGATTTTCGGAGGTGAGCTCTCTCGTCGTCATTCCGGGGCGACGCGCTAGCGTCGAGTCCGGAATCTCGAGATTCCGGGTCTGGTGCTGGCGCACCATCCCGGAATGACGAAGTACGTTGTACTTCGTCAGAACCAGCGCTCGCCGACGAACACGGTGTCGCCGGGGCTGACGGGGGTGCCGAGCGGCACCACGGCGCGCATGGAGCCGCCGCCTTCGGTGTGGGTGACGGTGACCACGTCGCGCTTGGCGCGCGGTGAGAAGCCGCCGGCGATCGCGACGGCGCTCTCGACCGTCATGTTGGGCACGTAAGGATATTGGCCGGGCGCTGCGACTTCGCCGAGGATGAAGAACGGGCGATAGGACTCGATCTCGACGGCGACCGACGGTTCGCGGATAAAGCCGTTGCGCAGGCGCGCGGCGATCTCGCCGGCAAGTCCCGCCGTGGTGCGGCCACGCGCCGGCACCGATCCGATCAGCGGCATCGTGATGGAGCCGCCGGCGTCGATGGCGTAGCTGTTGGTGAGACCTTCCTGCCCGTAGACCACGACACGCAGCTTGTCGCCGGCATCGAGATGATAGGAGGCGTCATAGCGGACGGGTGCAGCCACCACCGGCCCCGCATAGGCGACCGGAACGGGCGCAGGACCCGAGGCAAAGGAATTGGTGAGCGCATCGATGGCGCCGCCGCCATTATTGGCAACAACGACCGGCTGCGGCGCGCTGTAGGGCTGGCCATAGGCCATGGTGTCGAGATCGGGGCGGGGCTGCCCATAGGCGACGGGACCGACGGTCTGCATGCAGCCGCCCAGGGTCAGCGCGGCGGACGCTGCCAAGGAGACTGTCAGGATCGACCATCGAAACGCGCGTGCAACCGGCACCGGAGCATCCCTGAAAACGAGACAGCTCAAGTCTTGCACCGGTTATGGTTAATAAAGGGTTGAGGGGGCCAGCAGAGCGCGGCGCGAGGCTCACCTGCGGCTATCCTTCGAGACGCCCGCCTGCGGCGGGCCCTCAGAATGAGGACGGAGTGTGTGGCGGCAATTTCGATAGCGAAAGCTGCCGCTGAGCCTCATCCTGAGGAGACCGCGGAGCGATCGTCTCGAAGGACGAGGCGCTCGCTCCGCTCCACAACGATTTATACTTACGCGCTCACGCCGACGCCGATCGGGCACGACACGCCGGTGCCGCCGAGGCCGCAATAGCCGGCGGGGTTCTTCGCCAGGTATTGCTGATGATAGTCCTCGGCGAAATAGAACGGCCCTGCCGGCGCGATCTCGGTGGTGATGGAGCCGAGACCCTTTGCGCCGAGCGCCTTCTGATAGAGCGCCCTGGACTCGTCGGCAGCCTTCTTCTGCGCATCGGAGTAGGCATAGATCGCACTCCGATATTGCGTGCCGACATCGTTGCCCTGGCGCATGCCCTGCGTCGGGTTGTGGCTCTCCCAGAACGTCTTCAAGAGCTTCTCGTAAGAGATCTTCTTCGGGTCGAACACGACCAGTACCACTTCGGTGTGGCCGGTGCGGCCCGAGCAGGTCTCTTCATAGGTCGGGTTCGGCGTGTGGCCGCCGGCGTAGCCGACAGCAGTGGAATAGATGCCGTCGCCGAGCTCCCAGAATTTGCGCTCGGCGCCCCAGAAGCAGCCGAGCCCAAACACGGCCTGCTCGAGGCCATCAGGATAAGGCGGCTGCAACTTTGCGCCGTTGACGAAATGGATGCTCGCAGTCGGGATCGGCTGCGCACGGCCGGGCAGTGCTTCGGCGGCGCTCGGCAGGGCGGTGGACTTGCGCATGAACAGCATGATGGATCTCCGCAAAACGAGCTGTCGCGCGCCTGAGCCAATGGCTCGGGCGGCGTGCTCGCGATCAGGTGGGAATATAGGTCTTTACGAAGGGAACGGCAGTGATGTTACGCCGCCCCTGCTCGCGGGTTTGCCGCGGGAACAATTCAATCCCGGGAGTAACCGATCAGGGGCTTCCGCGGGCGGAACAGGATCATCAGCAAAATGCCGAGCAGGCCGAGCACGGCAAACACCGGCTGATCCAGCACCAAGCGGATCACCGAGGTCCAGAGCCAAGGCGCCTTGGCCTCGATCCAGGTCCGGAAGGCGGACTGGCTAGCCTGGTTGATGTCATTCCAGAACTGCCCGAATCGGGTGAACCGCAGGGTCTGGTCGGCCACCCAGCGGGCGCCGTCATAGACCATGAAGAAGAACCCGCCGGCGAGCAGCAACAAGCCAATCAGTCGGAAAAAGCCGCGGATCATACCCCACCCATTATGGTCACCAGATCGGACGACCCCAAGGAAACGCCGTCAGCCAATAGCCGGGAGACGGCAGAAATTCAACCTCATCAGGGCGTTACGGCCACCTCCTGGCCGCCAGGACCCAGCTTTTCCAGCCCCCGAAAGCGTTGACGGTGCCAAAGACCCCCTCTATAAGGGCGCCAACTGGCGGCGGGCGCAATCCTGCCGCCGCTGTTCTTTGAGCAGTTGCAGGCTCTTTTAGGGCCTCAGAGATGACCGCAAGGCTCATCGCTCATGTTCCGGGAACGGCCTGCAACCGAACACCCTAAATCCGAGCGTCGATTCCGCGGTCAAGCTGCCGGCGCTATCAGACCAAGACGCGACCGGTACCCGCAAAGGACATTGAGACCATGGCCAACACTACCTCCGCCAAGAAAGCGACGCGCAAGATCGCCCGCCGCACCGCCGTCAACAAGTCGCGCCGCACCCAGATGCGCGGTGCCGTGCGTAACGTCGAGGAAGCCATCAAGACCGGCGATCGCGCCGCCGCCGCCAAGGCGCTGGCCGCTGCCGAGCCGGCCCTGATGAAGGCCGCCCAGCGCAACATCATTCACAAGAACAACGCCAGCCGCAAAGTCTCGCGCCTCACCGCGCAGATCGCCAAGCTCGCTAAGTAAGTTCAGGAAGTAAAGTACGCGACGTAAATTCGCGCGCGAGGTCGATCGCATCATTCGATCGGTTGAAGCGAACATCGCAAAGCTCGATCAGCCCGGCTTTCACGCCGGGCTTTTTGTTGCCTGTCACAATTCACGCTCGCAATGTCTTCACGCTTGCAGTCTTTGAGCAGCCGATCTTCCAATGGAAGCGTGTCGTTCGTCTTCGCTATGCTGCGTTCGTCGTATGAATCCGCAGTTTTTAGTCCGTAGTTTTACCTGCCATTGTTTTTGCAACAGCTGAAACTTTCATTGCGCTGCGGTGCGGTGCGAAAAACCCCTGCGGCGCGGGCCTAAGTTGAATTCGCGCGAAGCAAAGTTCTGCACACCGTAGATTCACCGGAACTGGTTTCCGCGTCGGGTTACCCTGTGAAACGAGACTCAAAAAACGATGTCTCGCTAATCACTTATCGACATAGCAGCGACAAGCATTTGGAAAATTCGCTCGCACGTCGCGTGCATGACGATTTTGTAAAAATTTTTTGGCAGCGGCGGCGGCGTTGTCACATGACACGCGCGATTTTCGAATCTGTGCACGAATCCAAAAACTTGGTCTCAAGGCTGTGAACAACTCGTGCGCGGCGTTAACGCTGGTCAAGTTTTTTGATGCCTCAAGTGTGAATCAATTTCGTTGCGAGTCTTTCCGCTTAGTGTATTCCTTAAGTCGTTCGCGGCGCCCACGATCTTGAGACCAGCGCGGTTTTAGAAACGAGGCGAGCGTGCAAATCGGCGGCGGTGTGCACGTAGGCGACGCTTCAACAAGCGATAGTCGGACCAAACCCATAGCAATATGGGAAGGGTAGCTCTTTGTCTTGACGTCTCCAAGCGAGATCTTAACGATCCCGCTCGCTTAAAGCGCATGTGAGAGACATCTTGAGCGACCCCGACACGCATGATGGCGTAGCCGAGCGGACGACACGAGCAGACGGGCAGGACATCCGCGACCTGAGTACAGCGCGGAGGTTCTTTTACGCAGGACCTTGCCGTGAGCGATCACGGCAGGACGGGGAGGTATCATGTCCTACGGATTCAACGCGGTATTGACTTCAGCTTCATCGTTCAACGATGCCGTTTCCAATCCGTCCTGTGCGCAGCCCCCTTTCGACGAGGCGTCGAGTACGCGCTGACCTCGCGAACCCTCCATCTCCGACATCGCTGATCTGACCCGCGGCGCTTCCGCCGAACGGTCGAGCTATGCCCGAAGATGAACTCGCTTGAGGTCGCGTCATCGCAAGTTCTGGCAGGAACTTCGCATGCCGCCCACCACGCAACCTTATCTCTCAAGAAAAGTTTTCAAATGATGACGACATCGGAACAGGATCGCTGGTCACGCGTGAAGAATCGCCTGCGCACGAACGTTGGCGAAGACGTCTATACGAGCTGGTTTGCGCGCATGGACCTCGAAGGCGTGCAGGACGAGAGCGTGCGTCTCTCGGTTCCAACCCGCTTCCTGAAGAGCTGGATCCAGGCCCATTATGCCGAGCGCGTGCTGTCGTGCTGGCAGGCCGAGATGCCGGAAGTGCATCGCATCGATCTCACCGTTCGCTCCGCCGTGCGTCCCGTGGTGCAGCCGAAGGAAGCGCCCGCGCCGGTCGAAGCGCGCCGCGCCCCTGCGCCCGAGCTGCGCTCGACCGCGACCGCGCCTGTCTCCGCCAATCATGACGCGCTCGGCGGCTCGCCGCTCGATCCCCGCCTGACCTTTGCGAGCTTCGTCGTCGGCCGCTCCAACACGCTGGCCCACGCGGCCGCGCGTCAGGTCGCCGAAGGTCGCCGCGGCGACCCCGTGATGTTCAACCCGCTCTACATCCATGCCGGCGTCGGCCTCGGCAAGACGCATCTCTTGCAGGCTGTGACGTGGGCCGGCAATTCCGGCAACGAGCGCAAGGTGCTCTATCTCACCGCCGAGAAGTTCATGTATGGCTTCGTCGCCGCGCTGAAGACTCAGACGGCGCTGGCCTTCAAGGAGGCGCTGCGCGGCATCGACGTGCTCGTGATCGACGATCTCCAGTTCCTGCAGGGCAAGTCGACCCAGGCCGAGTTCTGTCACACGCTGAATGCGCTGATCGATGCCGGCCGTCAGGTCGTGATCGCGGCCGACCGTCCGCCGTCCGACCTGGAGAGCCTCGACGATCGCGTCCGCTCGCGCCTCGCCGGCGGCCTGGTGGTCGAGATGGGCTCGCTCGGCGAGGAGCTGCGCCACGGCATTCTCAAGTCGCGCGTCACAGCCGCCCGCACCCACCATGCGACCTTCGACGTGCCGGAGGAGGTGCTGATCTATCTGGCCCGCGCCATCACCCATAACGGCCGGGATCTCGAAGGCGCGATCAACCGGCTGCTGGCGCATTCGAAGCTCAACAACCGGCCGGTGACGCTGGAGATGGCCGAGCACGAGGTGCGCGACCTGATCCGCCCCTCGGAGCCGAAGCGGATCAAGATCGAGGACATTCAGCGCGTGGTGGCGCGGCAGTATAATGTCAGCCGCTCCGACCTGTTGTCCTCGCGCCGCACCGCCAATGTGGTGCGTCCGCGCCAGGTGGCGATGTACCTCGCCAAGACGCTGACCCTGCGCTCCCTCCCCGAGATCGGCCGCAGGTTCGGTGGCCGCGACCACACCACGGTGCTGCACGCGGTGCGCAAGATCGAGGCGCTGGTGTCCAAGGACAATGCGCTGTCCGAGGAGGTCGAGTCGCTCAAGCGGCAGTTGCAGGAATAAGCGCCCAAGGAATAAACGCCTAAGGCTTCCTCCCCGCCTCCCGCCGCCCCGGCGATACCTTGCCCGGGCGGCGGTTTTCCTTTGGGCGGGTAAATCGTGGGGAACTGGCTCCCGATCCCTTGAATCCCCCGGCCATCCGAGCCACCTTGCGCGACCCTGACGGCTTTGGTCATATCGGCTCGATGACCCGGCCTGCCGGGGTTTTCGATGCCGCGGCGCGCTGTCCTCCGCCCGGCTTTTTCCATCTTTGGGGATCGGGCGAGTAGTGCAATGAAGGTTACGGTCGAACGCGCGCAACTCCTGAAATCGCTGGGCCATGTCCATCGCGTGGTTGAGCGCCGCAACACGATTCCGATCCTGGGCAACGTGTTGGTGCGCGCCGAGAACGCGAAATTGTCGCTGAAGGCGACCGACCTCGACCTCGAGGTGACGGAAACGCTGCCTGCGGAAACGGCAACGGCCGGCTCGACGACGGTGCCGGCGCACATGTTCTACGACATCGTGCGCAAGCTGCCCGACGGCTCGCAGATCGTGCTGGAGGCCGACGGCGACCGCGCCGTGCTGGCGATCCGCGCCGGCCGCTCGCGCTTCACGCTGCAGACCCTGCCGGAGAATGATTTCCCTGACCTTGCCGCCGGCGACCTCTCGCATTCGTTCAATCTCGCCGCCAAGGACGTCAAGCGGCTGATCGACCGCACCCAGTTCGCGATCTCGACCGAGGAGACGCGCTATTACCTCAACGGCATCTATCTGCACGCCGCCGGCACGGCGAAGGCCGCCACGTTGCGCGGCGTTGCCACCGACGGCCACCGCCTCGCCCAGCTCGACCTGGTGCAGCCCAAGGGCGCCGAGGGCATGCCGGGCGTCATCGTGCCGCGCAAGACCGTCGGCGAGGTGCAGCGCCTGATCGAGGACACCGAAGCCGAGATGACGATCGAGCTGTCGCAGGCCAAGATCCGCTTTACGATCGGCAACGTGGTGCTGACCTCGAAACTGATCGACGGCACCTTCCCCGATTACGGCCGCGTCATTCCGCAGGGCAATGACAAGGAGCTGGTGGTCGACAAGAAGGATTTTGAGAACGCGGTCGATCGCGTCTCGACGATTTCGAGCGAACGCGGCCGCGCGGTGAAACTGTCGTTGTCGCCGGGCAAGCTGGTGCTGTCAGTGACCAATCCGGATTCCGGCAGCGCCACCGAAGAGCTCGAGGTCGAGTACGCCTCCGACGCGCTCGATATCGGCTTCAACTCCCGCTATCTGCTCGACATCGCCGCCCAGATCGAAGGCGACGTCGCCGTGCTCCGCCTCGCCGACCCCGGCTCGCCGACCCTGGTGCAGGACAAGGACGACAAGAGCGCCCTGTACGTGCTGATGCCGATGCGGGTGTGAGGGTGAGGCAGCGGCTTCTCCGCTCAACGAAAGCGCGATGCACGTTGCTGTGCCCTCTCCCCTTGTGGGAGAGGGCAGTTCCGCTGGTGGAAACAAACTCGGTCGGGTGAGGGGTTGGTGACGCAGGATCCGTCCCATCGGCCGATCCCCAAACCTCTCCGCCTGTTTGCGAAGAATATGCGGCACGAACCGACAGATGCCGAAGCCGCAATGTGGCGCTTGCTGAGGGACCGCCGCCTCTCCACATTCAAGTTTCGCCGGCAGGTCCCATTCAAGAACTACATTCTCGATTTCGTATGCTTCGAGAAGCGCCTTGTGATCGAGATCGATGGAAGCCAGCATGCGGAGTCACAACGCGATGCGGTTCGCGATGCAGCCCTCTCCGCTGAAGGCTTCGCCGTTGAGCGCTATTGGAACAACGATGTGTTGCAGCAATCCGCTTCTGTATTGGAGGACATCCTTGCAAAGCTTGCCGGGCGGTAAGATACCCCTCACCCGTCGCCTCACTTCGTGAGGCGCCACCCTCCCCCACAAGGGGGGAGGGGAAGCAAAGCCGGCACTAACGAGCTGACATGACCCCCTCCCGCATTCATCGCCTGACGCTGACGCATTTTCGGAACTACCGGGCGGCGGGGCTCGAGACGGCGGCTGACATGGTGGCGCTGGTCGGGCCGAACGGGGCGGGCAAGACCAATTGCATCGAGGCGATCTCGTTCCTGTCGCCGGGCCGGGGCCTGCGGCGCGCCACGCTGGAGGATGTCGCCGACAACCAGGGCGACGGCTCCTGGGCGGTCTCCGCCCAGGTCGAGGGCGCGCTGGGCCTCGCCACGCTCGGCACCGGCATCGAGCCGCCGCGCGCGGACGCGGCCGTCAACCGCCGCTGCCGCATCGACCGCGAGCCGGTGAATTCGGCCGCCAGCTTCGGCGACCACATCCGCATGGTGTGGCTGACGCCGGCGATGGACGGGCTGTTCATGGGCGCCGCGTCCGAGCGGCGCCGCTTCTTCGACCGCCTGGTGCTGGCGATCGACAGCGAGCACTCCAGCCGCATCAACGCGCTGGAACGGTCACTGCGCTCGCGCAACCGGCTGCTCGAGACGCGCAATTACGACGACCATTGGTGTGACGCGATCGAGCGCGAGACCGCCGAGCTTGCCGTCGCGGTTGCCGCCACGCGCGGCCAGACCGCGGCGCGGCTGACCGGCATGCTCAACGCGCGTGCGCAACAATCCGCATTCCCCTCCGCCCAGATCGCGCTCGACGGCTGGATGGAGAACGCGCTGCTCGAGGAGACCGCGACCTCGGTCGAGGACCGCTATCGCCAGATCCTGCGCAACAACCGCCCGCGCGATGCCATCGCCGGCCGCACCACCGACGGCCCGCATCTCACCGATCTGCAGGTGATCTACGCCCCGAAAGGCATGCCGGCGCGCGATGCCTCCACCGGCGAGCAGAAGGCGCTGCTGATCGGGCTGGTGCTGGCACACGCGACGCTGGTCGCGGAGATGACCGGCATCGTGCCGCTGCTGCTGCTCGACGAGGTCGTTGCCCATCTCGATCCCAACAGGCGCGCCGCGCTGTTCGACGAGCTGCGCAAGCTCGGCGCGCAGGTCTGGCTGACCGGCGCGGACCCGGCCGCGTTTGCCGAGATCGGCGCGGGCGGCGAAGTCTTTGACGTCGAGAGCGGACGCGTTTCCGCGCGGCGATAGCGCAACTTGTTGAACCCGGCTTATTCGGGCCGCGACTAGGTTTGTGAGGCCGCGCAGGCGGTGTCGCAGCCGTTGCATCGCGCGATCGACATGCGCGATATCCCTGGAGAGAAACACCATGACGACGGTAAGGCGCGGGACGAAAGTCCCGGCACGATGGCGGCTGTTCGTGTGCGGCCTCGCTTTGCTCACGAGCGGCGTGGCCGCGGCAGGCGCGACCGGATGGACGCCATATCTGCCGCTGCTGTTTTCGTCCGCGCTCACGACGGATCCCGACGCCGTGCTGCCTGCGCCGACAAGGACCAGCTATCGCGAGATCGGCACCACGAAAATGCTCGGCATCGACGCGCCGCTGCGCACTAAGCTCACGGCCCGCATCCCCGCAGAACTGGGCGACGTGCTCGCCTTCTACCGCACCGAGCTCGGCAAGCGCGGCTGGCAGGAGCAGCACGATGGCGCCGACATCGCCAGCGATCACGTCCGGCTCGCGTTCACGACCCCGATCGGGCCGGCGGCGCTGGAGCTCGAGCGCAGGGGCTCGAGCACCCAGGTCAATCTGGTGCAACGAAACAAGCAGGCCGCGACCATGGCGCATGTGATGCCGCGGCCGGGCCGCGCGGCGCTGATGTTCACCAATCTTGCCGACAAGGAAACCGTGCTCACGCTCGACAACCACACCGTCACACTTCCACCCCGCGCCGGCAAGGAACGCCCGGAGGCGCCGCTCTTCAACGTTCCGCCGGGCAAATACGCCTACGCTTTGAAGATCGACAGCGGAGCGGACCGCGACACGACGATCGAGCTGGCGGCTGGCGATGCCTGGGAGGTGACGGTCGGCCCCGAAGGCGATTTGTGGTCGCCGCTGCAGCTCTATTGAATTCGGCTCCGCCGGATACCGCCATTGAACCTGTCAGGTTCCATCAGCGACTAGCTGACTGGGCCGCCCTCGCGAATTCCAGGAGACTTGTCGATGTCGATGAT
This sequence comes from uncultured Bradyrhizobium sp., assembly GCF_936928535.1. Taxonomy (GTDB): domain Bacteria; phylum Pseudomonadota; class Alphaproteobacteria; order Rhizobiales; family Xanthobacteraceae; genus Bradyrhizobium. Next base: position 175,054 of record NZ_CAKZHY010000094.1, on the reverse strand, counting down.
CAAGCGCGGGATGCAGGTCCCGACACGTGGGCTGCTGCTTGCCTGCGGCTTTCTGCTGATGGCGAGCGCCGTACGCGCGGCGCAATTCGATGCCGGCTATATCGACCCTCGCACAGTGCCGATGCTGCCAGGCGCGATCGAGGACACCTCGCACCCCGATTCCTCCCAGAGGCAGTACGCGGTGCCGACCGTGGTCGCGGTGACATCGGCTGCCGTCAAGAAGATGCTCATCACTGAGGGCTGGGTGCCCTATGTCCGCCCGCTCGACGAGACCAGCACCAGTCTCGCCTTCAAGAAGGGACGGCAGGGACTGTCCGTCTCGTTCACGCAGGGCCTCGGCCGTCCCGACCAATCCGCGGTGACCTACTCGCCGAGCCGGATCTATTCGAACGTGCCCTTCCCCGAGGGCGCTGTTGACCTCGTGTTCGACGAGACGCGGCCCTATCTCGGCTGCATCGCGCCGGCGAGCCTCGAGGCCACGCAGGACTTCTTTGCAAAGGAAATGGCCGCGATCGGCTGGCGCAGGCTGACGCCCGAAACGGCGGCAAGCTGGCCGAATGCGGACCTGTCCGCATCAGTGCCGAACGGCATACGCGCGTTCTATGGCCATGCCGATGATGCATCGACGGGGTTCAACTATCAGAAGCCGGTGATGCTGACACTGACGCGTCGCGACGACGGGCGCACCAATGTCGACATCAGGATCGCGCCGTTCGCGCTGCCCACCAATCTCGAGGCCGGCAATACGGCCGGCCTGCCGGAGCCGAAGCCATTCAAATCATCCTCGGGCCGGGGCAACGCCCGAACCGCCACGCGCGAGCTGATCGTTGCAGCCCTTGCCGATCTTCCCGCTGTAGAGGCCTTCTACCATCGCGAATTTGCCGCGCGCGGCTGGATCGAACAGGGAAGTGCACCTCTTGCCCCCGGCGACGAGATCGCCCTGAAATTCTCCTCGCCGGAGGAGAACGGCGTGCTGCATCTCGGTCGCAAATACGATTTCACCATGGTCCATCTGACCGCGCAGGTGAAGGAAAGCGTACTCGCCGCCCGCGCCAAGGCGAAGAAGGACGCTGACGACCAGTTCATGAAGGACGCGGAGGCGATGACCAAGCAGGTCCTCGCCGAGGACGCTGTCAGGCGCAAGGATCAGGCCGCCACGCTCTCGGACGCGCCGCTGCAGGCGCTCGCAGGCAGCAACACGCCGCTGCCGGTGCCCGAGAACGCGCAGGAGGTCGAGTCCGGCGACGGCCGGCTTGAATTCAACTCGACCTCGAGCGTGAAGGCGCTGGCCGCCTTCTACCGCACCTCGCTGAAGCCCGCCGGCTGGAAGGAGGAGCCTTCCGTCATCAACCAGCCCAACATGGCGGTGATGGAATTCTCCAAGGCCGGCAAGTCGATCTCGATGACCTTGATGCAGATGGGCCCGAAGGTGAACGTCAGCGCCAACGGATCCGGACTGAGAACGGCAGCCGCCAAGCCTGCCGCTCCCCCGCCGGCGACCAACGACCTTGCCGGCCCGCAAGCCAAAACGTCCGTCGCCCTGGAAGCGGACCCGGACTCGGCGTTGCCCGTGCCGAAGCAACACACATCGACGTCGCTCGGCTCTGCCAAACTGCCCGGCATCGAGGTGCCGTTCCGCCGCGAGCTCGACGCTAGCGTGCCGGCCGAGCTCAGCGATGTGCTCGCGTTCTATCGTCGTGAGCTGACGAAGCTCGGTTGGCAGGAGAAGCCTGACGGCGCGGTGACATCAGCCGATCGCGTGCAGCTCGCCTTCGCGTCCCCGCAAGGGCCCGCCATGCTGAAGCTCGGCCGCGCCAGTGGCGAGACGTCGGTCAATTTGGTGCAGAAGAATCCTGAGGCCGCGGCCAAGGCGGACATCATGCCCAAGCCGGGCCAAGCCAAGTTGCTGCTCGGCAATATGGGCAGCCAGGAAGCCGTGCTCACCATCAACAAGCAGACCGTCAAGGTTGCGGCGGGCGCCGGCGGGCCGCAATCGCCAAAAGGGCCGATGCTCGATCTGCCGCCCGGCAAGTATCAATATTCGCTCAAAATGGCCGGCCGCCCCGCCCGCAACGACACGATCGACATCGCCGCGGGCGATGCCTGGGGCCTGATGGTGGGGCCGACCGGCGAGGTGCTGCCGCTGCAAATGTATTGATCGCGCAGCCCTTGCAGGAGGCGGCCAGGTTGAACCTGGCCGGTCCGAGAGGCGACTAGTCGTCGAGAGACGGCCGCGACGGTGTCGCAGCCGCTGCATCGCGCGAAGATCACGGCGCGCAACATTGCCGGAGAATGGGTATGACGACGGTAAAGTGCGGGACGAAGGTCCTGGCACGGTTGCGGCTGTTGGCATGCGGCCTCACGCTTCTTGCTGGCTGCTCACAGGAGCCGCTCACCGCAGCAGATCCGCACGCCGACCTACCCGTTCCGAAGCGATCCAGCCACGCGGGAAGCTTTATCAGCAAGTCCATCAACGGTGTCGAAGCCCCACTCCGGCTCGAGCTCAAGACCACCGTGCGGGCGGACATCAGCGACGTGCTCGCCTTCTACCGCGTGGAGCTCGGAAAGCGCAGCTGGCGGGAAAAGCCTGATGACACGGTGGTTGCCGCCGATCACGCCCAGCTCGCCTTCGTCTCCCCGAAGGGACCGGCCACCCTGAGGCTCGGCGTCAAGGACGAGACCACAATCGACCTGGTGCAGCGAAATACCGAGGCCGCGGCCAAGGCCAATGTCCTGCCGACATCAGGACAAGCGCGACTGATCTTCGGCTATCTGCGGCCGGACGTGGCTTCGCTTGTCATCAACGATCAAACCATCGAGATCGCGGGCGGCATCAATCACCCGCAAATGCTGGATCTGCCGCCCGGCACCTATCCTTTCGAGCTGCGCGTGTCGGGTCGTCTGCTGCGCACCGATACGATCACCGTGGCCGCAGGCGAGGCATGGTCCCTCACATTCGATGACGATCGAAAGTCGGACCAGATCTACTGAGCCGCTACAGCGGCTTGGAACAGGCCTCCGCAACCCCGCAAAATCCACGCCTTTGAGGCCCCCAAAACAGGGCCTCGAATCGGGCTTTTGGCAAGCCCCGGAATCGACCTTCCCACGCCTTGAAATCAGGCCCAAAAACCCTATCTCCTCAGAGGGTTGCGAGGTACCACTTTGCGCTAGGCGCAATCCCGCTTTCATGGCACAAATAGCTTCCAATCAGCGCCTTTTGCGCGGCTGATTCGGGCGACATTTCGAAGGCCTCTCATGACAGAACCTGCTCGGCAGCAAGCTGCCGAAAACGAGCCCTCCACCGCGAGCGAATACGGCGCGGAATCGATCCGCGTGCTCAAGGGGCTCGATGCCGTCCGCAAGCGTCCAGGCATGTATATCGGCGACACCGATGACGGCTCGGGCCTGCATCACATGGTGTACGAAGTCGTCGACAACGCGATCGACGAAGCGCTGGCGGGCCACGCCACGCGCGTCGATGTCGTGCTCAATGCCGATAATTCCGTCACCGTGCGTGACGACGGCCGCGGCATTCCCGTCGACATCCACAAGGGCGAAGGCATTTCGGCGGCCGAGGTCATCATGACCCAGCTGCACGCCGGCGGTAAGTTCGACCAAAACTCCTACAAGGTTTCGGGCGGTCTGCACGGCGTCGGCGTCTCCGTCGTCAACGCGCTGTCGAGCAAGCTGGGCTTGCGCATCTGGCGCGACGACAAGGAACACTACATCGAGTTCGCCCATGGCGATGCGGTCGCACCGCTCAAGGTCGTCGGCGATGCGCCGGGCCGGCGCGGCACCGAGGTGACGTTCCTGGCGTCGGGCGAGACCTTCAAGAACATCGAATATGATTTCGCGACGCTCGAGCATCGCCTGCGCGAGCTCGCCTTTCTCAATTCCGGCGTCAACATCGCGCTGTCAGACATGCGCCACGCGGTCGAGAAGCGCGAGGAGATGTATTATTCCGGCGGCGTCGAGGAATTCGTCAAATATCTCGACCGCAACAAGAAGGCCCTGGTGCCGACGCCGATCATGGTGCGCGCGGAGGCCAACGGCATCGGCGTCGAGGCCGCCTTGTGGTGGAACGACAGCTACCACGAGAACGTGCTGTGCTTCACCAACAACATCCCGCAGCGTGACGGCGGCACCCATCTCGCCGGCTTCCGCGGCGCGTTGACGCGTCAGGTCAACGGCTATGCCGAGGCCAATGCGAAAAAAGAAAAGATCGCGCTCACCGGCGACGACTGCCGCGAAGGCCTCACCGCCGTTCTGTCGGTGAAGGTGCCGGACCCAAAATTTTCGTCGCAGACCAAGGACAAGCTGGTGTCCTCGGAAGTGCGCCCCGTGGTCGAGAACGTCCTCAACGAGGCGCTCCAGGCCTGGTTCGAGGAGCACCCGAGCGAAGCCAAGATGATCGTCGGCAAGGTGATCCAGGCTGCCGCCGCCCGCGAAGCCGCGCGAAAGGCGCGCGAGCTGACGCGCAAGAGCCCGCTCTCGGTGTCCTCGCTGCCCGGCAAGCTCGCCGACTGCCAGGAAAAGGATCCGGCCAAGTCAGAACTATTCATCGTCGAGGGTGACTCGGCAGGTGGCAGCGCCAAGCAGGGCCGCAACCGCGAATTCCAGGCCGTGCTGCCGCTGCGCGGCAAGATCCTCAACGTCGAGCGCGTCCGTCCCGACAAGATGCTGGGCAGCGAGCAGATCGGCACGCTGATCACCGCGCTCGGCACCAGCATCGGCGACGAATTCTCGGTCGAGAAGCTGCGCTATCACAAGATTATCGTGATGACGGACGCCGACGTCGACGGCGCACACATTCGTACGCTGCTGCTGACCTTCTTCTATCGCCAGATGCGCGACATCATCGACGGCGGCTATCTCTATATCGCCCAGCCGCCGCTCTATAAGGTCTCACGCGGCAAGTCCGAGCAATATCTGAAGGACGAGCGGGCGCTGGAAGATTATCTGATCGATGCCGGGCTGGACGATTGCGTCTATATCCCCGGCACCGGCGGCGACCGGTCGGGCCGCGATCTGCGCGCGCTGGTTGACGACGCCCGCGTCGTTCGCAGCATCCTGCGCAACCTGCACAGCCGCTACAATCGCAAGGTGGTCGAGCAGGCAGCCATCACCGGCGTGCTGAACAAGTCGGTCTACGGCAACCCCGAGAACGCCGCGGCCGCGGCGCAGTACATCGCGACCCGGCTGGACAGCCAGGCGGAAGAGGTCGAGCGCGGTTGGGTCGGACAATTCGTCGAGGGCCAGGGCTTCCTGTTCGAGCGCACCGTGCGCGGCGTCAAGGAAGCGGCCATCATCGACGATGCGCTGCTCGGTTCAGCCGAGGCGCGCAAGCTCGACGAGTACGCGCCAAAGCTCCAGGACGTCTACGCACGCTCCGGCAAGTTGCGGCGCAAGGACAGCGAGCACGTGGTGCACGGCCCGGCTGATCTGTTCGAGGCCGTGACCGATGCCGGCCGCAAGGGCATCACGCTGCAGCGCTACAAAGGTCTCGGCGAGATGAACCCCGAGCAGCTCTGGGAGACCACGCTCGACACCGACGTGCGCTCGCTGCTGCAGGTGAAGGTCAAGGAGGTCGACGAGGCCGACGACATCTTCACCAAGCTGATGGGCGACGTGGTCGAACCGCGCCGCGACTTCATCCAGGAACATTCGCTGAGCGCGACGATCGATATTTAGGGCCTGGCTGCTTTCCACAGCGTCATGGCCCGGCTTGTCCCGGCCATCCACGCCGTGCCACGGAACCAAGAACGTGGATGCCCGGGCCTTCGCCTCGCCGAAGCGGCTTCGGCCGCGCAGGCGGGACAAGCCCGGGCATGACGACTGGGTAACATCGCCTCCTGAACCTCACCCCCGGCAATTGCGACGAAATGGCGTAGCCGGCTCTGGAAGAGGTCCGAACGAATGTTGCCGACTTTAGCCGCCCAGCACCGAATGTACGTGCAGCAGGTCTTCGAAATGGCCGAGCTGCTCGGCTTCGAAACCCGCAACAAATATCGCATCCGCGATGAAAATGGCCGCGATCTCCTCTATGCGGCCGAACAGCAAAAGGGCCTTCTCGGATTCCTGGGACGCCAGGCCTTCGGGCATTGGCGTTCCTTCGAGGTTCATTTTTTCGACAACTCCCGTCAGCCGGTCATGATCGGGAGACACCCCTTCCGCTGGTTCTTTCAGTGTCTGGAGCTGCGTTCGCGCGACGGCCGCCTGATCGGGACCATCGAGCGCCAGTTTTCGATTCTGACCAAGAGCTTCCATGTGCACGACGCGCAAGGCAGAGTGGTGCTCGAAGTCAGTTCGCCATGGTGGCGCGTGTGGACCTTTCCGTTCATGCGCGGAGGGCAGGAGCACGCGCGCGTCGCGAAAAAATGGTCGGGCCTCGGCTCTGAACTGTTCACCGACCGCGATAATTTTCTGGTGGAATTTTTGGAACGCGGCCTGACGGAAGATGAGCGAGCGCTGGTTCTCGCAGCCGCGATCTACATCGATCTCATGTATTTCGAAGTCAAAGGCGAAGGCGGCGCGATCAATCTGTTCCGCAATTGACGCACGGTGTAACCTCTCCTGCTTACGAGAGAGGGTGGCGCGCCCCGACGATGCGAAGCATCATCCCCGCTCGCTCTTGCCATGAGGAATGGGCCCCTCTCCGGAGGCTGACGAGGACGGCCGAACCGTGCCCAGCGCAATTGCTACCGCGCGCAATTCCCTATAGTTTCCGCCCCCAAAGCAGCCCGCCCCAACCCAACAGGACGGAGAGAACCCAGTGGCGCCCATTCAGTATTTCGTCGAGGGCGGTCACCGGCTCTCGGGCTCGATCGAGCCGGCCGGCAACAAGAATTCGGCGCTGCCGATCATTGCCGCCGCCCTGCTCACCGAGCATCCGGTGACGCTTCAGAACGTGCCGCGGATCCGCGACACCGAGACGCTGGTCGAGCTGATCCGCTCGGTCGGCGCATCGGCGGAATGGACGGAGCGCAACACGCTTCACATCCACGCCAAGAGCATCCGTGCCGCCGACCTCGATCCCGAGCTCTGCGTCCGCATCCGCGCCTCGATCCTGCTGGCAGGCCCCCTGCTCGCCCGCTGCGGCGAGGTGATGCTGCCGCCACCCGGCGGCGACGTGATCGGGCGGCGCCGGCTCGATACCCATGTGCTGGCGCTGGAACAGCTTGGCGCAAAAGTCACCGCGACCGACCGGCTCGAATTCCGCGCGCCAAAACTCACAGGCGCCGACGTGTTCCTGGACGAGCCGAGCGTCACCGCGACCGAGAATGCGCTGGTCGCCGCCGTTGCGGCCGACGGCGTCACTTATTTGCGCAACGCCGCGTCCGAGCCGCACGTGCAGGACCTCGCCAATTTCCTCATCGCGCTCGGCGCGAAGATCGAGGGCGTCGGCACCAACACGATGGTGATCCACGGTCCGGGGACGCCCGGCGCTGCCACCTATCGGATCCAGCCCGACCATATCGAGGTTGGCTCGCTGATCGGATTGGCCGCCGTGACGCGCTCGCCCTTGCGCATCGTGCGCGCTGGCGTCGAGCATCTGCGCTCAATCCGCATGGGTTTTGAGCGGCTCGGCATCGTCTGCCGCGTCGAGGGCGACGACCTGATCGTGCCGTCGAACCAGACCCTGAAGATCCAGGACGACTTTGGTGGCCATGTGCCGAAGCTGGAGGACCAGCCGTGGCCGGCCTTCCCGGCCGATCTGATGTCGATCGCGATCGTCACCGCCACGCAGTGCGAAGGCGTGATCCTGATGTTCGAGAAGATGTTCGAATCCAGGATGTTCTTCGTCGACAAGCTGATCGGAATGGGCGCACGCATCGTGCTGTGCGATCCGCATCGCGCGATCATCGCAGGTCCCAGCCGGCTGCACGGCGCGACGCTGAGCTCGCCCGACATCCGCGCCGGCATGGCGATGCTGCTCGCTGCGGTCTGCGCCGAGGGCACCTCCACCATCAACAACGCCGACCAGATCGAGCGCGGCTATGAGCGCATCGACGAACGCCTGAACGCGTTGGGCGCGAAGATCCGCCGCGTGCCGGAACGGAAGGGGTGATCTCTTTTTTCCTTCTCCCCTTGTGGGAGAAGGTGGCGCGAAGCGCCGGATGAGGGGTTGTCTCAGCAATTTCACGGGAGAGTTGGACTCGCGGAGGCAGACCCCTCACCCGTCTCGCCGCGATGCGGCGAGCCACCCTCTCCCGCAGCGGGAGAGGGTAAGAAGCGTCATCACAACTTCGTCGCCGAGCGCGACAACAGCTTCCACTCGTGGCCCTGCTTCTGCCAGTTCATCAGGATGTGAAGGCTGTTTGCCACTTTCTTTCCGTCGGTCGTCATCTCGGCCATCCAGTGAAAGCGCACGATCGCGGCAGGACCGACGATCCTGATGGTCGGATCCTTGTACGTGATCGACTGGAACACGGTTTTGCCGTCGGTGGCGTTGGCAACGAAGGCTGCCTTGTCCTCGAGGAAGCCGTTGGAATGGCTGTAGCTCAGCTCGTCCGCGCACAGCGCACTGAGCGCCCTTGAATCGGCCGCGATCTGGGCGAGGCGAAAGGCCTCGACTTTTTGCGCCACCGTCTCTTGGTCGGCCGTGGCAGCGTGATCGCGATTGAGTGTCATCGTATCCTCCGTTCTTGATCTTGCGCCCACTGTTGCAGCCGCATTCGACTTTGTCGAGTGGCGCTTGGTCGTCATGCGCATGTGCCATTGCTCGCAGGGGGCTGTATTGATACGTCTTCCGCATCGAAGCATCCGGCATTTGGGAAAGTATGGACATGATCGAGACAATGGGCAGGGCATTGCTGTTCGATATCGACGGCACGCTCGCCAATACCGATCCGCTGCACCTGAAGGCTTTCAACCAGGTGCTGGGTCCTCACGGTCATGCTTTCGATCACGCGCGCTTCTCCAGGGAGCTGCAAGGCTTCGCCAATATCTCGATCGGTGAGCGCTTTCTCCCCAATGAGACAATCGAGCGGCGTGCGGCGATCCTCGATGAGAAGGAAGAAGTGTTTCGTTCCCTCGTTGCCGGGCAGATCGAACCGCTGCCGGGCCTGATGGCGCTGCTCGACCGGGCGGATGACGCCGGCGTTCCCATGGTCGCCGTCACCAACGCGCCGCGTCTCAATGCCGAGCTGTTGCTCTCCGGTCTCGGCATCACGCAACGCTTCAAGGCGCTCGTGATCGGTGATGAGCTGCCATATGGCAAGCCGCACCCGCTGCCGTACCAGGAGGGATTGCGCTTCGTCGGTGCCAGCGCGGCAGCCTCGATCGCATTCGAGGATTCCCGCTCCGGCGTGCAGTCGGCGACCGCCGCCGGTATCCCGACCATCGGTATCCGGACCAGCCTAAGCGATGCTGACCTTGTCGCAGCAGGCGCGGTTGCCTCCGCCAGCGCCTTCGACGATCCCGCGCTGTTTGAGCGGCTCGCGCGCGCAATGGCGTGGTGAGGGTCCCATCCATTAACCGTGATCGGCTTGCGCATTGACCGCGCGCGCGAGAAGCCGCACCATGCATCATTCTGATTTGAGGCCATTGCCGTGACCGGATTGACCCATCGCCAAGCCGAGATCCTCAACATCGCCCGCGCCTCCGGCCGCGTCATGGTCGAGGAGCTGGCACGCCGGTTCGAAGTCTCCGCGCAGACCATCCGCAAGGATCTCAACGATCTCTGCGAGCGCCGGTCGCTCACCCGCATCCATGGCGGCGCCATCATCGCCTCCGGCGTCGAAAACCTCGCCTATGAGGCGCGCCGCTTCGTTGCCGCCGACGAGAAGAAGGCGATCGGCGCCGCGGCCGCCTCGCTGATCCCGAACGGCTGCTCGCTCTTCATCAACATCGGCACCACGACCGAGGAGGTGGCGAGCGCGCTGACCTCGCACGAGGATCTGCTGGTCATCACCAACAACCTCAACGTCGCCATGCTGCTCTATCGCCATCCCCGGATCGAGGTGGTGGTCGCCGGCGGCACGGTGCGGCGTGCCGACGGGGCCGTGGTCGGCTCGACCGCGACGCAGCTGATCGGCCAGTTCAAGGTCGACTACGCCATCATCGGCGCCTCCGCGATCGACGAGGAGGGCGCGCTGCTCGACTTCGACTATCGCGAGGTGCAGGTGGCGCAGGCCATCATCGCCAATGCTCGCAGCGTCATGCTGGTCGCCGATTCCACAAAACTTCGCCGCAGCGCGCCGGTCCGCATCGCGCACATGACCCAGATCCAGACCTTCGTGACTGACCAGGAGCTGCCCGAGCGCCTCGCCACCATCTGTCACAGCAAGGGCATCGAGGTGGTGGAGGCGATGCCGAAGGGCGCCGAGATCGACGAGAACCAGGCCGATGCGCAGGATGCGGCGCCTGAGGCCGCACCAGTGGTGCGGCTGCGCTAGCAGCCTAAGCGCCCTCCCATGGATTGAGCAGCGGCACGCCGAAGGCTGCAAAATCATTCACGTTGCGCGTGACGAGCGTGAGTCCATTTGTAAGTGCGGTCGCAGCAAAGAATCCGTCCATGACCGACAATGCAATGCCGCTCCTGCGGCTTTGAGCCATCAGATCGCCCCAGCGTTCGGCTATCGCAAGACCGATCGGCAGAATGCGTCCGGCGAAACGCTCGGGCAGATCGTGGGCCAACCAAGCAGCCAGCGCCGTGCGCCGGCGGCCATCCTCCAGTAGCGCGATGCCGCGGCGAAGTTCAGCAATCGAGGCCACGCTGATGAAGGCGCGATCCTCATCGACAGTATCAAGCCACGCCAAGACTTTCGGCGATGGCGCCGGCCGCTGAACCTCGGAGAGCACATTGGTGTCGAGCAGCAGGTTCACGGCATCTCTTCGCGTGGTTCGTCCTGTACCCGTTCAAGTTCGAGCTCAGCGCCGCGGAGTGGTGAAGCCAGTAGAAATTCAGCGAGCGTGCCTTTGCGCGCAGTCTTTCGCGCCCATTCTTCGGCGGAAACGACCACGGCATTGGGCTTGCCGTGACGGGTGATGATTTGGGGACCAGCTTGGGCGCGGTCGACCACCTCGGACAGGCGTGCCTTGGCATTGGCAAGCGTCCAAGTGTCGGGGGGAGAATCGGGAGATGTGCTGGGATCTGTCATGTCGAAACAACCAATATGACCATTGTGACTATATAACCTCGCAACGACCATTCAAGCGCTGTTCTGCGCCCTAAATCACCACTTGGCATGCCCAATTCGATGGCGAACTGCCCCACAGAAAGTTCCATTTTCGCTTCCTTTGGTCTCTCTTTCGTCTTGCTTTCGTTTTGCGGTGTGATCTAATCAAAAACGAAAGCTGCCGCTCGACTGAACGAGCGGTTTCCGGGGGATGCGTCTGTTGGAGCGTATTTTCGACCTCGCCATCATTGGAGGCGGTGTTAACGGTTGCGGCATCGCGCGTGACGCGGTCGGTCGCGGTAACACTGTTTTCCTGTGCGAAATGAACGATTTGGCGAGCGGGACGTCGTCCTGGTCGACCAAGCTGGTGCATGGCGGCCTGCGCTATCTCGAATATTACGAGTTCCGGCTGGTTCGCGAGGCGCTGATCGAGCGCGAAATTCTCTGGGGCATCGCGCCCCATATCATCCGCCCGTTGCGTTTCGTTTTGCCGCATCACGCCGGCCAGCGCCCGGCCTGGCTGCTCCGCCTGGGCCTCTTCCTCTATGATCACATCGGCGGCCGTCATCTGCTCCCGGCGACGCGCTCGGTTGATCTGCGGCGCGACGAGGTCGGCAAGCCGCTGATTCCGAATCGATACGGCCGCGCGTTCGAATATTCCGACTGCTTCGTCGATGATGCCCGGCTCGTCGTGCTCAATGCGCGCGACGCCGCCGACAAGGGCGCCGAGATCCGTACCCGCACCCGCGCGACGGATATCAAGCAATCCGACGGCATCTGGACCGTCAGCATGGTCGACACGCTGACCGGTGCGCGTTCACAGATCCAGGCGCGCGCGCTGGTCAATGCCGGTGGTCCCTGGGTCGAGGACGTGCTCGGCCGCGGTGCCGGCGTCAACGCGAAAGCCAAAGTGCGGCTGGTGCAGGGCTCGCACATCGTGGTCAAGAAACTCTACGACCATGACCGCGCCTACATGTTTCAGAACGCGGATGGCCGCATCATCTTCGTCATCCCCTATCAGGATGACTTCACGCTGATCGGCACCACCGATCGCGACTATGACGGCGATCCCTCCAAGGTGAAGGCGACGCCGGAGGAGATCCAGTATCTCTGCGCTGCCGCAAGCGAGTATCTCGCCAAGCCCGTAACGGCGGAGGACGTGGTCTGGACCTATTCCGGCGTGCGACCGCTTTATGACGACGGCGCCAGCGAAGCCAAGGCCGCCACCCGCGACTATGTATTCGAGCTCGACACGCCCGGCGGTTCACCGTTGCTGTCGATCTACGGCGGCAAGATCACGACCTATCGCCGCCTTGCCGAAGAGGCACTGGAGCGGCTCGCGCCCTATCTTCGCAGTGCGAAAGCGCGCGAAGGCTGGACCGGCAAATGGCCGCTGCCCGGTGGTGACATGGACGTCTCCGCCGTCGATGGCCTGATCGCCGAGCTCCAGCGCGGCTATCCCTTCCTGAGCCATGAGCATGCGCGACGCCTCGCGCGCGCCTACGGCACCCGCGCCATCAAGCTGCTCGGCGACGCAAAGTCGGCAGCCGATCTCGGCCAGGCCTTTGGCGCAACTCTGACCGAACGCGAGGTTCGCTACCTGATGACCAACGAGTGGGCGGTGACCGCCGAAGATATCGTCTGGCGCCGGTCCAAGCTCGGTTTGCGGCTGTCTGCCGGCGAAATTGCCGCACTGGACGACTGGATCAGGAGCCACGTTGTATCGCAAAGTCCTCTGCTGGAAGCAGGAGGACGCTCATGAGTGTGACACTCGAGCACGTGACCCGGACCGTCGACGGAATCGAGCATATCCGCGACGTCTCGCTGACACTCGAGAGCGGCACGCTCAACGTGCTGCTCGGGCCGACGCTGTCCGGCAAGACCTCGATCATGCGGCTGCTCGCCGGCCTCGATAGGCCGACCACGGGCAAGGTGCTGGTCAACGGCAAGGACGTCACTGGCGTAGATGTGCGCCAGCGTTCGGTCGCAATGGTGTATCAGCAGTTCATCAACTATCCCTCGCTGACGGTCTACGAGAACATTGCCTCGCCCTTGCGCGTGCAGGGCAAGCGGCGCGAGGAGATCGAGACGCGCGTGGCGGAAGCCGCCAGGCTGTTGCGCCTTGAGCCGTTCCTGAAGCGAACGCCGCTCCAGCTCTCCGGCGGCCAGCAGCAGCGCACCGCCATGGCGCGCGCGCTGGTGAAGGGCGCCGACCTCGTGCTGCTCGACGAGCCGCTCGCCAATCTCGACTACAAGCTCCGCGAGGAACTGCGCGCCGAATTGCCGCGCATCTTCGAGGCCTCCGGTGCGATCTTCGTCTATGCCACGACGGAGCCGACCGAGGCGCTGCTGCTTGGCGGCAACACGGTGTGCATGTGGGAAGGCCAGGCGCTCCAGATCGGCGAGACGCCCGGCGTCTACCGCCGTCCCCAGACGCTGCGCGTCGCGCAGGTCTTTTCCGATCCGCCGCTCAACCTCGTCGGCATCGAGAAGAAGAACGGCTCGGTGCAATATGCGGGCGGCATCGCCGCGCCGGCGTCCGGCCTCTATTCGTCGCTCGCCGACGGCGCCTATCGCGTCGGTTTTCGCGCCCACCAGCTTGCGCTCGCCAATGGCGAGACCGACCGCCACGCCTTCCATGCCACTGTCACGGTGACCGAGATCACCGGTTCGGAGAGTTTTGTGCATTTGACCCGCGACGGATCGAACTGGGTTGCGGTGCTGCACGGCGTGCACGAGTTCGAGCCCGGCCAGACCATCGATGCCGTGCTCGATCCCAATGATGTCTTCGTCTTTGATGCGGCAGACCGTCTGGTCGCCGCACCCGCGACGTGAGGGAGATGCGCCATGGCCCGCATTGACCTCGTCGATCTCGCTCACTCCTACGGCGGCAATGACGCGCCGCAGGAGACCTTTGCGCTGAAGCCGGTGACCATGACCTGGCGGCAGGGCGGCGCCTATGCGCTGCTCGGACCGTCAGGCTGTGGCAAGACCACGCTGCTCAACGTGATCTCCGGCATCATCACGCCCTCGCGCGGAAAAATCATGTTCGACGGCAAGGACATCACACCGCTGTCAACCCAGAAGCGCAACATCGCCCAGGTGTTCCAGTTTCCGGTGATCTACGACACCATGACGGTGGGGGAGAATCTGGCGTTCCCGCTGAAGAATCGCGGCGTGCCGAAGGCCGAGATCGACAAGCGCGTCGCCGAGATCGGGCGTCTGCTCGATCTCGAGCCGTACCTGAACCGCAAGGCGACACGGCTTACCGCTGACGCCAAGCAGAAGATCTCGCTCGGCCGCGGCCTCGTCCGCTCCGACGTCGCCGCCGTGCTGTTCGACGAGCCGCTGACGGTGATCGACCCCGAGCTGAAATGGCAGCTGCGCTCCAAGCTCAAGGCCCTGCATCGCGAGCTCGATCTCACGATGATCTACGTCACCCACGACCAGACCGAGGCGCTGACCTTCGCCGACACCGTCGTCGTCATGCATGACGGCCGCGTAGTGCAGAGCGGCACGCCGGCCGAGCTGTTTGACAAGCCTGCCCACACTTTTGTCGGCTATTTCATCGGCTCGCCCGGCATGAACATCCTGCCGGCCGAAGTGAAGGGGCGCGAGGCCAAGATCGGCGACCACGTGATCGCACTGAACCGCAGCTACGACAACCTGCCCGCAGGCGCCAAGATCGAGATCGGCGTGCGTCCGGAATTCGTCGACGCGGTTGCGCCGGGGCCCGGCCTGCTCAGCGCAAAGATCGAGCGCATCGATGATCTCGGCCGCATTCGTTTCGCGCGCGTGCGCCTTGGCGACGCCAGGATCGCGGCGCGTGCGCCGGCCGGCTTCACCGGCTCCGATGGCAATGCCGGGCTGAAATTCGATGCGGCGCACATCCACGTCTATGCCGACAGCCTTCTGGTGGAAGGAGCCGCCTGATGGACAAGACCGTCAACCAAAAAGCCTGGTTCCTGGTGCTGCCGGTGTTCCTGGTCGTCGCGTTCTCGGCGGTGCTGCCGCTGATGACGGTCGTGAACTATTCGATGCAGGACACCTTCGGCAACAACCAGTTCTTCTGGAACGGCGTCGGCTGGTTCAAGGAATTGCTCGATCCCTCGACCGACCTCGGCGGCCGCTTCCTGGCTTCGCTCGGCCGCAATCTGTTCTTCTCGCTGGTGATCCTCGCCATCGAGGTGCCGCTCGGCATCGTCGTCGCGCTGTCGATGCCGCGGCAGGGCTGGACGGTTGCCGCTTGCCTCGTCACCCTCGCGTTGCCGCTGCTGATTCCGTGGAACGTGGTGGGCACGATCTGGCAGATCTTCGGCCGCCCCGATATCGGCCTGCTCGGCTATGTCCTCAACCACATCGGGCTCGACTATAATTACGTCTCCAACGACATCGACGCCTGGGTCACCGTCATCGTGATGGACGTCTGGCACTGGACCAGCCTCGTCGCGCTGCTCTGCTACGCCGGCCTGAAGTCGATTCCCGAGGCCTATTATCAGGCCGCGCAGATCGACGGCGCCTCGCGCTGGGCCGTGTTCAAGGCGATCCAGCTGCCGAAGATGAACCGCGTGCTGCTGATCGCGGTGCTGCTGCGCTTCATGGACAGCTTCATGATCTACACCGAGCCGTTCGTCGTCACCGGCGGCGGGCCCGGCAACTCGACCACCTTCGTGTCGATCGAGCTCGTCAAGATCGCGCTCGGCCAGTTCGATCTCGGCAAGGCTGCCGCGCTCTCGCTCGTCTACAACCTGATCATCCTGATCGTCTGCTGGATCTTCTACACCGTCATGACCAACGCCGGCAGTGAACGGAAGCCGCAGGAAGGAGCCGCGTGATGCACTCGATCCCCGGCCGCCGCCTTATCATGGGGCTGTTCCTGATCTTCCTGATGTTGCCGATCTACTGGCTCGTCAACATGAGCTTCAAGACCAACGGCGAGATCATCTCGACGATGACGCTGTGGCCGCATGCACCGACGCTGCAGCACTACAGGCGTATCTTCACCGACGAGAGCTGGTATTCCGGCTATATCAACTCGCTGGAATACGTCATCATCAACACCATCATCTCGATCTCGGTGGCGTTGCCGGCAGCCTACGCGTTTTCGCGCTATCGCTTCCTCGGCGACAAACATCTGTTCTTCTGGCTGCTGTCGAACCGCATGGCGCCGGCGGCGGTCTATGCGCTGCCGTTCTTCAACCTCTATTCGGCGATCGGGCTCTTTGACACTCCCTGGGCCGTCGCGCTCGCGCACTGCATCTTCAACGTACCGCTGGCGGTGTGGATCCTCGAAGGCTTCGTCTCGGGCGTGCCGCGCGAGATCGACGAGACCGCCTTCCTCGACGGCTATTCGTTCCCGCGCTTCTTCATCAGGATCCTGGTGCCGCTGATCGCGAGCGGCATCGGCGTCGCCGCCTTCTTCTGCTTCATGTTCTCCTGGGTCGAACTGCTGCTGGCGCGCACGCTGACCTCGGTCAACGCCAAGCCGATCGCAGCGGTGATGACGCGCACCGTGTCGGCGGCCGGCATGGATTGGGGCCTGCTGGCGGCTGCCGGCGTGCTCACCATCATCCCGGGCGCGCTCGTGATCTGGTTCGTCCGCAACTACATTGCGCGCGGTTTCGCGCTCGGCCGGGTGTAGGAGGTTTTCATGGACTCCATCGCATGGATGGCCTGGACATTGCCGACCGCGATCTTCTTCGCGGCGCTGGCCTGCACGCTGGCGGTCATGACTTGGCTCGCCGCCGCCTATCCCGAGGCCGAGCGCGTCGGGATCCTGCGCATCCCGACCACGCGTGGCGATCGCCTGTTCGTCTCGCTGATCGTGGCCGCCGTCATCCACCTGGTGTGGATCGGCTTCGTCGGTACCAATCCGATCGCAACGCTTCCGATCGGCGAGGAAGGATATGAGATCACGAGCCTGTGGCTCGCAACCGTGATTTCGCTTGCTTCAGGCGTGGTGATCTTTCGCACCGTCTGAGACATGCGAGAAAGAGCAGATCCGGGGTCTACCCGGGCCTGGATTTTAGTTTGTCGCTTCAACCGGAGGAAACTAATGCGACACTTGAGAACGACCAAGGACAGTCTTCTGACCATGACCAGCGCGATCGCGCTGATCGCGGCTTCGGTGACGATCGCCGCGCCGGCGCGCGCGGACGAAGCCGCCGCCAAGAAGTGGATCGACAGCGAATTCCAGCCGTCGACCCTGTCGAAGGACGATGCGCTGAAGGAAATGCAGTGGTTCATCAAGGCCGCTGAACCCTTCAAGGGCATGGAGATCAACGTCGTCTCCGAAACGCTGACGACGCACGAATATGAATCCCGTACGCTGGCGAAGGCGTTCGAGGAAATCACCGGCATCAAGGTCAAGCACGACATCATCCAGGAAGGTGACGTCGTCGAGAAGATCCAGACCCAGATGCAGTCCGGCAAGAACGTCTACGACGGCTGGATCAACGACTCCGACTTCATCGGAACGCACTTCCGCTATGGCCAGGCGGTCGACCTGACCGACTGGATGGCGAAGGACGGCAAGGACGTCACGGACCCGATGCTCGACGTCAACGACTTCATCGGCAAGTCGTTCACGACCGCGCCGAACGGTCATCTCTATCAGTTGCCCGACCAGCAGTTCGCCAACCTCTACTGGTTCCGGTACGACTGGTTCACCAACCCCGACTACAAGGCCAAGTTCAAGGCCAAGTATGGCTACGATCTCGGCGTTCCCGTGAACTGGTCGGCGTATGAAGACATCGCCGAGTTCTTCACCAACGACATCAAGGAAATCAACGGCACCCGTGTCTATGGTCACATGGACTACGGCAAGAAGGATCCGTCGCTCGGATGGCGTTTCACCGACGCCTGGCTGTCGATGGCCGGCAACGGCGACAAGGGCATTCCGAACGGTCTGCCGGTCGACGAATGGGGCATCCGTATGGAAGGCTGCCGTCCGGTCGGCTCGAGCGTCGAGCGCGGCGGCGACGTCAATGGTCCGGCGGCGGTCTATTCGATCGTCAAGTACCTCGACTGGATGAAGAAGTATGCTCCGCCGCAGGCCCAGGGCATGACCTTCTCGGAGTCCGGTCCGGTTCCGTCGCAGGGTAACATCGCCCAGCAGATCTTCTGGTACACCGCCTTCACCGCCGACATGGTGAAGCCCGGTCTGCCCGTGATGAACGCGGACGGTACGCCGAAGTGGCGTATGGCTCCGTCGCCTCACGGCTCGTACTGGAAGGACGGCATGAAGCTCGGCTACCAGGACGTGGGTTCGGCGACCTTGCTGAAGTCGACCCCGGTCGATCGCCGTAAGGCCGCGTGGCTGTATCTCCAGTTCATCGTCTCCAAGACGGTCAGCTTGAAGAAGAGCCATGTCGGTCTGACCTTCATCCGTGAATCCGACATCTGGGACAAGTCGTTCACGGAACGCGCGCCGAAGCTCGGCGGTCTGATCGAGTTCTACCGCTCGCCCGCGCGCGTGCAGTGGACCCCGACCGGCAACAACGTGCCTGACTATCCGAAGCTCGCTCAGCTCTGGTGGCAGAACATCGGCGATGCGTCGTCCGGTGCGAAGACGCCGCAGGCGGCGATGGATGCGCTGGCAGCCGCTCAGGACTCGGTCATGGAGCGTCTCGAGAAGTCGGGCGTGCAGGGTGCCTGCGGTCCGAAGCTGAACAAGAAGGAGACCGCCGAGTACTGGTTCGCCAAGTCGGCCAAGGACGGCAACATCGCTCCGCAGCGCAAGCTCGCGAACGAGAAGCCGAAGGGCGAAACCGTCGACTACGACACGCTGATCAAGTCGTGGCCGGCCTCGCCGCCGAAGCGCGCCGAAGCGAAGTAATTCGCAGGACATCATGATGGCCGGGCGCGTCCCGGCCGTCCACGAAAGCAGGAGGCCGGGAGCAATCCCGGCCTTTTGTCTTATTGGCTATTGCCTTATCGGCGGTGGTGATCTGAATTGGCCGAGGTCCGGTCCTGAACGGTTCGGATCCAGACGCGAGACTTCGCCATGCGCATGATTTTCCGTTGTGATCCAAAGCTGACCGGTCATCTGGTGCAGCCGTTTCCCGCACGCAGCGCCCTGCCTGACTGGCTGCGGGCAATGCCTGCGACGGCGCATTCGGATATCCATGGCCGAGACATCCGCACGGTCAAGCAATGCCCGCCCTTCGTCGATGCGATGGCCTACGGCGTCATGATTCCGCTGCCGTGCGACGTCAGGATCGAGTCCGGGGAGTTTTCGTGGGATTGGGACATCCCCGAGCCGTCGACGGCGGGGCATCCGCGCGCGCCGCTGAGCTTCCATCCTGCCGCGCAGTTTGCTGCTGCGCCTCTCGCGAACGGACGTTCCGCCATCAAGTTCAACAGCTTCTGGACCATCGAGCTCGAGCCCGGCTGGTCGCTGTTCGCGACCCATCCCGTCAACCGGGATGACCTGCCGTTTCGCCTCGTGTCAGGCCTGGTGGACGCTGATCGCTTCCATGACGGCGGCATCAATTTTCCGGCCGTTTGGATCAAGCCCGAATTCTCGGGTGTCCTGGCAAAGGGGACGCCGATTGCGCAATGCTTCGCCGTTCCGCGACAGGCCCCCGAGCTGGCGTTCGAGCCCTTCGACGAGGCGCACCAACAATCCTACGCGAAGGTCGTCGCCGACGTGCTGGCTGCGCCTAATGTCTACCGCAAGCAGTTCCGAGCCAAACGCGGGCGGCTAACGCGCTAGAGCGCGCCGCAGCGCGTCCTCGTCGAGCCATAGACGGCCGTGCGAGGCCGACGTCAGCGCCATTGCGATCGAGCCGAACAGCTGTGGACGGAGGCGATAGGCCTGGGCAAAGCCACGCATGGCGCCGTCGACGTCTCCACTCTCCTGCAAGGCGATGCCGAGATTGAGTGCCGCCTCGGCATGATCCGGCTTGAGTTCGAGCGCCTTGCGGTAGGCGATGGCAGCGCCTGCGTGATCGCGCAGGTCCTGTCGCGCAACGCCGAGATCGAACCACACCGAAGCCGGTGCGCTCACTGCGACTGCCTGCGCGAGCAGGCTTGCGGCGGTAGCGGCATCGCCATCCTCCCACGCCAGCCTTCCAAGCCGCGCCGTCGCTTCCTGATGACCAGGGATGACCTTGAGGATCGCCTGCCAGGCTCCGCGCGCCTGATCTCGCAGTCCGGCCATATCGAGCGTTCGTGCCTTCTCGATGAACATCTCGCGCTGCGGGCCGACGGCGATCGCGGCATCGAGATGTCCGAGCGCAACGTCGAATTGGCCTTCGCTTCGCGCGATACGGGCGGCCAGCAGCCGGGCCGGCGCGTTGTTGGGCCGCTTGGCGAGACTCACGTCGATATGGGCATGAGCCGGGGCGACGACGCCCCTGGAGAACAACACGGCGGCCAGCAGATGGTGCAGCACCGGATCGCCGGGATCGCGGGCAAGGCCCTGTTCGCACAGACGCTGCGCCTCATCCGGCTTGCCCGAATTGACCGCTTCGGTTGCGCGGCGAACCAGTGTCTGCGTGTCCATCGCCGCATTAGAGCAAGGCTGCCGGAACACGGCAATATGGCGAGCGCTCCCAGCCCGCCGCCGGCCCTGTGATAGAATGATGGCGACAGGTGATTGGTGAGGAGCGAAACATGATCGATGTGCGACTTGCTTCATTGTTCATTGGCGCGGTGGCCGGCTCGGCGATTACACAAACCGTTACGGCGCAGCTGGCCCCGCCGGCCTATTTCGTTGCCGAAGCGGTGGTCACCAATCCTGATGCAGACAAGGCTGTCATATCCAAATTGCCCGATACGGCCCGGCGCTACGGCGGGAAATATCTAGCCCGAGGTGGCAATACGATCGCCTTCGGCGGAGAGTCGCCTCACCGCATCATCATCGTCGCGTTCGACAGCATGGAACGCATCAGGGCTTGGCGATCCGACCCTCAGGTCCAGGATCTGGAAAAGGAGCGCATGGGAATCGGGACGACGCTTAGACACTATGCAGTCGAGGGACTACCCCAGTGAATTGGAATAGCGAAGCCGAGGTCGGATGCGCCAAAAAACCCGGAGCGCATGAGCGCTCCGGATCTTCATTTGCAGCGATGTGGCCTCATTCCGCCGGCTCGGCCGCCAGTGTCGGGTAATCGGTGTAGCCCTTGGCGCCACCACCGTAGAACGTGTTCTTGTCCCAATCGTTCAGCGCTGCGCCCTTCTTCAGGCGCTCGACCAGATCGGGGTTGGAGATGAACGGCTTGCCGAAAGCGATCAGATCGGCCGCGTCAGCGTCCAGCACCTTGGTGGCGAGATCGAAGTCGTAGCCGTTGTTGGCCATGTAGGCGCCGGAGAAGCGCTTGCGCAAGGATCCATAATCGAACGGCGCGAAATCGCGCGGTCCGCCCGTGGCGCCTTCGACGACATGGAGATAAACGAGCTTCAAGGCGTTGAGGCCGTCGGTGATGTGGTCGAACAGCGCTTGCGGATTGGAATCCACGATGTCGTTAGCCGGCGTCACCGGCGAGATGCGGATGCCGGTGCGGTCGGCGCCGGCTTCCGCGACGACGGCCCTAGAGACTTCCAGCATCAGCCTGGCGCGGTTCTCGATCGAGCCGCCGTAAGCGTCGGTGCGCTTGTTGGCGCCGTCCTTGGCGAACTGATCGAGCAGATAGCCGTTGGCGCCATGGATCTCGACACCGTCGAAGCCGGCCTCGAGCGCGTTCTTCGTGGCGCGCTTGAAGTCGTCAATAATCCCGGGAATTTCGGACAGGTCGAGCGCCCGGGGCTCGGAGACATCGGCGAAGGTGCCGTTCACGAAAGTCTTACCCTTGGCGCGGATCGCGCTCGGCGCCACCGGGGCTACGCCACCTGCCTGGAGATCGACATGCGAGATGCGGCCGACATGCCAGAGCTGGATGAAGATCCTGCCGCCGCGCTCATGCACCTTTTCGGTGACCTTGCGCCAGCCGGCGACCTGCTCCTTGCTGTAGATGCCGGGGGTGTCCTGGTAACCCTGGCCCTGCTGCGAGACTTGGCTCGCTTCGGTGATCAGGAGGCCTGCCGAAGCGCGTTGGCCGTAGTACTCGGCGGCGAGCGGGGAGGGGACGAAGGTACCGGGCGCGGCGCGGTTGCGCGTCAGCGGTGCCATCACGAGGCGGTTCGCCAGCGTGATCGGGCCGAGCTTGTAGGTCTCAAACAATTTGGTCGGACGGCTCATCGGAATGCTTCCAGGGGGTAAGAGGTCTGGAAACACTTGTGCATCGCGACATCAGGCGCAAGGGATGAGCCATACGGAAAGTGCAGGGATGCTGCGCGGCGGAGGCTGCGCAGCATAGTTCATGCGCCATTCCGGCCGCGGCAGCGTGATTTCGCTACCGCAGCCGTGCGATTGTGCAAAGATCAGTTCACGCCAAGGAAATCGCGCTTACCGATCTCGACACCGTTATGGCGCAGGATGCCGTGCGCGGTGGCCGCATGGAAATAGAAGTTCGGCAACGACACCGAGCTGAAGAATTGCTGGCCCTTCAGTGTCATGGTCCGGTCGGGACCGGCCGGGAACGTGACGTCCTTGGCGTCGGCGCCCTCGAACTGTTCCGGCTTGAACGATTTGACGAGGTCGATGGTCTTTGCCAGACGCTGCTTCAATTCCGCGAAGCTGGTTTCGGTATCCGGCATCGCCGGCACGTCGGTATGCGTGAGCCGTGCGCAGCCCTTGGCCGCGAAGTCGCTGACGAGCTGGATCTGCTTCGACAGCGGCAGCATGTCCGGGAAGAGGCGGGAGCCGAGCAACACGCTCGGGTCAATCTTTTTGGCCGAGCAATGCGCCTCAGCCTTGGTGAGCAGGCCGGTCAGGCTGTTCAGCATGTGCAAGTAAGCGGGGACGACGGCGTCGTAGAAGGACATGTGATGCTCGCTTCAGATGGTGGGAAATCTCAGGGAAAACCTGAGCCACTCACATGGGAGCCTCATGGAATAATACAATTGCGAAAACGGCTTGTGCGGTGC
This sequence comes from uncultured Bradyrhizobium sp., assembly GCF_936928535.1. Classification (GTDB taxonomy): domain Bacteria; phylum Pseudomonadota; class Alphaproteobacteria; order Rhizobiales; family Xanthobacteraceae; genus Bradyrhizobium. The sequence goes on along the minus strand of NZ_CAKZHY010000094.1, from coordinate 151,964 downwards.
GAAAATTCTGTGGCGCCACGGGGCATGACCCTGAGCAAGATTGCCTACCGCACCACCGCCCCCGGCTGCGCCTGTGCCGTGCCGCCGCGCATGCGGGCCAGAAGCTCGGCCGTCGGCCAGGAATCGGCGGGCAGGCCGTATTTGATCTGCATGGCCTTGACGGCCGAGCGGCTCTGCTGACCCAGCACGCCGTCGACCTTGCCGACATTGAAGCCGGCCTGGACCAGAAGCTGTTGCAACTGCTTGAGCTCGTTGAACGGCAATTGCGCCACCTGTCCGGCAGGCTTGCGCATCGGCGCCGCGCCCGCGATGCGCGAGGCGAGATAGCCGGCGGTGGTCGAATAGATCAGCGAATTATTCCATTCGGTATAGGCCGCGAAATTCGCGTAGGCCATGAAGGCCGGCCCAAAGCGCCCCATCGGCAGCAGCACGGAGGCCGGAAGATTGTCGTTCGGCAACGGCCGGCCGTCGGGATAGGTGACGCCGAACTGTGCCCATTTCGAGCGCGGCAACTGCACGCTGAGATCGGTCTGATCCCATGGCAGGTTTTGCGGCACCTTGATCTCTTCCAGCCACGGCTCGCCGCGCCGCCACTTCAATCCATTGGCGATGTAGTTGGCGGTCGAGCCGATCACGTCGTCCCCGCTGCGCAAGAGGTCGCGCCGTCCGTCGCCGTCATAGTCGACAGCGTAATTGACGTAATGCGTCGGCAGGAATTGCGTCTGGCCGAGCTCGCCGGCCCAGGAGCCGATCATCTCGTCGGGCGTGAGATCGCCGCGGTCGATGATCTTCAGCGCGGCGATGGTCTCGTTCACGAACATCTCCGAGCGTCGGCAGTCATAGGCGAGTGACACCAGCGATTTCAATGTCGGCAGATTGCCCATGTTGGCGCCGAAGTCGCTCTCCAGACCCCAGAACGCCGCGATGACCGCCGGCGGCACGCCATATTCCTTCTGGGCGCGCGCAAACGCCGATGCGTGTTGCTTGATGTGCTGCTGGCCATTCTGCATGCGATAGGGCGCCGCCATGCGGCTGGCGAATTCGGTGAAGAGCTGGCCGAATACGCGCTGGCCGCGGTCGCGGTTGACGATGCCCTGGTCGTAGACGAGGTAGGGCGAAGCCTCCGATATCGTTCGCTGCGACACGCCTGCGGCGATCGCCTGCTGTTTTACCTCAGCGAGAAAGCGATCGAAGCTCGCCCCATTGTGGCACGAGGCGGCGCGCGTCGAGGGCGCGATGACCCTCGGCGCCGCGGGCCTTGCGGGCAGCGGCGCGAGCTGGGCGGAGGCGGGAAGGGCGAGCGCGGCGAGGGCAACTGTCGCGATTGTTGCGACCGCAAGGCGAGAACCAAGGCAGTTCGTCGGCATCGATATCTCTGTTGCTGTCAGGGAACTGCTAGGCCGCCAATACGGCGCGTTTCACAGCGAGGGGGAGGGCGATCTCGCGGAAAAAGGCCTTCGGATAGAGATAGCCTTCACCGGATTCGTCGACGACCCGCAGCATGTCGAGCCTCTCGGCCGCCGGATCCCGAAGCGTCACGTAGATCTTGCGCTTCTCAAGGGATACCTCGTAGCCCTCATTGTCCACGCAGATCACCAGTTGCTTGCTTCGCGACTTCGTCATGATTGTCAGAGCAGGCCCTTGATCTTGAATTCCTTGCGGCCGATCCCGGCGGCTTCATACCAGTGTATCTCAGCGAGGTGGATAGAGCCATTGGATAATCGCACTTTGGCGATGCCCTTGCGCTTGCGCCAGCGTCCACGTCCATAAATCCGTCGCAGGCGGGCGATCTCGCGGATGCCTGAACCACTCGCGAAGGTTTCGACCTCGGTGATGTCGCCGACAATCTCGAATTGCATGGCTGCAATGGTGCCCGGCTGTTCTTGGCCGGGTCAAGTGCCGCGGCTCCGCGACGCACCCTGAAACCTTGCGCTTCGGCCGGGGGCGTCCCTACCTGATGGGTGCTGGCGCGTAGTGCCTTCGGCGGCATCGCCGGCGCTGGAGACGGCCATGAACTATCTGCGCACCGCAATACTTCTCGCAGGCCTCACCGCCCTGTTCATGGGCGTCGGCTATCTGATCGGCGGCGCGAGCGGCGCCATGATCGCGCTCGTCATTGCCGCCGCGACCAATCTCTTCACCTACTGGAACTCCGACCGCATGGTGCTCTCGATGTACGGCGCCCATGAGGTCGACCGTCGCAGCGCGCCGGAGCTGGTCGGCCTCGTCGCCGAGCTGGCCGGCCGTGCGGGCTTGCCGATGCCGCGCGTGTTCCTGATCGACGAGCCGCAGCCCAATGCGTTCGCCACGGGGCGCAATCCCGAGAACGCCGCCGTCGCCGTCACTGTCGGCCTGATGAACCAGCTGAGCCGCGAGGAACTCGCCGGCGTGATCGCGCATGAGCTTGCGCATATCAAGCATCACGACACGCTGCTGATGACCCTGACCGCAACCATCGCGGGCGCGATCTCCATGCTGGCGCAGTTCGGCATGTTCTTCGGCGGCAACCGCGATAACAATGGTCCCGGCATCGTCGGCTCGATCCTGATGATGATCCTCGCGCCGCTCGGGGCCATGCTGGTGCAGATGGCCATCAGCCGCACCCGCGAATATGCCGCCGACAATCTCGGCGCGCGGATCGCAGGACAGCCGATGTGGCTGGCCTCGGCGCTGCTCAAGATCGAGAGCGCCGCGCACCAGGTGCCGAATCTCGAGGCCGAGCGAAACCCTGCGACCGCGCATATGTTTATCATCAACCCGCTCTCGGGCCATGGCGTCGACAATCTCTTCGCAACCCATCCCTCGACGCAGAACCGCATCGCGGCGCTCCGGCAGCTCGCGGCCGAGCTCGGCGGCGCGCAGGCGGCGCCCTCGGTGGGCGCCAACGAGAACTATCCGCCGCAGGGCCCTTGGGGCCGCTCGTCCTCGCATGGCCCTTCGCGTGGTCCTGCGCGTGGTCCTTGGGGCTGATCCGGAGATTCTGCCTTGCTTTGTGACCTGGAGCACAGAGCGCCGGTTCGGCCGGTGCTAACAGCTAACTGAGAGTGTTCCTTCGAAAGGGGATGTGTGGCCGGCCTGCCGGGCACCGTCGAAGATGACCAGAGTTACCGTGCCATTGTTGATCGTCCTGGGCGTGGCCATCGGCCTGTCCACGCATACGGTCGTGAATTGTGGCGACGAGGACGAGCCCGATATCTGTTCGGCCGTGATCGGCTTCTCGCCGTTGCGTGGCTCCCTGATTGCCTTCGCCTATGAGGGGCGTGGCCGCATCGCGCTACGGCACGGCGACAGCGGCCGGGCCATCGCCGATTTCAACGAGGCCATCCACCTCAATCCCAACCGCGCCACGCTCTATCGCGATCGTGCGCAGGCGTACCGGCAGAACGGCGAGCCGGGCCTTGCGATCGCCGATTATGATGAGGCGATCGCACTCGATCCAAAGCCGGCTGCGCCCTATCGCGAGCGCGGCCGTGCACTCATTGCCAAGGGGGATCTCGACCGCGCGATCCTGAGCTACAGCACGGCGGTCCGCCTCGATCCCAGCGATGCGCAAGCCCGCCTCGACCGTGGCCTCGCATTCCTTGCCCGCGGACAGGCCATTGAAGCTCGCGCCGATTTCGAAGCCGCCCTTGCGCTGCCTGCCGGCAAGGACAGCCGGACCCAAGACGCCGCGCGCGCCAAGCTCGCCGAGCTGACCCAGGCCGGGCCGACAGGGGTGTCGGCGCCGAGGCAGTGAGTTCTTTTTCCCTCTACCCCCTTGCGGGAGCGTGGCATAGGCGGCCTTTCGGCCGCCGTTCTTAAGAACGCCGATGCTTTCCATCGGCCAAGGCATCAGCGGCGAGACGTTGACTATTTCGCTTTCTTGGCTTTGGCCTTTTTCGCCTTGGCAGCCTTCTTCACCGGCTTTTCCTTCACCGGTTTTTCCGCCTTCACCTCGACCGGCGTGCTGGCGGCAAGCCGCATCGCGCGGGCGTAGCTGTCGGCGACGTTGTCTGCGGACATCTGCAGGCGCCTTGCGGCAGCATTGGCCTGTTCCATGGTGGCCTTGGCCATCATCTTGAAGCGGGCGCCGGTCTCCTTGCTCTTGGCCTTGGCCGCAAGGCCGCCGAAGCGATCCCGACGTTCCTTGGCACGGGTCATCAGGCCCGTCTGCAGCTGTCTGGCCAGTTGCCGGATCACGACATCCAGGTCGGCGTCCGCCATGTCTTCTATCCCTCTTCGAAACAGTCCGTCGATGCGGCGGGACTATGCAGATCAGCCCCCGCCTTGGCAATTGCCGCAGATGCGTCATCCGCAGCTTCCGGCCGCCAAAACCAAAAAAGCCGCGCATGCCGCGCGGCTTTTGGCATGAGGTCGGCGCCAGCTGCGCCAGGTCGAACTCACTTCAGCGAGGCGACCGGTCCACTCGAGGCCGCTGCCGGATCGGGGTCGAAGCCGAACACGCCGACCAGATATTTGTAATAGTCCGGCATCTTCTCCTTGAGCGCCTCGCGGGTTTTCGGATCCTGGTAATCGCTCTTGCCCGCCAGGAAAATGCTCGCGGTCACGGCGAAGAATTCCATCTGATTCTTCATCGCGTAGGCCTCCTTGGGCAGGAGATCCTTGGACTTGGCATAGGCGTAATAGCTGATCACGCCCTTGTTGGCGTAGCCGTCGGGCAGCAGCCGGGCGTGATAGGCGTGCAGCATTTCGTGCAGCAGCACGGCCTCCTTCTCGTAACGCATCATGTCCGGCCGGATCATGATCACGCCGAGCCCGGAATCGACCGCGAGGTCGACGGCATTCGGATTGGTCCAGCGCTGCTTGTCATGGTCCCACACCGTCAGCGTGCGGGGCGTCGTGCGCTGGATGTCCGGCGTGACGCGGCCGTAGCACGCGGTCGCCGCGCCTTCGTCGAGGCAAGCCAGCTCGCTCGCGATAATCGGAACGGTGCGGAAGAAGTGCATCACTCGCGGCGAGAGGCCGGCGGCCTCGACGACGTCGATCTGCTGCTTCAGATTGTCCGTGAGCTTGTCGAGGTCCTTGCGATCGGACGCCTCCGACACGTCGAACATGTAGCCGCGGTAGCTCTGAAAGCCGGGCGGCAGCGATTTCGCGGCATCGGCTGATGCTGCGTCGAGCGAGCCGGCGTTGGACGGATTGGCGAACAGCGCGCCGACAATGGTCGCGGTCAGCAGCAACGCAATGCGCATGATGAACCCCCTGATGTCACTTCACGCGGCAGGATAGGCTGCCGTTGTTTGCGAAAAGTGAGTGGGGCGAGACTAAGGCACCGATGTTGAGGCGTGCTTAATCCAAGGTTGCAGATCCCGGCAGAGGGTTAGGGCCGGGTTAACCAAGCCGTAGATCGGCCGCCTGCTTCGGCGTAACATCCTGCCGGGCACCATGCCCGCATCAGTAGCCGGAAGGGAGGATGCCATGTATGCCGCCATCCGTCAGGCCAAGGCGAAGAGCGGAAGCGCCGAGGAGCTGGCGCGCCGCATCAAGGACGGTGCCGTTCCGATCATCAGCGACGTCGACGGCTTCAGGGCCTATTACGTGGTCTATGCCGGCGACGACACGGTGACCGCGATCTCGATCTTCGACAAATTCGAGCAGGCCGAGGAGGCGAACAAGCGAGCGATCGCCTGGATCGAGAAGGATCTGGGATCATTGCTGGCAGGGCACGCCAGCGCCGCCGCCGGGCCGGTGATCGTGCATACGCTGGCCTAGGGTCGAGTTCTCTCCCCAGCGTCGTCCTGGCGAAAGCCAGGACCCATTAGCCCAGGGAGTAGTTGTGGCGCGAGATTGGAGTTACGAATCTTCGCCAAACGCGATCCTGGGGTGATGGGTCCTGGATCTGCGCTTCGCTTGTCCAGGACGACAGCGGAGTGTGTGGCGTTCGGCTGCCCTCCTCACAACTCCCGCGCATTCGAGAACGCAAAACTCGACACCCGCCGCGTCGTCTCATCCAGAATCAGCGTGCGCGTGATCGGCGGCTCGGCGCGCTGGGCGCAGTTTTCGCGTTCGCAGAGGCGGCAGTTGACGCCGATCGGCGTGCCTTCCGTCTTCTCCAGGTCGATGCCGGCGGCGTAGGTCAGGCGCGCGGCGTGGCGGATTTCGCAGCCGAGGCCGATGGCAAAGCGCGGCTGCGGCAGCGGGTGCGGCGCGACGGGGCGGCGCACCATCTGCGCGATCGAGAAATAGCGCGTGCCGTCGGAGAGCTCGATCACCTGCTTGAGCAGACGATCCGGCGTGTCGAAGGTCGAGTGCACGTTCCACAGGGGACACGTGCCGCCGAATTTCGAGAACGGGAAGGTGCCGGAGGAAAACCGCTTCGAGACGTTGCCGGCATTGTCGACCCGCAAGAGGAAGAACGGAATACCGCGCGCGTTCGGCCGTTGCAGCGTGGTGAGGCGGTGGCAGACCTGCTCGAAGCCGGAATTGAAGCGCTGCGCCAGCACGTGGATGTCGTAATTGAGCGTTTCGGCCGCAGCCAAAAACGCCGGATAAGGCATCATCACCGCGGCCGCAAAGTAATTGCCGAGCGTGATGCGGAACAGCCGGCGCGGCGCATCGTCAAGCGGGCCGGCGCGGCCGATGATGGTCTCCAGGGCCTGCGCGCACTCCCCGAGGCCGAGCTGGAAGGCGAGCTGGAAGGCGCGGCCGGGCGGATCGACCAGCTCCGAGATCAAGAGCTGCCGACGGTGGCGGTCGAAGCGCCGCAGCGTCTCGCGCATCACATCGACAGGCATGATGCGGGTCTGGATCGAGTGTTTTTCGCGCAGGCGCTCCACCAGCGCGGCATAGAGCCCTTCGGCCGGCACGTTCAGCTCGTCGCGCAAATTCTCCGCGGCCTGCTCCAGTTCCGGAAAGTAGTTGCGGTTGGCCTCGATCAGCTCGCGCACGCGCTCGACCGGATTGGCCTCATAGCGCGTGCCGACGTCGCGGTCGGCCATTTGTGCGGCCGCCAGCGTCTCGCCCTGGCGGGCCTCGGTATAGGCCGCATAGAGCCGTTGCAGCGCATGGGTGACGCCGGGACAGAGCTCGGCGAGATCGCGCAGCTCCTGCTTGGGAACGTCGATCTGGCGGAACAACGGATCGGAGAAGATCTCGTTGAGCTCGGCGAAGAACCGGTCCTCGTCGGCGGTGGCGAGGTCGCGCAGATCGAGGTCGTAGGTCTCGGCCAGCCGCAGCAGGATCTGCGCCGTCACCGGACGCTGGTTCCGCTCGATCAAATTGACATAGCTCGGCGAGATCCCGAGCCCCTCGGCGATCTGGGTCTGCGAGAGCCCCAATTGCTGCCGGATCCGCCGGAAGCGGGGGCCGACGAACAGCTTTTTCCCGGACTCAGCGGGCATTTTCAGATCTCCAGAGCCATCAAGGTCAGTCATTCTGACCTATAATTTACAAACTTTACAAAATAACATCTATTACATGTTCTTATGTTACATGACATCACCATTCAAATACAAGGCCTCTGTACGAACTTATCTTTCTCGCGTTTATCTCAGGACACGCATTTCGCAATGCATTGTCAAAAATGTCGATGACGAGGCCTTTGTCTTGTCATCCGTCGAGAAGGATAAGGCACATGAACTACCAGCCCCGCGGCATCAACACCCTCCAGGGCCCGGCCTCGTATCAGAGCGAGATTGAGGCGGCCCAGGCGCTCCTCCAGAAGCAGCCGACCTGGAACGGCGTGTCGGCCGAGGCCGTCGCACGCATGCGCCTGCAGAACCGTTTCAAGACCGGCCTCGATGTCGCCCGCTACACCGCGGCGCTGATGCGGGCCGACATGGCGGCCTATGACAACGATCCGACCAAGTACACCCAGTCGCTGGGCTGCTGGCACGGCTTCATCGCCCAGCAGAAGCTGATCTCGATCAAGAAGCACTTCGGCGGCAGGACCGATCGCAAATATCTGTACCTGTCGGGCTGGATGATCGCGGCGCTGCGCTCCGAGTTCGGACCGCTGCCCGACCAGTCGATGCACGAAAAGACCTCGGTGCCGGCGCTGATCGAGGAGCTCTACACCTTCCTCCGTCAGGCGGATTCCCGTGAGCTCAACGACATCTTCCGTCTCATCGACAAGGCGCGCAAGGAAGGCGACAAGACCCGCGAGCAGGAGCTGATCGCGAAGATCGACAACTTCCAGACCCACGTCGTTCCCGTCATCGCCGACATCGACGCCGGCTTCGGCAACGCCGAGGCGACCTATCTGCTCGCCAAGAAGATGATCGAAGCGGGAGCCTGCGCGCTGCAGATCGAGAACCAGGTCTCGGACGAGAAGCAGTGCGGCCACCAGGACGGCAAGGTCACCGTGCCGCACGAGGTGTTCATCGCCAAGATCCGCGCCTGCCGCCACGCCTTCCTCGAGCTCGGCGTCGAGGATGGCATCATCGTCACGCGCACCGACTCGCTCGGCGCCGGCCTCACGCAGCAGATCGCGGTCAGCCACAAGCCCGGCGACATCGGCGACCAGTACAACAGCTTCCTCGACTGCGAGGAAGTCACGGCGGCGAACGCCCGCAACGGCGACGTCATCATCAACCGCAACGGCAAGATGATGCGTCCGAAGCGGCTGCCCTCGAACCTCTACCAGTTCCGTCCCGGCACGGGCGAGGACCGCTGCGTGCTCGACAGCATCACCTCGCTGCAGAACGGCGCGGACCTGCTCTGGATCGAGACCGAGAAGCCGCATATCGAGCAGATCGCGAAGATGGTCGACCGCATCCGCGAGGTCATCCCGAACGCCAAGCTCGCCTACAACAACTCGCCGTCGTTCAACTGGACCATCAACTTCCGTCAGCAGGTCTACGACGCGATGAAGGAAGCCGGCAAGGATGTCAGCAAGTACAACCGCACTGAGCTGATGAAGCCGGAATACGACAACACGCCGCTGGCGATCGAAGCCGACGAGCGCATCCGTACCTTCCAGGCGGATTCGGCCAAGCGTGCCGGCATCTTCCACCATCTGATCACGCTGCCGACCTACCACACGGCCGCGCTGTCCACCGACAATCTCGCCAAGGAGTATTTCGGCGAGCAGGGCATGCTCGGCTACGTCAAGAACGTGCAGCGCCAGGAGATCCGTCAGGGCATCGCCTGCGCCAGGCACCAGAACATGGCCGGCTCCGACATTGGCGACGACCACAAGGAATACTTCGCGGGTGAAGCGGCCCTGAAGGCGGGCGGCGCCCACAACACGATGAACCAGTTCGGCTAACGCTACATCAGCAGGAGACTGACAATGACCAAAGGCAGCAATTTCTGGGTGATCGGCGGCGAGTTCGGCTCGATGAACTTCCACAAGCTCGTCGAAGGCTCGGCTCAGGTGCAGGGTCCGTTCAAGACCCGCAAGGAAGCCGAAGATGCCTGGCGCTCGGTTTCGGAAGAGAACCGCCACAAGGCCGGCGTCCGTTTCTCGATCGTGGAAGAGCCCTCGCGGGTCTCGGCCTGACGGCCAGCTGATAACGACTTAAGAAGACGTCCAAGGACGGAGGGTCCCATCCGGCGCAAGCCGGGTGGGATCGTCTGTTTTTGGCACAGATGACGTCCCTGTGGGCACCGTAAGTATCTGGAATAATGGGCCCTTTGCGGGGGGGATGGTTGCTGATAGGTTAACGGGGAGAGTTGAGGACGAGGCCGACAATGTCAGAGCCCGAGACCAGCGGTATCAATCCCGGCCAGCCGCGCCCGGTGCGGCTGCGCGATGCGCTGCTCCGCGCACGGATCGAGGCCGCCGACCGGACCGGCGTCGTCGTCGATCTCAGGGACGCCGAGGTGGCCCGGCTCGAGATCCTCAATGACGCGCTCGACCCGCTTTTCGCCCAGGTGCCCGACAGGATCGATCTGTTCGACCGCGGCATCAGCCAGGGCGATACGCCGAGGCTCTGGATCGACGTCGTCGCCCACATCATGATGGGACGCGACAAGCGGCAGTACCGCTTCGTGCAGGACACCCGGTTCGGCCGCATCGTGCTCGCCGAATCGCACGACACCGCTGTGATCGTCGAGGCCGTGACCGACTACGTCGCCCGCCGCATGATCGAGCGCGAGCATGCGATGGTGGTGCCGCCGGAGCCGAAGGAGGAGGTCGCCGAGCAGCCGCGCCGCCGCTCGCGGGTCTGGCCGTTCCTGTTCGGCTTCATCCTCGGCGCCGCCGCGTTGTTCGGCGTTGCCGTGATCGCGGCGCTGCGGAGCTGGTGAGATTCTTTCCGTTGCCCCGGGGTGTTTCTCTCTGTCATTCCGGGGCATGCGAAGCATGAACCCGGAATCCATTCATCGCCGTGCGCTGTCGCCCGATGGATTCCGGGTTCGCGCTGACGCGCGCCCCGGAATGACGAAACTCTCACACCAATCTTGCGCGCTTGATCTCCCGGACCTGCAAGCCATGATCGATGCTCCGCACGATCTGCTCGCAGCGCCAGCCGGCATTGTCCTTCTCGATCGCGAGCAGATTGTAGGCCGCCGCGGGATAACGCCCGTGCGCGAGCGCAGAGGCCGATGGCACCCCGATCGCGGGAATCTTTCCGTTTGGGCCCTCGAACCACATCGTCGAATGAATGTGGTCGTGCCCGTGCAGAACCAGCTCGACGCCCTGGCGCTGCAGCAGCGCCAGCAGCGCGGCCGAATCCGTCAGCCGCTTCTGGCGCGCGTTGGATTTCAGGGGATGATGCACCAGCAGCACACGGAAGACGTCTTCGGTCGCGAGCTGCTCGAGCACCTGTTCGAGATCGGCGAGCTGATTGCGCCCGAGTGTGCCCGTCGCCATCAAGGGCAGCGTCGGCACGGCACTGGAGAGGCTGATCAGCGCAGCCGGTCCGCGGCGACGCACGCCGGGAAAGCCAATGCGGCCGTCGTCATCGGCAAGATAGGGCGCAAAGGTCTCGCCGAAGCGGTGAGAGGTCGCGCGGACATAGGCGTCGTGATTGCCGGGAATCGTGGTGACGCGGTCGGGCGAGCCGACGCCCTCGAGCCAGGCGCGCGCCGGCGCGAACTCCGCCTCCATCGCCAGATTGACGAGATCGCCGGTGACCGCGATGTGATCCGGCGCCTGCGCCTTCACATCGGCAACCAGCGCGTCCAGCACCTCGCGGCGCTGGTATTTATGGCGGTTGCGCGTCCAGTTGACGTAGCCGAGCGCGCGCTTGCCCGCGAGCTCGCTCAGCCGCGGCTTCGGCAGCGGCGGCAGATGCGGGTCGGACAGATGGGCGAGCGTGAAAAGGGCCATGGCGTGCGATTGCCTCGCTATTCATATGCTGTAATGGCAAGGTCGCCGGCAACGTGCAAGAGACGTGCAAGGGAAGCCTGAGAGACTGATGGGAGAGCGTCTGCACCGGGTCCGACGAAAATTCGAGCCGCTGCTGCGGCGGTTCTTCCACGCCTATTTCCTGGTGGTCCGTGGCATGACGCTGGGCGTTCGCGCCGTGGTGCTCGATGCCGACAACAAGGTGTTCCTGGTCAAGCACAGCTACGTCTCCGGCTGGTATTTGCCCGGCGGCGGCGTCGACTTCGGCGAGACCATGGAACAGGCGATGCGCCGCGAGCTCAAGGAGGAGGGCGACATCGACCTGACCGGAGAGGCCTCGCTGCATGGCATTTTCCTGAACAGCCACGTCTCCCGCCGCGACCATGTCGCGGTCTACGTCGTCAGGCATTTCCGGCAGGACCGGTTGCCTGCGCCCAACCGCGAGATCGTCGAATGCGGCTTTTTCGACGTCGCCGCGCTGCCGGAGGGGGTAACGCCCGGCACGCGCTTGCGGATCGCGGAAGTGCTCGATGGCAAGCCCGTGATGGCGACGTGGCGCTGAGGGCTGGCTATGCTAGTACGGGTCCTCAAGGACACCACGGAAACCTGATGAAAGCCGCAAAACTCGCCTTCGGCCTGATCTGCCTCGCGATCCTCGCCAGCAACATCTGGACAATGTCGCGCTGGAGCGAGGCGCGCGGGGTTTATGACGACATCTGCTATCTCAGGCAGGCCCATCTGTTCCAGCGCTTTGGCGCCGGCGGGCTCGACACCAATGCGGTCAGGGACGACGATCGCTACTTCGAAGGCAAGATGAAGCAGATCGCCTTTCCCGAGTGGAAGGATCCGATCCGCTGGCCCTGCCACAATCCGATGCGTGATGGGAAGGTCGTGCTGCAATACCCGCCGGGCACGGGCTTTCTGCTGGCGCTGTTTCCGGAAGGCCACCAGGTGGTGCCGCTCTACATTGCCGCGAGCCTGATCGTGTGCGGCCTCGCACTCGCAGGCATTGCGATGGCGCGGACGCTGCCATCGGTCGTTGCTGCGGGCCTGTTCGGCGCGCTTGCCGTCTATCTCATGGTCAACCCAGCCAAGGCGAGCTATTCGGTCGCTCCGACCATGGCGCTGTGCGCCCTTTCCGGTTTCCTGACCGCGATATGGCTGAGCCGGGACAAACGCAGCGTCTTGCTGATCGCGTTGATCGGTCTCCTGCTCGGCGCCTCCGTCAATTTCAGGCTGCCGAACGCGCTGCTCGCCGCCGGCTATTTCCTGTTCCTCGGCATTCCTTTTATGTGGACGCGCTCGCTCGCAACCTTCGTGCGGGGCCTCGCCTTCGGTGCCGGCGTGCTCGTCGGCATGGCGCCGACGCTGGTCGCGCAGGCCATCAACGCCGGCAGCGCATTGGCGACGACCTACGGCAGCGCCGACGTGGTGGCGCCCGCGTTCGACCTTGCCGTGTTCGGCCAGTATCTGCGCGACACGCAAATCGTGCTGATCGTGCTTGCGATCGGCGCCACGCTCGCGCTGCTGCGGGCCGTCGAGCCGCATGTGCAACAGGCTGCGCTCGTCGTTGCCGGCAACCTCGTCGTCAATCTCGGCTTCTTCATGAGCCACCCGATCTTCACGCCATACTATGTCGTGCCGGTCACGATGCTGTCGTTGTGGACGCTGTCGTTTGCGCGGCTGCTGCAGCCTGCCGCTGTGTCTGAGGCTGCGTCGGCTCAGCATGCGCCGGCTGGTCTCGGAGCCACACCACGATGACGTCGGCGCAACCTCGCATCGCCGTGCTGGTGCCCTGCTACAACGAGGAGGCCGCGGTCGCGACCGTCGTCACCGCCTTCCGCAGCGCGCTGCCCGCGGCGGAGATCTATGTCTACGACAATAATTCACGCGACCGCACCGCGACCGTTGCGCGCGAGGCCGGCGCGATCGTCCGCAGTGAGCGGCGGCAGGGCAAGGGCCACGTCGTGCGTCGCATGTTCGCCGACGTCGAGGCCGACATCTACGTACTAGTCGACGGCGATGCCACCTACGACGCGCCGAGCGCATCGGGCATGATCGACAAGCTGCTCGGCGAAAATCTCGACATGGTGGTCGGGCTCCGCATCGACCAGTCGCAAGCCGCCTACCGTCTCGGCCATCGCACCGGCAACCGCATGCTGACCGGGTTCCTGGCCTGGACCTTCGGCCGCGACTTCCAGGACATCCTCTCCGGCTACCGGGTGTTCTCGCGCCGCTTCGTCAAATCGTTCCCGGTCTTGTCGGATGGCTTCGAAATCGAAACCGAGCTTGCCGTCTACGCGCTGGAATTGTCGCTGCCGGTGGCGGAGGTCGAGACGCCCTATTACGCGCGGCCTGAAGGTTCGTTCTCGAAACTCAACACCTGGCGCGACGGCTTTCGCATTCTCGGCACCATGCTGAAACTCTATCGCTCCGAAAAGCCGCTGCGCTTCTTCGGAGCCATCGGCATCCTGCTGGCTGTCGTGTCGGTGCTGCTTGCGATTCCTGTCGTGATCACCTTCATCGAAACCGGGCTGGTGCCGCGGTTGCCGACCGCCGTGCTGTCGATGGGCCTGATGATCATGGCGATGCTGTCGGTCTCCTCGGGCCTCGTGCTCGACACCGTCACGCGAGGACGGCGGGAGATGAAAATGCTGGCCTATCTGTCCCAGCCGGGGCTGATAAGGACCTGACCTGGAGCGCTCCCATGGACGGCAGCACGTCCAGATGCTACTCCGCTTCCCGTATTGACGCGTTTTCTGAACGCGAACCGGGTCCCACTTCGCTCGAAAACGCGCTGGTTACATGAACGATCTTTCCATCACCATCCGTCCCGAAGCCGCAGGCGACGCCCAGGCGATCGAACGCCTGCACGAACGCACGTTTGGCCCCGGCCGCTTCGTGCTCAGCGCCTATCGCATCCGCGAACATGTCGACCACCTGCTCGACGTCTCCTTCACCGCCCGCATCGGTACGTTGCTGGTCGGCTCCGTCAGGCAATTGCCTGTGACGGTCGGCGAGACGCCGGCGCTGCTGCTCGGGCCGCTGACGGTGGAGCCGCCGTTCCGCAGCCGCGGCATCGGCCGTATGCTGATGGAGCGGGCGTTGAGCGAGGCCAGGGAGAAGGGGCATCGCATCGTGCTGCTGGTCGGCGACGAGCCCTATTACAGCCGCGTCGGCTTCAAGCTGGTGCCCAAGGGCCGCATCACCATGCCGGGCCCGGTCGATGCCGCGCGCGTCCTGGTGTTCGAGCTTGCGGATGGCGCCTTCGAAGGCGTCTCGGGCACGGTTGCCCCTGATTGGAGCAAGGCGCGGGAGTAGCGCAGCAGCCAGCAGTCGAGGCTCACATGTTTCGCGTCACCGCCGATACGTTGCAGGCCTACCTCGATTTCGATCCCGAGCGAAAGCGCGATCTGACTGAGTTGCACAAGCTGATCGTCTCGGCCGCGCCAGTCCTCAAACGCCATTTCCATCAGGGAACGCCGGCGGGAGAGGCGGGCATGCGCATGAAGATGATCGGCTATGGCAAGTTTCGCTACGCCATCAAATCAGGCAAAAGCACGGACTGGCCGGTGATCGGCGTTGCGCTCCAGAAGAACTACATCAGCGTCTACGTGACCGTGACCAGGCAAGGCGCGCCGATCGTCTCCCGCTATGCCGGCAAACTCGGCGAGCTCCGCATGGGAGGCAATAATTTCAGCTTCGAGCGGTTCGACGACCTCAAGCAGGATGCCGTATCGAGCCTTTTCGCGGAGGTGGCCGGCATCTTCGCAGCGGATCCTGAGAATCCCGTTCGCTATATGCAGGGTTCCTGATCTGCCGGTGCTGTAGCAACGCGCGCAGACTTTGTGTGCGCGGCATGCGTCCCGATCCGCTGCAATCGGGAATATCCGAGGTGCATGGTCAATCATGATCGGTGGGGGTTCGTCTATCGCATGAGCACTCACAGATGCCCTTCAGTCGTCGCCAGATTCTCGCGATCACGTCGTTGTCCATCGCATCAGGAATCGCAAGCTCCTCCCCGGGAGCAGGCACACCGATCAAGGCGATCGCCTTCGACGGCTTTCCGATTTTCGATCCGCGTCCGGTCTTTGCGCTGGCGGAGCAGCTGTTTCCCGGGCGCGGCGCCGAGCTCTCGAACGTCTGGCGAACGAAGCAGTTCGAGTACACCTGGCTTCGAAGCTTGGCAGGACGTTACCGCGACTTCCTCGGCGTTATCGACGAGGCGCTGGTGTTCGCCTGCAAGGCGCTCGATCTTGAGCTGACCGGTGTCAAGCGAAGCGCTCTCGTCGAGAGCTATCTCAGAATGCCGACTTGGCCCGACGTGCTGCCGGCCTTGTCCGGACTAAAGGAAAGCGGTTTGCGACTGGCACTCCTGAGCAATTTCTCGCCCGCGATGTTTGACGGCAATATCAGCGGCACGGAGCTCGAGGGCATCTTCGAATTTCAGCTGAGCACGGATGCTGTCAGGACCTACAAGCCCGATCCACGCGCCTACCAGATGGGTGTCGATGCCTTCGCCCTGAAGCGCGAAGAAATCCTGTTTGCCGCCTTCGCCGGCTGGGATGCCTCGGGCGCAAAGCTGTTCGGCTACCCCACCTTTTGGGTCAACCGGCAGAAGCAGCCGCGGGAACAGCTCGACGCCGTTCCCGACGGCGAGGGACGGGGCATGACTGACTTGCTGCATTTTCTTTCGAGCTAGCGCGCCTACGCACGACCGTGTCGGTCATATCGACGAGGTCGTCTCGGCGCGCCAGTTCCTACGCCTTGATCGCGAGCTTGCGGATCTTCTCGCCGTCCTTTCCGTCGACCCAGACGCACAGCGTCAACCCGTAGCGGCAGGCTTTGACCGCGAGCCTGCCGACGTCTCTGGCGCGGCTGTGGAACACATGCTTCTCGCAGCAATCCTCGAGGACGAAGCCGGTGAACTCGCCGTGGCAGTCGAACAGCACCTCGCAAACCTTGCCGCAGCGCTCGCGCTCGGGCTCATGTGGCGGCTTCGGCAACGGCGGCACAAAGGTCAGTGAAGGCGGCACGGCACTCGCGTTGCCGCCGAGCCCGTCGACGCGGTCGGAGATGTACTTGATGTAGCGCACCAGCACCGGGTGCCAGCGATTGGACGGCGACATCTGCTCCAGCCGCCATTTCATGATCGCGAGCGTCGTCTCCTCCGCGGGGAGGATCTTGTCGCCCGTGGTCACGGGAATGCGGATCTGGAACGTGCCGACGACGTAGCGCCACTGGGGGATCCGCTCCACGCGTGTCGGTTCGGTGCGATGTGGCTTGGAGCTGCCCTTGGCGGTTCCCTCCTGCATCGTCTTGCCGTTGGCGTGCAGCACGGCAGGCGCGGTCTGCAGCTTGGGGCCCGGCGGCGGTGGCGGCGGCAAAGGCTTGCCGATGCGCGTGCCGAGCCGTTTGACCGTGACGTCGAAGACCTGTCCGCTGCGGACGCCCAGGGGAAGATCGATGGTGATAAGGCCGGCGAAATTGTCGCCGCTGCCGGGCGGGATCGGCACATAGCTGACGCCACGGGTGATCGGGATCCGGATGGTGTTGGCATCGCTCATGCCGAGCGGCGAGACGCCGTAGAAGGCCTTGGCCAGTGCCAGCACGTCGCTGGCATGCACCTGCGGCCAGTACAGCGAGGCGACCGAGCCCGACGGCACGTCGCCCCATTCGATCATCAACTCGTCCGGATAGATCGTGTTCGGCCCGTGCGGTGGACGGATGGTCCGGCCCGGCTTCGTGTCAAAGGTCTGCGGAATGCGATGCGCCGCCGCCGGGCCTGGGTTGTCCGAGCGCGTGACCTGGAGGTTGCGCTGCGCGAGCTGGTCCCAGGACAAAGGCGAGACGCCTTGCGGGATCGGCGCGTCGTCGAAGGCGATCTGGGCGACGATGCAATGATGCGTGCCGTTCAATAAGGTCTGCACCTGCGCGCCGTTGATGACGTTTCCGTTGTCATAAAGATTGAGGAAGCAGCCGAAATACCACCAGAGTTGGTCCTGATGGTCAGGGATCGTCAGCGTATGGATGTTGGGACCGGTCGTATAGTCGGTCTGGCTCGAGAAATTGTTGGTCGCGAAGAACGGGATCGTCGTGTTCCCGGCACCCAGCCTCGGTGATCCCGGCTTGCCGGCGGGATCGTTGTTGGAGAGATAGGCGCCGTTGACGTCGTAGTCGGTATCGTTGGTCTGGGTGGTGAACAGCCTGAAGAACACGCGGACATTGCTGGCTTGCGATGCCGCGGAGCCACGCAAGCGCACGCGCGCGACGGCAAAGCTGTAATTGTTATCGATGCTGATATTGGGCGGGAACGTGCCGCTGATCTGCACGGTGAACGGATTGACGGATGAGTCACCCTGGTTGGCGTCGCCCTGGTCAGGAAGGATCGTCGTGAACGGATCGGGACCGTTCGGATTGGTGAAGCCGTTGGCCGCTGAATTCCAGCGCGACAGCAGGTTCTGGATGTAAGTGTAGGCGCCGGAGACATTGTCGGCGAGCGCAGGCACGCCGGGGATCGGCGTCGCATTGAGCGCCGGGGTGATCGTGAAGACGCGCAGGTCCTGGCTGAGATAAGGCAGGTTGCTGTGGTCGGCGTTCAGATTGGTGAAATAAGGATCGGCGCCGGCGATCAGCTCGAACTGCATTGTGGCCTGCGAGCCGCTGACCTGTCCGGTCGCGGAGGCATTCAGTGAGACCGTGAGGTCGAATTCGGTCTCGCCGCTTGTAGGGAACTGTGCCAGCAACGGCGTGTCGATATGCAGGTCATAGGGGATCTCGATACGCTGCGGCGTGAAGTCGTTGATGCCGCTCTCGAACTGCACGCCGGTCGGGTTGGGCGTGATCGCAACACCTGATAGCCCTGGGAACGAACCGCCAAAGCTTCCGACGGTGATGCCGAGCGACAGGAAGGAAGACTTGCTGAACCCCTCGACGAAGATCGTGAAGGCGTTGGGAACGTAGCCGCCTTGCGTGTTGATGATGTCCTGCGCCTCGTCCTTGCCAAAAGTGTTCTTGCCGGCGCCGAAGGAGACGCGGGCGATCGGGAACGGATTGTTTCGGTTGGGGCCCGAAATCGACGCGGTCACGCCGGGCGGATAGACGCTCTGGACGAGGCCGAGGAAGATCGGAAACGGGTTGGAATTGTCGCTGGTCAACGCGTGGTAGACGCTGGCGAGATTGGAAGCGTAGTTCGCGATGATCTGGTTGATGCTGAAGCCGAGCTGGACGTTGAGATAGTAGATGAAGCCGAGCGCGCAGCCGTAGCTGACCGGATCGCCATCGCCGTGAACGAACGTGCCGTCGCTCACGGTCGAGCCCGTGTAGGTCGTGGTGACCCAGTCGCCGCGCGCAGGGTTCGGCAGGATCGATCCTTGATTGGGGGAGCCGTCGCCGTTCAACCAGTTCGCGACGAACGATCCGTAGTAATGGTCATGCCCCTGCTGGAAGCGGGTGATGGCCGACCAATGCGACAATCCTTCGCCACTGCTGTCACCGGCGTTCCAGTTGCCGCGGATGCCCATCAGCACCTCGACCCACTCGGCCATGAATACCATTTCGACGCGCTGCGCCGGCAGCGGCGCATCGCTCATCAGGTTTTGCGAATCGAGGCTGATCGGATTTCCGAAGCCGTTGTTGCTGGCACCGGGAAAGCTGAAGCTGCCGCCGCCAAGGTCGGTGTCGGCCTGGTCGAGACGAACCTCTTGCCGGTGACTGGTGCCGAACTGGGTAGAGGGCGTTCCGAACCAGCCGGTGGTAACGGTGAACTCGTTCTCGACGACGCTGAGCAGGGAGTTTGCGTTATTGACCACGTTGGTCTGGTCGGCGAGCGAATCCTCGTATCGTATCCAGAAATTGCTGGTCTTGCCGGCGCCTTGTCCAATATCAGTCAAATTGCTGCTGCTGAGAGCCATGTTGCTACTCCCTGAACTGAATGTCTCGCGATCGCTTCTGGGTTTGCGCAGGCGCTGTTTGGCGCCGATCGAGAAAATTCCGCAGTCAAGGTGCTATGGCTTGCAGACGCTTGGCCTCGCCTGCGCGTGAATAAATTGGGTCGGTTGTCCGGCACGTTGATCGCAAGCAATGCGATCGTTGCTGTTCGGATTCGGCACAGGCAGTGTTGCAATCACAACCTGCCATGGTGTTCAAAACAATTGCACGCTAATAGAGCTTCACCAAGAGATGCTACCACAGGTTTGGAGGGGGTGCTGATCACGCTTGCGGCAAACCGCAGGAGAACGGCTGCAGCTTTGTGATCTGGATAACATTGAAGCTGAATTCTGAATGCGCAAAGGCGGACACGCTATACCCTCGGCACGGTTTATGCCAAAACCGCAAGGCGAAGCTGACGAAGGATGTGTGAAGTTTGGCTGCATCGAAGAAGGGCGCCCCGCCCGCGGAACGCCAGAACGGGATTGATCGGACCATCGATCTCCTGGAAGCGCTGTTGCACTTGCGTGCGCCCTCCAAGCTCAGCGACCTCGCAAAACAAATGGGGGCGCCGCGATCGACCGTCTATGCCATCGCCAACCGCCTGATCGAGGCGGACCTGCTCGAGAGCGTCGGCGAGGGCCAGGTCTATTTCGGCAAGGCGGTGCATCTCTACGGGCGGGCCTATGCGGAGGCCAATCCGCTGCATCGCCGATGCCGCGAGGCGCTCGATCGTCTCGCCACCCAGCACAGCGCCACGGCACAGCTCTGTGCGCTGCGCGGCCGCAAATATGTGGTGGTCGATACACGTGACGGGTCGGGGCTGTTCCGGATCACGACCGATGTCGGCATCGAGGTGCCGCTTCCCTGGACGGCCTCCGGCCGCTTGCTGCTCGATCACATGAGCCCGGCCGAGATCCGCGCCTTCGTGCCGAAAGAGGATTTTCGCCTTCCCGATGGCCGCGTGCTCGACGTCGATGATTTCATCAAGGATGTCGCGCGCGCGCGGCGCGATGGAAAATGCGTGACGACCGCGCTGTCCGATCGCTTCACCTCCTGCCTTGCCGCGCCGATCCGTGACAAGAAGGGTGTCGCGGTCGCGACGCTTTGCTTCGTCGTCCCCGCTGACTCGGTGAAGGAGCGCAGAACCGCGCTGCTCGACGATCTGGTCGCCACCGCAACGGAACTCTCGGACCGTTCCTGAACAAGCCGACCGTCAGCGTCGCTGACCGATTCATCCGCTTCGTCTTCGCGGGGGCGTCGTCGCGCGTTCCAATGATGACGCAGCGCGCAACGCTCGGCGAATGCGCGTCGCGGCGAGCGGGAGTAGAATGTCCGGGCTTGACATCACGCCGCTGTAATATCTACGTTGTCGCTATAAGATAATATTGTACACTATAAGAGACAATGCAATTGCAGGCGCGACGAGGTTCTCCCGTCCCATGTCGGGGCGAGAGACGCGATCCTGCGTGTCCAAGCGAGGATTCGACATGGCGAATGCAGGCAAGCAGGTACCCGGACGACGCTGGCTGATCGGCTGTCTGCTCGGCGTTGGAATTCTCATCAACTACATCGATCGCGTCGGCCTCTCGGCCGCGACGCCCGAGCTCACCAAGGAGCTCGGCCTCACCGCCACCGACATCGGCCTGCTCGGCAGCGCGTTTTTCTGGACCTATTCGCTGCTGCAAGTCCCCGGCGGCATGGTGCTCGACCGCTTCGGTGTCACCATGGTCGGCCGCGCCTCGAGCCTCCTCTGGGCGGTCGCCGCCACCATCACCGCGCTTGCCAGCGGTCTCTGGGGCATCGCCGGCGCGCGCCTGTTGCTCGGCGTCGCGGAAGCCCCCGCCTTTCCGGCCAGCCAGAAGGCGACCGGCCACTGGTTTCCGCTCGACGAGCGCGCGCGCTCGACCGCGATCTTCGATTCCGCCGCAAAATTCTCCAACGTGATCGGCGTGCCGCTGGTCGCCTATGTGATCTTTCTCTACGGCTGGCGCTGGGGCTTTGGCGTCACGGCGGTGCTGAGCTTTGCGTATTTCATCGCCTACTACATCATCTATCGCAATCCGAGCGAGGATCCGAAGCTCTCCAAGGCCGAGCATGATTACATCGTCGCTGGCGGCGGCACGCCGGAAGGCCCGGCGACCGCAGGGCAGAGCCGCATGCTCGGCTACCTCCTGCGCAATCGCAAGGTCTGGGGCCTGACCATCGGTTTCTCCGCCTACGGCTACACCTTCTATCTCTTCCTCACATGGCTGCCGGGCTATCTCGCCCAGACCATGCACATGAACCTGATGTCGGCCGCGGGCTATTCGACCATCCCCTGGATCTTCGCGACCCTGTCGGATCTCCTGATCGGCGGCTTCCTGGTCGATCACCTGATCGCGCGCGGCTACGACTCGACGCGGGTGCGCCAGTCGGTGATCATCGTCGGCATGCTGATGGGGCTTGCCGTGATCGGTGCGGCCTTCACCGTGAGGCCGGGCTGGGCCCTGCTGTGGCTGTCGATCGCGATCTCAGGGTTGTCAGCCGCAGCGCCGGTCGGATCCTCGATCGTGTCGTTGATCGCGCCCAAGGGCGGTGCAGGAACCGTCGGCGGCATCCTGAATTTCACCAACAACATGATGGGCGTGCTCGCGCCGATCGTGACCGGCATCGTGGTGGACTGGACGCAATCCTTCGCCGGTGCCTTCATGATCGCCGGCGTCGTGCTGCTGATCGGCATCTTCTTCTACGTCGTGGTGCTCGGCCGGATCGAGCCGATCCCCGATTTCGAAGAGGCACCGCCAGCAGGCGCCGTGCCTGCGACTTGAGGAGAGGGGCATGCCCCAGACGACCGACGGCAAGGACACGCTGATACGCAATGCCAGGCTGATCGACGGCACCGGCGCGCCGTGGTTCGAGGCGGACTTGCGTATCAGCGGCAGCCGCATCGCGGCGATCGGGGCTGCGTTGCCGGCGGAGGGGGCCGAGATCATCGAGGCGAGCGGATGCTATCTCGCGCCGGGATTCATCGACGCCCATTGCCATGACGATCTGATCTGCCTGCGCGAGCCCGACAGGCCCGAGAAGGTGATGCAGGGCGTCACCACGCTCGTGGTCGGCAATTGCTGCTTCTCGCTCTATCCAGCCACCACGGGCTCCGCCGAGATGCTACGTTTGCACTTCTCGGGGCTCGCCGGCGAAGTCAGGGCGAACGAAATCTTCGGCAGCTTCGATGGCTATCGGCATGCTCTGGAAGGGCCGGGCGTGGGTCTCAACCTTGTCTCCCTGGTCGGACATGCCGCGATCCGCCTTGCGGTGCTCGGCTATGAGCGCCGCGCGGCGACGGCGCAGGAGATCGCGGCGATGCAGGCGCTGCTGGCGCGGCAGCTCGCCCAGGGCGCGGCCGGCCTGTCGCTCGGCCTGGTCTATCCGCCGAGCGCCTATGCCGACACCAATGAATTGAACGCGCTGGCGGAGACGGTGCGGGCGCATGGCAAGCTGCTCACCGCACATGTCCGCTCCTATGAAGCCGGCCTGTTGCAATCCATCGACGAGTTCATCGCGATCTTGCGTGCGTCGCGCGCGGCGGGGTTGCTGTCGCATCTGCAATCGGCGGGCAAGCCGAACTGGGGCGCCATCCCCAAGGCGCTCGACAAGCTCGAAGCGGCGCGCGCGGAGGGGATCGACATCTCCTTCGACATGTACCCGTATCCCGCAGGCAGCTCCTACATGCTGCAATTGCTGCCGCCGGCCGCCCTTGAAGGCGGCATCGACGCGCTGCGCGAGCGTCTGCGCGATCCGCAGAAGCGCGAGGCGCTGCGCGTGCTGGTGGAGGAAGGCGATCCGGATCCGCATGCGGCGCAGTCGAAGATCGTGCTGATCGGCTGGCACAATGTGCGCATCTCCGCTACCGCCAATCCGGCGCTGAAGCCGCTCGAAGGCAAGTCGATGGTCGATGCCGCGCGCGAGCTCGGCATCTCCGCTTTCGAGCTGATGGTCCGCTGCATCGAGGAGGATCAAGGCCAGACCGGCATCATCATGTTCCAGCTCGATGAGGCCGATTTGCGCGCGGCCTTCACCCATCGCCTGCACATGGTCGGCTCCGATGGCATTCCGCGCCCGGGCACCAAGCCGCATCCGCGGGCCTATGGCAGTTTCCCGCGCGTCGCCGGCCGGTTGACGCGCGAGCAGGGCTGGCTGTCTCTGGAAGATGCCGTGCGGCGGATGACGGCGATGCCTGCGCAGCGCTTCGGCCTGTCCGCCCGCGGCATCCTGCGACCCGGCATGATCGCGGACCTCACGCTGTTCGACGAGACCATCATGGACAAGGCGACGTTCGAGACGCCGACGGAAATGCCGGCCGGCATCCGTTCGGTCTTCGTCGCCGGCGAGGCCGTGGTCGCGGACGGACGCAGCACCTTCGCGCGGCCAGGCCGGGCCCTGACTTGAATCACGAGACAGGAAGATACCCAATGACGTTGAAACGATACGGCGTGGCCGGCGGCACCGGCACCGGCGGCCAGCACCTTCCGTTTGCCCGTGCGGTGGAGGCCGATGGCTGGCTCTACGTCTCCGGCCAGACGCCGATGGAGAACGGCGAGGTGATAGAGGGCGGGATCATCGCGCAATCGCACAAGGCGATCCGCAACATGCTCGCGATCCTCACCGAAGCCGGCTTCGAACCCAAGGATGTCGTGCGCTGCGGCGTCTGGCTCGACGACCCCCGCGACTTCCCGAGCTTCAACAAGGTCTTCGCCGAATATTTCGGCGCCAATCCGCCGGCGCGCGCTTGCGTGGTGTCGAGCATGGTGGTGGATTGCAAGGTGGAAATCGACTGCGTCGCCTATCGCAAGTAGGCCATCGATTGTGCGCGCGCCTCGTCCTTCGAGACGACCGCTCCGCGGTCTCCTCAGGATGAGGCTAAGCGACATCTGCGTCCGCTAAAACTGGTGCCACGCACTCCGTCCTCATCCTGAGGGCCCGCCAAAGGCGGGCGCCTCGAAGGATGCGCCACAAGGATACCGCGCAATTAGAACCGCTGCGAGACGCCGACATAGAGGCCGCGCCGCGGTCCGTATTGCGGGGCGAACACGCCAATGCCGGAGCCGTCGCGGATCTGGTAGATCGTGTCGAACACGTTGACCACGTCGAACCGCAGCGTCGTCGGCTTGTTCGGCGCGACGATGTTGAAATCGTGCGACAGGCCAAGATTCACCTGCGTGTAGCCAGGGAGATGATCGGTGTTGGCAAAGCCCGAGCGCAGGCCGCTGCCATAGACCATCGACATGCTGTAGCGCGTGCCCGCCCAGAGATAGGAGGCGCCGGCCGAGCCCGACAGCATCTGCGCGTGGTCGGTGTAGATGTAATGGCCGGAGATGTAGGCGAGCTCATCCGCCCCGAACAGATATTGGTTCGAGACGACATTGGTCGCGATCTGCTTGGCCCAGGCGAGATTGGCGTAGGCGCTGAAATTTCCGTTTCGGTACGTCGATTTCAGCTCGACGCCGACATTCTCGCCGCGATCGTAGTTGAAGCCGCTCAGCACATAGGCCGCGCCGAACTGGCCGTCGTCGAGCAGGTCGCGCGCCTTTTTGTAGTAGGCGTCGGCACCGACTTCGAGACCGGGGATGGCGTAGATCTTCTGTGTCACGCCGACATCGAAGACGTGCGAGCGTTCCGGCAGCACCGGGCTGTTCAGCCCGACCTCCGGCGTCTGCGTGTTGGCAGGCGCACCCGGTGGCGTCACCAGGGCAAGATTGACGGGCGAGGCGATCACCTGCGAGGGCGGGGTAAAGTTGCGGGCATAGCCGGCGTGGAAAGTGGTGCCGTCGAACGGCTTCCAGGTCAGGCTGACGCGCGGGCTGAGCTGGTTCGCATCGACGAATTGCACCATCTGGTCGAAGCGCAGGCCGGCGTTCACAGTCAGATTGTTGGTGATCTTCCACTCGTCCTGGAGATAGGTTCCGATCAGCCAGCCGGTCTTGGCGCTGGAATCGAACACCGAGAATGGCGCGTCGATTGTGCCTGCGGTCGGGTCAGTGGGATCGACCAGCGGCAGCACCGTGGTTCCGCTGTTGACCAGCGTCCGCTCCGCACTGACAGACAGGCCGAAGCGCAGCGTGTGCGCATAGCCGATGCGCCATGACGTGTCCTGCTGGATGCCGTTGACCACACTCTGCCGATAGACGTCCGACGATACCCCATTGAAGACGAGATCGCCGATCGGATCAGGATAGAAGTGCAGCAGGCTGGTGCGATTGAAAAACGACGTCTGCGTGTCGAACTCCCCGTTCGAGGTCTGGTAGGAGACGACGTTGAACTGGTTGAACTCGTTCTGGTGCTCGTTCAGCCGGGACGAGTCGAAATTCGAGACGCCGAACGCCGTGTTGGCGGGCGCCTGGCCCGGATTGTTCGGGATCTGGAACGTCGCATTCGACACGCCGCTCATGAAGGTGAGGCGGCTCTCCGGATCGATCATCGTCGACAGATAGAGAAAGCCCTTCTCCTGATTGGTGCGGTCGTGGATCGCGTTGACCGACGGGGTCGGGTTCTCGATGCCGAGATTGTTCTGCAGAAACCGTCCCGACAGGAAATACTGCGTCTGCCCGGCGGTCCCGCCATATTCCACATTGGTCGAGATGGTGCCGTTGCTGCCGCCATAGACGCCGACGAGGCCTGTGTTGTTGAAGGCGTCGGCCTTGGTGGAGATGTCGAGCACCCCGGCGGTGCGCTGGCCATACTGCGCCGGCAGCGCGCCGGTGAGCAGGCTGAGGCTGCCGACGATGCCGGTGTCGAGGATCTGCCCGAACGCACCGACACCGTCAGGGAGCATCACGCCGTTGATGCGGTATTGCAGATTGGCATGCTCGTTGCGGATATGCAGATCGCCGCTTGCCGCGGAATCCTGGGTGACACCGGGGAATTGCAGCAACACCTTGTCGAGCGAGGCGTTGGTCCCTTGCGGCAGCGCCTCGATGGCCTGGCGCGTGAGCGTGTGCGCCGTGGCTCCGCCGGGCGGCAAAATGGATTGGCGCGCGGCATCGAGCCGTTCGCCGGGACCCTCGACGGCAGCGGGCGCCTCGGTCTGCGGACGCGCCTGCGACGCCGGACGTCGCCTGTCGACGGCGACGCGAACTTTCGGGCGGCGCCTCGCCTGCGCCTGCTTGGGCGCATCGACCTCGACGCCGGGAAGCGTCGTGACGGGCGCCGTCGTCTGCGCCATGGCGCTGGCGCCGGGATAAGACAGCGTGAGTGCGGCGAGGCTCGCGCCCGCCAAGATTGCTTTTGAAGACAGCATTGTCCTGATTTCCGATCGCGCACCGCCGCGCGCATTCAGAGCGCTTGCAGGCGGCATGCGCCGTCGCCATGCGACGGGTCATCTGCGATAGCCCAGTGGAATCGGCGCGACGTGCGGCCGATGCACAAGACAGTTCAATCGACGGGAGATCAGGAGGCGGGAGGGGCGCGCGGCTGGAACGCGTGGCGTGCCGATTCCAGATGAATGAATTCGGCATCGGTGGTGCGGTAGAGCAGCTCGACCGCCTGCGGCAAATGCAGCAAAGGCGGTGTCGCGAACATGGCCGTGCCGGCCATCGCGACAAGCGCGCAGATCGCGCAATTGTCCTCGCCCGGATGTTCGCGATCGGGATTTGCAGGTGATTGCTTCTGAACCGCCGCGCTATCGGGCGACGCAATGCTCTTGGCCGTCCCCTTGGCACTGTCGGCGAGTTGCGACTGCGCGAGCGGCGCAGCCTGCGCGAACCAATGGCTGTGGCCGAAGGTCAGCGCGAATTGCACCAGCATCGCAAACAATGCGAGGCGGGCACCGTGCCTGATATTCGACCGGAACCACTTCATCTCAAAAAAACCACCCCGCATCGCGAGGCACCCAACCGGGGTATCGCGATGTTATATTGTAACATCGCCTGATCGATCTGCGGATGTCAACTGCGGGCGGGCTCAGGGTAGTAGGCAGTGAGCCGCATGTGTCGTTCGGGCAACTCGGCATGCTTGCCTCTGGCCCATCCTTCGAGACGCCCGCCTGCGGCGGGCCCTCAGGATGAGGTCGGAGTGCGCGGCTGCAACTCGACAAAAGCTGCCGCTTAGCCTCATCCTGAGGAGACCGCGAAGCGGTCGTCTCGAAGGACGAGGCGCTTGTTCAGACCCCTGCCGAGCTCACATGCTACCTTCGCCGACAGAGGGAGACGGAAGCGCGAGAGCACTGATCTTTACCGCCCCTCGCGCACCCAGGTCGCCGCAAACGCGCCGAGCAGCAACAGAAGGCCGATCAGGCCGGAGAAGATCGGCAGCACGCCGACGCCTTTCACGACGCTGGCGTCGCGCATCCGCACGCCCATCCAGCCGTCGCCGGCAAAGACGCCGGTCGAGCGCACCGGGACGATGCGCGGCAGCTCGACGCTGCCGCCATCCGCAATGCGCAACGAATTGCCGCCGGTCGCCTGCGTCAGCGGCTTCAGGGTCTCGGTGGTGGAGGTGACTTCCGAAAATTCCTTCGGATTGGTCGGGCCGACATTGATCAGCGCCTTCAGCGTGCCGTCGGTCGCCTGCCACAGGCCGAGCTCGTTTGCGGGAAGGCTGGCACGCCACTCGCCGGGATCGCCGGGGCTGAGCGTCAGATCATGCGAGATTCCGGACGGCGAGGTCACGCTCACCGGCTGGACGGTGTCCGCCATGGTCTGGCGCACGACCACGAGATCCTTGCCCTGCACCTGCATGCGCAGCGCTTCCTCGTCGAGGTCCGGCTGCTTCATCAGCCAGTGCGACATGCGCCTGAGCAAATCGAGATGCGGGCCGCCACCTTCATAGCCGCGCGCCCAAAGCCAGATGTGGTCCGACAGCAGGAGCGCAACGCGGCCCTCGCCGAAGCGCGACAGGAACAGCAGCGGCTTGCCGTCCGCACCCGTCATGACGGGCGGGTTGACCGCATTGCGGGTTTCGACGGTGCGGAAGAAGCGGCTCCAGTGCGGCGGTTCGAATGCCGAGCCCTCCAGCCCGCGCGTGACGGGATGGCGTTTGCCGACATCGGAGAGATGCGCATAGAACGGCTTCTCGGTCACGCCGACCGGCTCGGCCGGCAGCACCGCGTCCAGCGGTGTCCGCCAGATGCTGCTGGTCGATGCATAGTCGGGGCCTGCCGAGACCAGCACGGCGCCGCCCGCGCGCACATAGCGTGCCATGTTCTCGAAATAGGGGATCGGCAGCACGCCCTGGCGGGCGTAGCGGTCGAAGATGATCAGCTGAAATTCATTGATGTGCTGCTGGAACAGCTCGCGGGTCGGAAACGCGATCAGCGATAGCTCGTTGATCGGCGTGCCGTCCTGCTTCTCCGGCGGACGCAGAATGGTGAAATGCACGAGGTCGACGCTGGCGTCGGACTTCAGCAGGTTGCGCCAGGTGCGCTCGCCGGAATGCGGCTCGCCCGAGACCAGCAGCACACGCAGCTTGTCGCGGACGCCGTCGATGGCGACGACGGCGCGGTTGTTGACCGGCGTCAGCTCGCGCTCGAGCGGCGAGGCCTCGATCTCGACGATATTGGGGCCGGCATGCTTGATCTCGACGTCGACGCTTGCGCTCTGGCCGCTCGCGAGCGTGCGCTCGTTGATGACCTCGCCGTCACGGCGCACCGTGACCTTGGCGCGCTCGCCGGTGACGCCCTGGTCGTCGAGCTTGTAGCTGATGGTCTGGTTCTGGCCGACGATGCCGAAGCGCGGCGCCGCGGTGATCGCGATGCGGCGGTCGCGCTCGTCCTTCTGCCCGGTGATCAGCGCCTGCACCGGCGCCTGGAAGCCGAGCGCGGCGGCATTGGCCGGGATGTCGTGAACGCGGCCGTCGGTGATCAGGAAGGCGCCAGCGACGCGGTCGACAGGCACATCCGACAGCGCAGAGGCCAGCGCGCCGAACAGTTTTGTGCCGTCGGTCTCGCCGTCGGCCTGTCCGGCCTCGACGACGCGTACCTCCAGCCCCTTGATCTTCTTCAGGCTGTCGACCAGCGCCTCCTGCGCCTTTGCGGCTTCCTGGTTGCGCTTGCCGAAATTCTGGCTCGGGCTCTTGTCGACCACGACGGCGGCGACTGAGGTGAGGGGATCGCGGTCCTCGCGCGTGAAGGACGGATTGGAGAGTGCCAGCAGGAACAGCGCCAGCGCCGCCACGCGCACGGCCGCGCCGCGCGCCCGCGCCACCAGCAGCACGATGGCGATGAGGACGATTGCCGCCAGCGCGATCCACAGGACGATCGCAGGGACAAGCGGCGTGAACGCGATGCCGTAGTTCATCTCTATCCTATTGCCCCAGCCGTTCGATCAGGGCCGGTGCGTGCACCTGATCGGCCTTGTAGTTGCCGGTCAGCGTGTACATCACGATGTTGACGCCGGCGCGGTAGGCGAATTCGCGCTGGCGCGGTTCGCCCGGCGTGAGCGGCAGCATCGGCTGGCCGTCGGGACGGAGCGCCCAGGCGCCGGCGAGGTCGTTGGAGGTGATGATGATCGGCGAGACGCCGTCGCCGCCGCGTGCCGGCCGCTGTGCGTTCTCGTCGTCATCCTCGCGCGGCAGCGCCTCGACCCAGGTCTGGCCTGAATTGAAGCGGCCGGGGAAGTCGCGCAGCAGATAGAACGTCTTGGTCAGCACGTGCTCGCGCGGCACCGGCTCGAGCTCGGGCACGTCGAGCGATGACAGGATCTCGCGCAACGCCTGCATGCCCGGGGTCTGCGAAGCGCCGTTATCGCCGGGCGGCGCTTCGACCGCGTCGCGGGTGTCGAAGATCACGGTGCCGCCCTGCTTCATATAGGCGTCGATCTTGTTGATCGCGTCCTGCGGCGGCTTCGGTTGGCCCGGCACGATCGGCCAGTAGATCAGCGGGAAGAAAGCGAGCTCGTCGCGCGCGGGATCGACGCCGACAGGATCGCCGGCCTCGAGCGCGGTGCGCTGCGCCAGAAACAGCGTCAGGCCGGACATGCCGGCCTTGACGATGGAATCGACGTCGGCATTTCCTGTCACGACATAGGCGAGGCGGGTCTGCGAGGTTGATTTCATCGCGAACTCGTCCGACGCGCTGTCGGCACGCGAGGGCGTCGGCGCCAGCACCGCGATGCCTGCGAGCAGGACGCCGAGCAGGATCATGGCAGGTGCAGCGCGCCGGCGCAGCAATGCGGCAAGACCGCCACCGAGCAGCGCGACGATGAGGGCGTCCACCAGAAACAGCGCCAGCGAGGTCGACAGCAGCCAGCCGCGCAGGTCGCGCGGCTCGGCGTTGGTGTAGGTTGCGCGCCTTGCGTGCAGGGGCGCGGTGTTGAGCGCGGCGATGCGGTCGGCAGCAGCGAGCGTGTTCACGGCGAGCGGTCCTTCTGCCGGACCGTAATAGCCGGGCGGATGGTCCGGCGTGGCGCGGTCGCGGTAATCAGCCGTCAGCGGCTTGGCGGTGGCGGGCGGCGGCCCGAAGGCGCCGAAGCCGTCGAGCGTGTGCAGCGGCGCCAGCGTCTCGGCAGTCGCCTCGGTGGCGACGCCGGGGCCGGGCTTGGCGGTGTAGCCGGACATGTCGACGACACGCCGGAGCATTTCGACGAAGGTGCCGGACATCGGCAAATCCGACCAGCGCATGTCGGCGCTGACATGGAACAGGCTGACGATGCCCTTGCCGCGATGTTCGCCGGTCACGAGCGGGGTGCCGTCCTCGAGCGAGGCCCAGCTCTTGGTGGCGAGCACGGCGTCGGGCTCGGCCAGCACCTGCCGGCTCACGGTGACATCCTTGGGGACTGCGATGCCGGCAAACGGGCCGTCGGCAGTGAAGCTGGCGAGATGCTGCGGCTTCTCCCAGGTCAGGCTGCCGCCGAGCGTGCGGCCGCCCTTGCGCAGCTTGACCGGCACGAGATCGTCTTCGGCCTGAGCGAGGCGGGGACCTGCGAACCGCACCAGCACGCCGCCCTGGTCGATCCAGGCGTTGAGGCGCTCGCGCAATTCTGGCGCGACGGTGCCGACATCGGCGAGGATGATCATCGGCAGCTTCTGGTCCAAAAACTGGGTGATGCCCTGCTGCGGGGCGCCCTTGTCGGCGAGCCTGACGTCGGCGAACGGCGCCAGCGCGCGCGTCAGGTAGAACGTCGGCGCCAACAGCGGCTGCGAGGTCTCGCTTGTCGAGCCCGAGACGATGCCGATGGCGCGGCGGCGCCAGCGCTTGTCGAGCAGCTGCACTGCGCCCGCCGAACGCTCGCCTGAAATCTCGAGCCTGGAGATATCGTTGCGCAGCTCGACCGGCAGGTCGAACGCCGCTTCGGTCTCCTTGTCCTGCATCCCGAAGGTGAAGCGCGCCTCGCCGATCGGCGAGGCCTTCTGGTCGAGGGCCCGCACCGTCCCGGTGGCAATGCCGCTGTCGGTGCGCAGCACCTTCACGGTCATCTTCGCGGCCGCATTTTCCGCCGCGACCAGCGCGAGCGGGGAAGAGGTGCCGCCTTCGAACAGCGTCAAGCTGCGATCCCCTATGGTCTTGCCGAGCCCAGCCACGAACTCTTCGCCGCGGCCGGTGTCGACACCATCAGACAGCCAGGCGATCTCGCAATCGCCGGTTGTCTTGAGGAAACGATCGATCGCGGTAAGGGTTTCACCCCGTTCGATCGAATAGGGCTTGGGCACGATCTGCCGCAGCGCAACGCGCGCCGCGCCCGCCGGCATCAGCGTGATGTCGCGGTTCGGCTCGGACAGCGGCACCAGCGCAATCGCGCGGCGGTCGTTGTCGGCGTTGGCGATCAGCTCGTCGGCGGCCCGGATCCTGGTGTCCCAGTTCGAGGCGGCGCTCCAGCCGTCGTCGAGCATGATCATCAGCGGCGCCTTGCTGCCGGCAAGGCCGGTTTGCGGATTCCAGATCGGGCCGGCGGCGGCGAAAATGACGAGGGCCGCGGCCAGGAGCCGCAGTGCCGTCAGCCACCATGGGGTCCGCGCGGGCGTCTCTTCCCGGGGCGCGATGTCGAACAGCAGGCGGGTCGGCGGAAACTCGATCCGGCGCGGCCGCGGCGGCATCACGCGGAGCAGCCACCACAACACGGGAAGGCTGACGAGGCCGATCAGCAGCAGCGGTTCGGTGAAGGCGAGCGGTAATCCCATCATGCGGCCGGCCCCGCCTTGATCGAGGTGACGCGGGCGCCCGACTTGCTCACCTGCATGCCGGCATGGAGGAACAGCAGGAGTTCAGCCGCCGAGCGGTCGGTCGCATGCGTCGTGAACAGCCAGTCGAGCTTGTTGGTCTCGGCGCGGATCTGGTCGCGGTGCAGCGCAAGCCGCGTGGTGTAATCCTGCGCCCAGCTCTCGGCGCGGCCGGCGGTGATCATGCCAAAGCCTTCCGGCTCGACGAACTCGACGCGGCCGGAATAGGGGAAGCTTTCCTCCGCGGGATCCACGATCTGCACCAGCGTGCCATGCGCGCCGGAGCCGGACAGCCCTGCGAGCGTCGTCCTGATCTCCGCGATCGGCGACCAGAAATCCGACAGCAGGATCGTCTCGGCGAGAGCCGCGGGCACGAAAGAGGGCGGCAGGCTCAGCCTGATGGCATCGTCATGCAGCATCGCCTGCGCCATCTTGTCGATGACGCTGCGGCTGGCGGTCGGCGCCATCAATCCGGGAATGCCGACGCGTTCGCCGCCCGCGACCAGCAGCTCGGCCAGCGCGAAGGCGACGATCAGCGTGCGCTCCAGCTTGGATTCGCGCGCGGTCTTCGAGGCGAACGCCATCGACGGCGACCGATCGGGCCAGATCCAGACCGTGTGCGAGGCTTCCCATTCGAGCTCGCGGACATAGAGATGATCATCACGCGCCGATCTGCGCCAGTCGACATTCTGCGCCGGCTCGCCCGAGACGAAGCGGCGGTATTGCCAGAAGTTCTCGCCCGAGCCGGCGCGGCGCCGTCCATGCAAGCCGTGGATGACGTTGGCGGCGATACGGCGGGCCTCGAGCACCAGGCGCGGCAGCGAAGCGGCGAGCGTACGGCTTTCGCCATCGGCACGTCGGATCGCGATGATCTCCTTCGCTGTGTGCCCGTTCTCTGCCGCCATCAACCGATCCGTGTCTTCAATTGCTTGATCACGTCAGGAATGGTCCGCCCTTCCGCGCGGGCCTGGAACGTCAATGCCATGCGGTGCTTCAGCACGGGCTCGGCGAGGTCGAGGACGTCGTCGATCGAGGGCGCGAGACGCCCGTCGATCAGCGCACGGGCGCGCACGGCGAGCATCAGCGACTGGCTGGCACGCGGGCCGGGGCCCCAGGCGATGGATTTTCCGGCCTCGCCGCTCTCGGCGCCGGGACGGGCCGAACGCACCAGCGAGAGGATGGCTTCCACCACGGAATCGCCGACCGGCAGGCGGCGCACCAGCCGTTGCGCCGTGATCAGCGCATCCGCGTTCATCGATCCCTTCGCCAGCGTCTCCTCGGCACCTGTGGTTTCGAACAGGATGCGGCGCTCGGCATCGCGATCGGGATAGTCGACGTCGATCTCCATCAGGAAGCGGTCGAGCTGCGCTTCGGGGAGCGGATAGGTGCCTTCCTGCTCCAGTGGGTTCTGCGTCGCCAGCACATGGAACGGCTTCGGCAGATCATGACGCGCGCCCGCCACGGTGATGTGCTGCTCCTGCATCGCCTGCAGCAGCGCCGATTGCGTGCGCGGCGAGGCGCGGTTGATCTCGTCGGCCATCAACAACTGCGCGAACACGGGGCCCGAAATGAAGCGGAACGAGCGCTTGCCGGCGGTGCTCTCGTCGAGCACTTCGGCGCCGAGAATATCCGACGGCATCAAATCAGGCGTGAACTGGATGCGCTTGGCATCGAGACCGAGCGTGACGCCGAGCGTCTCGACCAGTTTCGTTTTGGCAAGACCGGGCACGCCGATCAGCAGCGCGTGGCCGCCGGAGAGGATGGTGACCAGCGTGTTCTCGACCACACGATCCTGGCCGAAGATGACCGACCCGATCGCATCCTTCGCCGCGCGAATCTGAGCGGACACCTGCTCGGCCGAACGGACGATGCCGTCTTCGAGCTTCTCGACACTTTCTGCCATCCGTTAGCTCCTCAAGCCTGCCACGCGGCTTCCCTGCGTCGTCGAATGATCGCATCAACCTGCGTCATGGGCGCTATGCTAGACTTGCAGGAACGCCATGTATTCGTTGAATTAACCTATCCCCACCTTATCGGCTTCGGGTTATGTACGGCATCACGAAGTGGAGACCTCCACACCGGACGAATCCGGGGTGGAACCGTAGACTTACGTGCAACGTAGACTTCTAAGTCAGACCTGCACCAATCGTGCCAAAACGCAAAGTCAGGGCAAACCATGGCGAACCAAGGGCAGAGCACAAACCAAGGTCTTGAGGGGCTGAGTGCCGCCGCCAAAAGTGCTGCCAATGCCGAAGGCGCCAAAAAGGGCCTGCCTCCGGTGCATCTGTGGAATCCGCCGTTTTGCGGCGATCTCGACATCCGAATCGCTTCCGATGGTACTTGGTTCTACATGGGCACGCCAATCGGCCGTCACGCGCTGGTTCGCCTGTTCTCCACGATTCTGAAGCGCGAGGGCGACAAGCATTTTCTCGTCACGCCGGTGGAGAAGGTCGGCATCCGCGTCGACGACGCGCCGTTCATGGCGGTCGAGATGCTCAAGCACGACGAGGACAACCATCGCGTGCTGAGCTTCCGCACCAATGTCGATGACTGGGTCACCTGCGATGGCGCGCACCGGCTCCGCTTCGAGCAGGCGGCGGACGGCGGATTAACGCCATACCTGCATGTCCGCGCCGATCTCTGGGCCAAGGTCACCCGTGCGCTCTATTACGATCTGGTTGACATGGGCGAGGAGCGGATGGTCGATGGCCAGCCGATGTTCGGCGTCGAATCATCAGGCGAGTTCTTCGCCATGGCCGACGCGGAGCAGGTGAGGGCCGCGCTTTGAACGAGCTGATCTCCAACTCCATCTCGAAGAGTGAGCAGGCGCCCGTCGCGTTCCGCGCGGCAGATTTCTTCGCCCGCTCCAAGGCAAAGCTCAGTTTCGACGTGCCGCCCGGGCTGTTTGATCCGAATATCATCCCGGCCTCGGGCGATCCCGGCACCGACAAGATGCTGGAGATCGTCGCGCGCGAGCAGCCGGTGCGTCCCGCGGCGGTCCTGATAGCCGTGGTCGACCATGCCGAGCCAACCATCCTCTTGACGCAGCGCTCGGCGCATCTCAACGACCATGCCGGCCAGATCGCCTTTCCCGGCGGCAAGATCGACGCGATCGATTCCTCGCCGCTCGATGCCGCGCTGCGCGAGGCCGAGGAGGAGGTCGGGTTATCGAGGGATTTCGTCGATCCGATCGGCTATCTCGATCTCTATGGCACCGCGTTCGGCTTCCGCATCCTGCCGACGGTGGCCAGGGTCCGCCCCGGTTTTCAACTGACGATCAACCATTCCGAGGTTGATGACGCATTCGAAGTGCCGCTATCCTTCCTGATGAATCCGGCCAATCACCAGGTCCACAGCAAGGAATTCCGCGGCATGGAGCGGTTTTACTATGCGATGCCGTTTGCGGAGCGCTACATCTGGGGCGCCACGGCGGGGATGCTCCGTGTGCTGTATGAGCGGATCTATTCGTCATGATCCGGCCGATCCTGACCGAGATCGGAATCTTCCTCATCCCCTTTGCCGTCTATGCGCTGTTTCTGGCCGCCACGCGGTCCGGCCTGTTCGTGCAATCGTCCTGGCCGATCACCGTCGTCGCGCGCCTCATCCTGGTGGCGCTGGTGCTCGTCATCGCCGGGCTGATCGGCCTTGCGCATTTCTCCGGCGCCGCGCCGAACTCGACCTACATTCCCGCCCATATCGAGAACGGCAAGCTCGTGCCGGGCAGAGAAAGCTAAGGGCCGGACGATGAGCACGGAGCCGATCCTTGCTGGTGCGCCCTGGCTGATCGCAGGCGGGACCGCGCGCGTCCTGCAACTGCTCAACGCCGACGGCGAGGAGGCGCGCGTGGTCGGCGGCACCGTCCGCAACGCGCTGCTCGACCTGCCGCCCGGCGATATGGACATCGCAACCACGGCATTGCCGGAGGAGGTGGTGCGGCGCGCCAAGGCTGCCGGCATCAAATGCGTGCCGACTGGCATCGACCACGGCACCGTCACGCTGGTCATCGACGGCGCGCCTTACGAGGTCACGACGCTGCGCGAGGACACCGAGACCTTCGGCCGCAAGGCCAAGGTTGCCTTCGGCCGCGACTGGGTGAAGGACGCCGAGCGGCGCGACTTCACCATGAATGGCCTGTCGGTCGATGCAAGCGGCGTGGTCTACGATTATGTCGGCGGCATTGCGGATGCCAAGGCGCGCCGCGTCCGCTTCATCGGCGCGCCCGACCAGCGTATCGCCGAAGATTACTTGCGCATCCTGCGCTTCTTCCGCATCCACGCCGCCTTCGGCGTCGGCGCGCCCGATCGTGACGGCACGCTCGCCTGCATCCGCGGGCGCGAAGGCCTTGCCACGCTCTCGGCCGAGCGAGTGCGCATGGAGATGCTGAAATTGCTGGTGGCGCAAGGCGCGTCCGCCGCCGCACTCGCCATGATCGAGGCCGGCCTGCTGCAGGCGATGATTGGCGGCGTTGCCTATGCCGGGCCGTTTGAGGCGATGATCGCGATCGAGCGCACGCTCGGCCTCACCGCAAGCCCGACGCGCCGTCTCGCTGCGCTCACCGTCGCCGTCACGGAGGACGCCAAGCGTGTCGCAACGCGCCTGCGGCTCTCCAATGCGGAAACCAAGGCGCTGGACTCGATGGGCCATCGCTGGTGGCGCTTCCCAACCAGGGACGAGGCCAGCGCGCGGCGGCTGGTCTATCGGCTGGGCCCCGAGCGCTATCACGATCGCGTGTTGCTGGCCTGGGCGCGCCGCGGCGACGATGCGCATTCGTCGCGCTGGCGCGAGCTCGCCGAGCTTCCGCAGCGCTGGACCGCGCCGAAATTTCCGCTGAAGGCCGCCGACTTTATCGCGCGGGGCCTCTCGGAAGGACCCGCGCTCGGACATGTGTTGACACTCGCCGAGGACGCTTGGCTCGCGGCCGATTTTCCCCTAGAGCAGGCCGCACTCGCTGCCATCGCCGACCAGGCCTTGGCACGCGTCAGCCGCGACGGGAAAAATTGAGCATCGTTTCAGGCTTCGCCGACATCTCGCTTCTCCAGCTGCTGCTGGTTGCAATGATGGCGTTGTTTGCTTCGATCATCGGTGGTCTCGCCGGCTACGGCACCGGCGCCCTGATGCCCCTGGTGCTGGTGCCTCTCGTCGGCGCCGAGCCTGTTGTGCCGATCATCGCGATCTCGGCGCTCTTCACCAATTCCAGCCGCGCGGTTGCTTATCTCCGCTATGCCGACCGTCGCCGCGCAGCGATCGTGCTGGCCTGCGCGGCGCTGACGACCGCGCTCGGCGCTTACGGCTACACCCGCCTCACCAATACAGGCGCGGCGCTCGTGATCGGCACCATGCTGATCCTGAGCGTGCCGCTGCGCCGTGTCCTGCGCCGTCGCCAGGTCAGGATCGGCGACACCGGCCTTGCGGCGGGCTCGGTCGGTTACGGCGTCCTTGTCGGCGGCACGTCGGGCTCGGGCGTGATCCTGCTCTCGCTGCTGATGGCCGCGGGCCTTGAAGGCGCCGCTGTGATTGCGACCGATGCGATGGTCTCGCTCGGCACCGGCCTCATCAAGATCTCGGTGTTCGGCCTCGCCGGCGCGGTGACCGCG
Organism: uncultured Bradyrhizobium sp.; assembly: GCF_936928535.1. GTDB lineage: Bacteria > Pseudomonadota > Alphaproteobacteria > Rhizobiales > Xanthobacteraceae > Bradyrhizobium. The sequence goes on along the minus strand of NZ_CAKZHY010000094.1, from coordinate 114,077 downwards.
CAGGTGCTCGCCCTCGCGCTGCTGATCGGCGGCATCGCCATCCCCGGCGCATTCCTGGCCAAAGCCTTCGTCGAGCGGATGCCGGTGCATATCCACACCGCGATCCTCGACGTCGCGGTGATCACCGGCGGGCTGGTGATGATCTCGGCGGCGGCGAAGCAGCTGATTGTCTAGAAGGGCTTGCTCAGCGCGCGGGCGTAGCGTTCAGCGGCGCTCCCCCGACCGAGATCGGACCCGTCTGGGTCGCTGCGCGCGGTGGCTTCTTCGACCGTGGGACGGCGCGCGCTGCGGGAGCTGGTGCGACTTGAGACGCCGAAGCCGGCGGTATCGACGCAGTCGGCCCAGGCAAGGGAAATGGCGGGACCGATGGCTGAGGGGATGAGCCCTTCAGCGCGTCGATTTTCGAGCTGAGGTCGGCAAGCTGACCGACGATCGCCTTGAGCTGCTCCTGCTGATCGGCGACGGCCTTTTCGATCGCGGCCAGATCGTCGGCCGACTTCTGCTGCGTTGCGAGCAGGTCGGTCATAACAGCTTTGTCATTGGCACTGGAATCGGGGTCGGCGGCCTCGCGTCCCGCGGACTGGATCAACAATCCCGGATTCAGCCAGACATAACAGGCGCCTGCGCCTGCGAGCGCAAAGATGACGCCCGTGACGAGCGCAAGCGGCCACCGGCGACGCGGTGCGGGAAAGAAAGGCTGGGGCTCCACGACTGGCCAACTCTGGTGCGATTCGGAATTCATCCGAATTTCCTAGTCAGCCTTTTCGTTTCACGCAATTGGTGCTTCGGCCCAGGGGCGTCCATAGGGCCCCCCTGTCGGGGCACTGCGGCAGAGAGGCTGGGCGGTGCCAAACGCTCAGCCTCTCGTGCAAAGCAGTCCGGGGCGCCGTTTAGGCGGCGGCCGCCAGCACGCGCAGACGATGACCGTCGGGATCGAGCGCAACGAAGGTATGTCCGAACGGCATGGCGATCGGAGCTTGCGCAATCCGCACCCCGCGCTTCGTCCACGCCTCGAAGGTCGCGCGCACCGCCTCCTCGTTTGCGGCCGCCCATGAGATCTCGTTGCAGCCGGCCTCTGCAGCAGAAGGCGGCACGACGGCGTCCCGTTGCCACAGGCCCAGCATGGTGCCGTTCCCGAGCGGAAGAATCACGAATTTGGGGGATGATTGCGCGACGGGGCACTCCAGCAGGGTCTGATAGAAAGTGGAGCTCGCTTGCGCATCGTCGACATAGAGCACGACGAGATTGAAATCGGCCATTTGCATCTCCTGTTCAGCTTGGCGATGGCGCAAGGCTTAACAGGAGGTGCTGCCAGTTTCTGTCAGCATGCTCAGCGCTCGCCGATGCATTCGCGCTGGCGCCACTCCCGCAGCAGGTCGGTGCGGCGTCGCGGGTAGCGGCGCTCCGTGAGCGTGATCGACAGGATCCGGTCGGTGCGGAAATGGCGGTAGTCGCCGCGGCTCTCGCACCAGGCCGCCACCATGCGAACGCGATCGAAGAACCCGAGCGCGATCGGCCAGATCGTGCGATGGGTGCGGTTGTCGCCTTCGTCGCTGTAAGTGACGCGCAATTTGCGTTCGGTGCGGATGGCGGCCCGAATGATCGGCAATTCGGCGTCGCCTGCCGCCGGATCGCGGCGGGCCACCATCAGGCCCGATGTTTCCAGGCTCCGCTGCAGATCGTCCGGCAGCACGGCGGCAATCTTTGCAAGCGCGTTCTTCGCCGCCTTTCCGAGCGGCTCATCGGGCTGTGCGGCAACCCACCGGCCGCCCAGCACCAGCGCTTCGATCTCCTCTTCCGAGAACATCAGGGGTGGCAGCATGAATCCCGGCCGCAGGATATAGCCGATGCCGGGCTCGCCATCGATGTGCGCGCCTTGGCCCTTCAGGTCTCGATGTCCCGATAGATGGTCCGGAGAGAGACGCGCAGTTCCTCGGCCAGCCGGCCTGCCGCGACGGGCCGACGGTGGCTTCGCAGCAACTGGATCACGTCGAGAAGGCGTTGGGCGCGCGACATGCCGGCTCATATCACGGCCTACTGCCAGATTCTGTCAGCATCGGCTTGCCAGCCTGCGAGGCTGATCCAAGCCGGCGTCCCCGTCGTTTCCAGCGGCGGAGGCTCAAATGAAGCGCGACAACATTGTGCGATTTCCTGTTCCGGATCATGGTCTTTCCCCCGAAGAGCTGGAAGCCGAACTGGTGAAGCTCTCTTCTGAACTGGCTTTGGTGCTCTCGATCGGGCATAGCTCTGGGGGACTGGCCGAGATTTTGAGCCGGTTCGAAAAAGCAAGCCTCGCCCTGAAGGACATCGGCCAGCTTGTATCGCGTGGCAAGGACCGCGTGCGCGTCGCGGAGACATGCGATCGGATCGTGCGTTCAATAGCGGAAATGCGAAAGACGCTGGAGCCTGTCATCTCCTGATGGGGCTTCGGCCGGCTAATTGCGAGACGTGAGGCCCCTGCGATCCGGAACTTTGGCTCTGTTGCGTCGTTCCCGGTGAGCGGGTGCGAAGCTAGGCGGAAGCGATGAAGTGGATGTTGGTGGTCCTGGTCGGCGGCGTCTCGCCCGTCAACACCGATCTGGTGTTCGACAAGTTCGCTGATTGCCTCGCCGCCGAGCAGCAGATGCGTCAGCATTATTCGGATGCGTTCGATGCGTGGGATCGTATGGCTGCTGCAAGAATCGAACGGCGCAGCGACTACAAGAAAGCCCGTGACATCGAGGCCAAGCGGCTGCTGGGCAACATCGGAACTTGCGTTCCTCATGGAGGCGGCGATCAGCAATCCGTCGCCACGCCGCAGCAGCAACCTCCCGCGACATCGTCACAGCCTGCTGCGCCATCTCCGCCTCAGTCAACGCCCGAGCCAACGCCGCGAACCTAGAGCAACCGCGCTTGACGATCGCGAAGGAAGTGATCGAGTGAGAAGCGGAGACGCAAATGAAACACGGCTCGAAGCTTTCGAGCCGTGTTGTCCGTTTCTGTGTTGTCGTGGGCGGGCGGCGGACTAGCGGCGGCCCAATTGCTCGGCGACTTGCCTTTCGCCGGGCAGTTTACCCGAGGCCATCAGGCTGCTGCAGATCCAGCGAGCTTCCCCTGGTTTGGAGCCGAGGAAGGTCTTGGTGGCGTAGCACTGCGCGTAAGTGTTGTAGCTGAGCGTATCCCGGCAGGTGGACGAGAAGTTGCTGCTGACACCAAAATTTTCACCGGAGTAACTGCATCCGACCCAGGGAGCATTGCCGACCTTGTAACTAGTCTCGCAACCACCGTTGCAACTGCTGGCGGAGCGCTCCAGCCTGGCAAGCTTACCCAGCGCCGAATCCGGGGCGAACACCGGATTTTGGGCTGATGACCGAGCCGGTGGCTCGGTGGTGGGAGGTGACGGTCGACGGCCCCTGCCGCGGCACAACCGCGGGTCTTGCCCTTGGCGCTTCAACCGAGACGGCGGGAAGCGAGGAGTTCGGTGTGGGTTGCGACATTGCCGCGCTGCTGCACAGCAAGACGGTGGACAAGGTCACGACGACTGACGGCACGGCGAAGCCAAATGACAATCTCATAAGGTACTTCCCCAAATCCGGGACGGAACAGCCGTCCCGACAGCCAAGGGTTGTATCAGAATAACCCGATACCAGCAATGCGCGGAGCGCAAGGTGGCTTGTCGGAAATCGACCATGCGAGCCGTCTTACAATAACCTGACACGTTGTTGTGCCGGCATGGAAACAGGAAACAGACATGGACGAGCTAGACCGGACGCACAGATCTTCCCGCCTGATCTCCGCCAGTTCGGCTCGCATCTACAGCGCCTGCATCCATCAGGACGAACTCATGTGCTGGATAGCGCCAGAAGGCGCTGAAGCAGCAATCGAACAATTCGAAGCGAGACAAGGCGGCCACTTCAAGATCGTCCTGTCGTTCGGGAGCGATATTGGAAAGTCGTCGGCCCGGACGGATGTCGTGCTGGGGCGGTTCGTGACACTTGTACCGGACCAGAGGATCGTTCAGGCCGTCGATTTCGTATCCGACCGGCCTGACTTTGCCGGCACGATGACGATGGACTGGGTCTTTCATCCATCGGGCGACAAGACGCTTGTCAGCATCGTCGCTCAGGATGTTCCGCAAGGCATCAGCAAAGCCGACCATGAAATCGGGATGGCCTCCACGCTCGCGAACCTGGCTGGGTTTGTCGAAACCGGCCATCGTTAGTCGCGGCCAGCTCAGCGCCCGTGCATTGCGCCTGGCCAAGTTGCAAACAAGGTGTCGGCACAATATCGTTGGCGGCCCGGCGCGCCTTGTCTGGCGACCATTCCTCCCCAGGAGCCAAAGCTATGAACGACGTCTCAGCGCCGGGGATCAATCGCCCGCGAGGAAAGATCGACATTCCGTCTGCCTGGCTGGGCGCCGAGATGAAAGCCAATCCCGATCGATGGCTGGTTACGCTTAGGGACAGCGAGATCGCGGAGCTCGAGAACGCGGCCGAATGCTACCTTGCTCGGAGCAAGTACATCGCCGGGATCACGAAGCAGAGCTTTCCGCTTCCGCAGTTCGGCGCGCACCTGGAGCAGCTCAAGACGACGCTGCTCACGGGCCTCGGCTTCGAAGTCATCCGCGGCCTGCCGGTGGCAAAGTACAGCCAGGAGTTTGCCGCGACGATCTTTTGCGGGGTGGGCGCGCATCTGGGATCGGCGCGTTCGCAGAACGCGGCGGGTCACATTCTCGGCCATGTCCGCGACGTTGGCGCCGATGCGAGGGATCCGAATGTCAGGATCTACCAGACTTCGGAACGGCAAACATTCCACACGGATTCGTCCGACGTGGTTGGACTGCTCTGCATTCGCGAGGCCATGGAGGGAGGGGACTCCCTTCTTGTCAGCACGGCGACGATCTACAACGAGATGTTTGCCAGGCGTCCCGACCTTGCCGCCCTCCTATTCGACGCAATCGCGACGGACCGGCGCGGCGAAGTGCCGGAGAACGAAAAGCCGTATCTCGAGATCCCGGTGCTGAATTGGCATGCGGGCTTCCTGACCGGATTCTACCAGCGCCAGTACATCGACAGTGCGCAGCGCTTTCCCGATGCCATGAGGCTGACGCCTGCTCACGTCGCGGCGCTTGATCTGTTCGACGCGCTCGCAAATGACCCAAATCTGCATTTCGGCATGCGACTGCAGCCGGGAGACATGCAGTTCGTCTACAACCATGCCCTGTTGCACGATCGGACCGGGTTTCGCGATTGGCCCGATGCCAACCAGAAGCGGCATCTGTTGCGCCTCTGGCTCAGCATGGAAGGTGACCGGCCGCTGCCCGATTGCTTCAGGCAGCGCTATGGTTCGATCGAGATCGGCAACCGCGGCGGCATCATCGTCAAGGGGACAAGCCTGAACGTTCCGCTGGATTGAGGGCCGGAAGCGTCCACGGGCCGTCCGCTGGCATTTCTAACTGAGGGCGTCGCCTTGGCATTGGCTGGACGAACTCCCTCTCGCGCCATCAAGGTTTCGTACGCCGTATCCTGTCACTGGCGCTCAGCCGTATCCTGTCACTGGCGCTCAGATGAGAATTGCGGTCGCGCTGCTGCTTGCAATGGTCCCCCGGTTTTCGCAATCCAACTTCATGGCGGCTGACGATGCTGACCCGGACCCATCCGGCGCCCATCCCTGACCGCACGCGTGACGAGCTTTATGAACTCCTCCTTCCCCAAGTCGGGAACCTGGCTGTCCTGCCGAAATATTGACCGATCCTCATTCCACGAATAGTCTTTGATTTTTATCGTTGGGAACCAAACAATGGCTGTTGTGAATTTTATCTATCGTTCTGCGATGTTTTTCTCTCTCGCTCTGTTTTCGGTTTTGACCTGCTTTTGTGCAGATGCGTTCGCCCAGGACTCCTCTTACCGTTACGGGATGGGTGGTAAAACGGGGCAATTCGGTCAGATCCGTCAGCAAGTTGCTGCGACCGGTCAACCCTTCAGAATTGAAGGTCATTGTCAGTCGGCGTGTACAATGTTTCTGAAACTCAAGAATGCGTGTGTCGAGCCCAGCGCTGAATTGTTGTTTCACGCCGGCAGCAACCAGAAAGCTACGAACCAGATGCTCAATTCCTATAATGGAGCACTGCGCAGCTACCTCGTTGCAAATCATATTATGGACACCTCTTCATTCACCACGATCTCCGGGAAGGACATCATTCAGAAGTTTGGTTACCGCGCGTGCGCTGCAAAGTAGCGCGTCGACTACTCCATTCTCGTTAGTCGCTGGGCGGCGCTTTTCATGGGGCGCAAATGAACAGGTTGTTGCGGTGCGGACTCCTGCTTTGCCTTGTGACGAGTCTCAGCTCAAAAGCGCTGAGCCGAGAGTCGGAGGACTGTTCTTTCGACGTCGCCACGAAGCAGCGTATCTGCGCGCCGAACGCTACAGATAGTTCGGCGAAAAATCAGTCTTCGCCGAACTTTCTTCCTCCGCCACGATCGATCGCGGACATCACGGCTATTCTGGATAGCGAAAAGCCGGATCCTGCTACGTTGGCTCGAATGGAGTCTGCCGCTGACGCGCAGCCGTCTGCTGGTCTTTCGCAGGACGCTCTTGCACAATTCTACTACGCGCGGTCCGAGGCCAGGGGAATCCTGGGGCGTTCGATCGATGCGCTGGCCGACAGTCAGCAAGCGTTCCACCTCGCGCAGCAAGGCGCCGACCATCGTCTGACGATGCGTGCCGCGATGGCTACTGTGAGTTGGTTCAAGTCGACGGGGGACTACAAGCAGGGGCTCGCGATGGCCGAGCAACTGATTGCCGAGGCCGATCGACCGGAGACCAGGGGCAATCTGTTTCCGTTGCATCATCTCGCTGTCGGTATTGCGGTTGCAATGGGAGACCTGGCGCGAGCCGAAGTGTACTTGCGACAAGCGCTGGTTCTCATCGAGGAAGCGCGCAGTGGTAGTCCTCGCTGGCGAGCCTACCCGATAAGAGGCAGTTCCTGGGAGTGTTCGATTGCGCTGATGCAGGCGACGATCTTCTACGCGAGAGGCCAATTTCAGGAAGCCGAGGCCGCTTATGTCCGGGCGCGCGAGTTCCGAATCAAATCAATCGATGTCTTCGGCAAACTGGTAAAGACCGATCGAGACGTGCCGTTGACGTCCGACCTGCAAAGACAGGCAGATGGATTTCTACTCAATATCGCCAAGCTGAAATCACGCCGAGGACGATTGGCCGAGGCTGAGTCGGATGCCCGCATCGCGCTTTTTTCGCGTCTGAAAGCGGATGGGAAATATAATCGACTGACGACGCCCTTCGTAACCGGTCTTGCAGACGTTCTGAATTGGGAGGCCCGCTTCCCGGAGGCTGAGAGGCTCATACGGGCGAGCCTCGATATCCAGCGTACCCTTGGCATCGGCGACGATCATGCGACCAATGCCAACGCGCTGTCGTCGCTCGGTTCGATTCTAACCAGCGAGGGAAAATCGGACGAGGCAAACAAGGTCTTCGACCAGCTCGACAAAGCGATTGCCCAGTGGGATCCTCCGCAGAAAGTAGTTTTGCTGTCGAATGTCGCGCGGATCTATGCACTGCTGGCTTCGGGTCGGAATCAGGATGCGCTCGTCGCGGCGCAGGCACTCGTCCAGCGTGAGATCGCACGTGTGGGCGAACGCCATTTTGACTGTGCTTCCGCACGCGGCGCTCTTGCCCTTGCCTTGATGCGCGCAGGCAGGGACGCCGCCGCAATTCACGAGTTTGAAGTCGCGTTGCCGGTACTTCAGGCAGCACAACAGGATGCTGATGAGAGCGACGCGGTAACCATGGTAAGGTCTCAGGCCCGGTTGAAGTTCCTCGTCGAGAACTACATCAAGCTGCTGGCGACAGTTCGAAACACGGCTGGCGATGTGCCCGCTCGGACATTTGTCCTGGCCGACTCGATCCGCGGACACGCGGTACAGCAGGCCTTGGCGGAGTCGAGCGCGCGTGTGGCGGCAAAAGATCCGGCGCTCGCGGAGCTTGTGCGAAGCGAGCAGGATCTAAGCAAGCAGCTGAGAGCACAGCTCGGCTCGCTCAACAATCTCTTAAGCGTGCCGTCGAACGAGCGCGACGAACAGGTTCTGCACGATGTCGAAGAGTCGGTTGCACGATTGCGTATCGATCGCGACGCAGCTCGCGCTGAATTGACCACGCGCTTCCCCGCCTATGCCGATCTCGTCAACCCGAAGCCACCAAGCATCGAGCGAATAAAGGCGGCTCTTCACGACGGCGAAGCGGCGCTATCGTTCTATTTCGGAGACGAGGCAAGCTTTGTCTGGGCGGTACCGAAGACCGGCCCGGTGGCGTTTGCTTCCGTTGAAGCCAAGCCCAGCGAAATCAAAAGCAAGATCCAGAAGCTGCGGGAGGCTTTGGAACCGGAAGCGGCGTTGATTTCCGATATCCCGCCCTTCGACGTCGGCCTCGGCTATCAACTCTACTCCCTCCTCTTGAAGCCGGTTGAAGATGGCTGGAAACGGTCGAAGAGCCTTATCGTCGTGACGAATGGTGCGCTCGGGTTGTTGCCGCTATCGCTGTTGCCGACTGCGCCGTCCACGCTGGAAACCGACGACGACCCGCCCTTCGCTGGCTACCGGAACGTACCCTGGCTGGCTCGCACCCATGATGTCGCGACCCTGCCGTCGTTGTCGGCGCTTATTACACTGCGGTCGCTGCCCCCCGGCGCTCCCGGCCGAGACCAACTCATTGCGTTCGGTGACCCTATCTTCAGCGAACAGCAGGCCGCAGAGGAAAAGAAGGCCGAGCACATTGTTCCCCCGGCGGCTGCAACGACACGCGGCGCGCCATTGCGTCGGAGATCAATTCCAAAGTTGGAGGGGGTCGATGGCGCCGAACTTGCGATGCTGCCGCGTCTTCCAGACACTGCCGACGAGTTGAAGTCGATCGCCGTTGCGCTGCAAGCCGATCCGTCGAAAGCGCTGAAGCTCGGAAGGGATGCCAACGAGCACGCCGTCAAGACGATGGATTTGTCCAGCTTCAAAGTCGTTGTCTTTGCGACCCACGGTCTCGCAGCAGGCGAACTCGACAGGCTGACGCAGCCTGCCTTGGCGATGACGGCGCCCGCCGTTGCCGGCGTCGAAGGCGATGGGCTGCTTACCACGGAGGAAATCCTGCAACTGAAGCTCGATGCGGACTGGGTCATTCTTTCGGCCTGCAATACCGGTGCCGGCGAAGGAGCGGGCGCGGAAGCAGCGTCCGGGCTCGGTCGCGCATTTTTTTATGCAGGGACGAGGGCCATCCTCGTGACCAACTGGTCTGTTCATTCACAATCGGCGAAGGATTTGGTCACTGATCTGTTCAAGCGACAGGCCGATGACCCCAAGCTAACGCGAGCCGAGGCGCTGCGGCAGGCAATGTTGGCTCTGATGGATGGCCCAGGCTATCTGGGCCCCGACGGCAAGACTGAATTTTCTTATGCCCACCCGTTGTTTTGGGCACCTTACACAATCTTGGGAGACGGCGGTACACGTTGAAAGAAACAGCCGGGCGGTATCGAGACCAAGCGGAGGAGCCCCGAGTGAAGTCGGAGCTGATGGCAGACGAAACGACGCGCGACCAGTGGGAAACGAAAGTCGGCTGGAACTACGTTCATCAGTTCGTCGTCTAACTTGAAATCGCTGGCGCATGAGCGCTTGATCGGCCTTGGACCAGCAACGTCTTCGATCGCTTGCAACCATCCCTGGCGTTTCACGCAGCCAGACCCCCGTGCGACATTGAACCTGATTGCTTCAACGTTCCGCCGACTCGAACCTCCAACCGTCTATGGGCCATGCAAGCTGCCCAGAAACCTCTCCTTCTCGCCAGGCGCATAACCCTGGCAAGCCCCGTAATACGGTTCAGGCTGGTCACAGGAGGTCTGGCCGGATCGGAACTGGGCCGGCGGCTCGGATGGAACATAGGCAAAGCTCGAAGCGGAAGCTTTGTGCCGGTGGGGGTGATGCACTGTCGCCGCGTTTGCGACGCCGGACAGGGCCATCAAAAGGCTCAAAGCCAAAATGGAACGCATCGTTTTTTTCTCCGGATGTCGTTGCCTCCCTTAGTTAGCGCTCGACGGCAAAGCCCCAACGGACACCGGCTTCACGACCGGTCACATCCCCGGCATCACGGGGGCGCGTGCCGCGAGCCGTCGTGCGATTTGGCAAAGGGTGCCTGGCGACCTCAAGCGATGTCCGCCAATGCGCCGCCGTCGGCCGGTAAGCGGACATCTTGCGCGCCCGACACTCCGATATCGCGCAATAGGATGCGGACGTGAACTAGCCTATTCGTCGTCCTGGTCTTCTTCCTCATGCTCGTCCTCTCCCACCTTGATCAGTGTGGCGAGCGGCAGGGTCTCGCGGAAGAGATTAGCTTCCATGCCCATCCAGAGGCAGAGCACGTCGTCCGCTCTTACGTCCGCCGCTGTCAGCGTAGCGGAAGATTCGAACCAGCCGGCCCGGTTGATGCGAATGCGCCGGCTACTGCCGCAGGCTTCAGCAGCGCGCGGATCTTGTCCGCATCCGCGGACGTCGCAGGGTTGTAGATCACCATGTTGAGGTCGGGCCGACCGTCGACGGCAAAGGTCGAAAATTCCATCGAGAGCGGCCCGGCGATGGGATGGTGCAGAACCTTCACATTCTCGCCATGGCCCTGCACGTCGTTGTCGCGCCACATCGCGGCGAATTCGGCGCTCGTCGCGCAGAGCTCGTCGACCAGCGATTGCACGTTGCGGGCCGCGCCGGCGCGCGCCACGTCGGCGCGGAAAGACGCCACGACGTAGCGCGCAACGCTTTGCCAGTTGGGCTGCGCGGCCCGTATGCGGCTGTCGCGGAAAATCAGGCGCAGCACATTGCGTTGCCCCTCCGGCAGCGTGCTGTAGTCGGTGAGGACGGCAGCTGCGGCCGCGTTCCAGGCGACGATGTCCCACGTCGCCGTGCGGATGAACGCCGGGCTGCAGTCCAGGATGTCGAGCACGCGCTGCAGGCGCGGGGAGATGCCCTCGGGCGCGCGATATCGGACCTCTGGCGGCCGGCCAAGGCCAAGCAGGAACAGATGCTCGCGCTCGACGTCGGTCAGCATCATCGCGCGCGCAATGCGATCCAGCACATCAGCGGACGGCGCACCGCCGCGCCCCTGCTCGAGCCAGGTGTACCAGGTGGCACTCACATTCGCGCGTTGCGCCACTTCTTCGCGCCGCAGTCCCGGCGTTCGCCGCCGCTTCAGCGGCAGGCCGAACGAGGTAGGATCGAGCTTGGCGCGGCGATCCCGCAAATAGGTCCCAAGCGGGTTTGCGTCCGTCATCCTGTTAGCGTTTATACCCGTATAAGCTCACTACTTTACCCGAATGAGCAGCCTAGCAATATCCCTCCATCTTGAACAGGGAGTTGGCTCTCATGCGCGTCTTCGTCACCGGTGCAGGCGGATTCATCGGCACTGAAACCGCCAAGGAGCTCATCGCGAACGGCCATCAGGTGGTTGGCCTCGCACGCTCGGATGACAATGTCCGCACGCTCGAGACACTGGGCGCCGAGGTTCATCGCGGCTCGCTGCAGGATCTCGAGAGCCTGAAGAGCGGCGCAAGAGATGCGGACGGCGTGATCCATCTGGCGTTCATCCATGATTTCGCGAAATTCGCGGAGAATGGTGCGATCGACAAGGCGGCCATCGAGGCCATGGGCGACGTGCTGGTCGGCACCGACAAGCCCTTCATCGTCACGTCGGGAACGGGCCTCGTCGCGCCCAACGTCGTGGTCACCGAGGAGATGCGCCGCGACTCCAGCCCGCATGCCCCGCGCGTCTCCGAGCAGGCCGGCCTTGCCTACGCCAGGCGCGGTGTCCGCGCGATGGCGGTGCGCCTGCCGCAAGTTCACGGCGCTCCCGGAAAGGCCGGCTTGATCTCCTATCTGGTCGAAGGGGCGCGCAAGAAAGGCGCCGCCGCTTATGTCGGCGGAGGCACTGAGCGCTGGGCTGCGGCGCACAGGCCAGATGTCGCGCGCCTGTATCGGCTTGCGCTCGAGAAAGGCACGGCAGACGCGATCTACCACGCCGTCGGCGAAGAGGGGGTCACGATGCGCGAGGTCGTCGAGGTGATCGGTCGCGCCTTGAATGTGCCGGTCGTCTCGATCAGGAAAGAGGAGGCGGGCGATTTTTACGGGCCGCTGGCGATGTTCGCCGGTCTCGACATGCCGGCCTCCAGTGCGTTGACGCAAGCGCGGCTGGGCTGGACACCGACCGGGATTGGCCTGATCGCCGACATCAGCCAGCCCGGCTACTTCTAGATCGACATCCGGACAAGCGCGAAGCGGCTGCCGTGACAAACGCGCCCCTGGTGCGCAGTTCATATCGAAGGCAATTTGGGCGCGATGAGGATCCATCCTGATCTCATCGCGCTCCAGGCGAGTGCGCTGCTGGTGCGTACTTGCCGGTCTCAAACCGGGCGCCTCTAGCGACGCAGCCGGGCGGTGCCATTGAGCGATACGAGCTTTGAGGTGGCCTAGTCGTCGTCCTCGTCGTCTTCTTCCTCGTCTTCGTCCTCATTCTCGTCTTCCTCGACCTGAATGAGCGTGGCGAGCGGCAGCGTCTCGCGGTAGAGATCGCCTTCCATGCCCATCCAGAGGCAGAGCACGTCCTCGCCCTTGACCTCCGCAACCGTCATCGGCTGGCCGCCCGATTTCAACATGACGATGTCGCCGGCTTTCAATTCCATGGCCTTGTCCCTTCGCGTTGATCGACCGGATGCGAGGCTAGCAATTTGTCATGACACGCCGAACACGGGGAGGGGCCGTAGCCATGGCGCTCGCACGGCGAGAGGCCGCGGGGGGAGGCGCTTGCATCACACGCATCCCCCATGATGGCATCATACGCCTGTTTTGCCCGACGGGGCAACAAATTTTCTTATAATCCGAAAACTCCGATTCTGCAGCAGCTTTCTACTGTGCATGGGGTTGTTTTCGGGATTTAGCCCGGCACCAGCTCGGTCAGCGAGCGGATGATGCGGTCGGGCTTGACGGTCGAGCCCTCGGGCAGGCCCTCGCCATGCGCGTCGAGCCAGATCGCATAGATGCCGAGGCGCTGCGGGGTGACGACTTCCCATTCGAGATTGTCGCCGATCATCCAGGTATCTTCGGCGGTGACGCCGAGCGCCTCCATCGCGTGCAGATAGGCGCGCTCCTCGGGCTTGCCGAAGCCGTGCTCGCCCTCGATCTGGATGTGGTCGAAGCGATGGGCGAGCTCGAAGCGCTCGACCTTGGCGCGCTGCATGTCGGCGGCGCCGTTGGTGACCAGCGCGAGCTTGACGCCGTGGGCCTTGAACGCATCGATCGCATCATGCGCGCCGGGGAACACGAAGATCGCTTCCTCACGATAGGTGGTGAAGCGGTCGGCGAGGCGATCGGCGAGATGGTCGGGAAGGGCGCGATGGCCGCCTGCTGCGAGCGCTGCAAAGCCGCCACGCACCGTGAGCCGTCGCGCTTCGCCGAGCTTCATGCGCCACTCGGCTCCCGCGGTCGACCAGAACTGCCGCGCATAGGCCAGCACGGTCGCCGCGACCTGTGCCGGCGGCAGCGGCGCGAGCTCCTCGGCGAATTCTTCCGCGATCGTGTTCCAGGCGATCTCGGGCCGGCCATAGGCGGACAGGATGGTGTCATCCATGTCGATCAGCATGGCGCGCGGCAGCGGCTTGATGATGCTGTTTGTCGTCCTCATGGCCATTTCACCTCCGGCGGCAGCGACGACAGGATCGAGTCCACGTTGCCGCCGGTCTTGAGACCGAAGATGGTGCCGCGGTCGTAGAGCAAATTGAATTCGACATAGCGCCCGCGACGGATCAATTGCTCCTCGCGATCGTCCGCAGTCCAGGCGCTTGCGAAATTGCGCCTGACGAGCTCAGGGTAGATCTTCAGGAAGGCGCGACCGACGTCCTGGGTGAAGGCGAGGTCGGCATCCCAGTCGCCGCTGTCATGCCAGTCGTAGAAGATGCCGCCGATGCCGCGCGCCTCTTTCCGGTGCGGCAGATAGAAATACTCGTCGCACCACTTCTTGTACTTGTCGTAATCGGCAACGCCGTTCGGACCGCTGCAGGCGTCCTTCATCGCAGCGTGGAAGGCGAGCGTGTCCGCGTCTTCCTGCGTGCGCCTGCGGTCGAGCACTGGCGTCAAATCGGCGCCGCCGCCGAACCAGGCCTTGGTGGTGACGACGAAGCGCGTGTTCATGTGCACGGCCGGCACGTGCGGATTGCGCATGTGCGCGATCAGCGAGATGCCGGAGGCCCAGAAGCGCGGGTCTTCCGCCGCGCCCGGAATCTGCGCGCGAAACTCCGGCGCGAACTCGCCATGCACGGTCGAGCAGTGCACGCCGACCTTCTCGAACAGACGGCCGGACATCATCGACATCACGCCGCCGCCACCCTTGGCCCCGCTGTGATCAGTGCGTTGCCAGGGCGTGCGCGCGAAGCGGCCTGATGCGCCGGGATAGAGGCTTTGCGGCGCCTCGTCCTCGAGTCGCTCGAAGCTTTCGCAGATGTCGTCGCGCAAGCGCTCGAACCAGGCGCGGGCACGGGCCTTGCGGTCTTCGATTGTTGTTGGGTCCAGGATGGATGTCATGCCGTCAGCCTTGCGGACCGTAGTATGTGCAGCTCTCGTTGCAACTGTCGCGGTGGATGCTGACGCGGGTCAGCTTGCCGATATGCTGTAGCCGCTCCCAGACGAAGCGCGACAGGTTCTCCAGCGTCGGCGTGCCCAGCGCCTCGATCTTGTTGAGAAACTTGTGGTCCAGCGTCAGCCTGACTTCTTCGATCGCGCGCTGCAGCAGGCCGAGATCGACCACCATGCCAGTCGCTGGATCCGGCGTGCCGCGCACCGTCACCTCGGCGCGGAAGGAGTGGCCGTGGATCTCTTCGCTCGCCTCACCGAAGGTCGTCCCTTTCAGCGTATGCGCCGCCTCGAAGCGGAACTGTTTCGTCAATTCCCACATCTGTCCGTTCAGTCCTATCTGATGCCGAGCGATTTATGCGTCTGCACGCTCAGCCGCCATTGCGGATGGCGCAGGCAATAGTCGATCGCGCGCGCTGTGTTCTCGATCACTTCAGGCCCGTCCATCGGCTGCAGCGAGAAGCGCTCGAAGGCGAGGCCCTCGAATGTTTCCGGCGCGGCGAGGGCCTGCGGATAGACCAGCTTCAATTCATGCCCCTGCCGCAGCACCAGCTCGCTGCCGCCCTTGGGGCTGACGCAGATCCAGTCGAGGCCTTTGGGCGCGGCGACCGTGCCGTTGGTCTCGACGCCGATCTCGAAGCCGCGGGCGTGGAGCGCCGCGACCAGGGCGTCATCGACCTGGAGCAGCGGCTCGCCACCGGTCAGCACCACATAGCGGCTCTCCGCCCGGCCGGTCCATTGCGCGGCGATGGTGTCGGCGAGTTCCCCGGACGTGGCGTAGCGGCCGCCGAGCGTGCCGTCGGTGCCGACGAAATCGGTGTCGCAGAACTGACATGTGGCCTGGCCGCGGTCCGCCTCGCGGCCGCTCCAGAGGTTGCAGCCGGCAAAACGGCAGAACACCGACGCGCGCCCGGCATGGGCGCCTTCGCCTTGCAGGGTCAGGAAGATCTCCTTGACCGCGTAGCTCACTGGTCTCTCCTCGTCATATTCAATCGTGCGGGTTCCGGACCTGCCGGAGCGCTTCGCCTGCGGCCATCGCCGCGGTCATGGCGACATTGAGCGACCGCAGCCCGGGCGCGATCGGAATCACCAGCCGCGCATCGGCGGCCTCGACCACCGCGTCGGTGACGCCGGCGCTCTCGCGTCCGAATAGCAGGATGTCCGACGTCTGGTAACGGAAATCGCGGTAGTCGGTGGCGCCTTTGGTGGTGAACAGCAGCAGGCGGTAGCCATGTGCCACCCGCCATTCCTCGAATTTGGCCCAGGAGTCATGCCTGATGATGCTGACATGGTCGAGGTAATCCATTCCCGCCCGGCGGAAATGCCGGTCGGAGACCGGGAAGCCGGCCGGCTCGATGATATGGGCTGACATCCCCAGGCAGGCGCAAAGGCGGAGAATCGTGCCGGTGTTCTGGGGAATGTCGGGCTGGAAAAGTGCGATCTGCATGGGCGGTGGACGGCTTCGACAGGGACGGAATTGTCTCAATAAAACATCGCTAGCGCGGGAATTCGTGCATTGCACGCTCCCGCGCCGTTAGCGGGCTTGCGCTTGCCCTGCAAGGGTGCCAATAGAACGATTCTGGACTGCTGTTTTCGCCTTGTTTTGGCGAGGACACGCCAAGTTCTGCCGCCGCGGGGGGCCGCGGGCGCCGGCAGCACTGTTCCGGGGACCTTGGGGGCCCCTGGAGCGGTTCCACCGGGTGCATAAGAAGAAAGGGTTGGAATCGTGACGACAGCGTCTTCGGCGGACCATCCGACACGCCGTGATTTCTTATTCGTTGCAACGGGGGCAGCTGCAGCAGTAGGGGGCGCGGCCGCGCTCTGGCCCTTTATCTCCCAGATGAATCCGGACGCCTCGACCATCGCCGCTGGTGCGCCGATCGAGGTCGATCTGAGCCCGGTTGCCGAGGGGCAGGACATCAAGGTGTTCTGGCGCGGCAAGCCGATCTACATCAGCCACCGCACCAAGAAGCAGATCGACGAGGCGCGCGCCGTTCCCGTGGCGAGCCTGCCCGATCCGCAGTCCGACGAGGCCCGGGTCAAGTCCGGCCATGATCAGTGGCTGGTCGTGATCGGCATCTGCACCCATCTCGGCTGCATCCCGATCGCCCATGAAGGCAATTACGACGGGTTCTTCTGCCCCTGCCATGGTTCGCAGTACGATTCGTCCGGCCGCATCCGCCAGGGGCCCGCGCCCGCGAACCTGGCCGTGCCGCCGTACACTTTCGTTTCCGACACCAAAATCCAGATCGGCTGAGCTTCGGACCCGCGTCCGAAGCCTCGAACCGTCACGTCGTATTATTTCCAGGATCGCATCATGAGCGGACCATCCGACTACCAGCCGAGCAATCCGGCACTGCAATGGATCGAGCGGCGCCTGCCGATCATGGGTCTCGTCCATTCCTCCTTCGTCGTCTATCCCACCCCGCGCAACCTGAACTACTGGTGGACCTTCGGCGCCATCCTGTCCTTCATGCTGGGGATGCAGATCCTGACCGGCGTGATCCTGGCGATGCACTACACGCCGCATGCCGATCTCGCCTTCAAGTCGGTCGAACTGCTCGTTCGTGACGTGAATTATGGCTGGCTGCTGCGCAACATGCATGCCTGCGGCGCGTCGATGTTCTTCTTCGCGGTCTACGTCCACATGCTGCGCGGCCTCTATTACGGCTCCTACAAGGAGCCGCGCGAGGTGCTCTGGATCCTCGGCGTCATCATCTACCTCCTGATGATGGCGACGGGCTTCATGGGCTACGTGCTTCCCTGGGGCCAGATGAGCTTCTGGGGCGCCACCGTCATCACCAATCTGTTCTCCGCCATTCCCTATGTCGGCGAGAGCATCGTGACGCTGCTGTGGGGCGGTTATTCGGTCGGCAATCCGACGCTGAACCGGTTCTTCTCGCTGCACTATCTGCTGCCGTTCCTGATCGCGGGCGTCGTCGTGCTTCACGTCTGGGCGCTGCACGTTGCCGGCCAGAACAACCCCGACGGCGTCGAGCCGAAGTCCGAAAAGGACACCGTGCCGTTCACGCCGCACGCGACGATCAAGGACGGCTTCGGCGTTGCCTGCTTCCTGCTGCTCTACGCCTGGTTCATCTTCTACATGCCGAACTATCTGGGCGATGCCGACAACTACATACCGGCGAACCCGGGCGTGACGCCGCCACACATCGTGCCGGAATGGTATTACCTGCCGTTCTACGCGATCCTGCGTTCGATCCCGAACAAGCTCGCGGGCGTGATCGGCATGTTCTCGGCGATCATCATCCTGTGCTTCCTGCCCTGGCTCGATGCCGCCAAGACGAGGTCGTCGAAGTACCGTCCGCTGGCCAAGCAGTTCTTCTGGATCTTCGTCGCGGTCTGCATCCTGCTCGGCTATCTCGGCGCGCAGCCGCCGGAAGGCATTTACGTGATCGCCGGCCGGGTCCTGACGGTCTGCTACTTCGCCTACTTCCTGATCGTGCTGCCGCTGTTGTCGCGTATCGAGAAGCCGCGGCCGGTGCCGAACTCGATCTCGGAGGCGATCCTCGCCAAGAGCGGCAAGGCCGTTGCCTCGATCGCGGTTGCGCTCGTTGCTGCCGGTGCGCTGTTCGTCGGCACCTTGCAGGATGCTCGCGCCGAGGGCGATCTGAAGCCTCCGTCGAACAAGTGGTCGTTCTCCGGCCCATTCGGCAAGTTTGACCGTGGCTCGCTCCAGCGTGGCCTGAAGGTCTACAAGGAAGTCTGCTCGAACTGCCACAGCCTGAACTACATCGCGTTCCGTAACCTCGCCGACGCCGGCGGGCCGGGCTACTCGGTCGCACAGGCGGCTGCCTTCGCGGCCGACTACAAGATCAAGGACGGTCCGAACGACGCGGGCGACATGTTCGAGCGTCCGGGCCGCACCGCGGATTACTTCCCGTCACCGTTCGCCAACGAGCAGGCGGCGGCCGCGGCGAACGGCGGCAAAGCGCCACCGGACCTCTCGCTGATCACCAAGGCGCGGTCCTATGAGCGCGGGTTTCCGCAGTTCATCTTCGACTTCTTCACCCAGTTCCAAGAGCAGGGCCCGAACTATGTCGACGCGATCCTCCAGGGCTTTGAAGAGAAGCCGCCGGAGGGCGTCACGGTCCCGGAGGGGACGTACTACAACAAGTACTTCCCCGGCCACGCCATCAAGATGCCGAAGCCGCTCAGCGACGGCCAGGTGACCTATGACGACGGCTCGCCGGCCACCGTCGCGCAGTACGCTCACGACGTCACCACGTTCCTGATGTGGACCGCCGAGCCGCACATGGAGGCGCGCAAGCGCCTCGGCTTCCAGGTCTTCATCTTCCTGATCATCTTCGCGTTCCTGATGTATTTCACCAAGAAGAAGGTCTGGGCCGACTCGCACTGAGTGACCTGACGCGAAACGAGAACGAAGAAGCCCCCGCAAGGGGGCTTTTTTGTTGGACACGCGCGTGTGTTGTCCGGCGCGATTGCCTATCGCGCGGGCAGCCGCCAAAATGCCGCCAACCGCTCCCCAGAACCCGTCGGAGGATCACCATGGGAACCAGCATCACTTTCAAGCGTCCGGACGGCAAGGACGCCTCGGGCTATCTCGCCAATGCCGCCCGCGGCAATGCGCCGGGCGTGGTCGTGATCCAGGAATGGTGGGGCCTGTCGGACCAGATCAAGGGCCTGTGCGACCGCTTCGCGCTCGCCGGCTTCGATGCGCTGGCGCCCGATCTCTACAAGGGCAAGGTGGTGCCGTATCACGACACGGACGCGGCCGGCAAAGAGATGAACTCACTCGACTTCATGGACGCCACCACGCAAACCGTGCGCGGGGCTACGCAATATCTGTCGCGCAACGGCGCCAAGGTCGGGCTGACCGGCTTCTGCCTCGGCGGCGCCGTCACCATCATCGGCGCGGTGCACGTGCCGGAGCTCGCCGCCGGCGTCGTGTTCTACGGCATCCCGCCGGAGCAGGCGGCCAAGCCTTCCGACGTCAAGATCCCGCTGCAGGCCCATTTCGCCAACAAGGACGATTGGTGCACGCCCGATCTGGTCAACGGCTTCGAGAAGGCGATGAAGGCGGCCGGCAAGTCGCTAGAGCTGTTCCGCTATGACGCCGAGCACGCCTTCGTCAACGAGCAGCGCCAGGCCGTGCACGACCGCGAAGCCGCCGAGCTCGCCTGGGGCCGGGCGACGGAGTTCTTCAGGAAGCATCTGGGGTAGGGCTTCGAAAGCGGCGCGCTCTTGATCAACGCTTCTGCTGCGTCGCTATTGAAACCGATTTCGCGCAATCATAGGCTGTAGTCGTATGGCGGATCGCCATACGACTACGGAGGTGCGCGATGTTCGTGGGTGGCCGCTTGACGACGGTTGTCGTACCTCGCAATGCGCTGGAAGCGGCTGAGGATCCCCGGAAGGCCTACTATCTCACCGGCGCCGTGGTCGACTACGTCAACGAAATCCAACGTACCGGCGCCTACACCCGAGACGAATTGCCTGAAGTGGCGATGCAGGCCTATCACGCCGACTACTATCTCGCTCAAGTCGAGAATGGCGGCCATAGCCAGTTCATCGGCAACACTGGCGTCGCGAGGCTTTCGACGACGTCAGCCGATGCGCTCGCGGCACTAAAGGCCATGGGAGCGAGCGCGCAACATCAGATCTTGCAGGAGATGATCACGTGGGTGGAAGAAAATCCCGGCGAGGCTGCAAGGCAGAATGGTTTCACCGAGCGCGCCGCGGCGCTCAACACGCTCGACAACCGCTTCTATCAGGCAAATGAACAGCGGCCAATAACGCAACTCGCCGCCCAATGGATTGCGAGCTGGCCGGAGTTGCAAGCAGCGGCACGGGACCAATACGCTTCCGAAATCGAGCGGCTTGCGCAACTTCACCCATATTGGTTGCAACGCCAGATCTGGCGAAGCGTTCGCAAGACACGCTTCCAGATGACGGACCGCGCGCAAATTACGGCCGCCGCGGCGTGCGGGGCGGTGGCGCCGGAGCCTGAGCTCAAGCTCCTGGTCATTCAGGGAAGCATTCCGGATGTCGAGGCGCAACGACCCATTGCCTTCGAGGTCAAAACCGACAAAGGCGCACGCGTATGCGTTTGCGAGGGGCAGGGTGGACAACTCTATGAATATGGTCCCGGCAGTCAGAACCCTAAGCCTGCGGAGATGCACGAAATCTTGAAGAGCCTTCCGCCGTCACTGGTGGGTGCGCGATTATCCGTTGTGACGGCTGACACCATCGGGAATTTCTCGAGAGTCGCAGAACAAAACCTGGCAGCCGAAGCTATCGATTTGTTGCTGCGAAACTCAGGTCTCGATCCGGCCGCGATGATTACGGCGTTGGCTGTAAGCGATGATCGAGCGACCTGGTACGCGGTGACCGGAAAGACCGGCGTCATGGTTGAGACCTTGCGCGACTGCGCCAATCTTGTTGGGCCTGATCGCAGAGCCGTGCTCACGGTCACGCGAGCCGAAATCGAGCGTCATGCCACGGAGGCGGCCGCGGGTCGTGACAGCATGCCCGCCCAGGCATGATCAGCTGGAGGTTTTTTACCTCATTTTTGGCGACCAAGGGCGCCGCAGCCACCCTTGACGCCGCCCCCGGGCCATGGTGAGTATCCGGCCCATGAGCACCGCAGCCCGCCCATCCCGTCGTTGGTGGCGCACCTCCTAAGAGGTGGCCGGTGCGATTTATTCTCCCAGAATCGTCAGAGGTCGCCAGCACAGCGCGGCGGCCTTCTCGTTTGTCCTGTGTGGCGTTCCCTCGGCAAGTTTCGTAAGAGGACGACATGAACAGGACAGTCTTTGCTCTCCCGCCCAGAAGCGACTACGTCACCCGCGGCGGTCTTGCGATCACGCGCGTGGCCGAACAGTTTACCGGCGGCGCCTCCAGGCTCGACGACCTCGTCAGTCTGCTCGACCGCCGTCGCGGCGTGGTGCTGTCCTCGGGCACGACCGTGCCCGGCCGCTACGAGAGCTTTGACCTCGGCTTCTCCGATCCACCGCTCAAGCTCGAAACCGTTGGTGTCGATTTCAAGCTCGAAGCGCTCAACGAACGCGGGCAGGTGTTGATCGCCTTCCTGGCTGACGTCCTGCGCGAGCCCTGTGTCGTGATCTCCGAGAAAACGACGAGGAGGCTTGCCGGTCACATCATCCGTGGCGCCGCGCCGGTCGAGGAAGATCAGCGCACGCGCCGCGCCAGTGTCATGTCGCTGGTGCGCGACATCATTGCCGCCTTCTCTGCCAATGACGACGGCCTGCTCGGCCTGTTCGGCGCCTTCGCCTACGACCTCGTGTTCCAGATCGAGGACCTCGTGCAGAAGCGTGCGCGCGAGCAGGACCAGCGCGACATCGTGCTCTACGTCCCCGATCGCCTGCTCGCCTATGACCGCGCCACCGGGCGCGGCGTCGTGCTCTCCTACGATTTCGCCTGGAAGGGCCAATCGACTGAAGGCCTGCCGCGCGAGACGGCCGAGAGTCCATATGTGAAGACGGATCGCCAGGGTTTTGCCGATCACGCGCCCGGCGAATATCAGGCGACCGTCGAGACCGCGCGCGCGGCCTTTGCCCGCGGCGATCTGTTCGAAGCGGTGCCGGGCCAGCTCTTCGCCGAGCCCTGCGATCGCTCGCCGGCCGAAGTGTTCCAGCGGCTCTGCGTGATCAACCCGTCGCCCTATGGCGCGCTGATGAATCTGGGCGAGGGCGAATTCCTCGTCTCTGCCTCGCCGGAAATGTTCGTGCGCTCCGACGGACGCCGCGTCGAGACCTGCCCGATCTCGGGCACCATCGCACGCGGCACCGATGCGATCGGTGATGCCGAGCAGATCCGCCAGCTCCTGAACTCGGAGAAGGACGAATTCGAGCTCAACATGTGCACCGACGTCGACCGCAACGACAAGGCGCGCGTCTGCGTCCCCGGCACGATCAAGGTGCTGGCGCGGCGTCAGATCGAGACCTACTCGAAGCTGTTCCACACCGTCGATCACGTCGAAGGCATGTTGCGCCCCGGCTTCGATGCGCTCGACGCCTTCCTCACCCACGCCTGGGCGGTCACGGTGACGGGCGCGCCAAAACTGTGGGCGATGCAATTCGTCGAGGATCACGAGCGCTCGCCGCGGCGCTGGTATGCCGGCGCGATCGGCGCCGTGAATTTCGACGGCAGCATCAACACCGGCCTCACCATCCGCACCATCCGCATGAAGGACGGTCTCGCCGAGGTCCGCGTCGGCGCCACCTGCCTGTTCGACTCCGATCCCGCCGCCGAGGACCGCGAATGCCAGGTCAAGGCCGCGGCGTTGTTCCAGGCGCTGCGCGGCGATCCGCCGAAGCCGCTATCGAGCTTCGCGCCGGATGCGACCGGTTCGGGCAAGCGCGTCCTGCTGATCGACCATGATGACAGCTTCGTGCACATGCTCGCTGATTACTTCCGCCAGGTCGGCGCCAGCGTCACCGTGGTCCGCTATGTGCATGCGCTCGACATGCTCAAGCAGAAGAGGTGGGACTTGCTGGTGTTGTCGCCCGGCCCGGGCCGGCCTGAGGATTTCGCGATCAAGAAGACGATCGACGCGGCGCTGGAGAACAAGCTGCCGGTGTTCGGCGTCTGCCTAGGCGTGCAGGCGATCGGCGAATATTTCGGCGGCGAGCTTGGCCAGCTCACCCACCCCGCCCACGGTCGCCCGTCGCGGGTGCAGGTGCGCGGCGGGCGCCTGATGCGCAATCTGCCGAACGAGATCGTGATCGGCCGCTATCATTCGCTCTTCGTCGAGCGCGACAGCATGCCCGAGGTGTTGTCAGTTACCGCCAGCACCGAGGATGGCGTCGCCATGGCGCTGGAACACAAGACCCTGCCGGTCGCCGGCGTGCAATTCCACCCGGAATCGCTGATGTCGCTGGGCAACGAGGTGGGGCTGAAGATTGTCGAGAATGCGTTCCGGCTGGATGCTGGGACGAATTGAGTGCATGTTTCATTCTCGTCATTCCGGGTTCGGCTCTTCGAGCCGCCCCGGAATGACAACTAACATGGGATACAGATGACCTTTGACCACGATCTGAAGGCGAGCGTTCGCACCATCCCCGACTATCCCAAGCCGGGGATCATGTTCCGCGACATCACCACGCTGCTTGCCGACGCGCGCGCCTTCCGCCGCGCGGTCGACGAGCTCGTCAATCCCTGGGCCGGCAACAAGATCGACAAGGTCGCCGGCATGGAAGCGCGCGGCTTCATCATCGGCGGCGCCGTGGCGCACCAGGTCTCGGCCGGCTTCGTGCCGATCCGGAAAAAAGGCAAGTTGCCGCACACCACCGTCCGCATCGCTTACTCGCTCGAATACGGCATCGACGAGATGGAGATGCATGTCGACGCGATCCAGCCCGGCGAGCGCGTCATCCTGGTCGACGATCTCATCGCCACCGGCGGCACCGCCGAGGGTGCGGTGAAGCTGCTGCGCCAGATCGGCGCCAATGTCGTTGCCGCCTGCTTCATCATCGATCTGCCCGAGCTCGGCGGCGCCGCCAAGCTGCGCGCCATGGACGTGCCGGTGCGCACGCTGATGACGTTCGAGGGGCACTGAGCGGCAACGGCGCAGGCGATCGGTGGTGCTAAAGCCGGGGAGCACGGACAAGAGAGTGAAGCTTCTGTCGTCACTTCATTCTTCTTCGACGTCGGGCGAAAGATATCTATCCCAATTGAGGTCTACGCCAGATGCTCACCGTCTACGGCCGCAAATCGTCGTTCAACTTGCAAAAGGTGATGTGGCTGATCGGTGAGCTCGGCATCGCGCACGAGCATGTCGAACTTGGAGGCTCGTTCGGGGGGACTGGATACGGCAGAATTCCTGGCCATGAACCCTCATGGACGTGTTCCAGTGATCGATGACGCTGGCATCATCGTTTGGGAGTCGCAGGCCATTTTGAGGTATCTCGCGGCCAAATACTCTTCCGAAGCCTCGTTCTGGCCGGCGAACCCGGCTGAGCGCGCGGAGGCAGATCAATGGATGGACTGGTCCCAAACCGCGTTGCAGCCAGCATTTTTGGTTGGCGTATTTTGGGGCTGGTACAGGACCCCCGAAGCGCAGCGCAATTTGGCTGCGGTGGACAAAGCTCTGGAGCAAACCTGGCGTTGCCTGAAGCATGTCGATCGTCAGTTGAATGGTCGGTCTTTCATGCTGGGAGACCGCCTATCGCTTGCCGATATTCCGATAGGGACCCTCTTTATCGCTATCTCAATCTCGACCTTCCGCGCCCGAACTTGCCGAACATTGAGCGCTGGTATGAGCGGCTGCAATCGAGGTCCGCCTATCTTGAGCATGTGTGCGTGCCATTCGACGAACTCTACGGTCGGCTGGATTTTTGATTGGCCCGTGAGGGACTTTCATCAAGGAGGCGATGCCGATGGCGATGCTCACACGGAGGGAGCCCCGATCGCCGAAAACGAGATCGTCGGTACCGGTGCGTCGCGTAATGCCGCGGAATTTATGGGGGCGCCGCCTAGATCGCCTCCGCTTTCAGCTCGGCCCGCCAGTGCAGCGCGCGCTCCTTCAGCAGCGCGTTCCGGACATAGTCCGTGTCCTCATCCTCCAGCCGCTCGCATTCGGCAAACGTCAGGCCGGCCTCGCCATGCGCCTTCCAGGCGGCCTGGAGGCTGCGGCAGGGGTGACCGCCCTGGCGCAGCGTGAACCAGATGCGGTTCTGGATGGTCTCGAGGTTCGGGGCCTGGCCGACCCAGGCCTCGCCCGTTGCAGCACAGCGGACGACGAAAATGCCCGCAATGGTCTTCCGCTCCTTGTAGGCGGCGATGGCTGCTTTCCGGTCGATGGTCACGGGAGCCCCTGCTGAGGAATGCTGTTGTGCAGCCTCAGTAGCGGTCGATCCGGCTTACGTCAATATTACCCGGATAAAATAATTCACGACCGTTGCAGGATCAGGCTGAGCTCGAGCTCGCGGAAGGCGAGGTAATTGCGCCGGATCCATTGGTGCAGCTCGGTCGAGGAGTCCTTCTCCTGGCGCAGATAGCCGGTGAAGGAGAAGTTCAGCCGGTCGATATAGGTCTTGAGGAAGCCGGGCAGCGCCGGCAGGCGGAACAGCCGGCCGCCTTCCATCGCGTGCGGCAGCTCGCCGCGGATGACGAATTCGTTGTCGACGGTGATCAGGTTCATCCGCGGGATCTGCTGGCGTAGCATCTCATGGGCACGGGCCGAGACGCGATCGGTGTCGGCGACGAACAGGATCTGTGGCGCGACATGCCGGCGCGCTGCTTCCTTGAGCAGGCCGATCTCGTCGGTCATCTTGAAGAATTCGTCGAAGGCGTGAAAGCCGAGGTCGATCACCTTGGCCAGACCGTCATCGACGATGACGCGGTCCATCAGCTGCATCTTGCCGTAGGTGTCGATGACATCGGCCGTTTCGGTCACCTTCGGCAAGTAGTCGAGCAACGACGGTTCCTTCAGATTGACGTCGAAGGCCGCGACGTTGCCGTTCTTGAGCAGCAGGAATTCGCTCAATAGCCGCGCCAGCAGGGTCTTGCCGACCTGCGGGCGGGGCGAACAGATGATGTAAAGGGGCGTCGCGGACATCGACAGCTATATCAGGCCAACTTTCCGCCCAATCCAGCCGTATCAGCCCGGCCTTCGCAACTATTTTTCGCTGTTGCGGGTCACCGGCTTCGAACCGACGATGTCGGTCAGGCGGATGCGGTCGAATTCGCTCCAGACATTGGCCAGCCAGTGCCGGACATAGCCGCGCAGCACGAAGGAGTAGTTGGCGGCCTCGTCGTGGATGCCCTTATTGGCGACGAATTTCAGGAACGGGACCGAGGACACCTCGACCTGCTCATAGGCCATTTCATTGAGCTTCGGGATCGTCAGTTCGGTCGCGTCCTTGATGCGGTGGAAGTAGGAATTATAGGTCGCCTGATCCCACTGGAAGAACTGGGTGTCGTTGATGAAGTTCTTCACCAGAAAATATTTCGCGCCACCCATGAAGCCTGCGGTCTCCGCGATTTCCTCGAGCGAGGCGATCGAAGGTCCGAGGATGTGGAATACGGCGAAGGTGATCTGGCCGGCCTTGGCGGCATCGAGGAAGCCGATGTCGCGGAGCGAGGCCAGCGCGGGCGAGAGCAGACCGGCGCGGACGTCGATGACGGTGACCGAAGGGCTGACAGCGTTGAGCGTGTCAAAAATCTTCATCTGGTCGGCCGTCGTCGTCATGTCGACGATTTCGGTGATGTCGGGATGGAAGCGCTTCAGCGTTCCCCGCGGCGACTCCGTGTCGAACGCGCGCGTCGGCACGTTGTTGGCGGAAAAATAATCGAGCAGCGTGCGCGATACCGTGGTCTTGCCGACCCCGCCCTTGTCCGCGCCCACCACAACCACTGCCGGCTTTGCCATTGCTGTCCCCTAACGCGCGCCCCCGATCGCGATGTCGCAATCGGCCGGGCCCCAAATCGATGTCCCACGGATATTTCCTAGGGATATTTCCCAAGGATAGTCCCGAGTCTGCTGTTGGGCGCGAACATGGCAGAAACAAGGGAGAATTCAAATCTCAGGCGCAGGCCAGCGGCAATTCCCGAAAGTTTTCCCAAAGGTCATGAAACAAGCCCCAGGCACGGCAAATTATCCGCTCAGTGGCGGCCCCACGGGCCCATGGGATTGGGAAGCGGATTGGGTAACGGATTGCCGGCCGCGGTTCCGGAAGCGCTCGGGGTGGGGACGGGCGGTGGCGTGGACCGGTCGCCCGCATCGTTCCAAGGACCCTGCGGAAGCGGCGGCGGGGCGGCCTCGGGTTCTTCCGCGGTGGGCTGCTCGGTCTCATCGGTCGGCGACGGCAGCGGACCGGGATCATGGCCGCCGGCGAATTTGACCAGCGCGTCGACGCGCGACTGAACCGAGGGGTGGGTCGCGAACAGATCGGAAAAGCCTTCGCGCGGATTGTCCAGGCACAGCTCCATCACCGCGGAGGTCGCGCCCTGCAACTCGCCGCGGCCTTCGATCTTGCGCAGGGCGGAGATCATGGCGTCAGGGTTTTTCGTCAGCTCGACCGAGCCCGCATCTGCCAGATATTCGCGCGAGCGTGACAGCGCGAGCTTGACCACCTGCGATACGAGCCAGGCCACCACGATCAGCACGACCGCGATGATGACGACGATGATCGCGCCGCCGCCCGAATTCTTGTTGTCGCTCGACGACGAGGACGAGCGGGACGACGAGGAAGAGCCCGAGGACCATGATCCGCCACCGGAGCTCCAGCTCAAATTGGTGAACAGGCGGAAGAACAATTCGCCGAAAAAGCCGACCACGCCGGCGATGATCACGGCGACGACCATCAACTGCACGTCGCCGTTCTTGATATGGGTGAGCTCGTGGCCCAGCACCGCCTCGATCTCCTGGTCATCGAGCGCTTTCAAGAGACCCGTGGTGACCGTGACGGCGTATTGCTGCGGATTGAGGCCGGTCGCGAACGCGTTCAGCGCCGGTGAGTCCATGATCTTCAGCTTCGGCATGGTAATGCCGCGCGAGATGCAAAGATTTTCCAGGAGATTGTAGAGCCGGGGCTCCTCCTGCCTGCTAACGTCGTGCCCGCCGGTCACCGCATCGATCATCGACTGGTGGAAGAAATAGGCGATGACGATCCAGGCGATCGCGCCGGCCGTCGCAAAGGGGAAGGCGACGATGAGGTCGTGGAGGCCCCGGTTCAGATAATAGGCAACGGTCTGATTGCCGTTGATGACGACCTCGGCGACCAGCGCGCCGGCAAAGACCAGCACGTAGACCAGCGCGAACAGTCCGCCGAGCAGCAGCATCGAACGAAACTTGTTCGAGGCGATGTGCGTGTAGAGACCATACGCGGCCATGACGCGTTGCCCTGCCGGCCTGTCAGCTCAGATCAGAACTTCACCTGAGGGGCGGCCTCGACCTCGGTGCGGCTGGCGCCGAGATCGAAGAAGTCCTTCTTGGTGAAGCCGAACATGCCGGCGAACAGGGCGGCGGGCATCTGCTGGATGCCGGTGTTGTATTCCTGGACCGCGTTGTTGAAGAAACGGCGGCTCGCCGCGATCTTGTTTTCGAGGTCGGAGAGCTCGGATGCGAGCTGCTGGAAATTGGCGTTGGCCTTGAGGTCCGGATAGGCCTCCGACAGCGCGATCAGCCGGCCGAGCGCGCCGGAGAGCTGGTTCTCGGCCGCGGACACCTGCGCCGGCCCCTGCGCCGACATCGCCGAATTGCGCGCCTTGATGACGTCGTCGAGCGTGCCGCGCTCATGCGAGGCATAGCCCTTCACCGTCTCGACGAGGTTCGGGATCAAATCATGACGCTGCTTGAGCTGCACGTCGACATCGGCAAAGGCCTGGCTGACGCGCTGACCCAGCGCCACCAGCCGGTTGTAGGCGCTGAAGGCCAAGAACACGAGGACGACGATGACGCCGAGAACGATCCAGCCGGTCGACATGGAGGACTCCTGAAAGGGAATTGGAGCAAGCAGCCTAGACTAGAATGGAGCCGGGGAAGAGCCCCGCGCGGAGGGAAGGTAAGACTTGGTCGGATCGGCAGCCATCCGAGTTCAAGGGAAAGCGGGGGGCGAGGTTAACTTTCGGACAGGATGGCATCACCCCACCGCCAACGGCGGGCGCTTGCATAGCCCGCCTTGTCACGTCGCGGAACCTTGGCCAGTTCGACACCTTCCGTCCCACAGAGCTTGGCCGTGATCTCGGCCTTGCCGACGTCAGGCGGCGCCAGCACGCGTGCGGCGCGAGCCGCGGGTGGCGTGCGGGTCAAGGCGACATAGATGAAGCGCTCGTCCTCGAACGGCACCTCGGCGCCCTTGATCTGGCGGTGCGCTTGCGAGCGCGGCAGGCGCTGGTTGAAATGGCACCAGTCGGGCGCGACGAGCGGGCAGGGCTTTTCATGCGGGCAGGGCGCGGCGACGAACGCACCTAGCGCGATCAGTTGCTGGCGCAGCGCGAGGATGCGGTCATAGCCGGCCGGCGTGCCGGGCTCGATCACGACCAGCGCATGACGCGCTTTGGCCCACATCGTCTCCGCGAGCTTGCGCTGGTCGCTCTCGCCGAGCTCGCCGATGACGTAGCTGGCGACGACGAGATCGGCCTGCGAGACCTCGGCGAGGTTGGTCGCGGCATCGCCCGGCAGGTAACGACAATTCGCGAGACGCGTGCTGTCGCGTGCCAGTTCGAGTGCGAGCCGGCTCAGCGTCGCGTTGGCGTCGAGCAGCGTGAAATCCTGCAGCGACGAAAAGGCTTCCGCGGCGGCCCAGCTCGCCGTCCCCGGGCCTGCGCCGACGTCGAGCAGCGTTTCCGGGGCGAAGTCCGGTGCGATCTCGGTGAGCGCGCTCAGGCTGGCGGCGACTGCAGCGTAGGTCGCCGGCATCCGCGCCAGCGCATAGGCGAGCGCATCCGCTTCCGACTTGATCGTGGCGGAGCTGCCACCGGCGCGATACGTCGTCGAGATTTTTTGCGAGCGCTGCGCGGCGTCGGTGCGGGACAAGCCCTGGAGCTTGCCGTCGAGCGCGGCTTTGAGTTCGGCAGGGAGGGTGGGTGAGATCATGTTGGCCCACCGTCGTCATTCCGGAGCGCGACGAAGTCGCGAACCCGGAAGTTCGAGATTGTAGCGCGAGATTCCGGGTTCTCGCTTCGCGAGCCCCGGAATGACGCCACAGGCCTCACGCCACGTTCTGGTCGAGAATGTCCACCGCTTCGGACAGGCTCACCGAGACGAGCTGGGAGACGCCGCGCTCGGCCATGGTGACGCCGAACAGACGGTTCATGCGCGCCATCGTGATCGGATTGTGCGTGATGATGATGAAGCGCGTATCGGTCGAGCCGGTCATTTCGTGCAGGAGGTTGCAGTACCGTTCGACGTTGTGGTCGTCGAGCGGCGCGTCGACTTCGTCCAGCACGCAGATCGGCGAGGGGTTGGTCAGGAACACCGCGAAGATCAGCGCCATCGCGGTCAGCGCCTGCTCGCCGCCCGAGAGCAGCGACAGCGTCTGCGGCTTCTTGCCCGGCGGCTTGGCAATGATTTCGAGACCGGCTTCCAGCGGATCGTCGCTCTCGATCAGGTGCAGCGCGGCTTCGCCACCGCCGAACAGCTCGACGAACAGGCGCTTGAAGTGGTTGTTGACGACCTCGAACGAGGTCAGCAGGCGCTCGCGCGCCTCCTTGTTGAGGCTCTGGATGCCCTGGCGCAGCCGCTTGATGGCTTCGACCAGGTCGTCGCGTTCGGTGACCAGGCCCGTATGCTGGGTCTCGACCTCGCGCAGCTCTTCCTCGGCGCGCAGGTTCACCGCACCAAGGCGCTCGCGGTCGCGGCGCATCTTTTCGAGATCTTCCTCGATGTCGTGCAGCGGCGGCAGCTCCGCGCCGGGCTCGATCTCGGCCAGAGCAGCGACGGCCTGCGGCTCGACCTCGAGCATGTCGCGGATCTCGCGCTCGATGTCCTCGAGCCGGCGCCGCGAACCTTCCATACGTTCCTCAGCGCGGGCGGTGGCTTCGCGCGAGCTGGACAGTGCTTCCAGCGTCAGCTTGGCGACGCGATCGGTCTCGGCCATCGCGGTCTCGGCGGTCGCCAGCGCGTCGGCGGCCATGCGGCGGTCGTTCTCGGCGTATTCGATCTCGGTGATCAGCGCGCTGCGCTTCTCGGCGAACACGGCAGGCGCGTTCTCGAGCTCGCTGCGCTCGATCGTGAGCTCGGCAATGCGGGCCTGGATGGTGTCGATGTGGGAGGCCGCGCTTTCCTTGCGGTTCGCCCACTCGGTGCGCTCGGCGAGGATCGCCTGGACGCGGCGGTCGGCAAGCTCGGCCTCGCGCGCCAGCGCCTGCGCCTCGGCGCGGACCTGGGCGGCGATGCGGCGCTGGCCTTCGATGTCGCTGCGGACGGCAGCGAGACGGGTCTCGGTGTCCTCACTCGACGGCAGCTCGCTGATGCCGGCCTCGGCATACTCATAGGCGGCCTCGGCCTCGGCGCGGTCGGCGGCGAGACGGCTATGCGCTTCCGACAGCGTTGCCTTGCGCGCGGCATGGCGGCTGATCTCGCGCTCGGCGGCAGCATGACGCTCGCGCGCGACGTTCAGCTCGCGCTGCGCGGCACGCATCGCTTCGCGGGAAGCGCCTTCGGTGCTGGCCGCCATCTGCAGTTCGGACTCGGCATTCTCGAGCGCCTGGCGCTTGATCTGCGCGTCGATGCGGGCCTGCTCCAGCTCGTTCTCGATGTCGACGAGACGGGCGCGTTCGGCGAGGCGCCGTGCGGCGCCGGTCGGGGCGTGAGCGGCGGCGACGAAGCCGTCCCAGCGCCAGACATCGCCCTCGGGCGAGACCAGCCGCTGGCCGGTCTTGAGCTGCGAGACCAGCTCGGCGCCGCGCTCGCGCGGCACCACGCCGATTTGCGCCAGGCGGCGCGCCAGCTCGGCCGGCGCCTGAACGTGGTTGGCGAGCGGGGTGACGCCTTCGGGGAGTTCCGGATCGCCTTCGGCGTGCCCGACATTGGTCCAGCGCATCGGCGCCGAGGGATCGATCGGCGCGTCGAGATCGTCGCCGAGCGCAGCGCCGATGGCCTTCTCAAAGCCCTTGTCGACGGTGATGCCGTCGATGATCGGCGGCCACAGATTCTTGGTCTCGCCATTGACGATCTTGGAGATCGTGCGCGCCTCGGTGTCGAGCCGCTGCACGCGCTTGTCGGCCTCGACCAGCGGGGAGCGCGAGGATTCCAGCGTCTGGCGCGCGGCAACATGCGCGGCTTCGCTCGCTTGAGCTGCGGCTTCCGAGGCCGCCAGCGTCTGCTCGGCGGTCTCGACCGTCGCGGTCAGCTCATCGAGATCGCCGAAGCCGCCGGTATCAGCGGCGAGCTTCTGCTCTTCCGCCGCGACATTCGCGATCTCCTGGTCGAGACGGGCGAGCTTGTCGCGGTGGGTGCGGACGTTGGCCTCTAACTGGTTGCGCTTGGCGGTGAGGTCGGCGAGCGCCGTGGTGAGCTCGGCAAATTGCTGCTCGGTCTCGGTCAGCACGGCCTCGGCCTCGCCGACACGCTCGTCGACGCCGGAGCGCTTCTCGACGCGCGACTTGATCTCTTCCTTCAGCTCGGAATCTTCGCTGTCGAGCCGCTGCAGCGCGACGTCGGCGTCCATGGTTTGTTGCTGAGCACGGGAAATGTCGCCTTCGAACTGCGCGAGGCGGCGCTCGAGCTCGGCGACGCGCTCCTTGGCGCGCTCTTCCTCGCGGTCGAGCAGCTCGCGGGCATTGGTGAGGCGCTGAAGGCCTGCCGCGGCGCGCGCTTCGGCATCGCGCAGCGCCGGCATTTCGGCCGCGCGGATCGCCTGGATGCGGGCAGCCTCGGCCTGGTGCTGGGTCCGCTCGGCCATCTCGCGCACGGCGAGATCATGGGTCTGGCCGGATTCGTTGACGTCGGCATGGGCGCCGATCCAGCGCAGATGAAACAGCGTGGCTTCGGCCTTGCGCACCTTGGCCGCGACCTCGCGATAGCGGACCGCCTGGCGGGCCTGCTTCTTCAGGCCTTCCATCTGGCCGGCGAGCTGGCCGATCACGTCCTCGACGCGGGTGAGATTGGTTTCCGCCGCCTTCAGCCGCAACTCGGCCTCGTGGCGGCGCGCATGCAGACCGGCAACGCCGGCGGCGTCTTCCAGCACGCGGCGGCGCTGCTCGGGCTTGGCCTGGATGATTTCGCCGATCTTGCCCTGGTGGACGAGGGCCGGCGAACGCGCGCCGGTGGCCGCGTCCGCAAACAGGATCTGCACGTCGCGGGCGCGCACGTCGCGGCCGTTGATGCGATAGACCGAGCCGGCCTCGCGCTCGATGCGGCGGGAGATTTCCAGCAGCTGGCTGTCGTTCATCGCCGCAGGCGCGGTGCGATCGGCATTGTCGATCGTCATCGTCACTTCGGCGTGGTTGCGCGCGGGTCGGTTGCCGGAGCCGGCGAAGATCACCGCGTCCATGTCGGCGGCGCGCAAGCTCTTGTACGAGGTCTCGCCCATCGCCCAGCGCAACGCCTCGACGAGATTCGACTTGCCGCAACCGTTGGGGCCGACCACGCCGGTGAGGCCCGGCTCGATGACGAAGTCCGTGGGCTCAACGAAAGACTTGAAGCCGTGAAGGCGCAGGCGGGTGATTTTCATAAGCACGCATCTCTGTTGGCAGGCGCGAATCCCCCTGCCGGGACAATACCATGGAAGGCAATGTCGCTGTTGGGGCGAGTCGCGCGGGGCGCCTCATGCGGCGGACAATGGCCGCGGTGCGCCGCGAGGGCAACCAGCGAAAGCCGTTTTTCCCAAGGGATTTATGCCGGGAAAGATACGGCTTTCGAGATGCGAATCAGGATCTTGACGAGCGAATCAGCTCTTCAGCAGCGGATTGATCTTCTTCGCGAATTCCTCGAACGAGGCCTCGCCCTTGATCTTCTCGCCATTGATGAAGAAGGTCGGCGTCGAATCCACCTTCAACACGTCGCTCGCATATTTCTGGTCGGCGGCGATCTTGTCGAGCAGCGCCTGGTCCTTCAGGCAGGCTTCCACCTGCTGCTGGGTGAGGCCGGCCTGCTTGCCGATCCGGGTCAGGGTCTCGGTGGTGTTCTTCACCACCCAATCGTTCTGCTGGCGGAACAGCATGTCGGTGACAGCGAAATATTTCGGTGCGTCGTCCTTGGCGATGCAGCGCGACAGCATCGAGCCGGCGGCGGCTTTGATGTCGAGCGGGAACTCGCGGAAGATGTAACGGACCTTGCCGGTGTCGATGTATTCCGACTTGATCTTGGGGAAGACCTGCTCGTTGAAGGCCGCGCAGTGCGGGCAGGTCATCGAGGCGAATTCGGTGATGGTGACGGCGGCGTCCTTGGGGCCGAGCGCCATGTCGGGCAGCGACACCGGCTTGGCGACGTCGGCGGCAGCCTGGGCCATGGCCTCGGTGATGAACCGCAGCGGCGAGAGCCCGGCGATCGCGGCAAGACCGGTCAGCGACAGCATCGTGGTGAAGGCGCGGCGGGTGATGATCAAGGTCGGCTCCCGAATTGGCGTGGTCTCGGCCCGAGGCTCAAATGAGGGTTCCCGGGCGAGGCCTGTCGCTAGCTTGAAACGTGGTTTGAGGCAATGGCGAGCGGCAAGGACGGGTCCAGATTAGATCGGGAATAAGGCTCAATTTCGCTTGATGGCAGCCCCGAGCCGCGCCAGTGCCGTCTTCAGTTCTTCATCCTCGATCTCCCCCAGGCCCTCCGCCACCTTGGCGACCAGGTTGGGGTCCGGCGGGCCCGGCCGCACCGTGCGCCGGGGCCGCGACAGGGGAGCCTGGCGGAAGGCGAGCTTGCCGACCGCGTTCCAGCCGAAGAAGCGGTTGACCCGCTCCAGGATCACGTCGGCCGAGTGCTGGATCTCCAGCGCCATCGGACCCTCGACCCGCAGCACCAGTGTCGCGGGCTCCTGCGGCTGGCCCTCCACGGGGCGCGGCCATTGCATCTTCAAGGGCTCGGCATGGGCCGCGATCTCAGGCCCCGCGATCTGCGCCCACCGCGTCACCAGTTCGCGCGCCGCAAAGCCCTGCTTGGCATAGGCCTCGGCAAAGACGTCGTTGAGCAGGATCCCGAGCGGCTTGGCGCTGATGGGGCCGGGTTTGGGAGGGAATTTGGCCATGGTGGCCTTATAGCACTCCATGGCTTGAGCCACAGGCTCTTCGCCGTCATGGCCGGGCATAGCCGTCCAAGGACGGCGTCGCTTCCGCTTGCCTATGTCCCGGCCATCCACGTTCTCCTGCGAAGAAAGACGTGGATGCCCGCGACGAGCGCGGGCATGACGTGGAGGGAACGGCCTGACATCGCTACAGTGACGATATGAGCCCCAAGTCCGCCCTGAAGGCGAAATCGGAACCCACTCAGGCGGAGACCTCGTCGCGCCCCATCGCACTTCTGCAATGGTACGACCGCCACCGTCGCAGGCTGCCTTGGCGCGCGGCGCCCGGGGAGACGTCGGATCCCTACCGCGTCTGGCTGTCGGAGATCATGCTGCAGCAGACCACGGTGAAGGCGGTCGGGCCCTATTTCGAAAAATTCGTCGCGCGCTGGCCTGATGTCACGGCGTTGGGAAACGCCTCGCAGGATGACGTGCTGCGGATGTGGGCCGGGCTTGGCTATTATTCGCGAGCGCGCAATCTTTATGCCTGTGCGGTGGCGGTGACGCGCGAGCATGGCGGCGTCTTTCCGGATACGGAAGCAGGCCTGCGCGCGCTGCCGGGAATCGGTCCCTACACCGCCGCGGCGATTGCGGCGATCGCGTTCGATCGCCACACCATGCCTGTTGACGGCAATATCGAGCGCGTGGTGTCGCGGCTTTATGCCGTCGAGGAGGAGTTGCCTCAGGCAAAGCCTTTGATCCAACAACTGGCGGCTACGCTGCTGTCCAATTCGCGCGCCGGCGACAGTGCGCAGGCTTTGATGGATCTCGGCGCCTCGATCTGCACGCCGAAGAAACCGGCCTGCTCGCTCTGTCCGCTGAATGAGGACTGCACGGCGCGCGCCCTGGGCACGCAAGAGACGTTTCCGCGCAAGGCACCGAAGAAGAGCGGAACGTTGCGGCGTGGCGCCGCCTTCGTCGTCACGCGCGGCGATGAGCTGCTGGTCCGCTCGAGGGCGGAAAAAGGTCTGCTCGGCGGCATGACCGAAGTGCCGGGCTCGGACTGGCTTGCCGGCCAGGACGACGCAGCGGCGAAGCAGCAGGCGCCTGATATCAAGGGGCTGTCGCGCTGGCAGCGCAAGGTCGGCGTCGTCACCCACGTCTTCACGCATTTTCCGCTGGAGCTGGTGGTCTACACCGCGAGGGTCGAGGCTCGCACGCGCGCGCCCCAGGGCATGCGCTGGGTGCCGATCGCGACGCTGGCGGGCGAGGCGCTGCCCAATGTCATGCGCAAGGTGATTGCGCATGCACTGAATCTGCCGCCGGGCCCATCCTCCTGACAGCACGCTGGCAGCTGGGTCGCGCTATCAGCGTGCGAAACGGAGGCTGCCAATGGTCAAGACCGCGCTGGACAACTTCAAGAGGCCGCCCTGCGCCGAGCTGCTGGGATGGCGCCTGCTCGATGCCCGTCCGGAGGAAGGATGGATTAAACTCGCGTTCGAGGGCCGACCTGAGTTCTGCAATCCCGCGGGATTCATCCAGGGCGGCATGCTCTCTGCCATGCTCGACGACACCATGGGCCCGGCCGTGCTGGTGATGAGCGAGGGCCGCCTCTACACCACCACCATCAGCATGACCGTGAATTTCCTCAGCCCGGCGAAACCGGGGACCATCATCGGCGAAGCCAAGGTGACGCAGCTCGGCAAGACCATCGCGTTCGTCGAGGCGAAGCTGATGGCGGAGGACGGCACCGTGCTGGCGACGGCCAGCGCGGGCGAACGGCTGCTGGAGGCGGCGAGGGTGGTGAGGTGAGGCGGGCGCTGCTCTCTCACTCCCTCGCCCCGTTCTTACGGGGAGAGGGTGGGGTGAGGGGCTTCTCTCCGCACGGGAAATTTTCGATAGACCTGTACCCCCTCACCCGGATTGCATCTGCGATGCAACATAGCCGAAGCTTTGCTTCGGCGTTCTTGAGGACGGCCGCCAGAGGCGGCCTATGCCTCTCCCCGCAAGCGGGGCGAGGTGAAGCGGGAGCTCGCGGCTTGCGGTTCAGCTAACTCGCCCGCGCGTCCTTGCTCACGATCGGCGGCTTGGCATTCAGCGCCTCGACCTGGAAGCCCGCGACGCGCTTGTAGTTCGCGGCGATGTCTTCCAGCTCCTTCTGCGACAGCACGTCGGTGACGATCTCAAAGCCGTCAGGCGCGCGTTCTTCGACAAGCTGCATCACCTGCTCGGGGCCGTTCTTGCGGTTGAGCAGGACGAGGTCGGTGGTCGCGGGCCGCCGCTCGGCTTCGTAGGCGAGCAGCGCTGCGGTCGTCGGGCCATGCGCCAGGATCTCGCGGGTGATGGTGCGCGCATCGAGAATGGCCTGCGAGGCGCCGTTCGAGCCGATCGGATACATGGGATGCGCGGCGTCGCCCATCAGCGTCACCTTGCCGAACGTCCATTGCGCGACCGGATCGCGATCGACCAGCGGATATTCATAGGCGTGCGGACAGTTCCGGATGAGGCCAGGCACATCGAGCCAGTCGAATTGCCAGCTCTCGAACCAGGGCAGAAACTCTTCCAGCCGCGCGGTGCGATTATAGTCCTCGCGCCGCCACTGATAGGTCGGCGGCATGTGCCGCTCGGCGACCCAGTTGATCAAATGGTTGCCTGCGGCGTCCGGCTCCTTCGAGATGGGATAGCAGACGAATTTCAGGATCTCGTGACCGGCCATGATCATGGTCCTGCCGGTTAGGAAAGCCTTCGAGGGCGTGACGCCGCGCCAGAGGATGCGGCCGTTCCAGATCGGCGGGCCTTCGTTCGGGTAGAGCTTTTCTCGCGCGGCGGAATGGATGCCGTCGGCGGCGATCATGATCGTGCCTTCGTACGTCCCGGCAGGCTTTCCGGTCGCCCTGTCGATGAAGTCGGCGCGCACGCCGCCGGTCGTCTCGGTCCAGCCGGTCAGGTGATGGCTGGTCAAGATGTTCTCGCGGCCGAGCCGCTCGACGGCGGCATCGAGCAGGATCTGCTGGAGCATGCCGCGGTGGATCGAGAACTGCGGCCATTTGTAGCCGGCCTCCAGCCCGCGCGGCTCGCTCCAGATCGGCTTGCCGTGTTTGGAGAAATAGGCGAGCTCTCGGGTCCGTACGCCGCTGGCATCCAGCCTGTCCAGCAGCCCGAGCTCGATCAGCTCGCGCACCGCATGCGGCAGCACGTTGATGCCGACGCCGAGCGGCTTCAGCTCCGCGACGCTCTCGAACACTTTTACGGGGACACCGATTTGATGCAGGCTGAGCGCAAGCGTCAGCCCGCCGATGCCGCCGCCGGCGATAAGAACCGTCATGAAAAACCCCTCCGACTGCGGGCGTCTTCGCACAGGCGGGCGGATGTGGGCAACTGCGAAGAGGATGTCGTGCTATAGACCCCAGGGGCTAATGCCGTTAATTTCCAGCTTTCCCATGAGGTCCGACATGCTCAAGCTCTACTACGCCACCGGCACCTGCGCGCTCGCCACCTATATCACCCTGGAAGAGGCCGGCGCCGACTACACGGCTGAACGGCTGAGCTTCAAGGACAATCAGCAGAACAGCCCTGAATATCTCGCCATCAACCCGAAGGGCCGCGTGCCGGCCCTGGTGACCGATCGTGGCGTCCTCACCGAGACGCCGGCGATGCTGGCCTACATCGCCCAGACCATGCCCAAGGCGAAGCTCGCGCCGCTCGACGATCTCTTCGACTTCGCGCAGGTGCAGTCGTTCAACTCCTATCTCTGCTCGACCGTGCACATCAATCACGCTCACAAGATGCGGGGCGCGCGCTGGGCGACGCAGGAGAGCTCCTTCGCCGACATGAAGGCGAAAGTGCCGCAGACCATGGGCGCCTGCTTCTCCTTGATCGAGCAGAGGATGTACAGGGGACCCTGGGTGATGGGCGATCAGTTCACGATCTGCGATCCCTATCTGTACACGCTTTCGACCTGGCTCGAGGGCGACAGCGTCGACATCAACGCCACGCCGAAGATCGCCGACCACTTCAAACGCATGTCCGATCGTCCAGCCGTGCGCAAGGTGATGGACGCGCAGAAGGCTTGATCCGGTAAGGCGCGACCACATTCTCCCCTGTCATCCCGGGCAAGCGTCAGCGCAGACCCGGGATGACACTGTCTTTGCCGAGACAGTATTCTATCCAGTGCAAGGTTTCGTAGGGTGGGCAAAGGCGCATAGCGCCGTGCCCACCGTCTTTCTCCGGCGGCGACAGGTGGTGGGCACGCTTCGCTTTGCCCACCCTACGAAGACCGCTTCTCCAACTCCCGCCCTGTCTCCAGCATCAAGCGTCGCAGCCAGATCGAGCCCGGGTCCATCTGCGCCCGCGTCGGATAGAACATGAACTGCTCGTCGATCCCGGGATCGAGCGGTGGCGTCACCGTGGCGAGCCCGAGCTGCTTTGAGAGCCCTGCGATCAGCCGCCGCGGCACGAAGGCGACGAGGTCGGTGCGGGCGGCGACGTGCAGCGCCTCGAGATAGCCCGACACCACCAGCGAGATCTGCCGCTCGATGCCCTTGCTCCGCAGCCAGGTGTCGATCAGGTCTTCGGGCTGGCCGCGGATGATCACGCCGACATGGCGTGCAGCGAGGAAAGCGTCGCGCCGCTTCAGCTTGGCGCCCACGGGATGACCGCGCCGCACCGCCAGCGCATCGCTGTCGGTGTAGAGCAGCTGGCGATGAAACCCTTTGAAGGCATTGCCGATCGAGATCACGAGGTCGATGGTGCGGGCGAACTCGGCGTGGAAGATCGCCGGTCCCCGCCATGGCACCACGTCGATGCGGACGTTGGGTGCAAGACGCGTGACCTTCTCCATCAAGGGCGGCATCAACAATTCGACCGCGAGATCGGGCATCATCAGGCGAAAGTGCCGATCGCTGCGCGCGGCATCGAACGCGTCAGGCACGAACAGCCCACGCACCTGATCGAGCGCCTGCGCCAGCGGTGCGCGCAGTGCCTGTGCTCGCGGCGTCAGTTCCATTCGAGCGCCGGTGCGCACCAGCAGCGGGTCGCCAAAGATATCGCGCAGCCGCTGCAGGGCGTGGCTGGTGGCGGGCTGTGACAGTCCGATGCGCATTGCGGCGCGGCTGACATTGGCCTCGCGCAGCAGGGCGTCAAGCGCGGTCAACAGATTGAGGTCGAGCGAATTCAAATTCATGAGGTGAATAGATATCATATTCGCTATCGATTTGAAGAATTCTCGTCCAGCGGCGATGGTCTCGGCGTTAGCATGACAAGGAGATGCCGCCATGAGCGCGAGCGCCAACAAGAAACTGATGCAGGATATTTTCGCTGCCGCCGCCAGCCCCGACCCGGCTGTCCGCGACCGATCACTGTTCACCGCAAGCCTTGCCGACGACGCGAAGTGGATCGTCACCGGCCAGTATTCCTGGTCGCGCACCTTCACGGGCAAGGACTCGATCCTCAGCGATCTGCACGGCTATGTGCGCACCCGCCTGCGCGACCGGACGCGCACGGTCGCCAAGCGCTTCATCGCCGATGGCGACATCGTCGTGGTGGAGGCGAAGGGCGACAACGTCACGCCGGAAGGCGTTCGTTACGACAATGACTATTGCCTGGTGTTTCGGTTCGAGGAGGGCAAGATCAAGGAGATCCGCGAGTACTGCGACTCCGTTCTGACCGAGAGAGCGCTGGGTCCGTTTCCGCAAACGGCCGCGAGGGCCGCGAGCTGAGCGGATTGAGTGGCGTCACATCCACCCGCCGGGGCCGTTCGTTGTCAGCGGCAATGGCCCTGCGGCTCTGGCAGGCGGTGGTTGAGACCATCCGTCGCAGGCGGGAGCGATCGCAGGACCGGTGCCGGCTCGCCGCCATGACCGAGCGGGAGCTGCAGGACTGCGGGACAACCCGGGCGGAGATCGAATACGAACTCCACAGGCATTGGCGTCGGAAATAGGGGGAGGCGGGACCGAGGGTCTCGTCTCCATTTTTCCGGTTCAGGTCCGGAACTATCCGGGTTCCACCGACGTTCCCTTGCTTCCGGGGCAATCGCGCGCCGGCTTCGCGCGCGTTTGGGAATTTCATGCTGGCTGGGGCTTCGGACGTTTCGATACAGGTGAACCGCAGCTTTCCGGAACTCCGTGAACGATTGAGAGACGCGACCGCCGCGGCGCATCGGGAGCTCGATGCGCAAATGTCGGCGTTCGATCTCACCGTGTTTTCCGGCTATCGCCGTTTTCTCCAGGCCAGCGCGGGCGCGCTGCTGCCGCTTGAAGCGGCGCTCGCGGACGCCGGCGTCGCCAACATGTTTCCGGACTGGCCGGAGCGCACGCGCAGCGCCGCGATTGCGGCCGATCTCGACCGGCTCGGGCGCGAGGCGCATGCCACCGTGTCGGTGCCGCCGCTGACACAGAGCGGCGTGATCGGCACCATGTACGTCCTGGAGGGCTCCCGGCTCGGTGCAAAATTCCTGCTGAAGGCGGTCGCGGACGCGGCCGATCCACGCGTCGGGCAGGCCACCGCCTATCTCAGCCACGGCGCGGGCCAACGGCTGTGGCAGAGTTTTCTGGCGAAGCTCGCATGCGAAGAGGCCTGTGACGAGGACGAGGCGATCGAGGCGGCGCGCAGCGCCTTTGCTGCATTCGAGCGGGCGGCGGATCGCGCATGAACGAGGCGGTCAATCTCACCAATTGCGATCGCGAGCCGATCCACATCCCCGGCAATGTGCAGCCGTTCGGCTTCCTGCTGGCGCTGCTGTCGGATTTCACGATCTGCATGGCGTCGGACAATGCCGGCAGCTTCCTCGGCGGCGACGTCACCGATCTGCTGCAACAGCCGCTCGTGAAAGTCTTCTCCGCTGCCGCGATCGAGACCATCCGCAACCGCGTCGACCAGCTTGGTGGCCCTGACTCGACTGAACGCGTGTTCGGCGTCGAGCTTCAGGCGGGCAAGCCGCTCTACGATCTCTCGATCCATTTCTCCGGCGCCTATCTCGTCGTCGAGGCCGAGCCCAGCGTCATCGAGGCGGGTGTCAATTCCGGCGAGCTGGTGCGGCTGATGCTCGAGCGCATCCGCAAGACCCGCGGCATGACCGAGCTTGCCCGCGAGGCGGCGCGCCAGCTCAAAGTTCTGACCGGCTTCGATCGCGTCATGGTCTATCAGTTTCATCCGGACGGATCGGGCGAGGTGATCGCGGAGGCCGCGGAAGCAGGTCTCGAAAAGTTTATCGGGCTGCACTACCCGGCCTCTGACATTCCCAGGCAGGCCCGCATCCTCTATCAGCGCAACTGGCTGCGCATCATCGCCGACATCGACGCCACGCCGGCCGCATTGCTGTCGACAGCCTCGCATAATGCGGGGCTGCTTGATCTGTCCATGAGCGTGCTGCGCTCGGTGTCGCCGATTCATATCGAGTACTTGCGCAACATGCGCGTTGCCGCCTCGATGTCGGTGTCGATCCTGCGCGACGGCAAGCTGTGGGGGCTGTTCGCCTGCCACCATTATTCGCCGCGCTACATCTCGTTCGAGAAGCGGACGGCCTCCGAGCTGTTCGGGCAGATGTTCTCCTGGATCGTGGAGGGGCGCGAGCGCGAGATCGATGTGGCCTACGAGGCCAGCGCCCAGAAGATCCAGGAGCGGTTGATCGAGATCGCCGCCACCCACGAGCACAGCCGTCGCGCGATCGTCGATTTCGTCGGCGATTACCGCAAGATGATCGCCTGCGATGGCGTCGCGATCTGGTCCGACAGCAGGATCACGCTCGACGGCGAGACGCCGACCGAGGCGGAGGTCAGGGACCTCGTCGCCTTCATCAACCGGACTTCGCCGGGCCGCATCTGCGCCAGCGCGGAGATCGCCAAGATCTACGCGGCCGGCGAGGTGTTTCGCGACCGCGCCGCCGGCTTCCTCGCGATCCCGATCTCGCGCACCCCGCGCGACTGCCTGATCTTTTTCCGGCGAGAGGTGGTGCGCTCGGTGAACTGGGCGGGCGCGCCCGAGAAAGTCTACGAGGAAGGCCCGAACGGGCCGCGCCTGACGCCGCGCAAGAGCTTTGAGCTCTGGCAGGAGACGGTCGCGGGCCAGTCGAAGCCGTGGTCGGCAGCCGACATCCGCATCGCCGAGAGCCTGCGCGTGACGCTGCTCGAGGTGATCCTGCAATTGTCCGATCTGGCCGCCCGCGAGCGGCGCGGCGCGCAGGAGCGGCAGGAGCTGATGATTGCCGAGCTCAATCATCGCGTCCGCAACATCCTGAGCCTGGTCCGCGCGCTGGTGGCGCAGAGCAAGGACACCGCGAGAAGCGTCGACGAGTTCGCCAGCGTGCTCGGCGGCCGCATCCAGGCGCTGGCGCGCGCTCACGACCAGATCACCAATCTGAACTGGGCGCCGGTGGCGCTGCGCACGCTGCTGGAATCCGAGGCGGGGGCCTATCTCGGGTCCCGCGCCGATCGCGTGAAAATCGACGGACCCGAGGTTGCGCTCGATCCCAAGGCGTTCGCGACGCTGGCGCTCGTCGTCCACGAGATGATGACGAACTCCGCCAAATACGGTGCGCTCGCCGATTCCACCGGCCAGGTCGAGGTGGTGTGGCGGGTCGACCCGAACTCGAGCCTCGAGATCGAGTGGAAAGAGAGCGGCGGGCCGCCGGTGCAGCCGCCGTCGCGCCGCGGCTTCGGCACCACCATCATCGAGCGTTCCGTCCCGTTCGACCTCAAGGGCGAAGCCGAAATCCGCTTCGACCTGCTCGGCGTGCAGGC
The DNA here is from genome assembly GCF_936928535.1 of uncultured Bradyrhizobium sp. Lineage (GTDB taxonomy): Bacteria > Pseudomonadota > Alphaproteobacteria > Rhizobiales > Xanthobacteraceae > Bradyrhizobium. Next base: position 70,100 of record NZ_CAKZHY010000094.1, on the reverse strand, counting down.
GAGATTCGTGATCCCGCCGAACTTCGTCGAACTGGTGCCGTCAATCGCAGGAGCCGCCATGCGCATCGAGGAACAGCAGCCCGCCCGTCCCCGCATTTCCGACACGGCGCTGATCGTCGAGGACAACCTCATCATCGCCATGGCGGCGGAGGTGATCCTGCTCGATCTCGGGGCGCGGCACGTCGACACGGCGGCGAGCGTCGACCACGCGCTGCGCGCGATCGAGCGCACGCGGCCGAGCTTTGCGCTGCTCGACCTCAATCTCGGCAGCGAGAGCAGCATCAAGGTGGCGCAGCGGCTGAAGGAGATCGGCGTGCCCTTCATCTTCGCGACCGGCTATGGCGAGCGCGCGCCGATCCCCGTGGACCTGGCCTCGGCGCCGGTGGTGCAAAAGCCCTACACGCTGGAAGTGGTCGAGAACGCGCTCGGCAGGCTGAATCAGGCGACAGCCTGATATCGGGCCGGCGACAGCCCGGTTACCTCGCGCCCCGGTCCCCGCCGGGTCGGTTCCCGGAAGCAGCAACCGGGGCATCAGCCCGATCAAGAAGGGTACAATTAACAAGTGTGCTTCATTGTGCTGCCCGCAGCGGGATGAGCCGTGGGGGCGTTCGGCTGCGCGAATTCTGAGGGGCCATCATGCGGGGCATTCGTTTGAGAATCCGGGGACGTCTTTACGCCGGCTTTACGGCTCTTGCCGTGATGAGCTTGATCATGGCCCTGGTTGCCGTCTGGAACCTGTGGTCGGTCCAGGACCAGGTCGCGAAAATGTCCGCCTTCTCGAACCATGCCGCGCGCGTTCGGGAGATATCGATCCATCTCCAGGCGCTGCAGCGCGCCAACCTGCGCTACATCTACGACGCCAACGAGCCCGCCTTCAAGGAGGCCGCCGAACATGAGGCGGCGACGATCGAGCTGCTGAAAGCGCAATCGGCGGAGTCGTTCTCCGAGGAGCGGCGCAAGATCTACGATGGTCTCATTGGCGATATCGCCAAGCTGCAGTCGCTGCGCGAGCGCATGGGCGCCGCGGTCAAGGAGACGACGAAAGGCAAGGCCGCGCTGCTGCCCGGTGGCGAGGAACTGAACACCTATGCCGGCAAGCTGGTCATCGCGGCGCATGGAACCCACGATGCCGAGGTCACGGCGCCCGTCGCCGATCTCGAGTCCAAGATCCTCCAGGCGCGTCTGGCGAGCTGGCGCTTCCTCGCCATGCGCGATTCCAAGTCAACCTCGACCTTCAGGGCGAATACCGAGAGGGCGCAGCAACGGATCGCGGGGCTCCAGGAGGCCACTCTGCCCGATCAGGTCAAGTCGGCGCTCGCGCCGGTCAAGACCTCGCTGACCGCCTATCAGGCGGCGTTCGAGTCGACCTCCGCCGCGATCCTTGTGGCCGACGAGACGTTCCGCAACAACATTGCGCCCCTGATCGCCACCAGTATCGACAAGCTCAAGGTCGCGGATTCCGAACTCACGGCTGAGTCCCGGAATACGCGGGCGAATGCCGCCGGCGTCATCGCCCGCACGACATGGATTCAGGAGGTCGCAGGCGGTCTCGCGGTTGTCTTCAGCGTGATCGTCGCCTTCCTGATCGCCCGCAGCATCGTCGGCCCGTTGACCTCGATGACGCGCGCGATGGGCCGGCTCGCTGGCGGCGATCTCGCGGTCGAGATCCCCTCGCGCGGCAAGGCCGACGAGATCGGCGACATGGCCAAGGCGATCCAGGTGTTCAAGGACAACATGATCGACACCGAGCGCATGCGTCACGAGCAGACCGAGAGCGAGGCGCGGCAGGCCGAGGACCGCAAGAAGGACATGGTCCGGCTCGCCGACCAGTTCGAGCAGGCGATCGGCGAGATCGTCGAGACCGTGTCGTCGGCCTCCAGCGAGCTCGAGACCTCCGCCGGCACGCTGACGACGACGGCAACGCGCGCCCAGGATCTGTCGACGGAAGTCGCCTCTGCATCGCACGAAGCCTCGGCGAACGTCCAGGCCGTCGCCTCCGCGACCGAGGAGCTGTCGTCCTCGGTGAGCGAGATCGCCCGTCAGGTGCAGGAATCCGCCCGCATCGCCGGCGAAGCCGTCGGGCAGGCGAGCAAGACCAACGCCCGCGTCAGCGAGTTGTCCAAGGCCGCCGCGCGCATCGGCGACGTCGTCGGACTGATCAGCACCATCGCCGGCCAGACCAATTTGTTGGCGCTCAACGCCACCATCGAGGCCGCGCGCGCGGGCGAGGCCGGCCGCGGCTTTGCCGTGGTCGCCTCCGAGGTCAAGGCGCTGGCGGAGCAGACCGCAAAGGCGACCGGCGAGATCGCCCAGCAGGTCTCCGGCATCCAGGCAGCGACCGAAGAATCGGTCGGCTCCATCAGGGAGATCAGCGGCACCATCGAGCGGCTGTCGGAAATCTCCTCGACGGTTGCCGCGGCCGTGGAAGAGCAGGGCGCAGCGACGCAGGAAATCTCCCGCAACGTCCAGCAGGCCGCGCACGGCACCCAGCGCGTCTCGACCAATATCGGCGACGTGCAGCGCGGCGCGGCCGAGACCGGCTCGGCTTCCTCGCAGGTGCTGTCGGCGGCGCGCTCGCTGTCATCGGACAGCAGCCGGTTGAAGACCGAGGTCGCAAAATTCCTGAGCTCGGTCCACGCGGCCTGAAAGGCCACGCACGCGCGTGGCCTTTCATCGCAGTGCGATGTGATCAGGCGACTTTCGTCGTCATGTGCCTGAACATGTTGGCGCGCGCCTCATCGTCCATCTCGGCCTTGAAGGTGAACTTGTCCTTCAGCGCGAGCGCGCGCGCCGCTGCGGGGCGTGCCGAGATCTCGTCGACCAGCCGCTTCACGTTCGGGTAGCGCGCAAAGGCGTCGTCGCCGAGCTTGAACGGCACCATCCGCGCCCAGCCCCACAGCGCCATATCGACGATCGAATAGGCATCGCCGACCATGTACTTGCGGCCTTTGAGGTGCGCGTCGAGGATCTTGTAGTGGCGATCGGTCTCGTACTGGTAGCGATTATGGGCGTAGTCGTGGTTCTGGTCCTTCGGCGCGAAATGCTTGAAATGCACGGCCTGACCCGAATACGGCCCGACGCCGGTGGCGATGAACATCAGCCATGACAGCGTCTCGCCGCGCACGCTGGCGGCGGGCAGGAACTTGCCGGTCTTCTCGGCGAGATAGAGCAGGATCGCGTTCGAGTCGAACACGATCGTGCCGCCATCGTCGATCGCCGGCACCTTGCCGTTCGGGTTGATCTTCAAGTACTCCGGCGCGAATTGCTCGCCCTTGCGGGTGTCGATCTTCACCGGCTCGTAAGCCAGCCCAGCCTCTTCGAGGAACAGCGCGACCTTGGTCGGGTTCGGCGATCCGTTGAAATAGAATTTGAGCATCAATCATCTCCGCAGGACGCAGCGTCATTGCCGCTTGCGCCCCTGTCTTGCCTGCATCCCGGCTGAAAGCACAACCGGCGAGTTTGCCGGGCGGTATCTGCGCGAGGCGCAGATCAGGGCGCGTAACAAAGGCCGATCGCCGCCGTAAGGACCATCGCCGCGCCGACCGCCTCCAGCCGCAACCCGAGGCGTGTGGCAAGGTGCATGTCGGAGGCCCGTGCCTTGCGCTCCGATCCGCGCGAATAGCCGTTGACGATCACATCGTGATTGAAATTGTCGTGCGCCTCGTTGCTGCTGGCAAGCCCGACGCAGATCACCAGCACGCCAAACAGCGCGAGGCCGAAAAAGCCGAGCAGGGCGATCACGACCATCGGAAACATGCCGATGAGGAAGATCGGCAGCAGCGGCACCAGCAGCAATGTCTCGGACTGTCGTCGCATGGGAGCAACACCGGTCGGGACTGATGCTACGAATCTAGTCCCGGCTGTCGCGGCGTACAAGGGCCTGCGAGGGCTGCGAATGCAGCTACTCCGCCATGCCGGCGCGGATTTCCGCGCGCAGCTCGTCGATCAGCTTGAGGCCCTTCTTGGTCTCGACATGCCAGAAGGTCCAGCCGTTGCAGGCCTGCGCGCCCTGCGCCACGGCGCCGATGCGATGGATCGAGCCGACCTTGTCGCCGAACATGATGGCGCCGTCGGCACGCACCAGTGCGCCGAGCTTCTTCTTGGCGTCGAACAGCTTCGTTCCTGGCATGATCATGCCGCGCTCGATCAACTCGGAGAACGCCACGCGCGGCGCCTCGCGTGCGGTCATGAACGGGGCGAGACTCTCTTCCGGCAGCGGCTCGATCGCGGCGATGCGGGCTTCCGCCGCCTTCGCATAGGTCTTGTCGCGCTCGAAGCCGATATAGGAGCGGCCGAGGCGCTTGGCGACGGCGCCGGTGGTGCCGGTGCCGTTGAACGGATCGATCACGAGATCGCCGGGCTTGGACGAGGACAGCAGCACGCGCGCGAGCAGGCCTTCCGGCTTCTGTGTCGGATGCACTTTCTTGCCGTCGGCGCCTTTGAGGCGCTCCTCGCCGGTGCAGAGCGGGATCAGCCAGTCGGAGCGTGCCTGCACGTCCTCGTTGGCCGCCTTCAGCGCTTCGTAGTTGAAGGTGTAGCCCTTGGCTTTCTCGTCACGCGCGGCCCAGATCATCGTTTCGTGCGCGTTGGTGAAGCGGCGGCCACGGAAATTCGGCATCGGGTTGGTCTTGCGCCAGACGATGTCGTTCAGGAGCCAGAAGCCGAGGTCCTGCATGATCGCGCCGACGCGGAAGATGTTGTGATAGGAGCCGATCACCCAGATCGTCGCCGACGGCTTCATCGCGCGGCGCGCGGCGAGCAGCCAGGCGCGGGTGAAATCGTCATAGGCGGAGAATGAATCGAACTTGTCCCAGTCGTCGTTGACGGCATCGACATGGGATTCGTCGGGGCGCTTGAGATCGCCCTTGAGCTGCAGATTGTAGGGCGGATCGGCGAACACGAGATCGACCGAACCTGCCTGAAGCTTCGACATCTCGGCGACGCAATCACCGAGAATGATGCTGTGCGACGGAGACTCAAAATTTGTGCGGGGCGTCTTTGCAGACGCCCCGCGACGCGACACTACCATGACTCAAGAACTCTGACTCAGGCGACGCTGTCGGCGACGCGGGACCAAACAACCGACTGACCGTTACAATGAAGCGGCAAAGTAAAAATCGACTTAACCCGCCGCTTTAGTGAGGAGGCCCGACATCGCGTGTTGCGTGCGTGTCGCTGCGCGCATTCGTCGTGTTTTACAGTGTGTTTCGCGTTTCCTGGCGTTGCAGGGGCCGCCGGGTCCGCAAAGGACTCCGAAATTTCTCTCGGAAAAAAATGCTTGGTCCTCGGAAAAAATTGCTGGCGTCGCAGGCTGTCGCACTAGGCAATAATTGCCGAGCGGGATATTGATTAACGCAATGGAAATTTTAGCTATGTGGCGCGTTGAGGTTTTTGCGTTTCCGCGTGCCCACGCCGCGTCATTGCCGACCTTGAGGGAAGCCCGCCATGCGCTACGATGATTTCCGCCGCAGCGACGACATCGAGGATCGTCGCGACGACGGTGGGGGAGGATTCGGCGGCGGTGGCGGCGGCGGATTCGGCCTGCCGATGGGCGGCGGCGGCCTCGGCATCGGCACCATCATCGTGCTGGGCATCGTCGGCTATGCCTTCGGCATCGACCCGCGCATCCTGATCGGCGGCGCCGAGATCCTCACCGGCGGCGGCCAGGCGCCGAGCTACCAGAGCGACCGTCCGTCGTCCCAGGCCAAGCGCGGCGCGCCGACCGACGAGATGGGCAGCATGATCTCGGGCATCCTCGGCGAGATCGACGATCGCTGGAGCGAGATCTTCCAGGCCAGCGGCCAGTCCTACACCGGCCCGAAGGTCGTGCTGTTCCGCAACGCCACCAATGGCGGCCGCTGCGGCCGGGCCGAGTCGGCGATGGGGCCGTTCTACTGCCCGCCGGACCGCACCATTTTCCTCGATACCGGATTCTTCCGCGAGGTCGAGACGCGTTTCCACGGCTGCTCCGGCAAGTCGGCGTGCAATTTTACCTCGGCCTATATCATCGCCCATGAGGCCGGCCATCACATCCAGAACCTGCTCGGCATCATCCCGAAGGTGACACGGCTGCAGCAGCAGGCCAGCAGCAAGGCCGAGGCGAACGCGCTGCAGGTGAAGGTCGAGCTCCAGGCCGATTGCCTGTCCGGCATCTGGGTCAATCGCGAGGCGAAGAAGCGTCCGAACTTCCTCGAGGCCGGCGATATCGACGCCGCCCTGACCACGGCGAGCGCGATCGGCGACGACACGCTTCAGCGCCAGGCGACAGGGCGCGTGGTGCCTGACTCCTTCACCCACGGCTCGGCCGCGCAGCGCAAGCAGTGGTTCATGACCGGCTATCAGCAGGGTACTCTGCAAGCCTGCAACACGTTCGGCGGCGGCGGGCCGTAGTTACATCGGCCCGCGCCCCGGACGCAGCGTGAATTATGATGCGCAATTGCGCATAGGAAAATCCGGGAGTAGTGGCGTCATCCTGAGGTGCCCGCCTCTTCGGCGGGCCTCGAAGGATGGCGGAGCCCGCGGCCCATCCCTCGAGGCTTGCCGCGCGGTGCGTAGCACCGCACGGCGCGCACCTCAGGATGACCGCGGCGGCAGTGGAAGCAGGAGTGAAGTCGTAATGTCCATCGACGAATCCAAGCAATTCATCCCGCTCAACATCGCGGTGCTCACCGTCTCCGACACGCGCGCACTTGCCGATGACAAGTCCGGCCAGACGCTGGTCGATCGCCTCACTGCCGCGGGCCATCATCTCGCCGCGCGCGAGATCGTCACCGATGATGTCGAGGCCATCCGCGCCGTGATCCGCCGCTGGATCGCTGATAGCAGCGTCGATGTCGTCATCACCACCGGGGGCACCGGCTTCACCGGGCGCGACGTCACGCCGGAAGCGATCGAGCCTTTGTTCGAGAAGCGCATGGACGGTTTCTCCATCGCCTTCCACATGCTGAGCCATGCCAAGATCGGCACATCGACGATCCAGAGCCGCGCCACCGCGGGTGTTGCCGGTGCGACCTACATCTTCTGCCTGCCGGGCTCACCCGGCGCCTGCCGCGACGGCTGGGACGGCATCCTCGCGAGTCAGCTCGACTACCGCACGCGCCCCTGCAATTTCGTCGAGATCATGCCGCGGCTGGACGAGCATCTGCGCCGGCCGAAAGCGCAGGGTGCGACGGTGTAATTTTCTCTTCCCTTCCCCCCTTGTGGGGGAAGGTGGCGCGAAGCGCCGGATGAGGGGTTCTATCGGCACGGCAAGTGCGGAGAGATACCCCTCACCCGAGTGAATTTGTGTCTACCAGCGGAGATGCCCTCTCCCGCAAGGGGCGAGGGCGCATTCATGCGCATTCGCTCCATGCGCGGCTACAGATCCCGCTCCCAGGTCTCGCCCACCAGATCGTGACCGAAGCTATGATGTGGCTTCGTTGCGACCAGCTCGAAGCCGGCGCTCTTGTAGATGCCGCGCGCGGCGACCAGGATGCTCTGCGTCCACAGCGTCATCCGTTTGTAGCCGCGCTCGCGCGCGCCCTGCATGCATTGCTGGACCAACGCGCGACCGACGCCGAGGCCGCGTGCTTGTTTTTCCACCTGCAACAGGCGGAGCTTGGCGAGCTCGTCCGTGGCCTTGACCAGGAAGATCGAGCCGACCGGTTCGCCACCGACTTCCGCGATCCAGCAATGCTCGCGCGCGGCATCGTAGGTCTTGATGAACTGGGCGCAGATCTCGGCGACCAGCGCCTCGTAGCTGATGTCCCAACCGTAGTCCGCGGCATAGGCGGCGCCTTGCTTGGAGATGACCCAGCCCATGTCGCCAACGCGATGGCTGCGCAGTACGACGGGCGCAGGTGGGCTCCGGCGTTGCTCCAGCACTGTTTCGATGGTCGCCATCGCCTGGGTCAGGCGCATTGCATCGCCGGCCGAAAGCTGGGCCAGCATCGCGGCGACCTCATTCTGCGAGCTCAGGTTCAGCTTGGCGAAGGTCTGGCGGCCCTTGGCGGTGAGGCTGAGCTGGTACTGCCGGCGATCCGTGGGCAGGGGCGTGCGCGTGATCAGGCCCTGTTCGTCGAAGCTCTGGACGATGCGGCTGAGATAGCCGGGGTCCAGACCGAGTTCGCCTCCGATCTCTTTGGCCGCAAGGTCATCGCGATGCGCGAGCTCATAGAGCACGCGTGCCTCGCTCAGCGAAAACGGGCTCTTGCCCAGGTGCTGGTCGAGCACCCCGAGCTTGCGGGTATAGAAGCGGTTGAAGGCGCGAACCGCCGAGATCTGGTCGTCGACACCGTTGATTGGCATGGGACACCTCAATAATTGCCATTGTCAAATAATTATTTGACTTTGGCAAGTATTAGGTGACCTCACCCGACCATGACGATCCGGCTGCGCAGCAGCGTCCGGGAGGAGCGGCCGAGCCGCCGCAGCAGCCGGGCCTCGGAACGGCGGGCCTGGGGCGGGTAGCCCCCGATCCGGTCGTAATGATCACGCGCGATCAAAAGACCCTGATCGCCGAGCGGGCCGACCAGCTTGCGCACCACGGATCGCAGGAAGTCGCGGAAGCCGGCATCGGCGTAGGGGGAACGGGCGTAGCGGAAGACCGCGGCGCGATCCCGGCCGCTGGCCGCGACGGCCTGGATGAACTGGGTCGTCTCCTCGATCCAGCCGGTGTCCAGCACCGCGCCGGCGGGGAGGAACATCAGCCACGGCGAACGGGCCTGAAGTGCGCCGGCGGCCAGCGCTGCGCCCTGCGACGTTCCTTCGTAGCCGATGAAACGGCAGCCGGCGACGTCGGCAACACGTTCGATGACGCCGTTGCGGGTGCCGTCGACCAGCAGAACTTCCTTGATGAGGCCCGCTGCGGCACCGGGTACCAGCGCGGCGAGAGTTGCGACTGCCGTCTGCTCGACGCCTTCAGTCGGTATGATGACGCTCAGCATGATTGAGGCTTCGATATCAGCACTTCGGAGGAAGCGTAGCTCGTTATGATACTGTCATAAACACGCGGCGATGCCGAGTGCAACTTTCCGGCGGTGGTTAGCCGTGCGATGGTCAACCAGTGCTGGTCCATCGCAGCCGAATGTGTCGTGCGCAGGGTGGTCATATTGCCGAATGTTTCGGCGGGTGACGGGTTCGTGAGCTTTTACGGTGCTTTCTCTCCGCCAATACCGTCGGGCGATGACCGTATTTTCCACGAGATGCTGTCGGTAGTCTGACACGAACCTTACCGATGGAAAAAATGCGCAATGACCGCGGCGCAGAGCGAGAGTGTCCTATGAACGCCGATCAACTTCCTGCTGGCACGATGACAACATCCCCAAAGCCGGATCCCGCACCGACCCTGCGCATTCGCGCCGTGATGCTCGGCGAACGCATCAACGCGTCCAACCTCGAGCTCGGCACGCTGGTGTCCTCGACGCCGGCGGCCTTTCGCGTCCATGCTGGCCTCGCCGTGATCTTCCGTTATGGCGTCGTGGTGCTGATCGGCCTGCTTCCTTCGGAGGAGAAGGTGCTGCTCGACAGCCTGAAGTCCCGCGTGACCGGCGAGCTCAGCCCGCTCGAGGAGGAGACCGCGCAGGCGCAGCTCTGCAAGGACGAAAACGCCGAGGCGATCCAGCCGGGCGGCCCGATCTGTCTCTCGAAATTCTCCGACGAACGACTGCTGCTGATCGCAGATGCCCTCGCCAAGAGCACGTCACTGGCGCGCGACGAGCGCCGTGTAGCGGCCGTTTTCGATGTCATCGAGCCTTTTGCGCGGGAGCTTGCCGAGAAAGGCCGGACATCGCGGCGACGCAAGGGCATCCTGCAGCTGATCGGCAATGCGCTGCTGGTGCAGCAGCGCGTCGCCGGCCGCGTCGCCGTCGCCGAGAAGCCCGACGCGCTCTGGGAAAAGCCCCAGCTCGACCGGCTCTATGCGCGTCTGGAGGACGAATATGAGCTGACGGAGCGCCTCGACACGCTCGAGCGCAAGATCACGGTCATCGCGGAAACGGCCGATGCGCTCACCGACATCATCGACACCCAGCGCTCGCTGCGGCTCGAAATCGCGGTGGTGGTGCTGATCGTGATCGAGGTCGCGATCGGGTGCATCCAGATATTTGCGGGGATTCACTGAATGGGACGTTGTTATCTCCTTCGTCGTCATCGCGAGCGTAGGAAGCAATCCAGAGTCCCGCCGCAGAGATCATCTGGATTGCTTCGCTACGCTCGCAATGACGGGTTGGCTGACACCTCCCATTAGTTGGATCAGTCCGCCCCTGATCGCAGCACCGCGACGCAATGACGTGCGATCGTCAGTTCCTCATTGGTCGGGATGACGAGCACGTCGACAACGCCGTGGCCGGCATTGATGCGGTCGCGACCCTCGTCATTCGCAGTCGAGTCGATGTTCACTCCGAGCCACGCGAGCCGCTCGCCAATGGCACCGCGGATTTCCTTCGCATGCTCGCCAATGCCGCCGGTAAAGACGAGGCCGTCGAGCCCTCCCAGCGTGTTCGCCATTACCGCGACCTCCTGGGCCGCGCGGAACACGAACAGATCGACTGCCTCGCGCGCTGCGGCTTCTTTGCTCGCGAGCAAGGTGCGCATGTCCGCGGAGATGCCGGAGACGCCGAGCAGGCCGGACTCGTGATAGAGCAAATGCTGCAGATCCTCGGTAGACATGCTCTCGTGCTGGAGCAGATAGAGCAGCACGCCGGGATCGATGCTGCCGCAGCGCGTGCCCATCACGAGACCATCGAGCGGTGTCAGTCCCATTGTGGTGTCGACACTGCGACCGTCGCGCAAGGCGCAGAGGCTGGCGCCATTGCCGAGATGGGCGATGACAACGCGCTTCGCTACAAGCTCCGGCGCGATTTCGGCGAGCCGGCCTGCGACATATTCGAATGAGAGCCCGTGAAAGCCATAGCGCCGCAGGCCGTGAGCCTCGTAGCGCTTCGGGATCGCGAAGCGGTTCATCGGGGGCGCCATGCCGTGGTGAAATGCGGTGTCGAAACAGGCGATCTGCGTCAGCGCGGGGCGGATCGCGCTGATGGCGTGGACGGGCGCCAGGCAGCGCGGCTGGTGCAGGGGCGCCAATGGCGTCAGCGCCTCCAACCTGGTGAAGACATCGTCGGTCAGTTCGACCGGGCCGGAATAATCGGCGCCGCCATGCACGATGCGATGCCCCACGGCGCGCAAGCCTTCGCCAAAACGATCCTCGATGAAGCCGAGCACGTCGGCGAACAGATGGCCGCCGTCCGCATCCGAGGCGTCCTTCTGCTTTTCGAACAGCGTCTCGCCGGAGGGACTGGTTGCGACCAGCCGCGGCTTTGCCTCGTGCTCGTCAAGCAGGCCCTTGCAAAGCAGGGCAGGCGTGCGGCTCGAGATCTCGAACAGGCCGAACTTGATACTCGACGAGCCTGCGTTGAGGACGAGGACCGACGTCATGCCGTCAGCCCGCCTTGCCCGGCCAAACCCATTCCTGAATCTCAGGCATGTCCTCGCCGTGCTCGCGCACATAACGCGAATGCTCGATCAGCTTGTCGCGGAATCGCTGCTTCACCTGCGCGGCCTTGGTGGCAAGATCAGGCACGCGTTCGATCGCCTCGATCGCGAGGTGATAGCGGTCGAGCTCGTTGAGCACGACCATGTCGAACGGCGTCGTCGTGGTGCCCTCCTCGGCAAAGCCGCGCACATGCAGGCCGGCATGGTTGGTGCGGTTATAGGTGAGGCGGTGGATCAGATAGGGATAGCCGTGATAGGCGAAGATCACGGGTTTGTCCTTCGTGAACAGGCTGTCGAAGTCGCGATCGGAGAGGCCATGCGGGTGCTGCTCCCTGGGTTGCAGCGTCATGAGGTCGACGACGTTGACGACGCGGATCTTCAACTCCGGCAACGCCTTGCGCAGCAGGTCGACGGCGGCGAGCGTCTCGAGCGTCGGCACATCGCCTGCGCAGGCCATCACCACGTCGGGCTCGCCGTCAGCATCCTCGGTGCCGGCCCAGGTCCAGATCCCGATGCCGGCATCGCAGTGCGTCGCGGCCTCCTGCATCGACAGCCATTGCGGCGCCGGCTGCTTGCCGGCGACGATGACGTTGATCCGGTTGTAGGTTCGCAGGCAATGATCTGCGATCCAGAGCAGGGTGTTGGCGTCGGGCGGGAAATAGATGCGGACGATGTCGGCCTTCTTGTTGGCGACGAGATCGACAAAGCCGGGGTCCTGGTGGCTGAAGCCGTTATGGTCCTGGCGCCAGACATGCGAGGTCAGGAGATAGTTCAGCGAGGCGATCGGTCGCCGCCACGGCAGGTACCGCGTCACCTTCAGCCATTTGGCGTGCTGGTTGAACATGGAATCCACGATGTGGATGAAGGCCTCGTAGCAGGAGAAGAAGCCGTGCCGCCCGGTCAGCAGATAGCCTTCGAGCCAGCCCTGGCAGAGATGCTCGCTCAGCACCTCCATCACGCGTCCGTCTTGCGCCAGATGCACGTCGTACGGCTTGATCGGCTCCATCCAGGCGCGTTCGGTCGCATCGAACACCGCATCGAGCCGGTTTGACGCGGTCTCGTCGGGGCCCACGATGCGGAAATTGCGCTCCTCCGCATTGAGACGGATGACATCGCGCAGGAATTTGCCGAGCTCGCGCGTCGCTTCTCCGGTCACGCCACCGGGCTGCGGCACCTCAATGGCAAAACTGCGGAAGTCGGGCAGCTTCAATTCCTTCTTCAGGAGGCCGCCATTGGCGTGCGGGTTGGCGCCCATGCGCCTGATGCCTTCGGGCGCGAGGGCCTGAAGCTCGGCGACGAGCGCGCCGTTCTTGTCGAACAGCTTGTCCGGCTCGTAGCTGCGCATCCAGTCTTCGAGGATCTTCAAGTGAGCCGGGTTCACGCGGCAGCCCGCAACGGGCACTTGATGCGCGCGCCAGAAGCCTTCGACCTTCTTGCCATCGACCTCCTTCGGGCCGGTCCAGCCCTTCGGGCTGCGCAACACGATCATCGGCCAGCGCGGCCGTTCGATCGTCTTGCGTCCGTCGCGGGCGTGCTGCTGGATCGAGCGGATGCTGGCGATCGCGACGTCGAGCGCATCTGCCATCGCCCGGTGCATCGGTTTGGGATCGTCGCCCTCGACGAACAGCGGCTCGTGGCCGAACCCGCGGAAGAGATCGCGGATCTCGCTGTCCGGTATCCGGCCAAGCACGGTCGGATTGGCGATCTTGTAGCCGTTGAGATGCAGGATCGGCAGCACCGCGCCGTCATGGGCGGGGTTGAGGAACTTGTTGGAGTGCCAGGACGCCGCCAGAGGACCGGTCTCGGCCTCGCCGTCGCCGACGACGCAGGCGACGATTAAGTCGGGATTGTCGAAGGCCGCGCCATAGGCATGCACCAGGGCGTAGCCGAGCTCGCCACCTTCGTGGATCGAGCCCGGGGTCTCCGGCGCCGCGTGGCTTGGGATGCCGCCGGGGAAGGAGAACTGCCTGAAGAGTTTCCGTAATCCGTCCGCATCGCGCGGAATGTTTGGATAGATCTCGCTGTAGCTGCCTTCGAGATAGGTGTTGGCGACCATGCCCGGGCCGCCGTGACCGGGACCGCAGACATAGAGCACGCTGAGGTCCAGAGCGCGGATGACGCGGTTGAGGTGGGCGTAGATGAAATTGAGCCCCGGCGTCGTCCCCCAATGGCCGAGCAGGCGCGGCTTGATGTGCTCGGGCCGCAAGGGCTCGCGCAGCAGCGGATTGTCGAGCAGATAGATCTGCCCGACGGAGAGATAGTTTGCGGCGCGCCAGTAGCGATCAAGGAGATCGAGGTCGCTGGTTACAGCGGATGGTTGTTGTTGAAATGTCATGATCCTGCCGACCTTCACCCGGGATCGTCACCAACCGAGTTCCGGCGAGATCGATCCTTCGGGCCGCATCAAACGGGACCGGACTCACGCGGTGTTGCGTGAGGTCAAACGACCGCGCACGAAGTTTGGGCAGCGCTACTGTGCATGGGGTTGTTTTCGCGTTTTGGATTCTTGTTCTTGATTTGTTCCTTTCTCGTGCTATCTTGATGGCATGAGTCCAGCTTCTTCTTCTGCTCTCAAGCACCCGCCGGTCACGGCGCCCTCCGAGCCGGCGGGTGCGCTCTCAGATATTCCTGCTGACTTCCCTGAACTGGCGGTCGCCATCGACCGCCAGCGCAGGCGAGGGCGGGGTGCCCAGTCCAACGCCAGTGGTCGCTTTGAAGCCGAGGCGCGCGTCGCCTTCGACGATGGCTGGCAGAGCCTGGAAGACTTGCCGCCGTTCAAGACCAGTGTCGGCGTGGATACCTCGCGCAAGGTGATCACCCGCAACGACTCGCCGGATATCGGCTTCGACCGCTCCATCAATCCCTATCGCGGCTGCGAGCACGGCTGCGTCTATTGCTTCGCGCGGCCGACGCACGCCTATCTCGGCCTGTCGCCGGGGCTCGATTTCGAGTCCAAGCTGTTCGTCAAGCCGGAGGCGCCGGCACTGCTCGAGAAGGAGCTCGCGGCCGCAGGCTACGAGCCGCGGATGATCGCGATCGGCACCAACACCGATCCCTACCAGCCGATCGAACGCGAGCACAAAATCATGCGCGGCATTCTCGAGGTGCTGGAGCGCACCGGGCATCCCGTCGGCATCGTCACCAAGTCGGCGCTGGTGGTGCGCGACATCGACATTCTCCAGCGCATGGCCAAGCGCAACCTCGCCAAGGTCGCGATCTCGGTGACCTCGCTCGACCCGAAACTGGCGCGGACCATGGAGCCGCGGGCCTCGACGCCGCCGAAGCGGCTGGAGGCGCTGCAGCAGCTTTCCGAGGCCGGCATCCCCACCACCGTAATGGTCGCGCCTGTGATCCCCGCGCTGAACGATTCCGAGATCGAGCGCATCCTCGACGCCGCCGCCCATGCCGGCGTCAAGGAAGCCTCCTACGTGCTGCTGCGCCTGCCGCTGGAGGTGCGCGATCTGTTCCGCGAATGGCTGATGGCGAATTACCCGGATCGCTATCGCCACGTCTTCACCCTGATCCGCGACATGCGCGGCGGCCGCGACTACGATTCGAAATGGGGCGAGCGGATGAAGGGGACCGGCCCGATGGCCTGGACCATCGGCCGCCGCTTCGAGATCGCCTGCGACCGGCTCGGTCTGAACAAGCGCCGCTCCAAGCTGACCACGGATCATTTCGCGCGGCCGAAGCAGAACGGCGAGCAGCTCAGCCTGTTCTGAGCGGAATAGTAGAAGAGGTGTAGCATGAGTAAGGAACTACCGGCTCCGATACCGCGGCTCACGGTGATTACGCTCGGCGTGCGCGACATCCGCGCCAGCATCGCGTTTTACGCTTCGCTCGGCTTTTCGCGCCGGATGAAGGCGACCGGGGAAGCCGTTGCGTTCTTCGACACCGGCGGTCCGGTGCTCGGCCTGTTTCCCTGGGATCAGCTTGCCGATGACGCCCGCCTGCCGGATCAGCCGAGGCCAACGACCTTCCGCGGCGTCACGCTCGCCTGGAACTGCGCGTCGCGCGAGGAGGTCGATACGGTGCTGGCGTTTGCGGTGAGCAAGGGCGCGGTGCTGCTGAAGCCCGCGCATGAGACTGATTACGGCGGCTATTCCGGTTATTTTGCCGATCCCGACGACCATCCCTGGGAAGTCGTGGTCGCGCCCGGCATCGAGGTCGGCGACGACAGGCGGGTGCATCTGGCGGAGTAGGGCGGCTCGCTTGAATAACGGGAATTGTCCGGGGTTCCCGGTTGCGCAAGCGAAGCCGCTTGCGCACGATCCCGGCCATGATTCGGGACAAGTCCGCCAGGAAGCCGGCCAAAGACGCGCCTGAGAAGGCTGCGGCGAAAAAGGCCGCGCCTGCCAAAGCCAGCTTCCGCCGCGAGCGCGCGCTGATCAAGCGCGGCGTCTGGCCGATCGCGGGCTGCGACGAGGCGGGCCGGGGGCCGCTGGCCGGTCCCGTGGTCGCGGCCGCGGTGATTCTCGATCCCGACCGCATCCCACGCGGCATCGATGATTCCAAGCGCCTGACGGCGGAAGAGCGCGAAAAGCTGTTCGACAGGATCTGCGCCACGGCGCAGGTCTCGGTCGCCGTCGCCTCGCCTGCGCGGATCGACCGCGACAACATCCTGCGCGCCTCGCTGTGGGCGCTGAAGCGCGCAGTGGTCGCGCTGCCCGAGGCGCCCAGGCACGTCTTCGTCGACGGCCGCGACCGCCTCGATACGCCTTGCGACTGCGAGGCGGTCATCGGCGGCGACGGTATCGTGCTCTCGATCGCGGCCGCCTCCATCGTCGCCAAGGTGACGCGCGACCGGCTGATGTGCGCGCTGGCGCAGGATTGCCCGGGCTACGGCTTCGAGCAGCACAAGGGTTATGGCGTGCCCGAGCATCTCGATGCGCTCGATCGCCTCGGCCCGACCGTGCACCACCGCAGCTTCTTCGCCCCCGTCGCCGCCGCCCGCGCCAAGCATATGCCCTGGACCGTCGAGCCGGTGCAGGATCTGTTCTCCGTCACCGAGGTCGAGACCTCGGTTGAAATCGAGGCTTCAGCGGGCCTCTAGCGTAGACTGTCGTTGCCACAAGGCGAGGCGCGCTTTATCAAAACAGATGTGAGCGAATAGGGCCGGCTGGACGGGTTGGCTGCATCTTGCGGGCGTTGCATGCGGTTTACCTCCCTGGTCATCGAGCTCATTCGCGCCCGGCCGCGGTTGATCGTCTGGATTGCCGTGCTGCTGCAAGCCGCGATGTGGCTGCTGGTGGCGCTGCTGTTCTACCGCAGCCCGCCCGGCAGCCTTGCGACCCTGCTGGCGTTTGGCAGGGAATACCAGGTCGGCACTGATCTCGGCCCGCCGCTGTCGATCTGGCTCGCGGACATTGCCTATCGCGTGGCAGGCGGCCATGTGTTCGGCGTCTACGTCCTCGCGCAGCTCTGCGAGATTGCGACCTTCATCACGCTCTATCATCTGGCGCGGGCCGTGGTTGGCACCCAGCAGGCGGTGCTCGCCGTGCTTCTGACCATGACGGTGCTGGCCTTCTCCTCGTCCGCGCTCGACTTTGGCCCTTTGGTGCTTGCACGGCCGCTCTGGGCGCTGTTGCTGCTGCATTCCTGGCAGATCCTCGGCCAACGCCGAGGCAACGCCTGGTTCGCCTGGTCGATCGAAGCGGGCCTGCTGCTCCTGACCACGCCGGCTGCGATCTTCCTGCTCGTGCTGCTCGTCATCTTTGCGCTCTCGACGGGGGGCGGCAGGCGCACGTTGCGCGCGCTCGATCCGCTGTTCGCGCTCGTCGTCGTCGCCGTGCTCGCGCTGCCCTATGCGGTTTGGCTGATGCGCGCCCAAACTCTTGCGCTGCCGGCCTTGCCGCATCTGGCCGACCTGAGTGCCCGCGCCATCCACGCCGTCTGGCTGCTCGGTGGGCTCGCGATTGGCGCGATCGCGGTCCCGGTCTTGAGCTTCCTCAACACGTCCCTGTTTGCCGGCAAGAGCGAGGAGGCGCCGATCATTTACCGGCCGCCGGTCGAGCCGCTCGCACGCAACTTCGTCTATTTCTTTGCGCTCGCGCCGGCGCTCGGTGCGGTCCTGATTTCCGGCCTGTTCGGGCTCGAGACCGTCGTCGGCGGCGCCGGCGTCGTGCTGGTCATGTCCGGCCTCGCCATGGTGGTCGCGGCCGGCGATCTGATCGCGATGCGCCGCGCACAGATGTTGCGCACGGTATGGGCGGCGGCCATCGTCGCCCCTGCCGCCGGCGTCGTGCTGGCCGTGCTGTTCCTGCCCTGGACCGGCACCGGCGAGATCGCGACCTCGATGCCGGCGCACGCGATCTCGGATTTCTTCGACGACAGCTTCGCCCGCCGCACCAACCATCGCCTGCGCGCAGTCGCCGGCGAGACGGAGCTTGCGAGCCTGATCACGCTGCATTCCGGTCGGCCGCATCTTTTCATCGATGCCGATCCGGCCCGCACACCGTGGATGTCTCAGGCCAAATTCAGCGAAAGCGGCGGCGTCGTGGTCTGGCGCGCGTCCGATACTGCGGGCACGCCGCCGCCCGAAATCCTCGCGCGCTTCCCGGGCATCGTGCCTGAAGTGCCGCGTGCCTTCGAATGGCTGGTTAATGGCCGTCAGGGATTGCTCCGCATCGGCTGGGCGATCGTGCGGCCGAAGGGGGCGTGAGTACGAGAGCTTGCTAGCCCGCCAGCGCCTTTGCGATCGCGCGCAGATCCTGCCAGGCCAACCGCTTGTAGGACGGCGAGCGCAACAGATACGCCGGATGGAAGGTGGGCAGTGCGCGGATGGTACGTTGGCCCGTCTCATACTCGAACCAGCGCCCGCGCGTGCGCATGATGCCCTCGCGGGTCGAGAGCAGGGTCTGCGTCGAGGGATTGCCGAGTGTCACCAGCACATCGGGGTTCACCAGCTCGATGTGACGCTGGATGAAGGGCAGGCAGATTTGCGTCTCCTGTGGCGTCGGCGTCCGGTTACCGGGCGGTCGCCAGGGGATGACGTTGGTGATGTAGGCCGTGGTGCGGTTGAGGCCTATGGCGCCGATCATCAGATCGAGCAGCTTGCCGCTGCGTCCCACAAACGGCAGTCCCTCGATGTCCTCGTCGCGGCCCGGCGCCTCGCCGACGAACATGATGCGCGCCTGCGGATTGCCGTCGGCGAACACCAGCCGCGTCGCGGTGTGTTTCAGCGCACAGCCCTCGAAGTTCGACATCAGCTCGCGCAGCGCCTCGAGCGTCGGCGCGGTGCGCGCGGCTTCGCGTGCCGAGGCGATCGCGATGTCGGGCGCCGGTGCCGCCTCGCCGCGCATCACCGCAGGCGCGGCGACAGGCCGGGGTGCCTCCGCCGATACCGCGCGCGGGGCAGGCGGTGGCGCGTCTAATTCCGCCAGGCGGTCGACCGGTTCCTCCGCGAGCGCGCAATCGACGCCGGCCTCCAGATAGAAGGCAAGAAGCTCTCGGATGGTGGGTGCGGGTTCGGGGATCATTTTGGAAAGTCAGACTATTGGTTCATCATAGGGCGCCTTGCATCCCAGCGGAACGCATTTCCGTGGTTGTCCTACCCGGAAAAATCGGAAACAAGGGGGCGCAAATGACAAGGAACCGTCTCAAGGGCTGAGATCAGATGAGCACCGAAGAACTTCCCCCGCGCGAATCCATGGAATTCGACGTCGTCATCGTCGGCGCCGGCCCCTCGGGCCTGGCCGCGGCGATCCGGCTGAAGCAGCTCAACGCCGATCTCAACGTCGTCGTGGTGGAGAAGGGCTCCGAGGTTGGCGCGCATATTCTCTCCGGCGCCGTGATCGATCCAGTCGGGCTCGACAAGCTGATCCCCGACTGGCGCGAGGATGCGGATTGCCCGCTCAAGACGCAGGTCAAGGACGACCGCTTCTACTGGATGACGGGTGGCGGCGCGATCAAGCTGCCGAACTTCATGATGCCGCCGCTGATGGACAATCATCATTGTTATATAGGCTCGCTCGGCATGGTCTGCCGCTGGCTCGCCACCAAGGCCGAAGCGCTCGGCGTTGAGATCTATCCGGGCTTTGCCGCCGCCGAAGTGCTCTATGACGAGAAGGGCGCTGTGAAGGGCATCGCGACCGGCGACATGGGCATCGGCCGTGACGGCAAGCCGAAGGACTCCTTCACCCGCGGCATGGAGCTGCTCGGCAAGTATACGCTGTTCGCCGAAGGCGCGCGCGGCAGCCTGACCAAGCAGCTGATCGCGAAGTTCGCGCTCGATGCCAAGAGTGAGCCGTCGAAGTTCGGTATCGGCCTGAAGGAAGTCTGGCAGATCGATCCCGCCAAGCACCAGAAGGGCGTGATCCAGCATTCGTTCGGCTGGCCGCTCGACCTGAAGACGGGCGGCGGTTCGTTCCTCTATCACTACGACGACAATCTCGTCGCGGTCGGCTTCGTCGTGCATCTGAACTACGACGATCCCTACCTGTCGCCGTTCGATGAATTCCAGCGCTTCAAGACCCATCCGTCGATTCGCGGCACCTTCGAGGGCGCCAAGCGCCTCGCGTACGGCGCGCGCGCCATCACCGAAGGCGGCTACCAGTCGGTGCCGAAGCTGACCTTCCCCGGCGGTGCATTGGTCGGCTGCGCGGCCGGCTTCGTCAACGTGCCGCGCATCAAGGGCGTGCACAATGCGATGGGCACCGGCATGCTGGCTGCCGAGCATGCGGCGGCGGCGCTTGCGGCCGATCGTGCCAATGACGAGGTCATCGACTACGAGAACGCCTGGCGGTCCTCGTCGGTCGGCAAGGATTTGTTCCTGGTCCGCAACGTCAAGCCGCTGTGGTCGAAATTCGGCACGGTGTTAGGCGTCGCGCTCGGCGGCTTCGACATGTGGTGCAACACGCTGTTCGGTACCTCGCTGTTCGGCACGCAGTCGCATGCCAAGCCCGATCGCTCGACGCTCGATCCGGCCAAGCAGCACGCGCCCAAAAACTATCCGAAGCCTGACGGCAAGATTTCGTTCGACAAGCTGTCCTCGGTTTTCTTGTCCAACACCAACCACGAGGAGGATCAGCCG
Source organism: uncultured Bradyrhizobium sp. (assembly GCF_936928535.1). Lineage (GTDB taxonomy): Bacteria > Pseudomonadota > Alphaproteobacteria > Rhizobiales > Xanthobacteraceae > Bradyrhizobium. The sequence goes on along the minus strand of NZ_CAKZHY010000094.1, from coordinate 49,600 downwards.
ATCCATCTCAAGGTGGCCGACATGAACCTCCAGAAGATGTCTGAGCATGATGTCTTCGCCGGTCCCTCGAACCGCTATTGCCCGGCCGGCGTCTATGAGTGGGTCGAGGAGGGCGCGGCACCGCGCTACCAGATCAATGCGCAGAACTGCGTCCACTGCAAAACCTGCGACGTGAAGGACCCCAACGGCAACATCACCTGGGTTCCCCCGGAGGGCGGCGGCGGCCCGAACTACGAGGCCATGTAAGGGGACGCCGGGTCATAAAACGTGACCTGACGCACGTTCGCGTGAGAACGGGAGCGCCATGGGTGCCCCCGGGAGCACCACGGGGGCTCCCGGCCACGATAAGGCCATAGTGGCGGCGTCTTGGGGCTCTTGAACGGTCACTTGGCCGATTTGGGGCGTGCGGAGGGGATCGCCCGGTCCGAATCCTTGCGGTGAAGCGCCAAAAGCGGCATTGTCCCGACCCGAAGGTTCCGGGTCACATGTCGCCGGCCGCGTTCGCGCGCGAGACGGCCTTTGCTTTAAACCCAGGCACTACCAACTCAAGGCGAGCCCTGATGTTTTCAAATCGTTTCAACCGCTGGACTGCTGCTGCCATCGCCCTTGCCGGCTCTGCGCTCGTGGCGGTCCCCGGCGCGGTGCTGGCGCAGACGCCGGACCATCCGGCCGACACGGCGGCGCAGTTTCCGACGCGAAACGATCTGAAGTCGCTCACCACCGCCGGCAGCTATCTCGCCGCCCGCCACGCCAGCGTCGAGCGCGATGCGACCTCCGCCGCCGCCTTCTACCGCTCCGCGCTACGGACCGACCCCAAGAACAACGAGCTGCTCGACCGCGCCTTCATCTCCTCGGTCGACGACGGCGACATCGAGGAAGCGGTCAAGCTCGCCGAGCGCATCCTCACCATCGACAAGACCAATCGCGTCGCGCGCCTCGTGGTCGGCGTGCATGATCTGAAGCTGAAGAAATATCCGAGCGCGCAGAGCAATATCAACCAGTCGATTCGCGGACCGATCACCGATCTCGTCGCCACGCTGCTGTCCGGCTGGGCCGCCTATGGTGCGGGCGATGCCAAGGGCGCGGTCGCCACCATCGACAAGCTGGCGGGCCCGGAATGGTATCCGCTGTTCAAGGACCTGCACGCCGGCATGATCCTCGAGAACGCCGGCAAGGAGAAGGACGCTGGCGTCCGCTTCGAGCGCGCCTACAAGCTCGACGATTCCATGCTGCGTGTCAGCGAGGCCTATGCGCGCTGGCTGTCGCGCAACAAGGACGCGGCCTCCGCGACCGCGATCTATGAAGCCTTCGACAAGAAGCTCGCCCGTCATCCGCTGATCATGGAAGGTCTGCGTGAGACCAAGGCCGGCAAGAAGCTGCCGTCGCTGGTCGATTCCGCACAGGCCGGTGCGGCCGAGGCGCTCTACGGCATCGGCGCGACCTTGACCCGCCGCGGCGGCGAGGATCTGGCGCTGGTCTATCTCCAGCTCGCGCTCTATCTGCAGCCCAGCCATCCGCTGGCCCTGCTCTCGCTCGCCGACCTCTATGAATCGGTGAAACGTCCGCAGATGGCGATCAAGATCTACGAGCGCGTTCCGTCGAGTTCGCCCCTGAAGCGCAACGCGCAGATCCAGCTCGCTATCGACCTGGATTCCGCCGACCGCAGCGACGACGCGATCAAGATTCTCAAGGGCGTGATCTCGGAGGATCCCAAGGACCTCGAAGCGATCATGGCGCTCGGCAATCTCGAGCGCGGCCGCAAGAAGTTCGGCGACTGCGGTGCGACCTATTCGCAAGGCATCGACGTGCTGCCCGCGGGCAACGACAAGGCCAGCAGCGTCTGGTACTATTATCGCGGCATCTGCGAGGAGCGCTCCAAGCAGTGGGGCAAGGCCGAGGCCGACATGAAGAAGGCGCTCGAGCTGCAGCCCGACCAGCCGCATGTCCTCAACTATCTCGGCTATTCCTGGATCGACCAGGGCGTGAACCTCGACGAAGGCATGAAGATGATCAAGCGTGCCGTCGAGCAGCGTCCCGACGACGGCTATATCGTCGACTCCCTCGGCTGGGCCTACTACCGCATCGGCAACTACGAAGAGGCGGTGAAGAACCTCGAGCGTGCGATCGACCTCAAGCCCGAGGATCCCACCATCAACGACCATCTCGGCGACGCCTATTGGCGCGTCGGCCGCACGCTGGAAGCCAAATTCCAGTGGGCCCATGCCCGCGACCTCAAGCCCGAGCCGGACGATCTGCCGAAGATCGAAGCCAAGATCGCCAACGGCATGACGGATGACAGTTCGAACTCTTCGGCCGCGCAGGCGGACAAGAAGAAGGACGACGGCAAGGGCGGCTGATCTGGTCAGGTTCTGGGGGCGTATCGCCGATGCCGGCGTTGATTGAAGAAGGGCGCGCGAAGGTCAATCTGAGCCTTCGCGTGGTGGGCCGTCGCGCTGACGGCTATCATGATCTCGAAAGCGTGGTTGCGTTCGCCGACTGTGCCGACCGGCTGACGCTGGAGCCCGGTGGCGAGCTCAGGCTTGCGACCACGGGCCCGCTCGCGGCCGCCTGCGGCGAGACGTCAGACAATCTCGTATTCAAAGCCGCCAAGCTGCTGGCCGATGCCGTGCCGAATCTGAAGCTCGGCGCCTTCGCGCTCGACAAGGTCCTGCCGGTCGCAGCCGGTATCGGCGGCGGCTCGGCCGATGCGGCCGCGGCGCTGCGCCTGCTCGCGCGTCTCAACAATCTGTCGCTCGATGATCCCCGCCTACAGAAGGTTGCGCTGGCGACCGGCGCCGATGTGCCGGTGTGCCTGCTCTCGCGTGCCTGCGACATGACCGGCGTCGGCGAGCAGTTGCTGCCGCTGGCGCTGCCGAGCATGCCCTGCGTGATGGTCAATCCGCGCGTGCCGGTGGCGACCAAGGACGTGTTCCAGGCCTTGGGCCTGCGCAACGGCGAGTTGCTGGTCGGCGCGAGCGATGTGCTCGAGGCTCCGGCCTGGCCGGAGGCGGGCGGGTCGGTCTCGGACTGGGTCGAGGTTCTCGAAACCGTCGCAAATGATCTCGAAGGCCCCGCAATGCGCATCGAGCCCGTCATTGGTGACGTGTTGGGCGCCTTGCGCTCCTCCGCCGGCGTCAAGCTGGCCCGCATGTCCGGCTCCGGTGCGACCTGCTTTGCGATCTATGGCGCGCCAGCCGACGCACATGCCGCCGCCGAGACGATTCGGCGCGACCACCCTGGCTGGTGGGTGCATGCGGGGACGTTGGGCTAGGCCTTCTCGGCAATGACGCGGATGGAGCCACGCTAGCCCGCGCCGTCCTCGGCCAATCCCAGAAATTGCCGGATCTCCGCCAGCACCTGTTCCGGCTTGTCGTGCTGCAGCCAGTGCCCTGCGCCGGCAATCGTTTCGATACGCGCCTGCTGGAAATAGCGCTCCAGGCCAGCCGAGCGCGCGCCGGCGAGAAAGCTCTCACCGGCATTGAGCAGCAGCGTCGGGCAGGCGATTCGCGACCACAGCGCGACATGATCCTCCGGCCAGAGCCGGTGCGGCGCTGAGGCGCGCTGGTAGGGATCGAACTTCCAGCTATAGGTGCCGTCCTCGTTCTGTCGTGCGCCATGCGTTGCTAGATGCAGCGCGAGGTCGCGGGTCAGGCGCTTGTTGTGAAGCACCATCTGCGCGGCCGCATCTTGCAGTGTCGCATAGCGGCGCGGCGTACGGTCGTGCAGCCTGTCGAGCTGGCTGACCCATTTGCTGATGCGTTCATGTGTCGGCGCTTTCGGCGTGTCGGGCAGCATCGTGACGCCGTCGAGCACGACGAGCTTGTCGACCAGTTCGGGGAATGCTCCCGAAAAAATCAGGCTCACCATGCCGCCCATGGAATGGCCGATGAGCGTTACGCGAGGCGCCGCGATGCCGCGGATCAGCTGGACGAGATCGTAGACATATTCGGTCAGCGCGTAGCTGCCGCCACGGGTCCAGTCGGAATCGCCGTGGCCGCGCAGATCCGGCGCGATCACATGGAAGTGCTGATGCAAGGAGCGGGCGATGGCGTCCCAGCTCCGGCAATGATCGCGGCCGCCATGGACCAGGATGAGCGGCGGCGCGTCCGCATTGCCCCAATCGGCATAATGCAGGCGGAGGCCGTGCGACTCGTAGTGGCGACTTTGCGGAGCAAGCATCGGGGCCGCGTTCCTTAGAAGGCCGGACAAGACAATAGCAGGACTAGCCTGCGGCCGGCCATTGCACAAGCAAGCCGCAGGTCACGGGTGCTTCGGCGATTTCGTGCCGGCTGCCAGGCAACGCCGCCGGGTCCTGCGCAGCTTCGTGTGGTGACAGCGGCGAGTAGCGCGCGCCAACGCCCTTGCCAGCAGGTGATAACGCGACCAGGACATCATCTTCATTGAACCCTCCATCGCAACATCAATGGGTGGGCTCGCGCCGATGCTTCGTTCGAATAGCGCGCGTTACATATCGGCAAGTCATGACAAGTTGGACAGCTTGTTCATCGGCGTTAAACCTTCGTAACGCACCGAACGCACGTGCCATTCATCACCTCCAACGGGATGTTAGGAGGTGAAATCATGAAACTCGTTTCCGCGTTTGTCGGCCTTGCCGCACTTGGCGGCGTCGCTTTGTTCAACGGAGCCGTGTCGGCCCAGCCGATCGAGGTCCCCGGTGCGTCTGGCGTCATTCCATCAGGCTATATCTGCAACGAATGGGGCCATTGCTGGCACCGCCATTCCTATGGCGGCGGCTACTATCACCCGCAATATTGGGGTGGTGGTTACGGCTGGCACCATCACTGGGACGGCGGTTGGCGCTGGCGCCGCTGGCATCACTGGCACCGGTGGTGAAATGTGAGAAAGGGGCTTCGGCCCCTTTCGTTTTGAGGCAGGTATGACGCGCTAGCCCTGCACCGGCCGGCGCGCTAGCGCGAGCGACAGGCCGAGGCCGGCGATGAAGACGCCGGAGCCCTGTGTGAGGCGCCGCATCAGCAGCGGCCGCCCGATCAACTGCGTGCGGGTCGCGGTCGCCATCAGCACCACGACGACGTCTGCGAGCGTGTTCAGCGTCACCGAGATGGCGCCGAGCAGGATGAATTGCAGCGTGGGGCTCGCGCCCGCGGGATCGAGGAATTGCGGGATGAAGGCAAGGAAGAACGCTGCGGTCTTCGGATTGAGGGCCTCGACCAGCACGCCGTCACGGAAGGCGCGGATGTCGCCGACGGGCTCGCTCTCGAGCGACAGCATCCGGCCGGCGCTGCGAAACGTCTTGATGCCGAGCCAGACCAGATAAAGCGCGCCAACGAACTTGACTGCGGCAAACAGCTCAGCGCTCGCCAGGATGATGGCGGAGATGCCGACGCTGCCGGCGACCACGTGGACGAGTCCGCCCAGCGCCGTGCCCGCGGTCGAAGCAAACCCGCTCGCGCGCCCCTCCGACAAGGTTCGCGCCGCGACGTAGAAGATGCCGGGGCCGGGAATGGCGGCAATGACGAGGGCAGCGCCGAGGAACAGCCAGAAATTTGTGTCGATCATCCTGCTTTGGTAGCGATGCCCCGCGTGATTGCAAGCCTGCTCGCTAGCCCATGCGGCCGAAGATGGCGCTGGCGTTGACCCCACCGAAGCCGAAGCCATTGGAGATCGCGTGCTGGATCGGCATCGGACGCGCGGCGCCGGCAACGACATCGATCCCCTCCGCACCCGGATCTGGGCTTTCGAAATTGAGTGTCGGCGGTGCGATCTGGTCGCGCAGGGCAAGCACGGTGAAGATTGCTTCAAGCCCGCCGGCGGCGCCGAGCAGGTGGCCGGTGGCCGATTTGGTCGCGCTCACAGCAATGGATTTGTTGCGGCCGAACAGCGCGCCGATGGCACCGAGTTCGCTCTCGTCGCCGGCGGGCGTCGAGGTCGCATGCGCGTTGAGATGCTGCAGATCGCCGGGCGCAAGGTTCGCCTGTCGCAGCGCGATCTCCATGGCGCGGCGGGCACCGTCGCCATCGGGCGGACCCGACGTCATGTGATAGGCGTCGGCGGTGGTGCCATATCCCATCAGCTCGGCGATCGGCACGGCGCCGCGCGCCAGCGCATGTTCCAGCTCCTCGATCACCAGGATGCCGGCGCCTTCGCCCATGACGAAACCGTCGCGGTCGCGATCGAACGGGCGCGAAGCGCGCGTCGGTTCGTTGTTGAAGCCGCTCGACAGAGCGCGGGCCGCCGCAAAGCCGCCGAGGCTGACGATGTCGATGCAGGCTTCGGCACCGCCGCAGATCGCGACATCGGCTTCGCCTGCGCGGATCATGCGGGCGCCGTCGCCGATCGCCTGCACGCCGGCGGCGCACGCGGTGACCGGTGTACCCAGCGCGCCCTTGTAGCCGTATTTGATCGAAACATGGCCGGCAGCGAGATTGGCGAGGAAGGAGGGGATCGTGAACGGCGAAAGCCGGCGCGGGCCGCGCTGCTCGGTGATGCGCACGGCCTCCGCCATCGCCGGAAAGCCACCGACGCCGGAGCCGATGATCGTCGCGGTCCGCTCCAGCGCAGATGCATCCTGCGGCGTCCATCTGGCCTGTGCGACCGCCTCCGCGGTGGCGAGCAGGGCAAACAGGATGAAGCGGTCCATCTTGCGCTGGTCCTTCGGCGCAACGGCCTCGGCCGGATCGAAGCCGCCTTCGTCATCGTCGGCCTTGTCGGACACCAGGCCGGCAACGCGCGCCGGTAATGCCTGCGCCCATTGCGGCAGAGGACGCAGCCCACTTTGACCGGCGAGCAGCCGGCGCCAGGATATCTCGACGCCACAGCCGAGCGGCGACACTGCGCCCATTCCCGTCACGACGATACGACGCATGTCAGTCTCCAGTCGGCGCGAGATCCGGGTTCAAGGCTTTGAGCGAGGTGAGCCGCCGCCGCATCAGGCGGCTCGCCGCGGGACCTGCGATCACCACTGCATTGGCGAGCGTGATCGGTTGCCTGTCGGCGGCGTCGACCACGACCGGGTCGAGCGGCCGACGATCGCTCCGGTTGGCCAGCAGGATGGATTCGCCCTTCGGCGCGAGGTGCTTGTTGCCCCAGGCGAGCAGCGTCGCGATCACAGGAAAGAAATCCCGCGCCTTGTCGGTCAGCACATATTCGTAACGCGGCGGCCGCTCCTGATAGCGGCGGCGGACGAACATGCCGGTCTTGGTGAGATGAGCAAGCCGCCGCGACAGGATGTTCGGCGCAATCGAGAGATTGCGCTCGAACTCGTCGAACCGCGTCGAGCCTTGTAGCGCATCCCGCAGGATCAAAATGCTCCACCATTCGCCGACCGTCTCCACGGCGCGGCCGACCGGGCATTCCTGGATGGAGGGGGACTTTGGCTGCATGGCCGGGAAGGTAGGGAAGTTACTTGCAAAATGCAAGTCACTAGGCAGCGACTTCGGGATGTGGCAGCGCTGTGCCTCGCTGTGGTGAGAATTGCGGCTACGAGCCTGAATGTGAATTGGAGGGCGGCATTCGCGCAGCACACTCCGTCATCGCGAGCGCAGCAAGCAATCCAGAGTCTTTCCGCGGAGGGATTCTGGATTGCTTCGCTGCGCTCGCAATGACGGGGAGGGAGCGGCAAGCATAATCTCGCCCGTTACCCTGAGGTGGCCGCTTCTTCAGCGGCCCTCGAAGGGCGAACGGCCGGACGCATCTCGGCCGTACATCCTTCGAGGCTCTTGGCGCGATGCTATGCATCGCGCCACTCGCGCCTCAGGATGACGCAGTTGATAGAGTGGCGGAAAGCGCGTCGGTCGCCCTAATGCGACCTTGCCAGGCAGAACGCCACCACCTGTTCCAGCGCGCTCTTCATCGGTGAGGACGGGAATAGCGCCAGCGCGTCGACGGCCATGGCGCCATAGTGCTGGGCGCGGCTCAGCGTGTCCTCGAGCGCGCGGTGCTTGTTCATCAGGCCGATGGCGTGGTCGAGATCGGTGTCGCCGATCTCGCCGCGCTCCAGCGCCTTGATCCAGAAGGCGCGCTCGGTGTCGTTGCCGCGGCGGAAGGCGAGCACAACGGGCAGGGTGATCTTGCCCTCGCGGAAATCGTCGCCGGTGTTCTTGCCGAGTTTTGCACTCTTGCCGCCGTAGTCGAGCACGTCATCGACGAGCTGGAAGGCGATGCCGAGATTCATGCCGACCGAGCGGCAGGCGGTCTGCTCGGCCTTGGGGCGGTTCGCGATCACGGGCCCGACCTCGCAGGCCGCCGCGAACAGCTCGGCGGTCTTGCCGCGGATCACGGCGAGATATTCGTCCTCGGTGGTTGCGGTGTTCTTGGCAGCGGCGAGCTGCATCACTTCGCCCTCGGCGATGGTGGCGGCGGCGGCCGACAGGATGTCGAGCGCGCGCAGCGAGCCGACCTCGACCATCATGCGGAAGGCCTGGCCGAGCAGGAAGTCGCCGACCAGCACGCTCGCCTCGTTGCCCCAGAGCATGCGCGCCGACAGCTTGCCGCGGCGCATCTCGCTCTCGTCGACGACGTCGTCGTGAAGCAGCGTGGCTGTATGCATGAACTCGACGCTGGCGGCGAGCTTGATATGGCCGTCGCCGGTATAGCCGGCGAGGTTGGCCATGGCGAGCGTCAGCATCGGCCGCAGCCGCTTGCCGCCAGAGGAGATCAGATGGTTGGCGACTTCAGGGATCATGGTGACGTCAGACCCGGTCCGCGACAGGATCGTGGCGTTGACGCGCTCCATGTCGCCGGCGACAAGGGCAACCAGCTCTTCGATCGACGCGCCGGGGGTTTCGAAAGGTACGATGACGGCCACGCCGGTCTCCAATATTTGCCCCGGAGGGGCTATTCTGATGGAAAGACAATAGAAACTGGACGGGGATGCGGCAAGGCCTGTGGAACCATTGACATTTGCCGCTTTGACCCCTTTCAGCCCAGGAGGCTCGTCTTGCGTGAATTGGTTCGGACCAACGATATCGTGCTGGTGTCGGCGATCGGCGCGCTGCTCGACGGCGCCCACATCCATCATCTGGTGCTGGACCAGAACATGAGCATCATCGAGGGCTCGCTCGGCGTCCTGCCCAGGCGGATCCTGGTTCATGAGGACGATGCCAGCGAGGCCCGGCAATTGCTGACTGAAGCCGGCCTCAGCCACGAATTGCGCGGCGATGATTGACGTCGTCACAGATCTCACCGAGGACGCCCTTCTCGGCGGCCAGCTGCTGCTCAAGCAGAAGCGATCCGGCCACCGGGCAGGACATGACGCCATCCTGCTTGCGGCCGCGACTGAGGCCCGTGAAGGTGACCGTGTGGTCGATCTCGGTGCCGGCATTGGCACGGCCGGCCTGGCGCTGGCCCGGCGCGTGGCCGGCGTCGATCTTCGTCTCGTCGAGATCGATCCGGAACTCGCTGCGCTCGCGCGGGCCAATGCAGCCGCGAATGCGATTGCCGCTGATGTCATCGTGCTCGACGTCACCGATGACGCACAGGCATTCGCGGCACACGGCCTCATGCCTGATGGCGCCGATTGCGTGTTGATGAATCCGCCCTTCAACGATGCCATCAGGCACCGCGGCTCGCCGGACCAGGCGCGCCACACCGCGCATGTCGCGACGGACGAGACGCTGCATGCCTGGGTGCATGCAGCGCGGCGCATCCTCCGATCGAACGGTGTGCTGACCCTGATCTGGCGCGCGGATGGAATTGCTGATGTCTTGGCAGCGCTGTCGCGCGGCTTCGGCAGCGTGTCGATCCTGCCGGTTCATGGCGATGCGGCGCGTCCAGCAATCCGCGTGCTGGTGCGCGCGGTCAAGGGCGGCCGGGCCCCGACGCGATTGCTGCCGGGCCTCATGCTCAATGATGAGTCACACGTGCCTAAAAAAGAGGTGCGGAATATTTTGGAGGGGAGAGCGGTCTTGCCGCTGGCGGAGCCGTGACGGCTTACTGGGGAAGCGATTCCGACTGCTGTTCCGGCTGGGACGTAAAGCGAATTGCCGTAAAGAGCGCGCCCATCAGCATCAACAGCAGATAGATCTTCATGTCGTTTCCTCCGCTGCCTCATTGCAGCTTCCCAACAGGGATTCTGCAAAACACGTTCCAGGCACCAGCAATGACAGTCGCGTGATAAATAAAGGTTAACCAGAGGTGACGGCATGGCCGAACAATTGAACGATCGCGAGAATTCCGGCCTGGCCGACAAGCTCATGCAATATCTTCCGGCGCGCTTTCGGCCAGGTGCCGCGGTGGTGCCCGTGGTGCGGCTGTCAGGCGTCATCGGCGCGGTGACGCCGCTGCGTCCGGGCATGACGCTGGCGAGCGTCGCAAGGGTGCTGGAGCGGGCGTTTTCATACCGGAATGCCAAGGCGGTGGCGCTGGTCATCAATTCACCCGGCGGCTCGCCGGTGCAGTCGCGCCAGATCTATCTGCGCATCAAGCAGCTCGCGGCGGAGAAGAAGCTGCCCGTGCTGGTGTTCGTCGAGGACGTAGCGGCTTCCGGCGGCTACATGATCGCCTGCGCCGGCGACGAGATCTTCTGCGATCCGTCCTCGATCCTCGGCTCGATCGGCGTGGTCGGCGGCAGCTTTGGTTTCCAGGAGGCGATCAAGCGCCTCGGCATCGAGCGGCGGCTCTATACGGCCGGCGCCCACAAGGCGATGCTCGATCCGTTCCTTCCCGAAAACCCCGATGACGTCGCCAAGCTGAAGGCACTCCAGCGCGAGATCCACCAGATCTTCATCGCGCTGGTGAAGGACAGCCGCGGCGCGAGGCTCAAGGGCGCGGACGACGTCCTGTTCACCGGCGAGTACTGGGCCGGGGAGACGTCAATCGGGCTCGGGCTCGCCGACGGCATCGGCGATCTCCGCTCAACTCTTCGTGCCCGCTATGGCGAGAAGGTTCTCACCCCCGTGATCGCCCAACCGACCGGCTTGCTGTCCAGCCTGCTCGGGCGGAAATCACCCGGTGCGGGCCAGCTTTCGGCCATGGAATCAATGGCCGGGCTTCCGGACGAGCTGATCTCGGCGGTCGAGACGCGGGCGATTTGGGCGAAATTCGGGTTCTAGGTTCGGTCATCCCGCGCCATTTGGTCCGTGCTGAGCCAATTGCGGCGCGGCCCGGACTGCGCGAGAATGTCTCTGGGGGCTGAGCATTGAACAAGGATCGACCGATGCCGCCGTTCGTCGCATTCGCGGGCGTGCTGGGTGGGCTTGCCGTGGTTCGCTGGGCCTACAAGACCGCACTCAGGATCAATGAGGAGCTCGAGGAGATGCGCCTGTCGCGCGTCGCCGAGGCCGCCTCGATGGGGAATATCCAGACGCTGAAGCGTGACCCCGTGACCGGAGCGTACAGGCCGGGGTAGGTCTTGCTGTTCGTCATGGCCGGGCTTGTCCCGGCCATCCACGCCTTGCCCCGTCGCACGAAGAACGTGGGTGCCCGGGACAAGCCCGGGCACGACGGAGAACTGGGCCGAATCCGACCCCTTTGCCTTGATTCCCAACCCCGCCGTCGATACGGTCCCGCGCGATTCAAAACCCCCCGCGAGAGCCTGATCTGACGATGGACGCCTCATTGCCCGCCCATATGCGCCCGGACCGCTCGTTCCAGGGCCTGCTCCTGGCCCTGCAGCGTTACTGGGCGGATTACGGCTGCGTGATCCTGCAGCCCTACGACATGGAAGTCGGCGCCGGCACCTTCCATCCTGGCACGACCCTGCGCGCGCTCGGCCCAAAGCCGTGGAACGCCGCCTATGTACAGCCCTCGCGCCGGCCCAAGGACGGCCGCTACGGCGAGAACCCGAACCGGCTTCAGCACTATTACCAGTTCCAGGTCATCCTCAAGCCGTCGCCGCCGAACCTTCAGGAGCTGTACCTGAAGTCGCTCGCCGCCATCGGCATCGATTCCGCCGTGCACGACATCCGCTTCGTCGAGGACGATTGGGAGAGCCCGACGCTCGGCGCCTGGGGGCTTGGCTGGGAGTGCTGGTGCGACGGCATGGAAGTCAGCCAGTTCACTTACTTCCAGCAGGTCGCCGGCGTGGAGTGCGCGCCGGTCGCGGGTGAGCTCACCTATGGCCTCGAACGGCTCGCCTGCTATCTGCAAGGCGTCGACCGCATCATGGACCTGAACTTCAACGGCCGCGAGGGCGCAGAGAAGGTCAGCTATCGCGATGTGTTCTTCCAGGCCGAGCAGGAATATTCGCGGCACAATTTCGAACATGCCGACACGGCGATGCTGTTCGAGCAGTTCAAGATGGCGGAAGCCGCCTGCAAGAAATACCTCGACGCCGGTTGGAAAGACGGCAAGCGCGAGGCGCATCTGATGGCGCTGCCGGCCTATGACCAGTGCATCAAGGCGAGCCATGTCTTCAACTTGCTCGACGCGCGCGGTGTGATTTCGGTGACGGAGCGACAGAGCTACATTTTCCGGGTCCGCGAGCTGGCGAAAGCCTGCGGCGAAGCCTGGGTGCACACCGAAGCCGGTGGAGCGGCCTGATGCCCGATCTTTTGCTCGAACTGTTCTCGGAAGAAATCCCTGCGCGTATGCAGGCCAAGGCGGCCGACGATCTGCGCCGGCTGGTCACCGACAAGCTCGTCGCTGAGGGCCTGGTCTACGAGGGCGCGAAGGCCTTCGCGACGCCGCGTCGCCTCGCGCTGACCGTGCACGGCATCCCCGCGCGTCAGCCTGATCTGAAGACCGAACGCCGCGGCCCGAAAGTCGGCGCGCCCGATGCGGCCGTGCAGGGCTTCCTGAAAGCGACCGGTCTGACATCGCTGGATGAGGCCAAGATCCAGCGCGACCCCAAGGGTGATTTCTACATCGGCTTGATCGAGAAGCCCGGCCGCGACGCCATCGACGTGCTTGCGGAAATCCTGCCGGTCATCGTCAGAACCTTCCCCTGGCCGAAATCGATGCGCTGGGGCGCGCGGTCGGCAAAGCCCGGTTCGCTGAGCTGGGTGCGTCCGCTGCACGCGATCACCGCGACCTTCGGCCTCGAGACCGAAGAGCCCGATGTGGTGAAGTTCGCGGTCGACGGCATCGAGGCCGGCCAGACCACCTACGGCCATCGCTTCCTTGCGCCATCAGCCATTTCGGTCCGCCGCTTCGAGGACTACGAAGCCAAGTTGCTGGATGCGAAGGTCGTGCTCGATCCTGAGAGGCGCAAGGATGCGATCCTCACCGACGCCAAGCAGCTCGCCTTCGCGCAAGGGTTCGAGCTCGTCGAGGACCAGAATTTGCTCGACGAGGTCGCAGGGCTCGTCGAATGGCCGGTCGTGCTGATGGGCTCGTTCGAAGAAGAGTTCTTGAAGACTCCCGACGAGGTGATCCGCGCCACCATCCGCAACAACCAGAAATGCTTCGTGGTGCGCGACCCCAAGACGGGCAAGCTCGCGAGCAAGTTCGTCCTGGTCGCCAACATCGAGGCCACCGACGGCGGCAAGATCATCGTCGGCGGCAACGAGCGCGTGATCCGCGCCCGGCTGAGCGATGCAAAATTCTTCTACGAGACGGACCTGAAGACGAAGCTCGAGGATCGCCTGCCGAAGTTCGAGCAGATCGTGTTCCACGAGAAGCTCGGCACGCAAGCGGAGCGGATCAAGCGGATCGAACGCTTGGCCGCCGAGATCGCACCGCTGGTCGGCGCCGACGTCGCGAAGGCAACGCGTGCCGCCCACCTCGCCAAGGCGGATCTGCTGACCGAAGTCGTCGGCGAATTCCCTGAGGTGCAGGGCCTGATGGGCAAGTACTACGCGCTGGCCCAGGGCGAGGACGCCTCGGTCGCGGCTGCCTGCGAGGAGCACTACAAGCCGCAAGGGCCTGCGGATCGCGTGCCGACCGATCCGGTCAGCGTTGCGGTGGCGCTTGCGGACAAGCTCGATACGTTGGTGGGCTTCTGGGCCATTGACGAGAAACCGACGGGATCGAAGGACCCGTATGCGCTGCGTCGTGCCGCGTTGGGCGTGATCAGGCTGATCGCCGAGAACACGCTGCGTTTGTCGTTGATGAAGGTGGCGGTGTCAGCGCTCGCCGGCCTCTCGGTAAAAGCTGCGGATGCGGACAAGCTTCCGAGCGATCTCCTCGCCTTCTTCGCCGACCGCCTCAAGGTCCAGCTCCGCGAGCAGGGCGCGCGTCACGATCTCGTCGACGCCGTGTTCGCGCTCGGCGGCCAGGACGATCTCTTGATGATCGTCCGCCGCGTCGATGCGCTCGGCAAGTTTCTGGAGTCCGACGACGGCAAGAACCTGCTCGCCGGCACCAAGCGCGCCAGCAACATCCTCGCGATCGAGGAGAAGAAGGACAAGCGCACCTTCGACGGCGCGCCCGACGCTGCGCTCTATGGCCTCGCTGAGGAGAAGGCGCTGGCCAAGGCGATCGGCGAGGTGAAGGCGGAAGCAGGTGCTGCCGTCGCGAAGGAAGACTTTGCCGCCGCGATGAGCGCGATGGCAAAGCTTCGCCCGCCGGTCGATGCGTTTTTCGACAAGGTGCGCGTCAACGACGATGATGCCAAGGTGCGCGAGAACCGCCTCAAGCTGCTGAACGAGATCCGCAGCGCCACCCGTGCGGTGGCGGATTTCTCGAAGATCCAGGATTGATCTCGGTCGCGCGGCAAACGACGCTGTCATTCCGGGGCGCGCGAAGCGCGAACCCGGAATCCATCGGACCGCACGTGACGTCGAGAAATGGATTCCGGGTTCGCGCCAAGTGGCGCGCCCCGGAATGACGGCGCAACAAAAAATGCCCCGCCCGGCGGGGGGAAGACCGGGCGGGGCCTGATGTCCGATTTCACTGCTTGCGCCAGCCTGATTGAAGTGGCGCGCCGGACATCGAGTTGAACGTGCAAGCAGGAACTTTAGTTCATCACCTCGACGATGCGCCGCGAGCGCGGCTCGACCAGCACCGTCTCGCCGTTCACGACGGTGTAGCGATAGGTCGTCGCGCCGAAACGTTGCGGCACGTCGTAATAGGTGATGCCGGTCTCGGGTAAGGTGGTGCCGACCACGACGCGATCGGGGATATGGAAGGCCGGCACGCGCTGCTCGACGACATAGTCGCGGAACGCCGGCCGCTGCTCGACCGCAATCGTCGGGCCTTCATCGACCACCACGGGCGCGCGTCCCACTGTGATCCCGGTTTGCGCCTGCGCCGCGATGGGCGCGCCGAGCGCGACGCCAAGCACTGCAAGAGCGAGAATCCTGTTCCGCATGGGCAACTCCTTCGAATTGACTTCAGCCGGCGCCAATGGCGCGACCGGTTGCCAATGCTGCGCCGCGCGTGATGTTCCGGAAAAAGCCTTGCCGCATACGCGGCAATTTCGGGCAGTTTTCGCGAAGCAAGGAACCCGTATCGCCCCTTGCGCGTCTCTACCCGCCGAACCGGGTCCGGTATGATCCGCCCGCGATTCGCCCCAACGCCCCGGAAAGATATTTCATGCACATCACCGTCGCCCACATCTCGCCGCTCCTGTCGTTGCTGGCGGGTGTGCTCATCCTGGTCATGCCTCGCCTGCTCAACTTCATCGTGGCGATCTTTCTCATTCTCAACGGTGCGATCGGGCTCGGTTTGCTGAAGTGGCTCCATCTCTAAGCCTTCATTTTCCGGAACTCTTCGACTTGCGCGGGCCCGCCCAAAATGGTGTAAGGCCCGCAATTTCCCGTCCCTCTCGCAGGTTGTGTGCAAGCTATGGCCAAAGCCGCCTCGAAGCCTAAGAAATCCCCAGCGAAATCAAAGCCCTCCGCCAAGGCGAAAGCCGCGCCGGCGGCCCGCAAGGCGCTTCCCAAGAGCGCCGTGAAGAGCGCCCCGAAGCCGGTTGCCAAGCCTGCGGCCAAGGCCGCTGTGAAGCCGGCAGCCAAGCCCGTTGCGAAGGCTGCGACCAGGCCGGCCGCTCCGAAGGTCGCGGCGAAGGCGTCTTTGGCCAAAAGCGCGCCGGCCAAGATCCCAGCCAACAAATGGGTCTTCACGTTCGGCGACGGCAAGGCCGAAGGCCGTACGGAGATGCGCGACCTGCTCGGCGGCAAGGGTGCCAACCTCGCCGAGATGGCCAATCTCGGCCTGCCGGTGCCTCCGGGCTTCACCATCCCGACCTCGGTCTGCACCTACTTCTACGCCCACGACAAATCCTATCCGAAGGAGCTGCAGTCGCAGGTTGAGAAGGCGCTCGACTATATCGGCAAGTTGACGGGCAAGGTGTTCGGCGACACCAAGAACCCGCTGCTGGTCTCGGTACGCTCGGGCGCGCGCGCCTCGATGCCCGGCATGATGGACACCGTGCTCAATCTCGGTCTCAACGACCAGACCGTGGAAGCGCTGTCGGAGCTCTCGGGCGATCGTCGCTTCGCCTATGACAGCTATCGCCGCTTTATCACCATGTATTCCGACGTGGTGCTCGGCTTCGAACATCATCACTTCGAGGAAATCCTCGACACCTTCAAGGACAGCCAGGGCTACACGCTCGACACCGACCTCGCCGCCGATGACTGGGTCGAGCTGGTCGGCAAGTACAAGGACGCGGTCGCGCGCGAGACCGGCAAGGATTTCCCGCAGGATCCGCATGACCAGCTCTGGGGCGCTGTCGGCGCGGTGTTTTCATCCTGGATGAACGCCCGCGCGGTGACCTACCGCAAGCTGCACGATATCCCGGAATCCTGGGGCACCGCGGTCAACGTGCAGGCCATGGTGTTCGGCAACATGGGCGAGACCTCGGCGACCGGCGTTGCGTTCACCCGCAACCCCTCGACCGGCGAGAGCAAGCTCTACGGCGAGTTCCTGATCAACGCGCAAGGCGAGGACGTGGTGGCGGGCATCCGCACGCCGCAGGACATCACCGAGGAGGCGCGTAAGGAATCCGGCTCCGACAAGGCCTCGATGGAAGCGGCGATGCCCGAGGCCTTCAAGGAGCTGACGCGGATCTACACGCTGCTCGAGAAGCACTATCGTGACATGCAGGACATGGAATTCACGGTGGAGCAGGGCAAGCTGTGGATGCTGCAGACCCGCGGCGGCAAGCGCACCGCCAAGGCCGCGCTGCGCATCGCGGTCGAGCTTGCCAATGAAGGCCTGATCACCAAGAAGGAAGCGGTGACGCGGATCGATCCCGCTTCGCTCGACCAGCTCTTGCATCCGACCATCGATCCCAACGCCAAGCGCGACGTGATCGCGACCGGCCTGCCGGCATCCCCGGGTGCTGCCTCCGGCGAGATCGTGTTCTCCTCGGACGAAGCGGCCAAGCTCCAGGGCGACGGGCGCAAGGTGATTCTGGTCCGCATCGAGACCAGCCCCGAAGACATCCACGGCATGCACGCCGCCGAAGGCATCCTGACCACCCGCGGCGGCATGACCTCGCACGCGGCGGTGGTCGCGCGCGGCATGGGCAAGCCCTGCGTCTCCGGCTGCGGCACCATCCGCGTCGATTACGGCCGCGGCACCATGAGCATCGGCTCGCGCACCTTCAAGGCCGGCGACGTCATCACCATCGACGGTTCGCTCGGCCAGGTGCTGGCCGGCCGCATGCCGATGATCGAGCCGGAACTGTCCGGCGAGTTCGGCACGCTGATGAACTGGGCCGACCAGGTTCGCAAGATCGGCGTCCGCGTCAACGGCGACACGCCGGATGACGCCCGCACCGCCATCAAGTTCGGCGCCGAAGGCATCGGCCTGTGCCGCACCGAGCACATGTTCTTCGAGGAGACCCGCATCCGCACGGTGCGCGAGATGATCCTTTCCGAGGACGAGCAGTCTCGCCGTGCCGCGCTGGCAAAGCTCTTGCCGATGCAGCGCGCCGATTTCGTCGAGCTGTTCGAGATCATGAAGGGGCTGCCCGTCACGATCCGTCTGCTGGACCCGCCGCTGCACGAGTTCCTGCCGCACACCCATGCCGAGGTCGAGGAAGTGGCGCGCGCCATGAACACCGATCCGCGGCGTCTGGCCGACCGTGCGCGCGAGCTGTCGGAGTTCAATCCGATGCTCGGCTTCCGCGGCTGCCGTATCGCGATCGCCTATCCTGAAATCGCCGAGATGCAGGCCCGTGCCATCTTCGAAGCCGCGGTCGAAGCCGAGAAGCGCACCGGCAAGGCCGTCGGCCTCGAGGTGATGGTGCCGCTGATCGCGACCAAGGCCGAGCTCGACCTGGTCAAGGCCCGCATTGATGCCACCGCGAAGTCGGTGATGCGCGAGACTGGCGCCAAGCTCGCCTATCAGGTCGGCACCATGATCGAGTTGCCGCGCGCCTGCCTGCTTGCGGAAGAGATCGCCCAGAGTGCCGAGTTCTTCTCGTTCGGCACCAACGACCTGACCCAGACGACCTACGGAATCAGCCGCGACGACGCGGCGAGCTTCCTCGGTCCCTACGTGAGCAAGGGCATCCTCTCGATCGATCCCTTCATCTCGCTCGACCAGGAAGGCGTTGGCGAACTGGTCAAGATCGGCGTCGCGCGCGGCCGCAAGACGCGCCCAAAGCTCAAGATGGGCATC
The DNA here is from genome assembly GCF_936928535.1 of uncultured Bradyrhizobium sp. GTDB lineage: Bacteria > Pseudomonadota > Alphaproteobacteria > Rhizobiales > Xanthobacteraceae > Bradyrhizobium. Next base: position 31,168 of record NZ_CAKZHY010000094.1, on the reverse strand, counting down.
TGCGGCGAGCACGGCGGCGATCCCGCTTCCGTCGCCTTCTGCCACAATATCGGTCTCGACTACGTGTCGTGCTCACCCTACCGCGTGCCGATCGCGCGCCTCGCAGCCGCCCAAGCCGCGCTCGGCAAGGCGGTTGCGAGCCAGGCGTAGGACGAACGCACGATTGAGCTGAGAGAGGCGGGGCCACAGCCCCGCCTCTTTCATTTTGCGCGACACTCTTTCCACACCGTCATTGCGAGCGAAGCGAAGCAATTCGGAATCTATCCGGGGGCAGTCTCGATTGCTTCCTCGCAAGTGCTCCTCGCAATGACGGTGTAGAGAGAGCTTCGCTCGTAATGACGAGGAGAGAGAACCGCACGCGTCCCGTAATGATACGTGCGCGTAACGGTTCCTTCACCATGCGCGTTGACCAGATGTTTACCGCTTCGAATGACGCGGCCTTTACCAACGCGCAGCATCGGCCCGTGAAAACACCTGACATCGCTTGAGTGTGCCCTGCGCGCAACGCGGATTAACGCCCCGGCAACCTAAATTAGATACTCACGATAAAGATCGAATTGCACGGATGTACTGAGTTCGGTCGAACGGGCGTAAGCGTAGCGTGAGCGTATCGATGTCAGTGTTGCGTAACCATCCGAAGGGTGCGCGGTTCGCATCCTTCGGACTCGGTCTCTGCATCTTCGCATTGATGCCGAGAGAGATCGGATATCAGGACATAGGCTCGCTGCTGGCGCGTCAGCCCGGCGTTGCCGAGCGCTGGCAGAAGCAGGTGTTCTCTGCGGCCTCGTCCATTCAGCTTGCCACTTACAGCTTCTCGCGCCCGATCGGGACGTCCGCGCCGCAGAGCGCGATGGTTCGTCTCGCGAGCCTCGATGGCCGCGACGTCACCGGCTCCATTTCGCGCAACCCGGTGCTGCAGCCGCCGGCACGCTACCAGGCCTCCGACTTTCCCAAGGTCGATCGCGCGTTGAAGGGCGATCGTCTCGCTATCGCGACACCGGCGCCTGTGTCTGAGCCGGTTGCTCCAGCGCCCACGCAGGAAAATCCGGCGACCTCGAACAGCTCCGTGTTCGGAGCGAAGACCGCCGAGCTGCCGCAGGCCATGTCGCCGGAGTCCGCCGCGGCGCTGGATCCCGAGCTTCAGGAAGCGATGCTTGCGCCGCCGCTGGCTCAATATACAAATCCGCCGAAGGCCGACGACAACGCGCTGTCCTTGGCGGCCCAGCCGCTCAACGCGCTGAAGCAGGCGACGGTCACCGCGCCGCCGCGCGACCCGTTCAGCGTCAAGACCTCGAACCTGTTCTTCGGCAGCTCCTCGCTCGGCGGCGCCATCGAGAGCATCGAGAGCTGGCAGCCCGGCGCCGAGCCGCTGATCGTGGCGCCCGATCCCGATATGAAGATGGCCTCGCTGGCGCCGCCGAACGAAGATGCCGCAAGCACCGAGAGCGGTGAGAGCGTCGCGCCGAAGGGCGAGGTCAACGCCGACAACCAGCGCGCCAAATCGCCGGCCGAGCGGCTGGCGCTCGACGAGAAATCACGCGCCAAGTCGGAAAAGTGCCTCGCAGAAGCCGTCTATTTCGAATCTCGCGGCGAGGCCGTGCGCGGTCAGATCGCGGTCGCGCAGGTGGTGATGAACCGCGTGTTCTCAGGCAAATATCCTGACACGGTGTGCGGCGTCGTCTACCAGAACAAGTACCGCCATTTCGCCTGCCAGTTCACCTTTGCCTGCGACAACAATCCCGACGTGATCCGCGAGCCCGAGATGTGGGAGCGCGCCAAGAAGATCTCGAAGGCGATGCTCGACGGCCAGATCTGGCTGCCTGAAGTGGGCAAGTCGACCCATTACCACGCCTATTGGGTACGTCCGTCCTGGGTCTCCGAGATGAAGAAGATGTACAAGACCGGCGTGCACACCTTCTACCGGCCGCGCGCCTGGGGCGACGGCGACGAGGAGCCGAGCTGGGGAACACCGGCGCAGACCGCCGCGCTCTCGGCCGAACTCGCGCAGGAAGCCAAGAGCTCCGCCGAGATGGGCGTGACGGAGCGAAGGTAGTCTTTCTTCACCTCTCCCGCTTGCGGGGAGAGGTCGGATTGCATCGTAGATGCAATCCGGGTGAGGGGGTACAGGTCTCTCGACGGCCGTATGCGCGGAGAGAGGCCCCTCACCCCAACCCTCTCCCCGTAAGAACGGGGAGAGAGAGCAGACCACCTCACATCTCGATATCCAGCGCGCAGTCGAGATTCGGCGCCGAATGCGTCAGCGCGCCGGAGGAGGCGTAGTCGACGCCGGTCGCCGCGATCTCGGGAATCGAGTCCGGCGTGACGCCGCCGGAGGCTTCCAGCTTGAGGCGCCCTTCGGTCATCCTGACGGCTTCGCGCAGCGTTGCGATGTCCATGTTGTCGAGCAGCACCGCATCGGCGAGCTCAGTGGCGAGTACCTCGCGCAGCTGCGCCAGCGTGTCGACCTCGATCTCGATCTTGACGAGATGGCCGGCATGGGCGCGCGCGCGCTCCAGCACGGGACGGATGCCGCCGGCAACCGCGATGTGGTTGTCCTTGATCAGGATCGCATCGTCGAGACCGAAGCGATGGTTGAAGCCGCCGCCGCACCGCACCGCATATTTCTCCAGCGCCCGCAATCCGGGCGTGGTCTTTCGCGTGCAGCAGATCCGCATTTTGGTGCCCTCGGTGCGCGCGACGTATGCGGCCGTGAGCGTCGCGACGCCCGAGAGGCGGCCGACGAAATTCAGTGCGGTCCGTTCCGCGGTGAGGATCGCGCGGGCCGGTCCTGATATCGTCAACACCTGCTGCCCGCGGACGACGCGGGCGGCGTCGCGGACATGGGCGCGTACCTCGATGTCGGGCGAGAGCTTTTGCAGCGTCGCCAGCGCCAGCGGCAGGCCGGCGATGATTCCGGGTTGGCGCGCAACCAGGTCGGCCTGCGCTTTGGTCGCTTCCGGGATCGTCGCGAGCGAGGTGATGTCGCCGGCGCGGCCGAGATCCTCATCGAGTGCGCGATGCACGGCCTCATCGATGGCGAGCGGAGAGAGGAAGGCGTCGGGATAGAGCAGGGAGGTCGGGGTGATCATGACAAACTCCGTCAGGCGATCATGGATTGCGCGATGTGCGGTGTTGAATGTTCGGCGAGGCTGTCCGCGATCTCGCGCACCGCCGCGAGTGTCGTCATCGTTCGCTGCGCGAGCAGCGGAACTTCTGCCGGATGGTCGGAGCGGAAATGTGCGCCGCGGCTCTCCTTCCGGCTCCACGCCGCGGCAGCCACCAGCAAGGCCGTTGTCGCCATGTTGCGGACAGTGACAGAAGTGGCCGTACGCTCGAGCGCAGCAAGGCTGCGCACGGCTTCCGCAAGCCCGTCGCGTTCGCGGATGACGCCGACATGTGTGGTCATCGTCGCGCGCAGCCGCTTGACAGTGCTTGAATCCGGAGCGCCGCCGCGTGGCGTCACGAGTGCTTCGGGGAGGCGGGCAGGCGAGGCGATCGCCCGGCCGGCGATGTCCTCGGCGATGCGCGCGGCGTAGACCATGGCCTCCAGCAGCGAGTTCGACGCAAGCCGGTTGGCGCCGTGCATGCCGGTCGACGATACTTCGCCGCCGGCCCAGAGCCCGTCGATGGAGCTGCGGCCGCGTGCATCGACCGCGATGCCACCCATGTGATAGTGCACGGCCGGCGCGATCGGGATGACTTGCGTCGCCGGGTCGACGCCGGCGGCGATGCAGCTCGCATGCACCGTCGGGAATTTGTCGGCGAAGCGCGTGCCCAGTGCCTGCCGCGCATCGAGGAAGGCGCCGCACCCAGATGCGATCTCGGCAAACACGCCGCGGGCCACGATGTCGCGCGGCGCGAGCTCGGCGAGGGGATGCTGCGCCAGCATGAAGCGCTCGCCCTTGCTGTTGATCAACGTCGCGCCTTCGCCGCGCAGCGCCTCGGTCGCAAGCGGTGCCGGATCGCGGCCGACCATGATCGCGGTTGGGTGGAATTGCACGAATTCCGGATCGGCGATCACGGCGCCGGCTCGGGCCGCGATCGCAAGGCCCGATCCATTGGCCTCTGCCGGATTGGTTGTGACGGCGTAGAGGTGGCCGATGCCGCCGGTCGCGAACACGACCGCGCGCGAGGCGATCATCACAGGGCTTGCCGCCACGTTGCCGGCCTCGCGCAATTGAAGTCCGGTAACGGCGCCATCCTCGGTAAGCAGCGCCTCGGCGACAAAACCTTCGATCAGGCGGATGGACGGTGTGCGGCGCGCGGCTTCGCTCAGCGCCGCGATGATCGCTGCGCCCGCGCCGTCGCCGCGGACGTGCACGATCCGCCGCGCCGAATGCGCAGCTTCGCGCCCCACCGCAAGCCGGCCTTCGAGATCGCGGTCGAACGGCACGCCATAGGCGAGCAGATCGCGGATCCGCGGACCCGCCTCGTGCGCGATGCCGAGTGCGGCCGCTTCATCGACGATGCCGCCGCCGACCGCAATCGTATCGGCGGCATGCGCTTCGGGACTGTCGCCGTCGGCGACGGCAGCCGCGATGCCGCCTTGCGCCCATGCGGACGAGGCGCCTTGTCCGAGCGGCGCCGCCGATATCAGCATCACCGGCCGCGGCGCAAGCTTGAGCGCGCAGAACAGTCCAGCCAGGCCACCGCCGACGATGACGACATCATCGGTGGTGCGGGTGAGGTTGTGGATGTTGTTTGTCATGATTTTGCTTTCTCCTTTCACTCCGCTGTCGTCCTGGCGAAAGCCAGGACCCATACGCCGCAGCGGAAATTGTTGTGCGAAGCTGGGTATTGCCTTTCTTCGCCAAACATCTCCCTGGGGTTATGGGTCCCGGATCTGCGCTCCGCTTCGCGGCGCTTGTCCGGGACGACACCGATTGTGTTGCTAATTCTTCAGATTGATCATCCGCTCGACCGAGCGCCGCGCGCGCATCGCAAGCGCCGGATCGATCGTGACTTCTTCGCCAGATGTCAGCAGGCTCTCAAGGATGTTGGACAGCGTGATGCGCTTCATGTGCGGACAGAGATTGCAGGGGCGCAGCATCTCCACGTCAGGCAGCTCGGCGCGGACATTGTCGGCCATCGAGCACTCGGTGATCATCACGAGACGCTTCGGCCGCCGTTCGCGCACCCAATTGATCATGTGCGCGGTCGAGCCGGTGAAGTCGGCTTCCGCCAGCACATCGGGCGGACATTCGGGATGCGCGATGATCTGCACGGAGGGATTGGCATCGCGGAAGGCGCGCAGCTCCTCGCCGGTGAAGCGCTCATGCACCTCGCAGGCGCCTTTCCAGGCGATGATCTTCACTGAAGTCTTCGAGGCGACATAGGTCGCGAGATAGCGGTCGGGCAGGAAGATCACGCGCGGTGCGTTCAGGCTCTCGACCACCTGCACCGCGTTCGACGAGGTGCAGCAGATGTCGACCTCGGCCTTCACCTCGGCGGATGTGTTGACATAAGCGACCACGGGCACGCCGGGAAATTTTTCGCGGAGCAGCCGCACGTCGGCGCCGGTGATACTGGCGGCGAGCGAGCAGCCGGCGCGCGTATCGGGGATCAAGACCGTCTTGTCCGGATTGAGCAGTTTCGACGTCTCCGCCATGAAGTGCACGCCGCACTGGATGATGATGTCGGCCTTCACCTTGGTGGCCTCGACGGCGAGCTGGAGCGAATCGCCGCCGATGTCGGCGACGCCGTGGAAGATCTCCGGCGCCTGGTAATTGTGCGCGAGGATCACCGCATTGCGCTCGCGCTTGAGCTGGTTGATCGCGTGGATCGTCGGCGCCATCAGCGGCCACTCGATCGACGGGATCACATGTTTGAGGCGCTGGTAGATCGGCGCGGTCGCGCGTTCGACCTCGCTGGTCCATTCCAGCGAAGGGCGCGGCAGCGTCGGCCCTGATCGCGCCGGCGCGATCGGAGTGGTGGCCCGGCCGTGCGGCCGGTTGGCGAAGTCATCAGGACCGTAAATCTCAGCAATCGGCATCGAAGCCTCCGTACATTCAATTATGCTCTCTTTGAGTATATGAGAGGCCCGAGAAATCCGGCCGAGAGGGGCCGGAGGAATTTCACCAAAGCTACATATGCTCAATCTGAGTAAATCAAAGATAACACGTCCCCCAGAAAGCCGCTAGCCCCGGCCGCACACATTCCCGTCAACTCGCGCTCCGCGCGCCGTGGAGGCCGCGATGAACCGCAATCCTTCCGAAAGAGGCCCTCGTGGAACGCAACGATTTTTGACTTTTGATTTTCATGCATCTGCATTAAACCGCTTATGAGCGGTCGCCGAATTGCGCTTCGCCAACGACGGATGAGGAACACCATGTCGATCCAAGCGGGCGGACTAGCTTCCTCACGTTCCCAAAACTGGCGGACCCCGGCCGTCATCATCGTCTGCGGTTGCGCGATCGGCATGCTCGGCTTCGGTCCGCGCTCGGCGCTCGGCTTCTTCGTGCAGCCGATGAGCCATGAATTCGCCTGGGGCCGCGACGTGTTCGGCCTCGCCATCGCCTTCCAGAATCTGTTGTGGGGATTGGGCCAGCCGTTAGCCGGCGCGATCGCCGATCGCTTCGGCCTGTTCCGCGTGATGTGCGTCGGCGCGCTGCTCTATGCCGGCGGTCTTCTCTTGATGCGCTATTCGTCGACGCCGCTGTCGCTCAACATCGGCGCGGGCGTGATGGTGGGCTTTGGCCTCGCCGGCTGCTCGTTCAATCTGGTGCTGTCGGCGTTCACGAAACTGTTGCCGGCCGAGAAGCGCGGCCTGGCGCTCGGCGCCGGCACCGCGGCGGGCTCGCTCGGCCAGTTCCTGTTCGCGCCGATCGGCGTCGCGCTGATCGACAATTTCGGCTGGCAGCAGGCGCTCACCGTGTTCGGCTTCCTGATGCTGCTGATCATTCCGCTGTCGCTGGCGATCTCGACGCCACCAGTCGCCACCACGGCCAACGCAGCGCCTGCGGATGAGCAGACCATCACGAGGGCGCTCGCCGAGGCTTTCGGCCATCGCTCCTATGTGCTGCTGGTGCTCGGCTTCTTCACCTGCGGCTTCCAGCTTGCTTTCATCACCGTGCACCTGCCGGCGTTTCTGGTCGATCGCGGCATCTCGACGCAAACCGGCGGCTGGGTGATCGCGGCTATCGGCCTGTTCAACATCATGGGCTCGCTCAGCGTCGGCTATCTCCAGAATAGCTTGCCCAAGCGCTACATCCTCTCGAGCATCTATTTAACCCGCGCGCTGGCGACGCTCGCCTTCATCTCGTTCCCGATCACTCCGTTCTCGGCGATCGCATTCGGTGCGGTCTCCGGCCTCACCTGGCTGTCGACGGTGCCGCCGACCTCGGCGCTGGTGGCGCTGATGTTCGGCACGCGCTGGCTGGCGACGCTCTATGGCTTCGCCTTCGTCAGCCATCAGGTCGGCGGCTTCCTCGGCGTCTGGCTCGGCGGCATCGTGTTCGAGAAGTTCGGTTCCTACACGCCGATCTGGTGGCTCTCGATCCTGTTCGGTGTGCTCTCGGCGCTGATCAATCTCCCGATCGTGGAGAAGCCGGTCGCACGAGCGGTTGCGCAGCCTGCCTGATCGGCTAAACATCCCTGTCAAACAAGTCAGGGAGTTCAAGCTGTGGGCACGTTCAAGGCGATCCGGATCGACAAGGCTGACAAGGGCACCACTGCCGCGCTCACCCAGTTCGACGAAGCCGAGCTGATGGATGGCGACGTCACCGTTCGCGTGGAATGGTCGACGCTGAACTACAAGGACGGCCTCGCGCTCACGGGCAAGGCGCCCGTGGTGCGCCGCTTCCCGATGATCGCCGGCATCGATTTCGCAGGCACTGTCGAAGCCTCCTCCCATCCGCAGTGGAAGGCGGGCGACAAGGTCGTCTGCACCGGCTGGGGCATGGGCGAGACCCATCTCGGCGCCTATGCCGAGAAGGCGCGGGTCAAGGGCGACTGGCTGGTCGCGCTGCCGCAGGGCCTGTCGGCACGTGATGCCATGGCGATCGGCACCGCCGGCTTCACCGCGATGCTCTCGGTGTTGGCGCTGGAGAAGCACGGCTTGTCGCCGAAGAGCGGCCCCGTCGTGGTGACGGGGGCCGCCGGCGGCGTCGGCTCGGTCGCGACAGCCATCCTGTCGAAGCTGGGCCACCACGTTATCGCCTCGACCGGCCGCGCCTCCGAGGCCGATTACCTCAAGAGCCTGGGCGCCGCCGAGGTGATCGACCGCAACGAATTGTCGGCGCCCCCAAAGCCCCTGGCCAAGGAGCGCTGGGCCGGCGGCGTCGACAGCGTTGGCTCGACCACGCTGGCCAACCTGCTGTCGATGACGAAGTATGGTGGCGCGATCGCCGCCTGCGGTCTCGCGGCCGGCATGGACCTGCCGTCTTCTGTCGCACCCTTCATTTTGCGCGGGGTGTGCCTTCTCGGCATCGATTCCGTGATGTGCCCGATCGCCCCCCGGAAAGCCGCCTGGCAGCGCCTGGAATCTGATCTGGATCGGTCAAAACTATCTGAAATCACTACGGAAATTTCACTCGATGAAGTTCCGGAATGGGGCGCGAAGATCCTCGCGGGCCAGGTTCGCGGCCGAATCGTGGTAAAAATTGTCTAACGACGTTCAGACTTTACCAACCAAGCTGCTTCAATGTCGCCTTGGTTAGTATGGTAAGCAGCGGGTAAAGAGATAAGGCATCGCCCGCTGCGGGGGTTAGTTCGGAGTAGAGCATGCTTGCGCGTATTGTGTTGGGGGCTGTTACGGCGGCCGTGACGTTTGCGCCGGCCATTGCCGGAAGCATGAATGCCGACGAGGCGCGTCGCTTCGTCGCCGGCAAGGTGTTCGCCTTCACCTGTTTCGACGGGACCCGCGGGGCAGGCCGCATTCTCGACGACCTCGGCGCCGCCGGCGCGGTGCAGTTCTCGGGCGCAGGCCCGGTTCGCCATCTCCGTCTCCCCGGCAACACGCTCCAGATCCGCGGCCAGAACGTCTGCGCCTCGATCAAGGGCATTCCGTTCGAGCCCTGTTTCAACCTTGAAAAGACCGACGATCGCAGCTTCCGCGGTTCGGTGTCGGGCATGGGGTTTGCCTATTGCGACTTCCACCATCAGGGCGGCAACCAGATGCTGATGGCGCGCGCCGTTGCACGGCCGCGCGCGCTGCGCAGCTCGGAGCAAACAGGTTCGATCAATGCGCCAGGCACCGAAGTCGCCGCGCGGGTCGAGACGCCGCGGGTCGAGAGCAGCCGGATCGAGCCGGTGAAGTCGGAAGCGAAGTCCGAGCCAAAGTCGGTTTCAAAGAGCGAAGGTCCGCTGGAGCTGCGCCGCTCGACCGAGTGATACCGGCGCACCCGGCGCTCATTTACCTGCCGTTGACGAATGCATCGCACGCGAAGCCGTGGCGCCGTAATCATACGGCCCGCCGTTTTTATGGCTTGGTAGCGACTGTCGCCCCAGCCTTGCGTAACGGCCGGGAGGCTGCCCTACCAACGGTTCAAACATGTCGCTCTATTTCTTTCGCATCAGCACTGGCCGCTATTCCGGGGCCGCTGATCAGCCGTACGAGTTCGAAGACCGTGCCGCGGCCTGGACCGAGATGACCGAGGTGTGCGCCAATCTGCTCGGCAGCATCTCGCGCAATCTGAAGCCGAATGCGAAGTGGAGCATGGAGCTGCTCGACGAGAACAAGGAGCCGGTGTTTCGCATCAGCCTGGTCAGCGAGACTGTCGGATGCAAAATAACCCCGCGCTGACTTCAAGCTGCAATTTACAACTATGACGAGATCAAACTCCTTCGATTTCAATCATGTAGCGCAAAAGATCAGTATTTCTGCTGACCTCGCCGTTAACCTTAGATGGAGCTCTGGCCGATAGCCTTTCGGGTAAGGGCGATCAACGTCCAAGCGGTCGGCAATGTCTGGCTGCTCGCGTTTCGGAGAAACGCAATGTTGAGCCAGATCAGATTGCGCATAGGCACTGTGCTGCCGGCCATCATCGCGGCGTTGGTGGTGCTTGGCGTGGGATCGGCCGGCTTGATCGCATTCGAAGCGATCGGCAAGCGTCGTGAAGCCGATGCATTCCTCAAGACCAATCACGCCGCCCAGTTGCTGCTGCAGAGCGCAGGACAATGGGCGATCGAACGCGGATTGACCAATGGGGCGTTGAAGTCCGCCGATCCGCTCCCTTCCGAACGCGGTGCCGAGATCGATAAGGTCCGTGCGACTGCGGACGCGGCTTTCCAGGCAGCTATCGTTGAGATCCGATCCATTCCCGAAATGGCGCTGGGGCAGTCGCAAATTGCAGAAGCCCAAGCCAAATTCGAGTCGCTGCGCCGGCTCCGCGAGAACGTCGTCACGAATCTCCCGCGGCCACGCTCCGAGCGGGCGCCTGATGTCGTCGATGGTTTTGCGCCCGCAATCACCGATGTCATCGAGATCGCGAGCAACCGGTTGCGGCTAACCCTCGAGACTTTGACCAGTCCCCCTGCGGCGAAGCTCGCCCAGCTCATTGGCGCGCGACACCTCACGGCCCAAATGGCCGAAAATGCCGGAAGAGAGCGTGCGCTCCTCGCCGGCGCGGTCGGCGCTCGGGCCAAGCTTGGCGTTGATGAGCTCCAGCGTCTCGCCGCACTGCGGTCCAAGGTCGAGCTTGCATGGGAGGCAGTCGTGCCGCTGCGGCTCCGCCCGGATCTGCCGAGGGGGATAGGCGAGACAATGGCAGAGGTGGAGAAGAGCTATTTTGGCAGCTACGGTGAGACGCGTACGCTCGTCCTTTCGGGCGGAGACTCCGGCGCGTATATGATCGGCGGGGCCGACTATTTCGCTCGCGCGACCGCCGGCATTAATGCTGTGCTGAAGCTTGGAGAATCCATCGGAGGGGCTGCCGACCAGGAAGCGAATTTGGAGGCGACTTCAAGTCTCCGCAACTTTATCATCACGCTTGCGCTTCTCGGCATCTCGCTGGGTCTGGCGGGGCTGAGCTTCTGGATTACCTTCTCCCGCATTCTCAAGCCGCTTTCCGCAATCACGGCCACGATGAGACGATTGGCTGATCGAGATTTCGAGGTCGAAGTGCCGGCCGCTGGTCAGACTGTCGAAATCGGCGAGATGGCTGTCGCAGTAGAGGTCTTCAAGCGAAACGGCCTTGAAGTGGAACGGATGAGAGCCGAGCAGGACGCCGCTGATCGGATTGCAGCCGCGCAGCGCAAGGCCGAGATGCACAAGCTTGCCGACAGCTTCGAATCTGCGATCGGCGAGATCGTCGAGACAGTTTCTTCAGCGGCAACCGAGCTCGAGGCTTCTGCCTCGACGCTGACCTCGACTGCCGAGCGCGGGCAGGGACTTGCTACCATGGTTGCTGCCGCCTCCGAAGAGGCGTCCACCAACGTCCAGTCGGTGGCCTCGGCGACCGAGGAGCTGTCGTCCTCGATTACCGAGATCAGCCGTCAGGTGCAGGAATCAGCGCGGGTGGCGAGCGAGGCGGTCGGTCAGGCCCGCAATACCACCGAGCGCGTCAGCGAATTGTCCAAAGCGGCTATGCGGATCGGCGACGTCGTCGAGCTCATCAACACCATCGCAGGCCAGACCAATCTGCTGGCTCTCAACGCCACGATCGAGGCGGCCCGCGCCGGCGAAGCCGGTCGCGGCTTTGCCGTTGTCGCCTCCGAGGTCAAGGCGCTTGCCGAGCAGACGGCAAAGGCGACCGGCGAGATCGGGCAGCAGATCTCCAGCATCCAGACCGCCACCGAGCAATCGGTCGGTGCCATCAGGGACATCAGCGACACCATCGAAAAGCTGTCCGAGATATCCTCGACCATCGCGGCCGCTGTCGAGGAGCAGGGCGCGGCTACGCAGGAAATTTCCCGCAACGTGCAGCAGGCGGCGGCAGGCACCCACCAGGTGTCGTCCAACATCACCGATGTGCAGCGCGGGGCCGGCGAGACTGGATCGGCGTCATCGCAAGTGCTCTCCGCCGCGCAGATGCTGTCCGGCGACAGCAACCGCCTCAAGCTCGAAGTCGGCAAGTTCTTGGACACCGTTCGGGCCGCCTGAACCGGGCCTCCCCGGCCCCCCGATCAACGACCGTCGCGGCTGCGGCGGTCGTCTGCGTTCCTGGTTCGAGGGGGTAAGAAAGACGGGATGCTCCAGGTGATTGCAGCTAATGGTCGTAGAAGAAGCCTATGACCACGATGTCGTATCCGTAGTTCCACGTAGGTCTCTGTTAACGGCTGCTTGCAACTATGCGAGCAATCTTACCGGACAAGAACCAGCCAGCATTATTGGAATGACCTCGCCCTGCCGTTCGTCGTGACGGTCGCGGCGCAGGTGACGTGTGCGTTAGCAGGTATCATCGGGATTTGTTGTGATGTCGAAATTGTCGATCGTCTTTAAGCTTCTGACCGTGTTGTCGGTCCTCGTGCTCTCGCTCGCCGGCGTCGGTGTCGTGGCGATCGGCACGATGCAGAGCATCAATTCTCATACAGTCGAGATCGCAGAGAGCTGGCTGCCGAGCGTGCGTGCGCTCGGCTCCATGCGGGCCGACATCAACGAGCTGCGCGTTGCGTTGCGTCTGCACGTGATGCAGGACACCCTCGAGGGTAAGGAGGCCGCCGAGAAGCGACTGGCCTCGCTGCAGGCGCGCATCGAGACCACCCGCAAGGTCTACGAGCCGCTGATCACCTCCGCGGAAGAGCGCTCGCTCTACCAGCAATGGACCAAGGCGTGGGCCGATTACCTGACGGGCGTTCAGGATGTGATGGCGCTGTCGCGCAAGAGTCCCGGCAAGTTCCCCACTGATGCCAACGAGATGTTGCAGACCAAGGTCGCGAAGATGGCCCAGGCGGCTGATCCGCTGCTCCTGAAGGGCATCGAGCTAAACAACCACGGCGCCGAACTGGAAACGAAGCAGGCGGCCGAGAGCTACGCGACGATCTTCCGCGTGCTGGTCGGCATCATCATGGCATCGGTCGTGATCGCAATCGGCGCCGCCTATTATCTCGTGCGCGACGTGTCGCGCGGCATTGCCTCGATCATCAAGCCGATGCAGTCGCTCGGTGAGGGCGATCTGTCGGCCGACGTGCCGCATCGCGGCGAGAAGACCGAGATCGGATCGATGGCGGATGCGCTGCAGATCTTCAAGGAGGCGCTGATCGCCAAGCGTGCGGCGGACGAGGCTGCGAGGCTCGATGCCGAGGCCAAGATCGAGCGCGGCCGCCGCGTCGACGCCATCACCACCAAGTTCGAAGCCATGATCGGCGAGGTCGTTGGGACGGTGTCGTCGGCCTCCACCGAGCTCGAGGCCTCCGCGTCGACGCTGACCAATACGGCCCAGCGCGGACAGGAGCTGGCGACCGTCGTCGCCGCGGCTTCCGAGGAAGCATCCACCAACGTGCAGGCTGTGGCGTCCGCGTCCGAGGAGCTGTCGTCCTCCATCACCGAGATCAGCCGCCGGGTACAGGATTCCGCGCGGATGGCGGCGGAGGCCGTCGAGCAGGCGTCCCGGACCAACGAACGCGTCAACGAGCTGTCGCAGGCGGCGGCCCGAATCGGCGACGTCGTCGAGCTCATCAACACCATCGCAGGCCAGACCAATCTGCTGGCGCTGAACGCCACCATCGAGGCGGCACGTGCGGGCGAGGCCGGCCGCGGCTTTGCCGTCGTCGCCTCCGAGGTGAAGGCACTGGCCGAACAGACCGCGAAGGCGACCGGCGAGATCGGGGCGCAGGTGTCGGGCATTCAGGCCGCGACACAGGAATCCGTCAGCGCCATCCAGGAGATTGGCGGCACCATCGAGCGGCTGTCGGAAGTGGCGGCGGCAATCGCGGCCGCGGTCGAGGAACAGGGCGCGGCGACGCAGGAGATCTCGCGGAACGTCCAGCAGGCCTCCGTTGGCACCCAGGAGGTCTCGTCGAACATCACCGACGTGCAGCGCGGTGCGATCGAGACCGGCGAAGCGTCGGTCGAAGTCCTCTCGGCGGCAAAGTCGCTGGCGTCCGACAGCACACGTCTCAAGGTCGAGGTCGCGCAGTTCCTGGAGTCGGTCCGCGCGGCCTGATCTTCAACTTCCTGCCTGTGGAGCCGGCGGTGGCGCCAGCTGCCGCCGGAACAGGATGCGCTGGTAGAGCCAGCCGATCGCGACCAGCACGATGCCGAGGCCCATGAACGACAGGGCGCGATAAACGCCCGTCAGCGTCGACATGTCGATGACGAAGGCCTTCAGGATCGTCAGCGCGATGACGGCGGCGGACGCCAGCCGCGCCCGCTCGGAGTTGGCGAGAATGCCGATGCCGAGCAGAACGACGCCGAAGCCGAGCCAGCCGATCGAATAGGTATATTGCTCGGCCCCCGTGGTCTCGCCGCTGGTGAGGAACGGGCCGTGATAGAAGCGGCGGATCTCCAGCGTCAGGTAGACGAGCGCGAACACCAGCGCGGCGCCCGCGATCGTGTTCGCATAGACCTTGCCGCGTGCGCCGGCCGCGGCATAAGCGAGCAGCAGCATCAGCACCGCAGGCAGCGCGTAGCCGAGCAGCAGCAGGTTGAACACGGCGCCGCCGACATCGATGTGCCACAGCAGCGGATTCTCCAGGAACAGCAAGCCGAACACGCTGATGAAGCCGGCGATACCCGTGAGCACGATCGCACCGACATTGTGCACGATGCTGTGGCTGCGCAGCTGCAAACGTTCCAATCCGATCGCCATCGCCAGCGCCACGCAGACCTGCAAGGCGGCCTCGAGCAGCGAGGGCGATGCGATCATGTCGCCGCCGGTCGCGAGATGGCGGACCTGCATGAAGGCGAGCAGCGCGGTGAACAGGATCGCGGCCGTCTCCACTATGCGCAGCGGCGGATCGTCGCCCCTGCGGCGCAGGAAGATGCTTGCCCCCCAGAACGAGGCGGCCGGCAGGCCATAACCCCACAACAGCCAATTGAAGATCGGCGTAGTGCCGACCGCATCGCCGACGATGCGCGGATCATAGCCGACGCGCGCGGTGACGATGCCGGCGAAGATGGCGGCGAGCCAGCGCAGGAACGGGATCGGCCGCTGCAGAGCAATCCAGGCGGTGCCGAGCGACATCAGCGCGAGCGCGATGGTGAGCCAGCCCTTCTCCAACGCGAAGGTCAGCGCCAGTGCCAGCGCGCCGAGCGTGCCGGTCGCGAATAGCGCCGTCGAGATCGCAAGGCCCGGCCGGGTTTCGCGGCGGGTCAGCAGTTCCGTCGCAGCGCCGAAGGCAGCGGCCAGCAGCACCGCGAGGATCGCGAACGGGATCGAGCGGTCGAGATGGGCAATGCGGGCGTAGAGTGCGATGAGGATCGCGATGGGCGTCGCGACACCTGCTGCCGACCACACCACGGGAATGATCGCCGAATTCGAGCGACCTTGCGCAAAGAAGCCTGCGAGGCCGAAACCGACGGCGAAGACAGCGGCCATCACCAGATGCTGCGTCACCGCGCTGTCGGTCGCGGTCGGCGTGATGCCCGGCATCGGGCCGCCCGGCAGCACCAGCATGTCAGGGTTGGCGCGCACGGCCCATTCGGCGAACACGATGAACACGGTCGCAGCCGCCGCGCCCAGCGCGCCGGCGGCAGCTTCTGCGCGCCAGGCGACGAACAGCGTGGCCGCAACGAGCAACGTGTAGGCGATCAGCGACAGATCGGCATGTGCGCTCGACAACACGATCAACATCGCGCCGAACAGATAGGCGCCGAGCGCGCCCGACGAGACCGGCTCGATCTGTCCGCCCTCGATATCAGGGCCGAACATGAAGCCGCAGACCACGAGCAGCGCGGCGAGCAAGAAGCCTGACATCACGTGGAACGCATGCGGCGCGACCTGCAGGTCACCGGTATCGAGGCCCGGGAAGATCCAGAGCACGGCGAAGACGATCGTCGTGACTGCGAGCCAGCGCCACAGCCTGATGCGGGCGAGCCCGAAGCTCGCGGCGGTGACGATGGCGAGATAGATGTAGAGCGCCCAATAGTCCGGCTTGCCGCTGGAGACGAGCACGGGTGTGGCGAAGGCGCCGACGACGCCAAGGCCCGCGAGCGCCGGCCCGTGCAGCAATGCAGCCGCGAGTGTGCTCATCGCCACGATGCCGAGCAGCACGAAAGCGGTGGCGGGCACGAGGAAGCCATAGAGGGCGTAGGCCGCATAGACGGTCGCAAATGCCACCGCGGTTCCTGCAGCGGTGAGGATCGCGGGGATGTTGGCGATCGGCAGCGCCTGGATATTGGAGATGCTCTCCTTGCGCCGCGTCCATTCGCCGGCCCCCAGCAGCGCGGCCGCGAACAGGCCACCGAGAAACACGCGCACGCCGGGGCCGACAAGACCGGCCTCGATCGAATAGCGCACCATGAAGAAGCCGCCGAGCGCGAGCGCCAGCCCGCCGATCCATACCACCCAGCGGGTGCCGAGCCGTTCCTCGAAACCGGGGGCAGGCGCGGGCAATGGCGGTGGCGGCGCATCGGCGGAGGGGCCGGCTTCGGTGCTTGCTCGCAGCGGGGGTGGCGCAGCCTCCTCGGTGAGAAGCGGCGGCGCGGTCTCGGCTTCCGGCGCAAGCGGCGGCGGCTCTGCCGCAGGTGTCGCGGGCGTGCCTGGAGGTTCCTGCACCGGCAACGGTGGGGGCGGCTGGACCTGTCGCTGTGCCTGCAGCGCGGCCTCCAGCGAGCCCAGCCGACGGCGCAGCTCGGTCGCCTGGTTCGACGCCTTCAGCGCGATCAGGAACGCGGCGATCGCAAACATCACTGCGAAGACGTCGAACGGGGCGTCGAACATGGGGCCTCCTGGCAATCGGCAGGCAGGGGCCGACCGCAATCTCTGATCTAGCGCCGGGAGCGTACGCGCAAGCCCGGCGCCGGCCGTTCCTGGAGCACGTCGCGGCGGAAGCGATAGAGCGCCGCCGGTCTCCCGCCCGTCTGTGTCGACATCACGCCGGTTGGTTCGACCAGCGCCTCGGTTTCGACCAGACGGCGAAAATTCTGCTTGTGCAGATGCCGGCCGGAGATCGCCTCCACCGTATACTGCAACTCAGTGAGTGTGAACTCGGCGGGCAAAAGTTCAAATACCACAGGACGATACTTCAGCTTTGCGCGCAGCCTGGCAATTGCCGTGGCGAGGATCCGGCGGTGGTCGAAGCGCATGGAGGTGCCGAGCGCGGGCAGCACCTTGCGCGCCAGTGCCGCGGGGCGCCCGTCACGCCGCGCCTCCTCGACGAGGCCGGCCTCGTACAGGAGCTCGTAGCGGTCGAGCACACGCTCCTCGTCCCAGGCCGCACCGTCGAGGCCGAAATAGAACCGCACGCGATCCTTGCGTGGCAATGCGCGTGAGGTTTCCGGCGTCTCCTCTTCGGCCCACGCGGTCAGCGCCGGGATGATGTCACGGGCGATGATCGCAGGCGGCGCCTCGCGCCGGTCTTCCCAGGGGAAGAAGCGATACCAGGGCTCGAAGCTCGCGGCATTGGCGGCTTTCTCGGCGCCGCGCGTCAGCGCGAGATAGCCGATCGACACCATGTGCGCGCCGGTGTCGCCGGCCTCGGCATGACGGCCGCGATCGCCAAACGTGTAGAGCTGCTCGACATAGCCGAGGCGCAATCCCGCCTGTTGCTCGACCCAGGCCCGCAGGCCGATCTCGAAGGTGCGATGGCTCGGCGCATCGAACGGGCCGAACGGCAGACCGGCGAGCCCGTCAGCGCCGCGCGCGGTGAGCACCAGCGGCTCGTGATCCTCGATCGCGACGATCGCGGCAGTCAGGCCGATCTCGATCGGCGTCAGCAGCTTGTCGCTCATGCGGCGATCGCTGATGTCATTCGAGCTCGATCACGAAGGGGCGGCCTTCGACCAGCATCTCGCCCGGGCCCATCTCGTCGAGCGCGCGCAGCATGCGGCCGTTGCGCCCGAGCGCGCGGTCGGCCAGGCTGACGATGCGGCGGTTCGGCGAGGCGATCGGGGAGGCCGCGCGGATCTTCTTGGCGATCTCGATCTCGTCGCGATCAGGATTGAGCGCGCAGACGGCTGCGAACGCGCTCGCCGTGGAGCGGCTGATGCCGGCATAGCAATGCACCACCAGCGGCGCAGCGCGGTCCCAGCCGCGCACGAAATTCAGCACCTGGTCGATGTGGCTCTCGGAGGGCGCGACGAAGCCGTCCATTTCCTCGATGATGTCGTCCATCGACACCTTCAAATGATTGGCCGGCAGCACCGACACCGGCCGCGCCACCTGCTCGACATTGGCCATCACGGTCAGCACGTGGCTGGCCCCGGTGCGGCGAACGGTTTCGGGAAGGGCGGCGAGCGAGCAGACGTGGATCATGGTGGACCTTTTTGCGGCGATTATAACGAGCGCTCATAGGGTGGCAAAGGCGCAAAGCGCCGTGCCCACGATCTCGCAATTGCGTATCCTCGCTCTGTCAGGTGGGCACGCGCTGCTTTGCCCACCCCACGAGGTCTACGCAAACACGGCGCCAAACCGCTCCAGAAACTGCTTCTCGGCCCGCGCCGCCGTCCACGGCGTCAGATAGTCGCGCCTGATACCCTCGGAGAGGCCCGGGTCCTTGCCGAACAGGCGCCTCGCCTCGCTCTCGCTGAAGCCGGCGAGCTCGGTCGCCTCCAGATACGCTGCGCCGCGATCGGCGGCCTTGATTGCCAGAGTGATCTCCTCGGGCAGCTCGGGCGGCAGGCCGAAGCGGATGTGAATGGCGCCGAGCAGGCGCTTCTCCACCGCCTTGTAATGGCCGTCGAGCACGGCCTTGAATGGCGAGATCATATCGCCGATCACATATTCGGGCGCATCGTGCAGCAGCGCGGCAAGCCGCATGCGCGTATCCACGCGTGGCATCTCGTGCCGCAGCACGGTCTCCACCAGCAGCGTGTGTTGAGCCACCGAGAAGATATGCGCGCCGGTGGTCTGCCCGTTCCAGCGCGCTACCCTCGCCAGCCCGTGCGCGATGTCGGCGATTTCGATATCGAGCGGAGAGGGATCGAGCAGATCGAGCCGCCGGCCCGACAGCATGCGCTGCCAGGCGCGCGACTCTGCACCACGTGACGTTTTCCTGGCCGTCATTTGGCCTTGAGGCGCGGCTTGCGCTGCAGCTTGCTGCAGCTCGCGTGACAATGACAGTCGACGAGATGGTCGTTGACCATGCCGGTCGCTTCCATGAAGGCATAGACGATGGTCGGCCCGACGAACTTGAAGCCGCGCGAGGACAGCTCCTTCGAGATCTGCGTCGACAGCGGCGTCGAGGCCGGCACGCCGGCCGTGGTCTTGAAGTTGTTGATCTTGGGACGGCCATCCATGAAGTCCCAGAGCAGCTTCGAGAAGCCGGGGCCCTTCTCCATGATGTCGAGATAGGACTTCGCGCTGAGGATCGCGCCGTCGATCTTGGCCTTGTTGCGCACGATGCCGGCGTCGTTCATCAACGCGTGCACCTTCTTGTCGGTGTAGCGCGCGATCTTCTCCGGCTGGAAATCGTCGAAGGCTTTGCGGAAATTGTCCCGCTTGCGCAGGATCGTGATCCAGGACAGGCCGGCCTGAAAGCCGTCGAGGATCAGCTTTTCAAAGAGTGCGCGGTCGTCAAATTCAGGCACGCCCCATTCGGTGTCGTGATAGGCGACATAGAGCGGGTCTTCGCCCGGCCAGGGGCAGCGGGTCTTTCCGTCGGGATGCAGGCGGGGAGCACGGCTCATGCGAGTGGCTGCTTTGCGGGAATGCGAACGATTTCGGGTTCTGCCAGCTTCAGCGTGAGTCCGCCAGCCGTCAGCGCCTGGCCGGCGTCGAGCGCGTCTGCGACGCGGTCGAGACGCACCAGCGCGATGCCCTTGCCATTCGCCGACGAGCCCATCGTGCCGACGGACTTGTCGCCGGCCATGACACTGACGCCGACCTCGGGGGAGGAAGCCTCGAGCAGCACCTTCACGCTGCGGGTGCGCGCGGTGCCGCGATGCTGCATGCGCGAGACGACCTCCTGGCCGACATAGCAGCCTTTGTCGAAATCGACGCCGGCGAGGCGGTCCATATTGGTCTCGTGCGGGAACGCATCGCTGTACATGAAATCGAGCCCGCCGCGCGGCACGCCGAGCGCAATCCGGTGAGCCTCGTACTCGGAGGCATCGACCAGCTCGGCGCCGATCAAATCGGACAGCTTCCGCGTGAGATCTTCCGGGATCAGGATGCGGGTGCCGAGCGCGGCGTTGCGGGGATCGGCGAAGGCGAGATCCGGCTGTGCGGCAGGCTGGCCATCCCAGGCCGCGAGCACGCCGAGATCGAGGTTGTCCACCGTCACCTTGGCGCGCAGCTTGTAGAATTTCAGCTTGGTGGCGAGGCCATCGGCCAGCGGCTTGGGGCAGTCGATCAGGAACCCGCCGCCATGGCCGGCGGGCGCTTCCGTGATCAGGAAGTCCACGACGATCTTGCCCTGCGGCGTCAGCAGCGCGCCGAATCGCCCAAGGCCCGGCTTGAGCCTGTCGACGTCGGTGGTGATGAGGCCGTTGAGGAAGTTGCGTGCGTCCTCGCCCGCGACCTTGATCACGCCCCGGTCGGGAAGAAACGCTGATTTCATGCGAAAATCTCTTGCGACATGTTGCTCCGGAACGTAAGCCCGCAAGGCATAAACGACAAGACCTCAAGCCCTGCGCTTGGGGATGAGAGAGGCCTTCAGCCATGACCCAGCGCTTCGATGTGATCCTCAAGGGCGGCACCGTCGTCAACCAGGACGGCGAGGGCGTTCGCGATATCGGCATCGTCAATGGCCGCATCGCCGAGCTGGGCCCGTTGTCGCAAGCGAGCGCCGCCGAGGTGATCGACTGCAAGGGCCTGCACATCCTGCCCGGCGTGATGGACACGCAGGTGCATTTCCGCGAGCCCGGGCTGGAGCACAAGGAAGATCTCGAGACCGGTTCGCGCAGCGCCGTGATGGGCGGCGTCACCGCCGTGTTCGAGATGCCGAACACTTCGCCGCTCACGGTGACGGAGGCCACGTTCTCCGACAAGATCAAGCGTGCCCATCATCGTATGCACTGCGATTTCGCCTTCTTCATCGGCGGCACCCGCGAGAACGTGCAGGACCTGCCGGTGCTTGAGCGCGCGCCGGGCTGCGCGGGCGTCAAGGTCTTCATCGGCTCCTCGACCGGCGCGCTGCTGGTCGAGGACGACGAGAGCCTGCGCCGGATCTTTCAGGTGATCCGCCGCCGCGCCGCGTTCCATGCCGAGGATGAGTATCGTCTCAACGACCGCAAATCCCTCCGTATTGAGGGCGATGCGCGCTCGCATCCGGTCTGGCGCGACGAGACCGCGGCGCTGATGGCGACGCAGCGCCTGGTCAAGCTCGCGCATGAGACGGGAAAACGCATCCACGTGCTGCACATCTCGACCAAGGAAGAGATCGAGTTCCTGCGCGACCACAAGGATGTCGCCTCCTGCGAGGCAACGCCGCATCACCTCACGCTGGTCGCGCCTGAATGCTACGAGCGGCTCGGCACGCTGGCGCAGATGAATCCTCCGGTGCGTGGCGCCGACCACCGCGCCGGCATCTGGCGCGGCATCGAGCAGGGCATCATCGACGTGCTCGGTTCCGACCACGCCCCGCACACGCTGGAAGAGAAGCAGAAGACCTATCCGGCTTCGCCCTCCGGCATGACCGGCGTGCAGACGCTGGTGCCGCTGATGCTCGATCACGTCAATGCGGGCCGGCTCTCGCTGGCACGGTTCGTCGATCTCACCAGCGCCGGCCCCGCGCGTCTTTACAACATGGCCTGCAAGGGCCGCATCGTCGCCGGCTACGACGCCGATTTCACGGTGGTCGATCTGAAGCGCAGCGAGACCATCACCAACAAATGGGTCGCGTCCAAGGCCGGCTGGACGCCCTATGACGGCGTCCGCGTGACAGGCTGGCCCGTCGGCACTTTCATCCGCGGCCGTCGCGTGATGTGGCAGGGCGAACTGGTGACGGCCTCGCAGGGCGCGCCGGTGCGGTTTCTGGAGACGCTGAAGCAGTAGGAAGCTGGGTTCAGCTTCTTGCTCTGCTGTCATGCCCCGGCTCGATGTATAGACCGGGGCATCCAGTACTCCGTGGCGATGGTTGGAGTACACCAGTGCCGCCTCTGGGATACTGGATTGCCCGCCGTCGCGGGCAATGACAGTGTGCCTCGAAACGCAAGCTCAAATTGGGAGAGTCCAATGTCCCAGCCATCACCCCTCATCACCACCGAGCAACTCGCCGCTATCCTCGACGATCCCAACCTCCGCCTTTACGACTGCACCACCTACAACGAGCCGGTCCCGCCGGGAAGCGACGTGCCGTACCGTGCCGTCCCCGGCGACAAGACGTTCGCCGCCGGCCATATCCCCGGTGCCGATTACCTCGACCTGCAAGGCGAGTTCTCGGACACCTCCGCGCAGCAGTTCTTCATGATGCCCGGTGTCGCCCAACTCGAGGCCGCCTTCCGCCGTCACGGGCTCGATGCCGGCAAGACCATCGTGCTCTACAGCATCGGCACCATGATGTGGTCGACACGGTTCTGGTGGATGTTGCGTTCGCTCGGCGTCGACGCGCGCGTGCTCGACGGCGGTTTTGACAAATGGAAGGACGAGGGACGGGCGGTCGAGACAGGTGCGCCGAAGGGCTATCCGGCGACGACCTTCAAGGCGAGCCCGCGCGCCGGCTTCTTCGTCGACAAGGATTTCGTGAAAGCGCGGATCGGCGATCCCGCGACCGTCACCGTCAACGCGCTCGGGCCGCAATTTCACCGGGGACTCGAGCCGAGCCGTTACGGTCGGCCCGGCCGCGTGCCCGGCAGCGTCAACGTCTCGGCTGCAACGCTTCTCAAGGCCGACAAGACGCTGACGACGCTCGCCGATGCCGAAGCGAAATTCACCGCGTCAGGCGTCACGCGCGACAAGAACGTGATCCTGTATTGCGGCGGCGGTATTTCGGCGACGATCGACCTCTTGATGCTGGTGCAACTCGGCTACGACAAGCTGACGCTCTACGATGCCTCCATGGGTGAGTGGGCGAGGGACTTGTCGCTGCCGATCGAGACGGATTAGGAGCAAGAAAACGGGAACCTTTTCTGCAGGCCCGCATCCAATGTCCAGAACCACCGAGAATGAGCAGGTAATCGCCATGCCACGGACCGCAGCCGGCCTGTCCGCCGGCGCCAAGACCCGGGACGTCAGGACGTCGGAGGCCGAGCTGATCAACCGCGCGCGGAGCCGGGATGAGGCTGCGCTGCGCGAGATCATGCAGGCCAACAACCGCAGGCTTTATCGGCTCGCGCGCGGCATCCTGCGCAGCGACAGCGAGGCTGAGGATGTGGTGCAGGAGACCTATGTCCGCGCCTTCACCCATCTCGACGGCTTCAAGGGCGAGTCCGCGCTGTCGACCTGGCTGTCCCGCATCGCCATCAACGAGGCGCTGGGCCGGGCGCGCAGCGCCCGGCCGCATGTCGAGCTTGGCACGGTCGGCGAAGCCGCGCTCGCGGCGCAGATCATCAAATTTCCCGTTTCTCCCGCAGGCGATCCGGAAAGGACCATGGCCCAACGTGAAATCCAGCGCGTCGTCGAGCGCGCCATCGACGAATTGCCGGAAGTATTCCGTATGGTCTTCGTCGCACGCGTCATGGAGGGAATGAACATCGAGGAGACCGCCGATCTGCTCGGCGTGAAGCCGGAGACGGTGAAGACCCGGCTGCACCGCGCCCGCACCATGCTGCGCGAGATCGTCGAGAAGGAGATCGGCCCTGTCATGATGGACGCGTTTCCGTTCGCCGGCTGGCGCTGCGAGCGGCTGACCGAGGCGGTGCTCGAGCGCCTCGGAAGCGGCGGCTGATTTTTTCGGGAACGTTTGCGCGAAGCGCCCATCCAATTCCTGTGAAGCAACGCCGGCAAATCGGCAGCACAGGAGTGTCAAACCATGTTCATCCGTTGGAGCGCGGCGCTCGCCGCAGCCATTCTGTTGTCCAGCCCCGTGCTGCTGCAAGCTGCGCGCGCGGCCGACAAGCTCACCGACCCGCAGATCGCCCACATCGCCTACACCGCGGGCGTGATCGATATCAACGCGGCCAAGCAGGCGCAGAAGAAGGCCAGGAACAAGGACGTCAAGGCATTCGCCGCGGACATGCTGCGCGACCATGAGGCGGTCAACAAGCAGGCGCTCGCGCTGGTCAAGAAGCTGAACGTCACGCCCGAGGATAACGACACCAGCAAGGCGTTGTCGAAGCAGGCAAGCGACGAGCTGGCCGAACTCGACAAGCTGGATGGCGCTGCGTTCGACAAGGCCTATGTCGCCAATGAGGTCGCCTACCACAAGACGGTCAATGGTGCGCTGGAGACCCAGCTCATTCCTTCCGCCAGCAATGCCGAGCTGAAGAGCCTGCTGCAAACGGGCCTGAAGATATTTCAGGGCCATCAGCAGCACGCCGAGCATGTCGCGGCCCAGCTGAAGTAGGAGCGTGCGATGACGCCGGGACGCCTCGCTGCGAGCGTGCTTGCAGCCGCCTTGCTGTCGATCTCAGTCCCGGCGCACGCCGCGACCATCGAGATCACGATGGAGAATCTCGTGATCTCACCGGCCGAAATGTCGGCGAAGGTCGGCGACACCATCACCTGGGTCAACAAGGACGCCTTCGCGCACACCGCCACCGCGAAGAATGGCGATTTCGACGTGACGCTGCCGCCGAACAAGTCGGCGACGTCAGTTCTGAAGAAGGCTGGAACGGTCGAATATTACTGTCGCTATCATCCCAACATGAAAGCGACGCTCAAGGTCGAGCCTTGAGACCCTGCCCGCGAGGCGGGGTCTATTTCGAAGCGCGGCTTACTGCCGTGCGAGGCTGACCGAGAACTCGCCATTGCGGATGCGGGCGGGAAAGCCCTCGACGAATTTCGCCACCGCGTCCTCCCCGTAGGTGCCGACGAGTTCGGCAAGCGCCGCGAACAGGCTAGCCTGCGCGAGGCAATCGCCATCGACGCCGTCATGGCGCGCTTCGGCCCAGGCCTCGTTCAGGTAGCTCAGGGCGGCCTGTTTCTGCTCGTGATCGGGCAGCGGCGCGCGGGCGGGGGCGTAGGAAATCGGCTGGCTCATGAAACTCGATCAGGGCTGGGGCGCGATCCACGGCGATGCGCTGCGCGAGAAGGTTTAGCACGCGCATTAACGACCGCTAGGCCACATCTTTAAGAACGGTTAACGGCTGTGAACAAAGTCGATGACAGGGTTCCCGCCCTCCGTCATTCCGGGGCGCGCGTAGCGCGAACCCGGAATCCATTGGCCGGCGTTGACGGTGGATGAATAGATTCCGGGCTCGCGACCTCGTCGCGCCCTGGAATGACCAAGAGAGACTCTAGTTCGCGTAACGCGCCGTCAGATCCCGCGAAATCTTCGAGCCTTCCTCGATGTAACGGCGGATCGCCACCGTCGCCGCCGGCGTGCAGCTTCGGTAAGTCTGCTGGAAGCCGTTATAGCCGCGATTGAAGGCGGCGATCATGCGGGTGCGGCGCTCGCCGGCCGGAGTTTCAGCATCGATCAGCGCCTGCATCTCGCTGCGCCATTTGCTGCCCTCGTTGGAGCCGCAGATGCCACGCAGATAGTGCAGGCCGCCGAGGATCTCGGCCAGCCGCTGCAAATCGCCGTCGAACGGCGCTGCCGCGTCCTGAGCCCGGGCGGGCGCAGAGGCGCAGGCGAGGATCAGGGCAAAAATGGCCAGCAATCGCGTCGACATCGGCGGGCTGTATGCCCCCTCAGGGCTGTGGACGCAAGGCGGGCCGTCAGGGGCCGATCAGGCGGGCGGCGGAGTGGATGATCTCCTCCAGCCCCCCGGTCAGCTTGAGGTCTTGAAGGCTCGCCAGCGCGTCCGGGGCGATCCACCTGAAATCGTCGAGTTCGTCGTTCAGGGACGGTTCCCGTGCCACCCAGCGGGCGGCAAAGGACATGATCAGGTAATGGCCGGCACCGGGTGCGGCCGGCAGCACCTCGCGCCAGCCGGCAAGGCTGACGATCTCGATGGCGAGCCCGGTCTCCTCGTCGACCTCGCGGCTCAGGGCCTGATGCAGCGATTCGCCGAATTCGACCCGGCCGCCGGGCAGCGAATAGAAGCCCTTGGCGGGGGATCGGGCGCGTCGCGTCAGCAGCACCTTGCCGTCGCGGAAGATCGCCGCGCTGACGGCGATCTGCGGATGGGTGGGCTGAATGACCGCAGGCACGGCTCAATTCGCCATGATGGTGTCGACGTCGGCTTCTGCGCCGCCGTTGATGATGCCGCCGCAAGCTGCGATCAGCGGCTTGACCCAAGCCGTCGCCTGCTCGGCCAGCCGAACGCGGGTCGTGTCCTTCTCGACCTCCCGCATGGCCGAGCCGACCGCTGTCAGGATCGAGGTCATGGTGTCGGTGATGTGGTCGAACTGGGCGCGCACGGACGGTTCGGCCTTCTCATAGGCTTCGATGGCGAGATCCCGCGCCTTGAAATTCGACGCCGTAAAATGCTCGGCATAGGACAGCGGCGACCAGGTCAGAAAATCCTCGGCGCATTCAGGCATGTCCGGGATCATCTCCAGGAGCATCACGGCTTCATTGAAATGGTTGAGATAGTCGGTGGCAAGCCCGGTTCGCGGGTTGATGTTGGCCACGCGCAGCCGCTCAGCCCAGGCCACGGCCTCGGGGCCCGTCTGTGCGCGCGTCGCGGGTTGGGAGGCCATTGAGCTCATTGGCCGCAGTGTTAACGTTCGGGGTTAAAAGGACCTCAACGGACCCTATATTGGCGCAAGGATGTGTGGACGCTTCGTCATAACTTCGGCCCCCGCGGCCTTAAGGCAACTGTTCGGCTATATCGAGCAGCCGAATTTCCCGTACCGGTACAATGTCGCGCCGACACAACCGATTCCGGTCGTGTTGGTGGAGAATGGCGCGCGCCATTTTCGCTTGATGCGCTGGGGCCTGTTGCCGAGCTGGGTCAAAGACCCCAAGGGATTCACGCTGCTGATCAATGCCCGCTCCGAGACGGTGCTGGAAAAGCCCGCGTTCAAAAAAGCGATTCGGCGTCGTCGTGGGCTGATCCCGGCTGACGGCTATTACGAATGGAAAGCAGAGGGCGGCCGCAAGCAGCCGTTTTTCATCCATCACGCCGACGGTGCGCCGCTGGGCTTTGCCGCGGTGTTCGAAACCTGGATCGGGCCGAACGGCGAGGAGCTCGATACGGTCGCGATCGTCACGGCTGCCGCGGGCGAAGACCTCGCCACGCTGCATGACCGCGTGCCTGTCACCATCAGCCCGCGCGATTTCGAGCGCTGGCTCGATTGCCGTGGCGACGAGATCGATTCGATCCTGCCACTGATGAGGGCGCCGCGCGTCGGCGAGTTCGCCTGGCACCCGGTCTCCACCCGCGTCAACCGCGTCGCCAATGACGATGAGCAACTGCTCCTGCCGATCAGCGCGGAGGAGATGGAGGCTGAAGCCGAGGCTGCGAAGCCGAAAAAGGCGGTGCGGAAAGTTGCGGCTGCGTCATCAGATGACGGGCAGGGTTCATTGTTCTAGCTCAGGTACCGTAGGGTGGGCGAAGGCGCAAAGCGCCGTGCCCACCATCTCTTTATTCAATGCGCGATGGTGGGCACGCTTCGCTTCGCTCACCCTACGAGAGCTAGACTTGTTCGCTTTAAGCCGCGGCGACTGCCGATCCGAGCGCGGCGTTGCTGAACGCCTCGCCGCCGATCCCCCAGCCACCATCGACGGCGTAGCTGACATTCGCAAAAATGTGCTCGCGCCTGATGCGCCCCTCGGCGGCTTTCTCGATGATGGCAGTTCCCTCGGAAATCCAGGCGTCTTTCAGCTCCTGTGTCGGGAGCACGAATGACGGCACCTTGAGCTCGAACACGGCGATGTCCGCGGGTTTGCCGCCGGAATAGGTGCGCCGCTTCGGTACCACGGTCACCTCGCCGATCACGTTCGGCGTCATGAAGCGGTTGCCGGTAAGGCCGTGCAGCCGCAGCAGCAACTCGGTCAGCTTGCCGAATGCCTCGGCTTCTCCTGACGGCGTCAGCGCACCTTCGGGAACGATGATCTGGATAGGCATGTGAAGTCTCCCTTTGAACCGTAAGATAACGGTCGTTATATGAAACATAACGATCGTTATCTCGTCAAGCATAATATAACGATCGCTATCGAGAGGTGATCGGCGATGGCACGACCGAAGAAGAGCGATGGTGACGCG
Organism: uncultured Bradyrhizobium sp.; assembly: GCF_936928535.1. Classification (GTDB taxonomy): domain Bacteria; phylum Pseudomonadota; class Alphaproteobacteria; order Rhizobiales; family Xanthobacteraceae; genus Bradyrhizobium. Next base: position 2,994 of record NZ_CAKZHY010000094.1, on the reverse strand, counting down.
CGGGCGCGGCTGGCGGATGCCGTCGGGCGCGGCTTCCGTACCGGCGGATTCGGCGGCGCTGGCGTGGACGCGCTCGCAAAGGGGGCGGGCCTTACCTCGGGCGCGTTCTATGCCCATTTCGACTCCAAGGCCGATGCGTTCCGGCTCGCGGTCGCGGACGGGCTCGCCTTCCTGCGCGGCGGCATTGCCCAGTTTCAGGCGCAGTACGGCAGCGCTTGGCGTGATCCCTTCATTGATTTCTATCTGGGTGCGCGGATGGAGGTCGGCCTCGATGAGGCCTGCGCGCTTCCCAGCTTTTCCTCCGATGTCGCGCGTTCGGATGCGGCGACGCGCGCCGTTTACCAGGGTGAGTTGGAGCGCCTGGCAGATCTGGTCGCGCAGGGTTTTCGCGGCACGCATGCGCGGCCGCGCGCACTGGCGCTGCTGGCGATCCTGACCGGCGCGGCCGACATGGCGCGTGCGGTGAAGGACGATACCATCAGGCGCGAGATCCTCACTGCTGCGAAGGTTGCGGCGAAGGCGATCTAGTTCGCAGGCTCTTCGAACGAGCTCGGTGCCGTAGGGTGGGCAAAGCGCAAGCGTGCCCACGCATTCTTCATGACCGAAAGAGATCGTGGGCACGGCGCAAGGGCGCCTTTGCCCACCCTACGGGAGCGGCAATTTAAACAATCTCCCTTGCCCTCAGCGCTGCGATCTCCGCCGCATCAAAGCCGAGCTCGCCCAGCACCGCATCCGTATCCGCGCCCAGCTCCGGCGCCATCCGGTCAAGCCTGCCGCCGCCATGCGCGAGCTTGAAGCCGCTGCCGGCAAAGCGCAGGCGACCATATTTCGTGTCGAGCTCCTGGATGGCACCGCGCGCCCTGATCTGCGGATGATCGATCACCTCTTCGACCTTCCAGATGCTGGCGCAGGGTGCGCCGGCGTCCTCGAGGATCGTCTCCCATTCGCGCGCCGGCTTTGCCGCAAGCGCTTCCTCGATGATTGCGCGCAGCGCAGGCTCGTGCTCGTTGCGGGAAAACCAGTCGGCGAAGCGCGGATCGCTCAGCGTATCCTCGCGGCCGAGCGTGGACATCAACGCGCGGTACTGCTTCTCATTGTTGACGGCGAGCAGGATGTGGCCGTCGCCGCATTTGAACAAGTTCGCCGTGGTCCTGCGGCTCACGGCCTGATTGCCCGACAGCTGCTGGCGATGGCCGGCAACCGACCAATCCGCGATCTGGCCGGACAGAAACGCCATCGTCGCCTCCAGCATGGAGACGTCGACGAGCTGGCCCTTGCCGGTGTGGTCGCGCTGGTACAGCGCGCTCGATACCGCAAATGCCGCGGTCGCGCCCGACAGCACGTCGCAGACGGCAAAGCCCGCGCGCGTCGGGCCCGTCGAGGGATGACCGGTGATGGCCATGATGCCCGACAGCGCCTGCATCTTGCCGTCATAGCCGGGCCGCAAACGATCCGGGCCGGTCTGGCCGAAGCCAGACACCGCGCAATAGATCAGCTTTGGATTGATCGCCGAGAGCGCCTCGTAGCCGATGCCGAGCTTGTCCATCACGCCCGGGCGAAAATTTTCCATGACGACGTCGACCTGCGCGGCCAGCTTCTTCACGATCGCGATGGCATCGGGCTTTTGCAGGTCCAGCGTCAGGCTGCGCTTGTTGCCGTTGATGGCCTGGAACGCCGGTGCGAGGCCGCGTTCGGCCCATTCACGAGAAAGCGGCGTGCGTCGCATGTCCTCGCCCTCGCGCCGCTCGACCTTGATGACGTCGGCCCCTAACAGCGCGAGCTGATAGCTGGCGTAAGGCCCCGCCAGCACTTGCGTGAAATCCAGGATCCTTACGCCTTCGAACGGTCTCGTCACGTCTCTCTCCCCGATGATCGTTGTTATTGGAGGACGTCAGGCGGCGCGGTTGCCGCGCGCGATCTCCTTCTGCTTGTCGAATTCGGCGCGGCGGCGCGCCAGCTCTTCCGGCGAAAGCTGCGCGACGTTGTTGTAGTCGAGCTTCCAGGAGGCGTCCTCGCTCCAGCGCAGCGGCGATTGCAGGGTGGTCTGCGGGCCGCTTGCGGTCTCCAAAAGCTTGAGCGCGAGCTCCAGCGTCTGCGCCTGCGAGGCGATGTCATGCGGCTTGCCGGCGGAATTGCCGAGCGGGAAGTCGCTGAACAGGAAGCGAGGCACGGCGGCGTGCTCGATGATGTCCTTGGCGCAGCCCATGATCACAGTCGGAATGCCATTCGCCTCCAGATGCCGCGCCACCAGCGCAGTGGTCTGGTGGCAGACCGGGCAGTTCGGCACCAGCACGGCGACGTCGACCTTGTCGGCGAGGCAGCGCGCCAGAATCTCCGGCGCGTCGGTGTCGAGCGTGACGCGATGGCTGCGGTTGGTCGGCGCACCGAAGAAGCGCGGGGCGACCTCGCCGATGCGGCCGGCGGCGGCGGCCTTCATCAGCTGCGGCAGCGGAAACCAGGTGCCGTTGTCGGTCGCCGACGTGTGCTTGCGGTCGTAACCGATGTGCGAGATGCGCAGATCGTGCTGCTTGGAGGTGTCGCCGTCATAGACCTGGTAGAATTTTGCACCGCCATTATACGCCGCGCCCGGACCTTGATCGCCCTTGGCAGGATCGTAAGGCGCGGCCGTGGTGATGAGGGTGACACGCGACTGCGCCAGCGGCTTCTTCAGCGGCTGAAACGGCGCGCTGGTGTAATGCGCCCAGCGATACGGCGTGGTGTAGCCGATTGCGCTGTAATAATCCCGCGTGCGCTGCATATAGGGAATCGGGGAATCATAGTCGGGCGCAAAGCCGAATTCGTCGTCGCGCGAAGCGGACATGGGCGCGTCTCCTGGTTCTTGGTTGGAGCCAGACTAGAGATAGTTTTGGGGTTGCTCAACGGGGGAGGGGGAAGCGCAGGACAGAATTGCAATCCAGTGGGGAGCGGCGCTGTCCTATCCTCTCCCCTTGTGGGAGAGGGTGGCTCGCCGCACTAGCGGCGAGACGGGTGAGG
>NZ_CAKZHY010000093.1 GCF_936928535.1 uncultured Bradyrhizobium sp. | reverse complement strand
ATCACGCAAAAAGGGATTGACTAACCAAGGCCCGTTACAGAAGCCCGGATGGAGCCTTACGCCGTGCGGACGATCTCCCTGATGTAGCCGATCGTCTCCTCGATCTGGCTCGCATTGACGTCGAGATGGGTGCAGGCGCGGATGCGGCCGTCCATCATCGCAAGCGTCACGCCGCGCTGCCTGAGGGCAGCGACCATCTTGTCGCCGGCAACGCCTGCACCGTCCGGCTTGAAGAAGACGAGGTTGGTCTCGGGCTCCTGTACCTCGATGCCGGAGATCTGCGACAGCCCGCGGGCGAGGACGCGCGCATTGGCGTGGTCGTCGGCAAGGCGCTCGACGTGATGGTCGAGCGCATGGATGCAGGCCGCCGCGCAGATTCCGGCCTGCCGCATCGAGCCGCCGAGGCGCTGCTTCCACTGCCAGACCGCATCGATGAATTCGCGGGTGCCAGCGAGCACGCCGCCGATCGGCGCACCGAGCCCCTTGGAGAAGTCGATCCAGGCCGAATCCCAGCCGGCGGTCATGTCGCGCGGCGAGATGCCGCTCGCCACCGTCGCGTTCAGCAGCCGCGCGCCGTCCATATGGGTGACGAGATCATGTTGCCTGGCGATCGCAACGATCTCGTCGAGTGCGGCCTTCTTCCAGATCGTGCCGCCGCCGATATTGGCCGTCTGTTCGACACTGACGACTCGCTGCGTCGGCTGGTAGCGCGTGCGCGGATGCAGCGCCTTGCGGAACGTTTCCGGCGTGAACTGGCCGTCAGCGCCCTTGAGCTGCGTCACCTGGAAGCCGCCGATAGCGGCATGCGCGCCGCCTTCGCGGGCGATGATGTGCGCGGTCTCATGCGCCAGGATCTCGTCGCCGGGCCGGCAATGCACCAGCGTCGCGGTGACGTTGCACATCGTGCCCGAGGGCATGTAGACGGCAGCCTCCTTGCCCATCAGATCGGCGACGCGCTCGCACAGCGCATTCACGGTCGGATCGTCGCCGACCTGCTCGTCACCAACTTCGGCCCGCGCCATCGCCTCGCGCATCGCAGCCGTGGGCTTGGTCTGCGTGTCCGAGAGCAGATTGATGCGTACCGGCGGCGCCTTGGGATCGATGGGGGGAGGGGTGTAGAGCATGGCTGAACTCGTCATTTCTTTAGTCGAACAATTGCGGTCTGATGTCTTGTGCGCCGTGAAGAATGGCACGGATTTCGACGTGATCGGGTTGCACCGTGTAGAAAATCAGATGCGATTGGAAGCGGAAACGTCGATAGCCGGACGCAAGTTCATCTACTGGCTGACCCACGAGGGGGAAGTCGGCAATCAATCCGAACGAGCGGATAAGGCCGGCGTAATAGGCCTCTGCTTGGTATTTGCCGAAGCGGCTCTCGGTGAAGTCGTAGATGTCGATCAGGTCGGTTCGGGTACGCGCCGATAACCGGTACTCAGCCATGGCGGCGTTGCGCGACGCGTTGGCGCGCGGCGGCGAGGATGTCGTCCGGCGTGTCCGAGGTGAAGGTGTTGCAATCGGGCTGAGCGAACAGCGCTTGATATCGGCGGACCTGCTCATCACGGGGCAGCTTGGCCCACGCCTCAAGCTCGGCTTCGGTCGGTGTTGCCGAGGGAGTGATATTGGCGAGCTGATCGGTCGTATGCGACATCAAGGGCATATTACCACAACAAAAAGGCCCCGGAAACCGGGGCCTTTGAATGTCGTTCTGCCGAGCTATCAGCGCGAATAGAATTCGACGACCAGATGGGGCTCCATCTGTACCGGGAACGGCACGTCGGAGAGGCCGGGGATGCGCACGTACTTGGCGGTCATCTTGCCGTGGTCGACTTCGAGATAGTCGGGGGTGTCGCGCTCGGGAAGCTGGCTGGCTTCGAGAACGTGAGCGAGCTGCTTGGAGGCTTCCTTGACCTCGACGACGTCGCCGATCTTGACCTGGTAGCTCGAGATGTTGACCTTGCGGCCGTTCACCTTGATGTGGCCGTGGTTGATGAACTGGCGGGCCGCGAAGATCGTCGAGACGAACTTGGCGCGGTACACGACCGCGTCGAGACGACGCTCCAGCAGGCCGATCAGGTTCTCGCCGGTGTCACCCTTGAGGCGGCTCGCCTCGACATAGATGCCGTGGAACTGACGCTCGCTGATGTTGGCGTAGTAGCCCTTCAGCTTCTGCTTGGCGCGGAGCTGCACGCCGAAGTCCGAGAGCTTGCCCTTGCGGCGCTGGCCGTGCTGGCCGGGACCGTATTCGCGGCGGTTGACGGGGCTCTTCGGGCGGCCCCAGATGTTCTGGCCCATACGGCGATCGAGTTTGTACTTCGCCTCACTGCGCTTAGTCATCGCGTCCTCTTCAGGTACATGGTTTGAGGAAACGCGCCCTCCTGTGTGACGGGCTAGCCCGGCACTGACAGGTCCAATCCCCAAAGCTGGAGGGAGTGGACCACGGGTCGCGAAACGCTTCGCGGGCCGAAATCGGCCCGCGAGCAACGGGGTTCTAGGAAGAATCGGCCCCGCTGTCAAATTCGTACGCGGACCGGTATGGGTGATCTTGAATAGTGCTTTTAGGGCCATTTCGGGTCGAAAGGATCGATTTTGCAGCCGGCAGTGGTGGTGACGGGGGCGTCCTCGGGGCTTGGGGTGGCATTTGCCAGGCTGGCGGCGGCGGAGGGGCGGAACGTGATCCTGATCGCGCGGTCCCTGCCCGAGTTGGAGCGGCTGGCGGGCGATCTCGACCCCTCCGGAACCTCCGTGGTGGTGCTCGGGCTCGATCTGGCCCGGCCGGACGCCGGCGACGTCATCGCCCGCGAACTGGAGGCGCGGAACCTCCATTGCGACATCCTGATCAACAACGCCGGTTTCGGCCTGTTCGGCGAGGCCGCAGAGCTGGATCGCGAGCAGCAGCTCGGAATCATCAATGTGAACACGCGCGCCGCGACCGACCTGATGTTGCGCGTCCTGCCGGCCATGGTCGCGCGTGGGGGCGGGCGTATCCTGAATGTCGGATCCGTGGCGGGCTTTGCGCCCGGGCCGCGCATGGCGGTGTATTTTGCAAGCAAGGCCTATCTGGTGTCCCTCTCCCAGTCCCTCACCCAGGAGGTCAAGGGCACCGGCGTCACCGTGACATGTCTGTGCCCAGGTCCGCTGCGGACGCCATTCCTGGCGCTTGCCGGCGCGAGCCAGACGAGGCTGTTCAAGCTCCTGTCGAAACTCGACGCTGAGGATGTGGCGCGCGCCGGTTGGGCGGCGATGAAGGCGGGGCGCACACTTTGCGTGCCGGGCGCCGGCAACAAGGTCGCGATTGCGGCGATCCGCTTCCTGCCCCGTGCGGCCGTACTGGCCATCCTTGAGCGCTTGCAGCGGAAGCGATGATCTCCAGTTCAGGTCTCGCCGGGGGGAATGATCGGCCCGCGTGAACGCCAGCTTTCGCGGTTGAGCAGATCCACCAGACCGGGAAAGAAGCGGTTGAGCCGCCAGATCACACGCGCGAGCAGCGTGACGACCACCAATCCCTTGTCGCGCTTGATGGCCTTGATCGTCGTGTCCGCGACATGCTCAGGAGTGGTGTAGAGCCACTCGGGGAGTCTGGGCCGCTTGGAATAGATCTTGGACGGGCCGCCTTCCGCGACCATCGGCGTCGTTACCAGGCCCGGGCAAATTACGCTGACGCCGAAGTTCTCGCGGTGATAATCGTTGCGCAGGGCAAGCGTGAAGCCGACGAGGCCATATTTGCTGGCTTGATACGCCGCCAGTTCGCGGACCGGCACCAGTCCGAAAATGCTCGACACGTTGACGATATGCGCTTCGTCGGTGCGCGCCAGTCGGTTGAGAAGCTCGGTGGTGATCTGCATCGGCGCCAGCAGGTTGACCGCCATCAGGTTGCGCCAGTCTGCATCGCTGATGCTGCGTTGTTGACCGAACACGGCGATGCCGGCGCAGTTGACCAGAATATGCAGCGGCGCGGCTTCGAACAGACGGTTGAGCATTGCCGTGATCTCTGCAGGCTGCGTGAGATCGCAAAGACAGGTCGTGACGGTGACGCCCTCTCGCGCTGCCCGTTCCTCAGTCGCTGTCAGACCTGTGGCGTCATGGTCGGTGATGACGAGATTGACGCCCTCCTGCGCGAGCGCAACGGTGATTGCGCGACCGATGCCGGAAGCTGCGCCCGTCACGAATGCTGTACGCCCGCGTAGGATTTTCATGGATCTGCGATCGGTCCGTCAGGGCGTATCGGTGAACTATCTTGAGAGGCTGCCGGTCAGCCGGGAGCCAATCCACTCTTGCGGGGCCGTGTCGGACGAGACGTGTTCGACCGGGGCAAGGGCTAGCAGCTCATCGGCGATCTCGTTCAAGATTTGCTCCAGGCGTGACAAAACCCCGCCGACGACCGCGGCGTCGGTAACCCGATGATCCCAGCGAACCATTACGTTGATCGTGCCATCGGATGCGACCTTGTCGTAGCTGAGGATGAATGAGGTGGGACCCAGCGCTTCCAATTCGCCGCCTCCAAATGCTGCAACCGAGGTAATGAGGACAGTGCCGAAATAATTGGCCCGCCAGCGGCCGACATTCAGTCCAAGCAACCAGGCCAGCCGCCGCAGCGGCAGCGGCAGGCGGGTGACCGCATAGGTCCTGCGGAAGAAACGCGTCGCCGCGATGGGGCTGGTCTTGGCGCTGCGTACCCAGGCGTCCGCGTCCGGCAACGGAACGAGGTCCGGCGCCTTGACCGGAAACAGCAGCACGCCATCGGGCGTTGCGTCCGGTGCCACGACGATCATGGCGATGGTCTGCGGCAGTTCGTAGAAGCGTGACCACGGCCATCTCAGATACGAGGTGCGCAGGATCGGGTTCTCTTTGGCCACGACCGCGAACGCCTTGGCAAATATCGTCGGCCAGGCGGGGCGGCTGGCCAAAGCGCTTCGCGCGGCTGCGAGCCGCCCGATATCGAGGGTCCGGCGAACCGCGACAAATGGCACGCCCGCCGACGCGCGCATCAGATCAATGACGATGCGGCGCGGCATTGAGATTTTTCGAACCGTTCCGCGCATCCCCCACTCGACTTTTCGTAATTCACGGGCAGGCCCGGGCGTCGCCGGCCGCTGCCCCCCATCTAGCACGAACCAGCCGGCCAGGCGCCAGAGGGTTTATCTCCGAGATCATCGCCGAAGCCACCGGCACAGGCTTGGCGGTGGCAAAAATAGTCAATATTTCAATATTTTGGTGCCATGAACCGCAGCCTTGCAGGTCGTGCCGCCGACGGTACAAACCTTGCTGCTTACCGCTTGATCCCCTCGAAGGCCGCCATGATGCCGCGCTGAAATAGCGACCAGTCGAAGCCGAGCGCAATCGCGCGGTAGCCGCGGTCAATCAGCTGATTGGCCTGGTCGGCGGTGCGTGCAACGCCGCCGATCGGCACCCCGCTTTTGAGAATGCCGGCCTCGGCCCGCGCGATCAGCGCCAGTAACTCCGGGTCGTCCATCTGGCCGCGCTTGTTGATAGAGGTGGCGAGATCGCCGGGGCCGATGACGGCAACGTCGATGCCCGGGGTCGCCATGATCTCGTCGATGCGGTTGACGGCATCGACATGCTCGATGGTGATCATGCAGATCATCTCGTCGTCGGCCGACGCCATGTAGTCGGGCATCGACTGGCCCCAGCGGAACGGCGCGTGGAACGGTCCCCAGAGTCGGTCGCCGCGCGGCGGGTAGCGCACGCTGCGCACCGCTTTCTCGGCCTCGCCGCGATTGGTGATCATCGGGAAATTGATGCCGAATGCGCCGATATCCATCGGCGCTTTCGCAAGCCATGGCTCGTTCGCCGCGATCCGCACCAGCGGGGTGCAGGGTGTGCCTGTCGTCGCCGCGATCATCGCATGCGCTTCGGTGAGCCCGATCGGCCCGTGCTCGAGATCGACGATGATCCAGTCCAGCGAGCGCGCCATGATCTGGACCATCTGCACGCTCGGGATGGTCGCGATCGCGCCGAAAGCGGGGCGGCCCTCGCTCCACATCTGGCGAAGGCGATTGAGCGGCGTTGCGGGGACCGACATGTTAAGACCTTGCGCATGGGTGACGAGGGCGAGCCTAGCAGCGTGCCGTGTCCGCGAAAAGTCAGGCCAGCGCGCGCCCGCCGAAGAACGGCGTCAGCGTGGCGGAAAGGCCATGCACACGGTTCGAGGTAAAGATCATCTCGGCGCCGGACTGCGCGATGCCGTCGCCGCGCGGACCGAGCAGGTCTGAAACGCGGCGGGCGATCGCTGGCGCCGGATCGATCCACTCCACCGGCCAGGGCGCGAGCTTTTTCATCCGGTCGAGCAGCAGCGGATAATGCGTGCAGGCAAGCACGACCGTGTCGGTGCGCCCACCCGCGTCGGCGGCATCGCCGACGAAGCAGGGGCTGAGTTCGGCGAGGATATCGCTGTCGCTGATCGCCTGGCCACTGAGCTCGCGTTCGGCGAGCGCGGCCAGCTCGGGCGAGCCGACCAGCGTCACTTCGCATCCCAGCGCGAAATCGCGGATCAGCGCCTTGGTGTATTCGCGCTTCACGGTGCCCTTGGTACCGAGCACCGAGACCCGGCGGGTCTTCGAGTGGGCGCAGGCCGGCTTGATCGCCGGCACCGTGCCGACGAAGGGCACGGAATAAGCAGTCCTCAAGTGCGATAGGACCAGGGTGGATGCCGTGTTGCAGGCGATGACGATGAGGTCAGGATCATGGGTGCCGATCAGCTCCCCCATCAGCGGCACGACGCGGGCGATGATCTCGTCCTCGCTGTGATGGCCATAGGGGAAGAAGGCGTCGTCGGCGACGTAGGTAAAATGTGCGTCCGGGCGCGCCGCCACGACCTCACGCAGCACGGTGAGGCCGCCAAGACCGGAATCGAATACCAGGATCGTCGGGGAATTGGTCACGTCGCTACCTTAAGGGCCCATGGTTACCATTCGGTTTTTGGGGCGGTTTTGCGGCGAGGACGGCCGGCGCCCGGTTTGGAACGATTCAATTTCACGTCAGCCGCCGGCACCGCTATCAGCCGTGCAGCGCAGCGATTGGGACATCCGTAAGTTTTCGGGAGCCGACATGATCAGAAACACTGGGAGTGGCTGGGGGAGCGTTGCGCGGTGGTTTCACTGGGGCCTGGCGCTGGCGATCATCGGCATGATCGGCTTCGGCTGGTGGATGAACCACATCCCACCGCGTGCCGACAAGTTCTTCTACCGCTCGATCCACGCCGACATCGGCTATGTGATCCTGCTGCTTACGGTGCTGCGCCTGGCCTGGCGCGCCATCAACCCGACGCCGGCGCTGCCGCCTGAGTCCTTGCGCTGGCAGAAGATCGCGGCCCGGATCAGCCACGGTGCGCTCTACCTCGTCGTCATCCTGGTTGCGATGCTGGGCTGGGCGCATTCCGGCGCGCGCTCGCCCAACTACTCCGACTTCTTCGGCCTGTTCAACGTGCCGCAGTTCACCTCTCCGGACAAAGCCGCAGCCGGCGCCTATGAGGATCGGCATATCTTCTTTGCCTATGTGCTGCTGGCCTTGATCGCGCTCCACGTCGTCGCGGCCCTCTGGCACCACTTCATCCGCCGCGACGGCGTCGTGACGCGCATGGTGACGGACGAGGTGGGGTAGGAATAGTCCCGTGTCCCGGACGCGCTGCAGCGTGCAACGCTGCTGCGCAGAGCCGGGACCCACGCCACAATGTTGCTCTCGGCCGCATGGCCCCGGCTCTGCGGCGCATCGCTGAAGAGGCGCTGCGCCGCGTCCGGGGCACGAGAGTGACATGCGGCGCTGGCAATGAGTAGGATGTAACATCGCGGCTCATCCAATGCGCAGCCGTAAGGAGACGCCCATGCTCACCGTTCACCACCTCGGCAAATCGCAATCGGAACGTATCGTCTGGCTCTGCGAGGAGCTCGGGATTCCCTATGAGCTGAAGCGCTATGCGCGCGATTCCGTCACCATGCTGGCGCCGGCCGACTACAAGGCGCTGCACCCGATCGGATCGGCGCCCGTCATCACCGACGGTGACCTCGTGCTTGCCGAGTCCGGCGCCATCGTTGAGTACATCATCGCCAAATACGGCAACGGCCGTCTCGTGCTCCGTGCCGATGATCCCGACTTCGCGCAGTTCCTATACTGGTTTCACTTCGCCAACGGCACCCTGCAGGCCGGCATGGGTCGGCTGATGCTGCTGAACCGGCTCAAGCTCGCTGACGACAATCCGGTGCTGGTCGCGATCAGGGCGCGTGTCGACCGTGCCTTCGACCTGGTCGATGCGCGGGTGCGCGATGCCGAATATCTGGCAGGCAGCACCTTCACGACGGCCGATATCATGACGGGCTTCTCGCTCACCACGATGCGCTATTTCCAGCCCTATGATCTCGCGCGCTGCCCGAACGTGGTCAAATATCTCGGCCGCGTCAGTGCACGTCCGGCCTACCGCCGCGCGATGGAGAAGGGCGATCCCGGCATGGCGCTGCTGCTGAGCTGAGCGGCGATCAGGCGATCTTGTTCGTGGTCGCCGAGCGCGCTGCCGCCAGCTGCTTCTGCAGGCGATCGATGTTCTGCAAGAGGCGCTGGCTGGTCAGCACCAGGAAGTAATAGCCGAACTGCGGATCCTGGAAGTAGATCTCGAGCAGGCGGTCATAGGTGATGGTAAGCACCTGGCCGTCTTCGATGCATTCGATCGTTCCGGTGCGCCGGTTGTCGGGCGTGAGGAAGCCGAGCTCGCCCATCAGCGCGCCCGGTCCGATTTCCACATTGATCTCTTTGACCAGGAACTTGCCGGTGACCGTGAGCAGCATCTCCTGGGCGGAATCGCCCAGCTTGAAGAGCGTGTCGCCGCGGCGATATTTGCGCTCGGTCATGAACGGCTTGAGCCACTCGATCGACATGTCGCCCTCGGCCGCATGGCGCGCCTTCTTGACCAGCTTGAGCATCTGCCGCAGCCGAAGCGCGTTGATCGGAAGCATCAGCAGGTAGAGCAGGAACGTCGAGACGTTGGCGGAGAGCGCGCCGAAGATGGCGAAGAACGCGCAGCCGATCATGTTGGCGACGCGCAGGGGCACCATCGTCCGCATCAGGAGGGTGGCGACGAAGAAACCGGCGCCGATCGTCGCGAACAGATTGGCCAGCGTGATGTTGTGGACGAAGATCTCGAGCAGCCGGTTGAAGATCGCGTCCCAGGTGACGTTGTTGGGGTCAAGGCCCATCTGGACCAGGATCTTCGCGATCCTGAGATTGTCCGTGGCCGCATCGAGAATGCGGTCGAGGATCGAGGAGATGTCTGCGCTGCCGGACGGCATGGTACTATCCCTGCGTAAGGCCTTCAGTCCTGGTCGGTAGGTTCGCCACCTATAGCCGAAATCGAATGACGACCGCTTGAATGAAACCTTCGGTCGCCGCTCCGCAACAGGCAAATTTTAGCCTGAACCGTCGTTTCGGCAATTGCCCGTTCGTTGTGCGCATGATCGGGCCGCCCCCGTGATTCGGGGCGCCGTCGGTGGGCCGTCAGCGTCCGGGAGGGGCGCTCAGCGCCATCGGGACAGCAGGTGGGGCTACGGCTTGGCGCCGGGCTGGATGACCCGCTGCTCGACGAGGGTCAGGTGCCCGGGCAGCGAACCGGCACGCAGCTGCATGGCGACGCTGTTGGCCTCCTCCAGCGTGAAATTGCCGGAGATCTGAACCGAGCCACCGGTGATGGGCTCGCGGATGACAGGGGCCGAGATCACGGTGTTGTCGAGTGCGATGGCGACGGGCTTGCCGATATTCTCTTCCGTGAGATGGGCAAAACGCCGTGTGCCGCGGCCGTTGAAGTGGAACGAGACGACCGGATCCTTCGTGCCCGGGGCAAAGCTCGGCGCGGCATCGCTGACGTCCTCGCCGTCAAGCGCGCTTTCCTTGGCGACCAAATACGGCTTCTTGTCCTTGAACCCGAGCAAGACCTCCGTGCCCTCAGGCGGCGTTCCGGATTGCGCCTGCTCCGCCGTCATCGAGAGATCGACCTGACGGAGGCTGACCTTGACCCGCCGAGAGAAGATCGCGGTGACGGGCTCGGGATCGGTCACGCCGGGCAGGAAGATGCGAATGCGGTCAGTCCCGTCAGGGACCGCGCTGGCAAGCTTGACGTCGGCATCCTTGAGGCGCTGCTCGATCATGGCGATGGAATTTTCGACGAGCTCGTGCAGCCGCGCCGCGGATGCGGCATCGGTCGGCGCGAGCCTGACCGCTCCGTCGCTGCCGTCTGTGATGGCGACCGCATGCGAGGGTACGCCCGCGGCGGCCGATGCCAGCATGCGGGCGAGCTGGTCGCGGCCCTTGGCGTCCGCGATCTTGACGTCGACGCCACCGTCGCGGATCGCCAGATTGGAGAACGCGATATGGCCGTCGTGCAAGTCCTTGTAGACCTCGTCGCGCAGATCCGTGACGACGCTCTCGCGCAAGGCGTCGCTGTCCACCTTGTGGATGATGCGCGACCCGCCCAGCTTTTCCATCTTGTCGCCGACGAAGGCCGCGATCTTGGCGCGCATCTTGTCGAACTGGTTTTCGGCGAGCGCCGCGCGCGGCAGGGCGATCGTCGACGCCGAGATCGCCGACGTCACGGCGAACGCAAGCATCATCCGTGTGGCGCGGTCGCGCGGGGGCGTGGTCATGATCACCTCGAGTCTTGCGGCAGGACGCTGGGCCGATGAGTCCTTTGCCAGTCCTTGGTCCCCCGATCAGGCGCGGAGGTTCAAACGCCTCTCGGGCGAGGTCAATCGTCGCAGCCGGTAGGCAATGGACGAACGCCAAATCATCCATCATTGTGGTTCCGCTCGGCCATCGGCCGGCGCCCCCACCGCACCAATTGTCAAAAGACAGGCGGCGAGGGGACGACACCTGGGGGAGGACGGAATTCCATGGCGGGCATCCACGCGCTTGATCGGCTCATTGGCGACGACTATCCGGAGCTCTCGACGGACGAGGAGGTCCGGGCCTTCGAGCAGGTCCCGTATGCCGATCGGGTCGCGGCCGAGAGCACTTATGACGCGATCAGGCTTGGTGCCGCGCGCAACCCCGACGGCGCCGCGATCCAGTTTCTGCAAAATGCCGATCCGGCCGACACGCCTGTCGTAGTCACCTACCGCGATTTCATCGCGCGCGTCACGCAGGCCGCCAACATGTTTCACGCGCTCGGCGCGGAGAAGGGCGATGTCATCTCCTTCATGCTGCCGCTGCTGCCGGATGCCTTCGTGACGCTGTTCGGCGCGGAGGCCGCAGGCATCGCCAATCCCGTCAACCCGCTGCTCGAGCCGCACCAGATCGCGGAAATCCTGGAAGCGGCGAACACGAAGATCCTGGTGGCGCTCGGGCCGATGCCGGGCACCGACATCTGGCAGAAGGTCGAGCAGATCCGCCCGCAGCTCAAGCATCTCAAGGCGATCGTACAGGTGGCCGGCGGCGGCGATCCCGCGAACGGTATTTTCGCGTTCAACGATCTGATCAAGCAGCAGCCGGCCGATCGGCTTGTCAGCGGGCGCAAGATTCTCGGTAGCGACATCGCCGCCTATTTCCATACCGGCGGCACCACCGGCACCCCGAAGCTGGTGCGGCATACCCACGCCAACCAAGTCTATCAGGCCTGGGCGCTCAATCTTTTGCTGAAGGCGAAGCCCGGCGCCAACCTGCTGTTCGGCATGCCCCTGTTTCATGTCGGGGGATCGCTGACGCAGGTGTTGCTGATGCTGTCCGCCGGCGGCTCGCTGGTCGTGCTGTCGCCGAGCGGCTGGCGCAATTCGAACGCCGTGAAGAACATCTGGCGCCTGGTCGAGCGCTTCAAGGTCGAGGCGCTGTCGAGCGTGCCGACGGTGCTCGCCGCAACGCTCGCGGTGCCGCCCGGCAATGCCGATATATCCAGCCTGAAATACGCCGCCGGCGGTGGCTCGGCGATCCCGGTCGCGGTGGGCTCCGCAATCCAGGAAAAGCTCAAGCTGCCCGTCGTCGAGGTCTACGGCATGACCGAGACCTCGAGCGTGCATACGCTGGCTTATCCGTCGCGGCCGATCCGTCTCGGCTCAGTCGGTCTTCCCATGCCTTATGCGCGCGTGCGCATCGTGCAGCTCGACGCCGACGGTCATTTGATCCGCGACTGCAAGCCGGATGAGATCGGCGTCGTCATCATGGCCGGCCCCGGCGTGTTCGGCGGCTATCTCAACGATGCCCACAACAAGGGCGCCTTCGTCGACAAGGTCTGGGTCAATTCCGGCGATCTCGGCCGCTTGGACGCGGACGGCTATCTCTGGATCACCGGCCGCGCCAAGGATCTCGTGATCCGCGGCGGCCATAACATCGATCCGGCGCCGATCGAGGAGATCATGTTCCGTCATCCCGCGGTCGGCTTTGCCGCGGTGGTCGGCCAGCCCGATGCCTACGCCGGCGAGCTGCCGGTCGGCTATGTGCAGCTGAAGCCCGGCGCGTCAGTCGAGCCGGGCGAGCTCGAAACCTGGGTGCGCGAGCGCACGCCGGAGCGCGCCGCCGTTCCGGTGCAAGTCATTCCGATCGACCCGATGCCGGTGACGGGCGTCGGCAAGGTGTTCAAGCCGCAGCTGCGCTGGGACGCGGCGCAGCGCGTGTTCGCCAAGGTGCTGCTGCCGCTCAACGAGCGTGGCATCGACTGTACGGTGAAAGTCGGCGCTCATGGTAGCCACGGCTCGATCGCGACGGTGACGCTTGCGGGTTTGCCGGCCGATCAGCGCGAGGTCGTCGCCGGCGAGGTGCATCGGCTGCTCGCGCCGTTCGTGATGCGGCACGAGGTGGTGCAGGCGTAGCATCGAAGTGGGTCGTGCCAGCGGAGCGCGCTTCGCGCGGCCGCGGGCCAACCCACCCGACAGACGTTTTATGCCGGCATCGCCGTCTCGATCAGGCGCACCCAGAACGAGGCGCCGTGGCCCAAAATATTGTCGTTGAAGACGTAGGCCGGGTGGTGGCACGCCGGGCTGTCGCCCATGCCCACCAGCACCATCGCGCCGGGGCGCTCTTGCAGCATGAAGGAGAAATCCTCCGCGCCCATCATCGGGATGATGCGGTCGTTGACGCGATCGGTGCCGACGATGTCACGGGCGACGTCGGCCGCGACGCCAGCCTCGCGTGCGTGATTCAGGGTCACCGGATACATCCGCGTGTACCTCGTCTCCGCCGAGCCGCCATAGGCGCGGGCGACGCTGTCGGCGACTTCGCCGATCCGGCGCTCGACGAGATCGCGCACCTCAGGATCGAGCGTGCGCACGGTGCCGCTGAGCTCGGCGGTCTCGGGGATGATGTTGAAGGCAGTGCCGGCGTGGAATTGCGTGATCGAGACTACCGCCGACTGCAGAGGATTGACGTTGCGCGCAACGATCGATTGCAGCGCGCCCACGATCTGCGAGCCGATCAGGACGCTGTCAATCGCCTGGTGCGGGGTGGCGCCGGCATGGCCGCCCTTGCCGCGGACGGTGATCTGGATGTTGTCGGAGGAGGCGAGCAGCGGGCCGGGTGTGGTTGCGAAATGGCCTTCGGCGAGACCCGGCATATTGTGCATGCCGTAGACCTGGTCGATGTTCCAGCGCGTCATCAGCCCGTCCTCGACCATGGCCTTGCCGCCGCCACCGCCTTCCTCGGCGGGCTGGAAGATCATGACCGCGGTGCCGTCGAAATTGCGCGTCTCGGCGAGGTACTTGGCCGCGCCCAGCAGCATCGCGGTGTGACCGTCATGACCGCAGGCGTGCATCTTACCGGGGATCTTCGAGGCGTAGGACACACCCGAGGTTTCCATGATCGGCAGCGCGTCCATGTCGGCACGCAGGCCGATCGCCTTGCCGGAGGCGGATTTGCGGCCGCGGATCACACCGACGACGCCGGTCTTGCCAATGCCCGTCACCACCTCGTCGCAGCCGAACTCGCGCAGTTTGTCGGCGACGATGCCGGCGGTGCGATGGACTTCGTAAAGCAGCTCCGGGTTCTCGTGAAAGTCGTGGCGCCAGGCGGCCATTTCGTCGGAGAGGGCGGCAATGCGGTTGACGATGGGCATGGGTTTGAATCCGTTTTTTTCTTTGTAAGGCAGCCTTGGGGGCGTGGCGCCGGCAAGGATGCTTTCTACGCCGTGATTTGGCAGAGGGGGAGGGCGAAACAGGCGGCGCGGCAAGGTGGCATGGGATGATCGGTCGGAATAGGTATTATCGTCCGCACGGATGCCGCCGTCGCCTTGCAGGCTGGCAGCGGCGCCCGGCAAATATTAACTGTCAATCACGGATCATTGACTGACAGATATTGAAATCTGTCAGCGAGACGTGTATATCCGTTCTCGGACGCTCCGATTGGGCGTCCCGTGGTCAGCCCTCCCGGGGAGCCCGAGATCCGAAACATCTGCGGATCGAGGCGCGAAATTTGGGGCGGGCACCGCGGACGAATGGAGACTTACGACAATGACTGCCGAAATCATCAACTTCACCGGGACGATTGGGCATTGGCTCAATTTACTGGTCGCGCGCCAGATCGCGGCGCAGGCTGCAAAACTGCCTCATTAAGAATTGAGCATGATCTTGTCGGAAAACCGCTACACATTTTTCCGGATCATGCTCTAGGCGAGAGCTTTCCGAACCGACCGGTATGGGCGCTTCGGTAAGCATCCATCGCCGGAAACTGGACCCTGAACGGGAACATGGTGCTGGCATGAACGAAGCTGTTGTCCTGACGCCGGAGCGGATCCTCGAAGTCACCGAGGACGTCTTGCGGCGCTACGGACTTGCCAAGGCCACCGTTGTCGACGTTGCCCGTGCGCTCGATGTGAGCCACGGCAGCGTCTATCGCCATTTCCCGAGCAAGGCCTCGCTGCGCGAGGCCGTCGCCAAACGCTGGCTCGACCGCATCGATGCACCGCTGCTGGCGATTGCGAACGAGCAGGGCCCCGCGCCCGACAGGCTCGATCGCTGGCTGCGCACGCTGTTCGCGGCCAAGCGCTCGCGCGTGCTCGACGACCCCGAGATGTTCGAGACCTATCTAACGCTGGCGCGCGAAGCCTGCGCGGCCGTCAAGTGCCACAAGGACACCATGATCGGCCAGATCGCGGCGATCCTGGCCGACGGCGTCAAGCGGGGCGAGTTCGCGGCTGATGACGTCAAGACGACGGCGCGCGCGCTATTCGACACGACCTGCCGCTTCCATCATCCGGCCCACGCCGACGAGTGGAAGGACGCCGATTTGCCGGCGCGCGTCGACGCGACGCTCGCGCTGTTGTTGCGCGGGCTGAAGGCCTAAACGACGCGACTAGCTCACCCTCTTGTTCAGAGTATCGTCGCGAAGCGAGCGCGCGGATGCGCTGTGCCGTCGCGGCTGAAAAGCACCATCGACCGACGGTACGACCGGCGGGCTCTCCTTATATGCGCTGACCGCGATTTCGACCGCATCCCTCGACCGCTTTCGCAAGCGGTGGAATGCCAGCTCCTGATCGAGCATAGGACAGTAGAAATGGACGACCGCCGTATCAGGCAAGCGGCAAAGTTGGTCGATGAGGTCGCCTACGGTGATGATCGAAGGATGGTCGACTGCCTTGTGATGAGCCTTACTCATTTCGCTGCTCCTCCACTCTGCCATTAACCTGAGGCGGATGGTCTGCGTTCCATCTGGTTCAGCAGATTTAAGAAAGGCGCGGAATCCGGCCGTCCTGCTGCTAAATCCGCGTTAGCCCGCAACTCGCCGCCAGCCGCACCAGTTGCGCGTCCGTGCGCGCGCCGGTCTTGGTCTTGATCAGATAGTGGTAGTTCTGGACCGTCTTGACGCTGAGATTGAGCTGCGCCGCGATCTGCTCGGTCGTGGCGCCGCCGGCGAACTGGCGCAGAATTTCGATCTCGCGCTCGCCGAGTTGATCCAGCACTGAACCCGCCGACAGGCTGTCCTCGGCCAGCACATGTGCGATGTCGTCGCTCATGGCGCGCTCACCGCGCGCGACGCTTCGGATCGCGTTGACGACCGTGAAAGGCGCGCTGCTCTTGGTGACGAAGCCGGAAGCGCCGGCATTGAAGGCCGCTTTCACCAGCACGGCCTCGTTGTGCATGGTGAAGACGAGGATGCGGGCCCGCGGATTGCGCGCGCGGATGTTGCGGATCGCCTCCAGCCCTGAGGCGCCCGGCATCGAGATGTCCATCACAACGACATCGGGGTCATGAATTTTGAAGGCGCCGTAGGCATCCGCGGCGTTGTCGGCTTCCGCCACGACATGGAGATCGCCCTGGCTTTCCAGCACGCGCCGGTAGCCCTGGCGGACGATCGGATGGTCGTCGACCAGGAGTACGGAGATGCCTGTTGCCGCGACATCGCTCATGACGGCCTCACGCGGCGAGCGGGATCGTCGCAGCGACGCTGAGCCCGCGCCTTGCAGGCAGGATCGAGAGCGAGCCGCCGGCCGCCGCGACGCGCTCGCGGATGCCGGTGAGGCCGAAGCCGGCGGAGCGCTCGACCCGCGCCGCATCGCCGCCGCCATCGTCCTCGACGCGGATCAGCAGCGCATTGTCCTCGCCCGCGCAACGTTCGACGTGCAACGAGATCTCGCGCGCAGCACCGTGGCGCAGCGCGTTGGTCAGGCATTCCTGGGCGACGCGATAAGCAGTGGTCGCGGCCGGGCCGCTGATGTCGGTGAGATCGCCCTTGAGGTCGAGCTGGATCGTCGGCTGCGTCGCGCTCTGTGAGCGCCAGCTGTCGACGAGGTTGACGAGGCTTGCCTCCAGCCCGAGTTCCTCGGGCAGCGGATTACGCAAGCGCTTCAGCGCATCGCGGAGCGAGGCCATCAGTTGGTGCGTGGCCTGCGAGATCATGCGCGCATCCTGCGCGATACCGATCTCTTTTTGCTCCTTCGCACTTGCCATCTCGATCGTGTTGGCGAACGCCAGGATGGCGGAGAGATTTTGTCCGAACTCGTCATGCAGTTCGCGCGCGAGCGCGCGTCGCTCGTCGTCGCGGATCTCGATCAGGCGCCGCGTCAGCGCGGCGCGCTGTTCGGTGGCCTCTTCCAGCCGGCTGCCGAGCGCATCGACGGCGGTCCCGATCATCGCCAGCTCCATGGAGCGGAAGCGCGGCAGCCTGGTGCGATACTGGCCGCGCGCCATGCGTTGCAGGGCGGTCACGATGGCGCGTGCCGGCGCCAGCGTGTGCGCGATCGCAAGCGATGCGAGCAGCGCGATTGCCGCTGCCATCAGCAGCGCAACGTCTGTTACGTTGAGGATATACTCCCAGGCGAGCGAGATGGAGGCGGCTTCGTCCGGCGTCGCGACCACCGTGCCGGCGGCCGCGGCCCGCGGGCTGATGGGGCGCACCGCCTCGGCATGGCTGCCGAGGAAGGTCGGAACGATGGCGGCGAACCAGCGCGGCGGGGTCCGGCCGATCCCTTGGCTCTGGCCGCAGAGCGGCTTCTCGAATGCGGTGGCGGGCTGGAACTCGACGCAGACACCGGGCGCAATCAGCTTCACCGTCTCCAGCGTGCGCCATTCCGGAACCGGCACGAGATGCTCGCGCATCCTGCTGCTGCGCAGCAACAGTTCATGCCAGTACAGGCCCTGAAGCGCCTGCGCGACCCGCTGCGCGGAGGCCGCCGTTGCGCGGTCGACGCTGCGATAGGCATCGAACGTGGCCCATATGGTTGCCGCGCCCAGGCAAAGCGCAACGATGAGAAGTAGGCGGGCGACAAGCTGAAGCACGAGGCGCATGCGATCACCCCAAAGTTTGATAAGCTCAGCCTAACAACGCCGCCGCGCCTTGCCAATTGCGCCGTTCGGCCGGATTGCAGCTCGGGCAAATTTCCCAAGCCGGATTGGGCATGAGTCTTTGGACCTGACGCGGCGGCTCTGATCTAATCGGGATGGAGACATCGCAGGCAATCCCTGCAAGTCGGGAGCGGTGCAGCATGAGTTCGATGACGATTGGACCGATCGCGGGCTCGACTGCCGACCCATCCGAGCGTAGCGCGCTGCTGTTCTGGATGATCTTCACCGGGCTGTCGATCTTCGCGGTCGTGCTGCTGTGGCGGTTCGGCCTGATCCATCTGATGCTGACCTCGGACCGGACCTACATCTCGAGCGTGATCGCGGCGCTCTATCTCGTCACCTGCGGCCATTGCTTCCTGCGCACGCGGGCGATTGCCCGGGAAGGCGCGGCCGCACGGCGTTGCCGCGCGGTGCTCGCAGCGCCTGATGGCGGCAAAATGCTCGATGCGCGCGCCACCGCGCTGCCGCGCGGGCTGGTGCGCGATCACATCGAAAGCCTGGTGACGAAAGCTGCAGCGCAGGATTACCGTCCGGTCGACCAGACGCTGCTGCTGCGGACGCTTGCCGACCGACTGCGCGGCTCCAACGGTTTTGGTGCCTTCGTCTCCGACACGCTGATGAAGCTCGGCCTGCTCGGCACCATCATCGGCTTCATCATCATGCTGGCGCCGATTGCGGGGCTGGATGCCGCCGACAAGGTCGCGATGCGCTCCTCGATGGGGCTGATGAGCGACGGCATGGCGGTTGCCATGTACACGACGCTCGCGGGCCTCGTCGGCTCCATCCTGGTCCGCATCCAGTACTACATGCTCGATGCCGCGACCCAGCGGGTATTCTCGGACGCGGTGGTGCTGACCGAGACCTATGTGACGCCGGTTCTCGAGCGCAAGGGATCTGACATCAAGGGCGCCGGAATGCCGTCATGATGGATGATTTCGGCCTCTATCCGCGCGAGGAGCCGTTCGATCCCCTGGGCGTGATGCTGTTCAAGGCGCTCCAGGTGGTCGCCTTCCTGTTCTTCCTCGCGCTGCTCGCGGTTTCGCCCGATGCCAAGGAGGGCAAGATCGACTCCAAGGCCGAGTTCATGATCACACTGGACTGGCCGGACAATCACCCCGACGATCTCGACCTGTTCGTGCAGGATCCCGCCGGCAACATCGCCTGGTATCGCCATCGCGAGGCCGGCTTCCTCACCCTCGATCGTGACGACCGCGGCGGGGCCAATGACTTCATCATGGTCAACGGCAAGAAGATCGCCTCGCCCATCCGCGAGGAGATCGTCACGCTGCGGGGCATCGTCCCCGGCGAATACACGGTGAATGTCTCGCATTTCGTCGCCACGACGGGCGAGCCGGTGACCGCCAATGTGAAGGTGCAAAAGCTCAATCCCACCGCTCAGGTGGTCTTCGACAACAAGTTCACGCTCGACCACACCGGCGACG
The DNA here is from genome assembly GCF_936928535.1 of uncultured Bradyrhizobium sp. Classification (GTDB taxonomy): domain Bacteria; phylum Pseudomonadota; class Alphaproteobacteria; order Rhizobiales; family Xanthobacteraceae; genus Bradyrhizobium. The sequence goes on along the minus strand of NZ_CAKZHY010000093.1, from coordinate 183,760 downwards.
AGAAGACCGCGGTGCGGTTCCGGCTCGACGCCGAGGGCAAGGTCATCGATGTGAGCCAACGGCCGAAATCGCTGATGGAGACTTTTCGCAGCACCTGGCGCAACGGGGCCGATCTCGACCCGAGCACCGGTGTGAGCCGGAACGCGAAGAGGATCCGCCGTGATTAATTTGCAGACGGTGATCCTCTCGCTGTCGGTCGCCTATGCGGTGATCGGGGCGCTCCTGCTGGTCGTGCTGGTCTATGCACGGCTGCACTGGTCGTTGAAGGCGATCGCCGTGGTCGTGACCAGCGCCTTCTACATCGTGAGCTTCAGCGAAATGCGCGGGTTGCTCGGCTGGGCCAGCAGTGATCGGCTCCCGACCGACTTCAAGCTGCTCAAGGCGCGGATCGTCGAGCCGCATTCGCTGGAGGGCGATCCTGGCTCGATCTATCTGTGGGTCGAGGAACTGGACGAGGACCACCGGCCGAGTGGTATTCCGCGCGCCTTCCGCGTCCCCTACAGCGACACCTTGGCCGACAAGACCCATGCGGCCGAGAACGAGATCGCGGCGGGCCATCCGCAAGGCGGACGCGCGGCGGACTTTGGCGGCGGCGAGGGCAGCCTGATCGACATGGTCCGGGAATATGTGACACCCAAGGCCATCCTCGAGACCAGCGGCGGCGATTCCTCGACCGGGGAGTTCAATGCCCCGCCGGCCGGCGCGCAAGGCGCCGTCTTCACGCCGCTGCCGCCGCCGCGGATGCCGCCCAAGGATGAACAATAAGGACGAACAATAAGGACGAGCAACAGCCTCTTCACCATTGCGGCCGCGTGGCGCTGGTCAATCCCCCCGCGCTGGCGCATCTTGTTGACCTCCCTCAAATTGGCTTTATCGGCTTCCAATAAGATGATGAGGGTGGAGGGTGTGTGCTTCTCGCGGTCTTCTCGGATATCCACGGCAACCGGCAGGCGTTCGAGGCGTGCCTGAAGGTAGCCCGCGCAAAGGGCGCGGAGCGGTTCATCCTGCTCGGTGATTTCGTCGGCTATGGCGCCGACCCGGAATGGGTCGTCGACACCGCCATGGATTTGGTCTCCCGTGGCGCCGTCGCCGTGCGCGGCAACCATGACGAAGCCGTCAACACCACCACCGAGAGCATGAACAACGAGGCGCAGATCGCGATCGAGTGGACCCGAGGGCGGCTCGATGCGGCACAGCGGCGGTTCCTGGCCGAACTGCCGATGCTGGTGGAGGACAGCGATCGCCTGTTCGTGCACGCGGAAGCTTCTAGCCCCAAACGCTGGCATTACGTCCGCTCGACGACGGATGCCGCCAAGAGCCTGATCGCAACGCCGGCCCACGTCACCTTCTGCGGCCACATTCATCGGCCCGCGCTCTATTCGATGTCGGTGACAGCGAAGATGACGAGCTTCGTGCCCAAAACCCACGTGCCGGTGCAGCTCCTGCGCGGGCGGCAGTGGCTCGCCGTGCTCGGCTCGGTTGGCCAGCCGCGCGACGGCGATCCCTCGGCATCTTTCGTGCTGTTCGACACGGTCTCGTGCCAGGTCACCTATTGCCGCGTGCCCTATGACATCGCGAGCGCGGCAAACAAGATTTTGGAGAACGGCCTGCCGCCCTGGCTTGCCGATCGGCTGACGCAGGGGCGCTAGAGGCCGATGCCCAAATCCCTGGTCAAGTCAGGCGCCGTCATCGACGGCTACACGATCGGCGAATGCGTCCATGCCGGCGGCATGGCGACGCTGTGGACCGTCACGCATCCCGGTATCGATGGCCCGCTGCTGATGAAGGTCCCACGCGCCTCGGAAGGCGAGGACCCCGCCGCGATCGTCTCCTTCGAGATGGAGATGATGATCCTGCCGCGGCTCGCCGGCCCACACGTGCCGCACTGCTATGGCACCGGCGATTTCGCGAGCCAGGCCTATGCCGTGATCGAGCGCATTCCGGGAACCACGCTCTACAAGCGGCTGCCTGATCTGCCGCTGCCGTACGAGGAGGCACGGCTGCTGGTTGCCAGGATCGCGGCTGCGCTCGCCGATCTGCACCGGCAGAACGTGATCCATCACGACATCAAGCCGAGCAGCGTCATGTTCCGCGAGAGCGGCGATGCCGTTCTGATCGATTATGGCCTGTCGCGACACGATCATCTGCCCGATCTGTTGCAGGCAGAATTCCGCCTGCCTTACGGCACCGCGCCCTATATGGCGCCGGAGCGCCTCCTCGGCGTGCGCGATGATCCACGCAGCGATCTGTTCTCACTTGGTGTGCTGCTGTACTTCTTCACGACCGGCGAACGTCCGTTCGGCGAGGGCGAGACACTGCGCGCGATGCGCCGGAGGCTGTGGCGCGATCCGCATCCGCCGCGAAGCTTGCGCGCCGACTATCCGCCCTGGCTCCAGGAGGTGGTGCTGCGATGTCTCGAGATCGAGCCGGTCCGGCGCTACCCGACCGCGTCCCAACTGGCCTTCGATCTCGCCCATCCTGATCAGGTTAGGCTGACGGCGCGTTCGGAGCGGATGCAGCGCGATCCCTGGAGCGTGGCCTGGCGGCGCCGTTTCAACCAGGATGCCAGGCAGCCGCGAGCGAAGTCGGATGTCGCCGAGCAGATCGCCTCGAGCCCGATCCTTGCCGTCGCGCTCGACACTGTGGAAGGTGAGCCGGAGCTGAACGAGGCGCTGCGCGTGACCACGGAGCGCATTCTGGCGACGCTGCCGTCAGCGCGGCTTGCCTGCGTCAATGTGCTGAAGCTCAACCGCATCGCCATCGACAAGACGCTGGACGAGCAGGGCTCCAACAAGCACATCGACCGCCTGGTGGCGCTGCGGCATTGGGCGACGCCGCTGAAGCTCGACGAGAGCCGGCTGTCGGTTCACGTGCTGGAGGCGGTCGATCCCGCCACGGCGCTGCTGGAGTTCGCCGAGGTCAACCAGGTCGACCACGTCATCATCGGCGCCCGGCAGAGCTCATTCAGGCGCACGCTGCTTGGCAGCGTCTCGGCCAAGGTGGCGGCGGAAGCGGGCTGCACCGTCACCGTGGTGCGGCCGCCGCGGATGGCCATTGCCAAACCGGATGCCGGCGTGGTGTGGGGCTAGGGCATGTTCCGGAAAAGTGTGAAGCGGTTTTCCGAAAAGATCATGCTCAATAATCACGCCGCGTGGGCGGTGTGGACCGAGCGCTTGCGACGGATCGGCCAGGTGAAGTGCGGGCCGGCCTCGCCGTGATCCGCGTTGCCGCCGAAGTACTGAATGATCTCGCGGCACGGCTCGCAGTTGAAGAGGTTACGCGACGCGGACGCCTTGGTCATTTCCTTCAGGCAGTTCGGGCAATGCGGTTTCATCAGTCTTGGTCCAGAAGAGAATTTCAATGCCGGCGCGGTGACCGGAACGGGTGGTCCAGGTCGGTGGTCTCGGCGCCCGGATCGTCGCGCATCTCGCCTTCGGTGCGTTCGAGCCGACCGAAGAAATAGTCGAGGTTCGGGTGCGGGCGCCGCGGGATGCGGCACCGGCGTTTCGGCTGACGCTTCACGAGGGAGAGCTGCATGGTGTCAGATCCGCTGGCGACGGATGTGGCGCGCCGAACGTGCCGGGACCTGTACCGGTCCGGCCGACGGGCCGAACACAACGAACGCACAAAAACCGATCCACAACGCCACGCCAGTCCAAACCAGGGTCGTCGTCATGATGTGCTCCTGCCAAATCAGGCAGGAATCACTAGCGGTGATTTGCACGAATCAGGGAAGCCCGGAGGAGTACGGGTCGCGGTTGTATTTTTTGGGCATTGCGCGTTGCAACGTCCGTAAAGGCCGCAGATTTGCGGGCGCTGGCGCCGGTCAGATCGCCTCGCCGCGGGCCGCGAGCGCCGCGTTGCGGATCGCGGCAATATTGTTCTTGTAGGCGTCCTGCGTGCCGCCTTTGAACACGGACGTGCCGGCGACGAAGGCGTTGGCGCCGGCGGCTGCGAGCGCCCCGGCGACGTCGGGTCCGACGCCACCATCGACCTCGATGTCAACAGGCCGTCCCGCCGTCATCGCGCGGATGTCGCGGATCTTGCCGATTGCGGAGGGGATGAAGGCCTGGCCGCCGAAGCCGGGATTGACCGACATCACCAGCACGAGATCGACGAGGTCGAGCACGTATTCGAGCACGCTGATCGGCGTGCCCGGATTGAGCGAGACGCCGGCCTTCTTGCCGAGGGCGCGGATGGCCTGGAGCGAGCGGTGCAGATGAGGACCCGCCTCGGCATGCACGGTGATGTGGTCGCAGCCGGCCTTGGCGAAGGCCTCGAGATAGGGGTCGCAGGGCGAGATCATCAGATGCGCATCGAACACCTTCTTGGTGTGCGGGCGCATCGCCTTGATGACGTCGGGGCCGTAGGAGATGTTGGGCACGAAGTGCCCGTCCATCACGTCGAGATGGATCCAGTCGGCGCCGGCCGCGTCCACCGCACGAACCTCCTCGCCGAGCTTGGAGAAATCCGAGGCCAGGATCGAGGGCGCGATGGCCAGGGGGCGGGGGGTGAAAGCTTGGGTCATGGCGCTGTTTCCCGGGGCGGCAGGGCGAATGGCCTCGCCTAACATGGGCCTCACAGCCGGGCAATGCAGGGGCGGTGAGCTTCCTGTGGGCGGAAAATTCTGCCGCGGGCGGCATGAATTGCCGATGTTCCCGCACCCCGCAAAGCGGCGCCGTGCCGGATTTCATTGAGCTTTTTTCGCTGGCACGACGCTTGCTGACCTCAAGGGCGGAACATTGGCCGCGGCATGCCGCATGGTTGGAGTTGTGCAATGTTGTTCGCGCTTGGCGCCGTCTCGAGTGCACTTGATGCCATTCAATCGCTGACGAGCTCGAAGTCGTCTTCGACCCAGCAGACGGGCTCGTCGCCGAGCGCGGTGACCAATCCGTTTGCGATCGACAGCAGCAACAGCATTTCAACCAGCAGTTCCGCTTCGTCGGTGATCTCGGGCTACCATCCGCAGATATCGCCGGAGACGATGAATGCGTTGTTCGAAGCGCAGAGCCAGTCGAATTCATCGACCAGTTCCACATCGTCAAGCGCGACATCCTCGACCGCGACGAGCCGGGATGATGCGCTGAAGGATCTGTTCTCGAGGCTGGACGCCAATGGCGATGGCCAGATCAGCAAGTCCGAGTTCGAGAACGCGCTCAGCGCCGGCGGCACCAATCTGGCGAAGGCCGACGACGTGTTCTCCAAGCTTGATGGCAACTCCGACGGCAGCGTCAGCCTCGACGAGATGTCGAAGGCGCTGAAGGGCGCCGGTGGCCATCATGGCGGCCACCACCACGCGCACGCAGCGAGCGGCTCGGGCGATGCGTCGGGCAGCGGTTCGGATTCGTCGTCGTCATCGTCGAGCGGCGGGTCGACCTCGACCATCACGACCGCCGCCGACGGCTCGACCACCACCACCGTCAGCTATGCCGACGGCTTCAAGATGACGACGACCGTGCCGGGCGCGAATGCTCCCGGTAATTCGGCTTACGATCTGTTTGCGCAACTGATGCAGCAACAGGGCGGGCAGGGCCACGGCGCCTCGGCGGCCGCCGGCTCGTCGATGTCGATGAGCGTCTGAGCCGATTTCGTTTGAGAGAGGCCGCGGTGGCCTCTTACCTCGCCCCGCTTGCGGGGAGAGGTAGCGCACCGTCGCTGCGGCGCTAGCTAGCCGAACCCATCCTTCCAAGCCGGCTGCGCGCCCGGGAACGGCAGCGCGGTCGCGCTATAGACGCCGCGGGCGATGGCGCGGGCAACCACGTTTGCGGCGACCATGCCGAGCTCGGTGAGGCCGACGATCGGATCGATCGGCTTTGCGCATGTCGCGGCGGCGAAGAGCACGTCACCATCGGTTGGCGCATGTACCGGATAGATCGCACGCGCAAAGCCGGTGTGCGCGATCATCGCCAGCCGCTTGGCCTGGGGCTTGGTCAGCACCGCGTCGGTGACGACGGCGCCGATCGTGGTGTTCTCGCGCTCTGTTGCGGCAGGGCCGCCCTTGATGCGCATCTTGAGCATATCGTCGGTGAATTTGTCAGGCAGTCCGCGGCCGCCGAACTCGCCGCCAACCTCGAACGGCGCTGCCCAGAACCACGGTCCGTCACCGACGGTGGCGGTGCCGACCGCATTGACGGCGATGAGCGCCGCGACCTTGACGCCGCTGCTGGTGACGGCGGATGCAGAGCCGAGCCCGCCCTTGAACGTCGCGGTGGTTGCTCCAAGGCCCGCGCCGACGCTGCCGAGCGCAAACTCGCTCCCGGCCGAGGCGGCTGCGGCATAGCCGAGATCGCGATAGGGCGCGAAGCGGCCCCACGCCTTGTCGCCGCCGTTGAGCAGATCGAACAGGATCGCGCCCGGCACGATCGGGATCAGCGCCTCGCGGACGCGGAAGCCGCGGCCCTGCTCGGCAAGCCAGGCCTGGATGCCGCCGCCGGTCTCGATGCCGAAGGCGGAGCCGCCCGACAGCGCGATCGCGTCGACGCGCTCGACCGTATTGGCGAGGCCAAGCAGCGCATCGTCGCGTGTGCCGGGGCCGCCGCCGCGGACGTCGATCGCCGCAACCGCCGGCTGATCGAACACGATTGCCGTTGCGCCCGAGGCAAGCTTTGCGTCGTCGGCATGGCCGACGCGGACGCCGGCGATATCAGTGAGGAGGTTCTTCAAGGACGGCACTCCATGCGGCTGGCACCGTCCCAGCGATAGCGCACGCGAGCGGCGCGCTCAACTCGCCAGCGCCATCCTGAGCATCTTGGCGAGCTCCGACTTGCGGTAGGGCTTGGCCAGTAGCAGCACGCCGGAATCGAGCCGGCCATGATGGACGATGGCGTTTTCCGTGTAGCCCGAGGTGAACAGCGTCTTCAGCTCGGGGCGCCGCCGTGCCGCCTCGTCGGCGAGCTGGCGGCCGTTCATGTTGCCGGGCATGATGACGTCGGTGAAGAGCAGATCGATGTCCTTGTCGGCATCGATGATGACGAGGGCTTCGGCGGCGTTGGCCGCCTCGAGCGCGGCATAGCCGAGGCTCTTGACCTGAGTCACGACATACTGCCGCACCAGCGCGTCGTCCTCGACGATCAGGATCTTCTCGCTACCGCCGGTGATAGGCACATTCTGGAGCTGCTCGTACTCGGTCTCCTGCACGCCGGTGGACCGTGGCAGGTAGATCTTCACGCTCGTGCCGTGGCCTTCCTCGCTGTAGATCTTGATGTGTCCGCCGGACTGCTTGACGAAGCCGAACACCATGCTGAGGCCGAGGCCGGTGCCCTTGCCGACCTCCTTGGTGGTGAAGAACGGATCGAACACCCGCTCGAGCAGCGCGGCCGGAATGCCCGAGCCGGTGTCGCTGACCGCGATCATCACGTAATTGCCGGCGAGCACATCGGGATTCATGCTGGCATAGCCGTCGTCGAGGAAGATGTTGCGGGTCTCCAGCACCAGCGTGCCGCCGTCGGGCATGGCATCGCGCGCGTTCAGGGCGAGATTGAGGATCGCGGTCGAAAGCTGGCTCGGGTCGATCAGCGCCGGCCAGGCGTCTTCGGTGAGCTGCGGCATGATCGTGATCTGCTCGCCGAGCGTCGGGTGCAGGAGCTTTGCGGCCTCCAGCACCAGCGCATTGACGTCGATCTCGCGCGGCTGGAGCGGCTGTTTACGGGCGAAGGCAAGCAGATGCTTGGTCAGCTGCGCGCCGCGCTCGGCGGCATCGTCGATCAGCTTGGTGATGGCGGCGAGCTCGGGCCGGTCGGCGACCGCGTCCGCCAAGATACCGATCGTGCCGGTGATGACGGTGAGCACGTTGTTGAAATCGTGGGCGACGCCGCCGGTCAGCTGGCCGATGGAATCCATCTTCTGCGCCTGCCGGAACTGGGCTTCGGCGGCCTGCTTCTCGGTCAGGTCGCGCCCGATGAAGAAATGGCGCTTCACCGGCTCGGACCAGGTGCCCATCCAGTTCAATGAGACCTCGTGACCGTCATAATGGTAGTAGCGCGCCTCGAAGCTGCGCACAGTCTGGCCGCGGCGGGCCGCGCGCATCTCGCTCCGCGTCTTCTCGAGGTCATCAGGGTGGATGAAGTCGGTCGCGCTGTGGCCGATCATGTCCTCGGGGCTCAAGCCGAGAATGTCTCTTACGCTTGGGCTGACCTGGATGAAATTGCCGAAACCGTCGGTGACCAGGATCAAGTCGCGCGAGGTCTCGAAGATGCGCTGGCGCTCTTCGGTCTCGCGGCGGAGCTTTTCCCGCGCCTGTTTTTCCTCGGTGATGTCATGGGCGATCTTGGATGCGCCGATGATTTCGCCATTGTCCGATCGCAACGGCGAGACGGTCAGGACAACGTCGATCTGTCTGCCGTCCTTGCGGATTCGAACGGTCTCGTGCTGGGCGATCGACTCGTTGTTGCTGACGCGGTTGAGGAGGCCTCTGGCTTCGGCCTTCCGGTCATCAGGCACCACGAGATGGATCGACTGGCCGATGGCTTCAGAGGCCGAATAGCCGAACAGGCGCTCGGCAGCCCTGTTCCAGCCCGTGATGCGGCCGTCGAGCGACTCGGTGATGATGGCATCGTTGGAGGATTCGACCACGGCGCCGTAGAGCGCAAGGCGCTTGCCGTAATAGTCGCGCTCGAACGCCGATTGCTCGCGCAGCCGGCCGACGAGGCCCATCGTGGTCGCCTGGAGGCGGACGTTCTCGATCAAGAGCACGGCGAGCACGAAGCTCGCGGCGCCGAGGCCGTAGATGCGGCCGGCGTAGAAGCCGAGGTCGTAGCGGGCGACATTGACGATGGCCGACAGCGCGATGTCGAACAGCCAGGCACACATGGTGACCATCAGCCAGACGTCGATCACCGTATGTGGCTTGCGGAACCAGAGCGTGATCAGCGCCGCAAAGCTCAGGGACCAGATAAAGGACACCACGCCGATCATGGTGGTGGTGTAGCGGCCGTCCCTCAGCAGGACCGGCAGCAGATCGTGCTGTGCGGTGGCAATCCAGCCGATGACGATCATCGCGACGATCACACCGAGGACAGCGGACACGATCGTACGCTCGGTTGGTCCGTCGATCTTGTTGCCGCCGTTGCCGTCCTTCAGCCATCCATAGGCCAGCACGAACAACGGAAAGCCGCCGTGCCAGACCATGTAGAGCCATACCGTGGTCTGTGTGCCGGCGCCCAGCAGGCCGGTGGGGGCGAACAGTCCGGGGAAAGTGAGGGCATGGGTGACCGCCGCTGCGGCGGTGAAAAGATACCCCGTCGACAGCAGCAGCAACGCGCGGCTGCGCAGCACCGCGAATTGCGACAGCAGCAGAACCGCGGTAATGATGTCGCTGACGGCGAGCGCCGATTGGTAGCTGGCCACGAAGGCCGGCACCTCGATCAGGGAAGTCCCCGCGAAGGGGACAGCCAGCGCGAACAGGATTGCGGAGATCCCGACGATCGCCAACGCTGCAGTGCGATCGCTCTGCGTGGCCGGCAAGGTCGAAAGGAATGTGCTTCGGTCGTTTCTGGCGTGCACGTTGACCTCTCGCAGGGGCAGCATGGTAGTCCACGTGACGTCTTTGGCCGGCTGCCTTGGTTTGTCGGCCTTGGCGGATCGACCTTGGCGGGTCGACCTTGGCCTCCATGGTAGCCGGCTCTGGGCGCGTGTCCCGAGGGGATACGCCCACGACTCAACCGAGGGTTACAGCTTACTTAACTCGGACAGGGAATCGGAATAGGGAATCGGTAAGGTTGGCTTTACTGGACGGACCCATACTGCCTTGCCGTACGTCGCCGTTTGAATTGAACCAATTAATGATGCCAATCCGGGAGTTGTTCCCATGCCCCGTGTCCTTGTTGTGGATGACCAGAAGGACGTCCGCGCCATGGTCTCGATCGTCCTTCGGGTCAATCATTATGACGTGGTCGAAGCCGGGAGCGGTGCGGCCGGCCTGAAGGCCTTTGGCGAAGAGGTCTTCGACGCGGCCATTGTCGACATTTTCCTGACCGACGCCAGCGGTATCGAGGTCATGGCCGCCATTCGCGAGCGGGCGCCCGGGTTTCCGATTGTGGCGGTGTCGGGCATGACGACGATGGATTTCATGGGTGAGGCGCCCGGTCTCGATAGCGTGGTCTGCCTGCAAAAGCCGTTTCGGCCGAACGATCTGCTGCAAGCGCTCCGGAAGGCGCAACAAGCGGCAGGCGGCGAATTGTCTGCAGCCGTCTGACCGCGCTGCAAAAAGAAAACGCCCCGGCGGACCGGGGCGTTGACGTTGATCTTGTTAAAAGGTCAGGCGCCCTGTCTTAGGTGCCGTTGGCGTTGAGCTCGGCGTAGCCGCCCTTGGCGTCCCACTTGTAGACGACATAGTCGATCTGCTTGATGTCGCCCTTGGCATCATATTCGAGCGGACCAAGCACCGTATCCCACTTGCCGGCCTTGATGGTCTCCATGACCTTCTTGGCATCGGTGGTGCCGGCTTTCTTGACCGCCTGTGTCCAGACCTGCATCGCGGCATAGGTGTAGAGCGTGTAACCTTCCGGATCGATGCCCTTGGCCTTGAAGGCCTCAACGATCTTCTTGGCGCTCGGCTTGTTGCGCGGATCGGGACCGAAGGTGAACAGCGTGCCTTCGCCGGCCGGGCCAGTGATCGAGGCGTATTCCTTGTCGGCCAGCGCGTCGCCCGACATCAGGATCGTCTTCATGCCCTGGTCGCGCATCTGGCGCAGGATGAGGCCTGCCTCCTGGTGATAGCCGCCGACATAGACGAGGTCGATGTTCTCCTTCTTCAGGCGCGAGACGATCGCATTGAAGTCCTTGTCGCCCTTATTGTAGGCCTCATTGAGCTTCTCGGTGACGCCCGCCTTGTTGAGCGCCTTCTTGGTCTCATCGGCCAGGCCCTTGCCGTAGGTGGTCTTGTCGTTGAGAATCGCGATGTTCTTGCCCTTGAAATTCTTCGCGATGTACTGCGCGGCGATCAGGCCCTGCTGATCGTCACGGCCGCAGACGCGCGCCACGTTCCAGAGCTTGCGCTCGGTGAACAGCGGGTTGGTCGAGGCGGGCGTGATCTGGAGGACATTACCGTCGGCATACGCTTCTGAAGCGGGGATCGACGACGACGAGCAGAAGTGGCCCGCGACGAACGGGATCTTCGCACCCGCGATCTTTTCGGCAACTGAGCGGGCCTGCTTGGGATCGCAGGCATCGTCCTCGGCATCGAGCACCAGCTTCTTGCCTGCAACGCCGCCCGCGGCATTGATGTCGGCCACCGCCAGGTCGGCGCCGTTCTTCATCTGGCGGCCGAAGGCGGATTCGGTGCCGGTCATCGGGCCCGCGACTGCGATGGTGAGGTCGTCTGCGAATGCTGCCGTTGACAGCGCAACGGAAGCGCCGAATGCCAGACCGATGAGTTTCAGTGATTTCATGAGATACCTCGCGGGTGATCGTCTGTGGGAGTTGCCGGGCAAGCCCGGTCCAAACCGGCGCCATTCTTCAATGAATTTTTCGAGAAGTCACCGGCAAAATACGGGCAGTTGCAAAGATATCTCGCCGCATTCGGCCGCACGAGAGGGCCGTCAGGCGTGCCGGCCGCCTTCCAGGTAGGCCGCGCGAATCTCAGGGCGCTGCAGCAACTCGGCGCCGGTCCCGGCCAGCGTGATCAGTCCGTTGACCATGACATAGCCGCGGTGGGCGAGTTTCAGTGCATGGTTGGCGTTCTGCTCGACGATGAGAACGGTCAGGCCGTCCTGGCGGTTCAGGGTACGGATCGCATCGAAGATCTGCCGCGCGATGAGGGGCGCGAGCCCCAGCGAGGGTTCATCGAGCATCAGAAGGCGCGGGCGGCTCATCAGCGCCCGGCCTATCGCCAGCATCTGCTGCTCGCCGCCCGACAGGGTTCCGCCGCGCTGCATGACGCGTTCTTTCAGCCGTGGGAACAGCGCGAACACGCGCTCCCGGGTGCTTTCCCGCTCCGCCTCCGTGCAATCGGTGACGTCGGCGCCCATCTGGAGGTTTTCCGCGACGCTCATGCGGGGGAAGATGCGGCGGCCCTCCGGCGACTGAGCAATGCGCAAATGCGCGATCTGATGGGTCGGGACAGAGGAAATGTCCCGGCCGTCGAACAGGATCTGGCCGGCGCGGGCGCGCGGCTTGCCGAAGATCGTCATCATCAGCGTCGACTTGCCGGCGCCGTTGGCGCCGATCAGCGCGACGATCTCGCCGGCATTGATCTCGACATCGACGCCCTTCAGAGCCTCGATCTTGCCGTAGGCGGCGCGCAAGCCGCGGATCGCGAGCAGGGGAGCGGCTGACGTCACGAGCCGCCCTCCATCACCGCCGCAGCCTCTTCCTCGTCGGTACCGAGATAGGCGGCGATCACCTTCGGGTCGTCGCGCACCTCCCGGGGCGTGCCCTGCGCGATTTTCACGCCATGGTCCATCACCACGATGTGGTCCGAGATCTCCATCACCACCGACATATCGTGCTCGATGAGCAGGATCGAGGTACCGAGCTCGCCGCGGATCGACTGCAAGAGCTCACTCAGCGCGGCGCTCTCGCGTGCATTGAGGCCGGCGGCGGGTTCGTCCAGGCAGAGCAGCGCGGGCTCGGTGCACATCGCGCGCGCGATCTCGAGCCGGCGCTGGTCGCCATAGGCGAGGTTGCCTGCGGCATCGTCGGCGCGGTCGAGCAGATTGATCCGTTTGAGCCAGTCGCTCGCGAGCGCGATCGCGCGCTTTTCGGCGTCGCGATAAGTCGGGACGCCGATCAGGCCGAGAAACGTGAAGCCCGATGCGCGCATCAACGTGTTGTGCTGGGCCACCATCAGGTTCTCCAGCGCCGTCATGCCGGGAAACAGGCGGATGTTCTGGAAGGTTCGAGCGACCTTGGCCTGCTTGGCGATACGGAAGTCGTTCAGCCGCTCCAGCGCGCTCTGCCTGCCGTCGTCATGGTTGAGACGAATGGCGCCGCCGGTCGGCTTGTAGAAGCCGGTGATGCAGTTGAAGACGGTGGTCTTGCCTGCGCCGTTCGGTCCGATCAGCGCGGTGATCTTCTTCCGTTCGGCCGCAAACGACAGGTCCTGCACGGCGATGATGCCGCCAAAGCGCATGGTGAGCCGGTCGACGCTGAGAATTGGCTCGCCGCTCATCCGTGGCCCTCCTTGACGAGGTCGGAGGAGATCGCCTGCGCCTTGGTCAGATACACGGTCGGCGCGCGATGACCGATGATGCCGCGTGGTCGCCAGATCATGATCAGCACCATCGCCATGCCGAACACCAGCATGCGGTAGGTTTCGAGGCCGCGGAACAGCTCGAAGCCGCCGATCATGGTGAGGGCGGCGAGCGCGACACCGAGCTGCGAGCCCATGCCGCCGAGCACGACGATGGCGAGCACCAGCGCCGATTCCTGGAAGGTGAAGGATTCCGGGCTGATGAAGCCCTGGCGGGTCGCGAAGAACGCGCCGGCAAAGCCGCCGAACATCGCGCCGGTCGCGAATGCCGTGAGCTTGGTCGTCGTGGTGTTGATGCCGAGCGCGCGGCAGGCCACCTCGTCCTCGCGCAGCGCTTCCCAGGCCCGGCCGATCGGCAGGCGGCGCAGGCGGATCGTCACCCAGTTGGTGAGCAGGGCCAGCGCCAGGATCAGATAGAACAGGAAGACGATGCGATGGGTCGGCGAATATTCGATGCCGAGTTTTGCCGCCAGGCCGTCGTCGCTGTTGTCGAGCGGAATGCCGAAGAAAGAGGGGCGGGGAATTCCGGACACGCCGTTGGGGCCGCCGGTCAGATCCTGCCAGTTCAGGATGACCAGCCGGATGATCTCGCCGAAAGCAAGGGTCACGATGGCGAGATAGTCGCCGCGCAACCGCAGCACCGGAAAGCCGAGCATGGCTCCCCAGATCGCGGCGAGCATGCCGGCGAGCGGCAGGCAGACCCAGAACGACCAGCCGAAATTCGTGGCGAGTAGCGCATAGGAATAGGCACCCACCGCGTAGAAGGCGACATAGCCGAGATCGAGCAGGCCGGCGAGCCCGACCACGACGTTCAGGCCCCAGCCGAGCATCACGTAGGTGAGCACGAGGATGGCGAGATCGAGGATATAGCGCTGATTGTAGAAGATGACGGGCACGAGCAAGGTGAAGACGAGCAGAGCCGGACCCAGGAAGCGGCCCGCCAGTGACAGGCTGCGCTGGACCGGCGCTGGCACGAGCTTTTCGGCACCGGTCGGTCCGATCCATTGCCGCAGCAGCTCAACGACGATGGACCCGCCGAACACGAGGCCGACGATGGAGGCGAGATCGCCGAGGCGCGTCCACCAGGTTAGCTGGCCATCGGGACCGGCCTCGGTGCGGATGCCGATCATCAACGAGAACAGCACCAGCGCAACGCATGCGCTGAGGAAAGCCTTTTTCAGGATGAACGGAATGGCCGCCGTCCGGCTGGCCTGCGTGGTTTCGGTTGAAAGGGCTGTCACGCGAGCGGCCCGTCAGACTTTTTCGACTTCGGGCCGGCCAAGCAGACCGGTCGGCATGAAGATCAGGACAATGATCAGAATCGAGAAGGCGGCGACGTCCTTGTACTCCACCGAGAAATAGGCCGACCAGAAGGTCTCAATCAGGCCGATCGCGAGCCCGCCCAGCACCGCGCCGGGCAGCGAGCCGATGCCGCCCAGCACGGCCGCCGTGAATGCCTTGATACCTGCGACGAAGCCCATGAAGAAATCGACCTGACCGTAATAGAGCAGGTACATCATGCCCGCGACTGAGGCGAGCGCCGCTCCGATCACGAAAGTCATCGAAATGGTTCGATCCACGTCGACGCCGAGCAGTGCCGCCATGGTCTGGTCCTGCTCGCAGGCTCGCATGTCGCGTCCGAGCCGAGTCCGCGAGACAAGCCAGGTGAACATGGCCAGCAGCACGATGGTGACCGACACGACCATGATCTGCATATTGGAGAGCCGCACCGCAAACCCCTCGGCGCCTTCATGCAGCGTGTAGCCGCCCGTGATGATCGGCGGTACCGGCTTGACGCGGGCGCCCTGCGCGACTTGCGAATAGTTGGTCAGCACGAAGGACATGCCGATCGCCGACAGCATCGGTGCGAGCCGGAAGGAGTGTCGCAGCGGCCGATAAGCGATGCGCTCGACGGTCCAGCCATAGAGTGCAGTGACCGCCATCGCGACCAGCAGAACGAGTAGCAGGATCAGTGGGATCGCGGTCAGACCGAGTGAGACCAGGAGCAGGAAGGAGATGAGGGCGATGAAGCCGCCGATCATGAAGATGTCGCCGTGGGCGAAATTGATCATGCCGACGATGCCGTAGACCATCGTGTAGCCGATCGCGATCAGACCGTAGATGGAGCCGAGCACGAGGCCGTTGATGAGCTGCTGGGCGAAGTAATCCATGGGCTGCCGTTACCAAACCTGACGTTGAAAGGGGAGGTATTCGAGAGAGTGCTTACGTTTCTTCTCGGGCGCCGGCAGCCCCTTCTTCTTCCAGTTTTGTAACAGGAGGGAACTGGCGACTGCAACGGGGGATGCCTTGGCATAAAGGCTTGTACAGAGTTGATTTCGATGTCGGACACCGACGCGCGGTTCCGCACCTGCGAGGAACCGGGTTCCGCAGAGCAACCAAAAACATCGCCAGCCGTTGTCTTCCCCACTGACGTCCAACCAGGGAGTTTCCCCCAATGACGAAGCAGCAGAACCAGAATCCGGGCCAGCAGCGCCCGGGGCAGCAGCAAGGTGGCGGCCAGAAACCCGGACAGCAGCAGCAAGATCCGATGCGCCAGGGCGACAAGCCCGGGCAGCAGCAGGGCGGGCAGCAGGATAACAAGCTGGATTGAACGCCCAGGGAGTAGCGTCGTGGGGCCTCGCCGAAAGGCGGGGCCTTTTTCTTATGCCGGGTCATTCCGAGGCGATGCAAAGCATCGGACCCGGAATCTCGAGATTCTCAGCTGCGCAATTGCGCACCATAGTTCGGCTCTTCGAGCCGCCCGGACCGACGAACCTGTCAACAGGTCAGTTAAGGTAAACAAAGGGTTTAAATTGCCGCCATAGTCCGATGCGAGTTAGCTCCCCGCAAAGCCTTCCGGGAAGGCGCGGATACTAAGCGAAGCGGGAAGCGGCATGTTCAGGAACTGGCGGATCGGCTCGGTCAACGGCGCGCTGCTGGCGGCTTATTTCATCCCGGCCTGGACGATGGTCGCTTTCAACATCATGGTCGCACCGGTGCATGGGCTCTACGAGCGGCCGAGTGTCGCCGTGGCGCTGTTCCTCAGCGACCAGCTGCAGATGTCCGGCATGAGCACGGTGCGCGCCGCCTGGCTGCTGGCGCTGGGACGGCTGACCGTGGTTGCCTTCTTTGCCATCCAACTTGCGCTTCTGGCCATTCCGCGCACCCGCAAGAGCGGGGCGAGCGATGAGGCGCTCAGCATTGCGCTTGCGATCGGCAGCCTGATCTCGTTCGCGAGCATGGTGATGGCTTCCAAGGTCGGCGAGATGGCCGCCCTTCGGTTGCACGCCACGGAGCTGTTGCTGCTGCTTGGCGCCGCAATTGTGCTGCTGATCGAGCGGCCGGCCGAAGCGCCGAAGACGCTTGCCGTTCCGGATACCGCACCGCTAGCCTTTGATGAGGCCGAGCTCCTGCACAATCGCTGAGGCTTCCTTGACGGCGTGGTTCGCCGCCGGAACGCCGCAATAGATCGCCTGCTGCAGCAGGATTTCCTTGATGTCATCAGGGGTGAAGCCGCCCTCGGCCAGCGCCGCGCGCACGTGCAGGCGGAATTCATCCCATTGTCCGAGCGCGACCATGGTGCCGATGACCAGCACCCGCCGCGTGCGCTCGTCGAAATGCGGCCGCGTCCAGATCTCGCCCCAGGCATAGCGTGTGATCATGTCCTGGAAGTCGGTGTTGAACGCGTTGCGGTTCGCGATCGACTTGTCGACCCAGGCATTGCCCAGCACTTTTCGGCGCACCTTCATGCCGGCATCGCGACGGTTCTGATCGTCCATGGTGTTTCCTCCTGATCGGTCATTCCGGGGCGCCTCGGAGAGGCGAACCCGGAATCTCGAAATGAATGAAATGCGGATCGAGATTCCGGGTTCGATGCTTAGCATCGCCCCGGAATGACGGGCGGTGCTGCTACCGCTGCGTCAAAAATCCCACCACCGCGTCGGTGAACGCGTGCGGCTGCTCGACATTGGAAATGTGAGCGGCATCGATGATGGTCATGCTGGCGCCGGGAATGTTCGAGCGGATCAGCTCGCCCGCCGAGATCGGGGTTGCCTGGTCATGGCGGCCGGCGATCACCAGCGTCGGGCTCTTGATGTCAGGCAGTAGCGCGCGTTGATCGAGCGTCGACAGCGCTTCGCAGCAGGCGAGATAGCCCTCGACGGGTGTGGCGAGCAGCATCGCTTTCATTCTGGCGGTGATGTCAGGCTCGCGCTCGCGGAAATCCTGGGTCAGCCAGCCGGCAATCACGGCATCGGCGACCGCTGCGATGCCGCCCTTCTTCACGGCGTCGATGCGCTCCAGCCATCTGGTCGGCTCGGCATAGTAGCAGGAGGTGTTGGCGAGGATCAGCTTGCCGAATCTTTCAGGCGCGTTGGCGCCGAGCCATTGCCCGACCATGCCACCCATCGACAGGCCGCACCAATGCACTTTCTCGATGTTGAGATCGTCGAGGATCGCGAGCACGTCGCGGCCGAAGCGCTCCATCGTATAGGGGCCGGGCGGGACGTTGGACTTGCCATGGCCGCGGCGATCGTAGCGGATGACGCGGAACACCTGCGTCAGCGCCTTCATCTGCGGCTCCCACATCTGCAGCGTGCAGCCGAGCGAGTTCGAGAGCATCAAGGTCGGCCCGCCGTCGCGGCCCTCGACGGAGACGTTGATCAGGCAACCGTCGGCATCGATCATGGGCATGCGGCGTCTCCGTGTTACTTTCGCTCGGGGCTGCTCTATTCGCGCTCGAGGCTGTCGAGCAGCCGGTCGATCAGAGCTTGAGAAGCTCCTTGATAGGCCATCGGCTCTAACAATGCCGCAATTTTCTCAGGCGTCAGATGCGCAGTGACCTGCGAATCGGCGGCGAGAATGTCGCGCAGGTGCTTCTTCTCGGCGACCGCGCGCTTGCTCGCGGCCTCGATCAGGTGATGCGCCTCGCTCTTGCCGATCTTGTCGGCCAGCGCAAAGGTGACGGCTTCCGCCATGATCAGCCCGTGCGTCGTATCGAGATTGCTGCGCATGCGCGCGGCATCGACCTCGAGGCCTTCGGCGATGTCGACGATGGCGGCCAGCGCGCCTGATGTGACCAGCATCAATTGCGGCAGCGTGGGCCATTCCGCATGCCAGGGCCCGGCGCTGCGCTCGTGGTCCTGCACCTGTGCGGCAAGAATCGTAGCTGTGAGCTGCGGGGCCATGGTCGCGCAGCCGAGCGCGCTTGCGGCCGCGACCGGATTGCGCTTGTGCGGCATGGTCGAGGAGCCACCGCGGCCTTCGCCGGCCGGCTCGAACGCTTCGCCGACATCGGTCTGCATCATCAGCGAGACGTCGCGCGCGATCTTGCCGCAGCTGCCGGCAAGGATCGCAAAGCTTGATGCCGCCTCGGCGATACGGTCGCGATGGGTGTGCCAGGGCGCCTCGGGCAGCGGCAGGTTCAACTCCTGCGCCAGCCGTTCGGCGACCGCGAGCCCCTCGTCGCCGAGTGCGGCGAGCGTGCCGGCGGCGCCGCCGAATTGCAACGCGAGGCCCTCGCGGCGGAGCCGCCGAAGGCGGCAGCGGGCCCGCGCGAGGCTCGATGCATATTCAGCGGCCTTGAGGCCGAATGGCATCGGCAGCGCGTGCTGGAGCCAGGTCCGCGCCACCATCGCCGTGTTGCGATGGGCGCGCGCGAGCGCGGCAAAGCCCTTGATGGCGCGGCTGAGGTCGGCATCGAGCGCATCGATTGCGGCACGAAGTGCCAGCATGGTCGCGGTGTCGATGACGTCCTGGCTGGTTGCGCCCCAATGCACGTAGCGCGCGGCATCGCTGTCGGCTTTGCCGACATTGGCGGTCAGCATCTTGACCAGCGGAATCGCGAGATTGCCCGACCGGGTGGCAGCCTCGGCCAGGGCGGCCATGTCGAAGGAATCAGCCTTGCAGGCGGTTGCGATCGGACCCACCGCGGCTGCAGGAATCACGCCTGTGGCGGCTTCGGCACGGGCCAGGGCTGCCTCGAAATCGAGCATGTTTTGCAGCGTGGTCCGGTCGTCGCAGACGGCGCGCATGGCTGCGCTCGACAGCATCGGCGCAAGCAGGGGGGAGAGGGCTGTGCTCATGTTGCGCAAGTCCTGGATAGCGACCTAATCACCATGCCCCGGCTCTGCCAATCCCTGACGATCAGCACAAGACTTTTTGCAGGTGCGAATATGCATTCCACGTGACCGTGGGGTACCCTTTTCTTTGCGGCCTCCCTGCGTTACTTGAGCATCCCCACCTTTTGCGATCCCGGAGGCAGCCCATGGCCATGACGATGAACGGCGAAGTCCAGCTTGCGGCGCCGCGCGAGGCCGTCTGGGAGAAGCTCAACGATCCCGCGGTGCTGAAGGCCTGCATCCCCGGCTGCGAGGAGCTGGAGAAGACCGAGGACGGCGGCTTTCGTGCGACCGCGAAAATGAAGGTCGGCCCGGTCTCGGCGCGCTTCAAGGGCAAGGTGATGCTCTCGGATCTCGACCCGCCAAACGGCTACAAGATCTCGGGCGAAGGCGAGGGCGGGGTGGCCGGCTTTGCCAAGGGCGGCGCCGCCGTGAGGCTCGCCGAGAAGGATGGCGGCACGCTGCTCTCCTATGACGTCGAGGCGCAGATCGGCGGCAAGTTGGCGCAGCTCGGGCAGCGTCTGATCAACGGCACCGCCAAGAAGCTGGCGGACGAATTTTTCGCGAACTTCGTCAAGGCGGTACAGGGCTGAGGCTCTAGCGTTTCGTCATGGCGCCTTGCGCTTGGGGCAATATTGCCCCCGGCCATAATGGCCCATATGATGGGTTGGAATAATTATAAGAAAGAACCGCTTCGACGGGACCCGTTGGGGCGCTGATAGAGAGTGCTTATGGCAAAAATCTCCCTCATCGTGAACGGCAATCCTGTTACCGGCAATGTGGATCCCCGCACGCTTCTGGTGCAGTTCCTGCGCGAGAATCTGCGCCTGACCGGCACCCATGTCGGCTGCGACACCTCGCAGTGCGGCGCCTGCGTCGTGCATCTCGACGGTAAGGCCGTGAAGTCATGCACCACCTTGGCCGTCATGGCCGACGGCCACGAGGTCAAGACCATCGAGGGACTGGCCGCCGACGGCGCGCCGCTGCATCCGATGCAGGAAGCCTTCCGCGAGCACCATGGCCTGCAATGCGGCTTCTGCACGCCCGGCATGATCATGACCGCGATCGACATCGTGCACCGCAAGGGCCATGAGCTCGACGACCATACGATCCGGGAAGAGCTGGAAGGTAATCTCTGCCGCTGCACCGGCTACCAGAACATCGTCGCCTCGATCGCCGCCGGCGCCAAGGCGATGGCGAAATCCGATCTCGCGTAACCGCGCGCCCTCCGCGATCAGGACACCCTCATGTACGAATTCAAATACCATCGCCCCGGGACCGTCCGGCAGGCCGCCAATCTGCTGGTGAAGAACGAAGACGCCAAGCTGGTCGCCGGCGGCCACACGCTGATTCCGGTCATGAAGCAGCGGCTCGCCAGCCCGCCGCATCTGGTCGACCTCTCTCACATCGAGGGGCTGAACACGATCGAGATGAAGGGCCGGTCGCTGGTGATCGGCGCCACCGCCAAGCATGCCGAGGTCGCGACCTCGGCCATCGTCGGTGAAGCCATTCCGGCGCTTGCCAATCTCGCCAGCCAGATCGGCGATCCCGCGGTGCGTCACAAGGGCACGATCGGCGGCTCGCTAGCCAACAACGATCCGACAGCGGACTATCCGGCCGCCGTCCTCGCGCTCGGCGCCACCATCGTCACCAACAAGCGCCGCCTCAAGGCCGAGGAGTTTTTCCAGGGCCTGTTCTCGACCGCGCTCGAAGCCGACGAGATCATCACCAAGGTGATGTTCCCGCTGCCGAAGAAGGCCGCCTACATCAAGTTCCGCAATCAGGCTTCGCGTTACGCGCTGGTCGGTGTGTTCGTGGCGCGGCGTCCATCGGACGTGCGCGTCGCCGTCACCGGTGCCGGTTCGGACGGCGTGTTCCGCGTCGAGGCGTTCGAGGAAGCGCTGAAGAAGCGCTTTGCGTCGAAGGCGATCGAAGGCATCGAGGTGCCGGCGGAAGGGCTGAACAGCGATATTCACGGCAGCGCCGAATACCGCGCGCATCTGATCGGCGTGCTGACCCGGCGCGCCCTCGATGCCGCCAATGCCAAAGGGTGAGGGATCCTCACGCCTCGGCCAAACTTGTCCCGGTGAGGGCGTAGCGAGACTGGCTTTTTCATGACTTCAGCGACCCTGCCGGCATCGGTCGATGCGATGCTCGAACTCTTGACGTCGCGCGGCTATCTGGCCGAGCGGTCGCTGGCGACGGTGACGTATCTCTCGCTGCGCATGGGGCGGCCGCTGTTCCTGGAAGGCGAGGCCGGCGTCGGCAAGACCGAGATCGCGAAGGTCCTCTCGGCCGCTCTGGGGCGGAAGCTGATCCGCCTGCAGTGCTACGAGGGCCTCGACGTCTCCTCCGCGGTCTATGAGTGGAACAGCGCCGCGCAGATGATCGCGATCCGGATGGCGGAAGCCGCCGGCGACACCGATCGCGAGCAGCTGTCGAGCGACATCTTCGCCGACCGCTACATGATCAAGCGGCCGCTGCTGCAGGCGCTGGAGCCTGATGTCGCAGGCCCCCCGGTGCTACTGATCGACGAGCTCGACCGTGCCGACGAGGCGTTCGAGGCGTATCTCCTGGAAATCCTCAGCGACTTCCAGGTGACGATCCCCGAATTCGGCACCGTGAAGGCGCCGCATCCGCCGATCGTCATCATCACGTCCAACCGCACGCGCGAGATTCACGACGCCCTGAAGCGGCGCTGTCTCTATCACTGGGTCGACTATCCCGCCGCGGACCGCGAGCTCGCGATCGTCAAGACGCGCGTGCCCGGCATCTCGGCAAAACTGTCGCAGCAGGTCGTGCGCTTCGTGCAGGCGCTGCGCAACCAGGACTTCTACAAGTCGCCCGGTGTCGCCGAAACCATCGACTGGGCCACCGCGCTGTCCGAGCTCGATGCCCGCTCGCTGACCCCGCAAGTGGTCGGCGACACGCTGGGTGCGCTGCTCAAGTACCAGGACGACATCACGCGGATGCAGGGCGACACCTTGCAGAAGGTGCTGAAGGACGCGACGAGCGACTAGCTCGTCATTCCGGGGCGCGCGTCAGCGCGAACCTGGAATCCATTGTGCAGTCATGACGGTGGACGAATGGATTCCGGGTCCGATGCTGCGCATCGCCCCGGAATGACGAGAGGATGGATACGAGACCATGGCCATCAACCACCTCGCGCCTGAAAAGACCGAGCAGTTCGCCGACAACATCGTCGGCTTTGCCCGCGCGCTCCGCTCGGCCGGCATGCCGGTGGGCCCTGGCGCCGTCATCGATGCCATGAGCGCGCTACAGGTGATCGACATCGGCAACCGTGCGGACGTCTTCACCACGCTGGAGGCGATCTTCGTCAAGCGCCATGAGCATGCGCTGATCTTCAAGCAGGCCTTCAACCTGTTCTTCCGGCCTTCCGAAGAATGGAAGCACCTGCTGGATTCGGTGCCGCTGCCGGATCAGGCCAAGAAGAAGCCGCAGGCCGGCTCGCGTCGCGTTCAGGAGGCGATGTCGCAGCCCAAGATGACGGAGACGCCGCAGCATCAGGAGCAGGATCTGCGCCTCTCGGTCTCCGACAAGGAGATCCTCCAGAAAAAGGATTTTGCGCAAATGAGCGCCGCCGAGATCGCGGAGGCGCTCCGCGCCATCGAGATGATGCGGCTGCCGCAGGCGGAATTGCTGACGCGCCGGCACCAGCCCGACCGACGTGGCCTGCGGCTCGACATGCGCCGCACACTGCGCGCATCCTTACGCACCGGCGGCGATATCATCGACATCCATCGCCTCGGGCGGATCGAGAAGCCGGCCCCCATCGTGGCGCTGCTCGACATCTCCGGCTCGATGAGCGAGTACACCCGCCTGTTCCTGCACTTCCTTCACGCCATTGGCGATGCGCGCAAGCGTGTCTCGGTGTTCCTGTTCGGCACCCGGCTCACCAATGTGACGCGCGCGCTGCGCCAACGCGATCCCGACGAGGCGCTGGCGAGCTGCTCGGCGGCGGTGGAAGACTGGGCCGGCGGCACGAGGATTTCGGCCTCGCTGCACAACTTCAACAAATTGTGGGCACGGCGGGTGCTGAGCCAGGGCGCCATCGTGCTCTTGATCTCCGACGGACTGGAGCGGGAGGCCGATTCCAGGCTCGCTTTCGAGATGGACCGGCTGCACCGCTCCTGCCGGCGGCTGATCTGGCTCAACCCGCTGCTGCGGTTTGGCGGCTTCGAGGCCAAGGCCCAGGGCATCAAAATGATGCTTCCGCACGTTGACGAATTCCGCCCGGTACATAATTTGAGTTCGATCCAGGAGCTGATCACCACGCTCTCCCGGCCGCTGCCGCCCCATCACCGCAGCCTGATCCGCTCCGCAGCCTGAGAGGCCAAGCCATGCTCGATCGCGACGAGGATATTCTGAAGGCGGCGGAGGACTGGCAGAAGGCCGGCCGTGGCGTCGCGCTGGCAACCGTGGTGGAGACCTGGGGCTCGGCCCCGCGCCCGGCGGGCTCGAGCCTCGTCATCAACGACGAGGGCACGTTCCTGGGGTCGGTTTCCGGCGGCTGCGTCGAGGGCGCCGTGGTCACTGAAGCGATGGACGTGATCGAGAGCGGCAAGCCCAAGATGCTGGAGTTCGGCGTCGCCGACGAGACCGCCTGGAACGTCGGACTGTCCTGCGGCGGCACCATCCGCGTCTTCGTCGAGAAGGTCGGCTGACCGTGAAACTCTCAATCCTGCACGAACTCAATGCCGAGCGCGCCGCGCGCCGGCCGGTGATTTTGGTGACAGACACCGAGAGCGGCGAGCAGCGCCTGGTGAAGGCTGCCGATTTCGCCAAGGATCCGCTGCGCGCGGAATTGGACAAGCAGCTTCGCATGGGCAAGAGCGCCAATGTCGAGGCCGGCGGCAAGAGGCTGTTTCTGAATGTCTACGCGCCGACCGCAAAGCTCGTCATCGTCGGCGCGGTCCATATCAGCCAGGCGCTCGCGCCGCTGGCGCGCTCGCTCGGCTACGACGTCACCGTCGTCGATCCCCGCACGGCCTTTGCAAGCCCGGAGCGCTTCCCGGACATTCCGCTGATCGCCGAATGGCCGGATACGGCGCTGCCGCCGCTCAATGTCGATGCCTACACAGCCTTCGTTGCGGTGACGCATGATCCGAAGATCGACGATCCCGCGCTGCTGCACGCCTTCGAGCGCAACTGCTTCTATATCGGCGCGCTCGGCTCGCGGAAGACGCATGCCAAGCGCGGCGACCGGCTGCGGGCGCAGGGCGCAAAGGAAAGCGACATCGCACGCATCCATGCGCCCATTGGGCTGGCGATCGGCGCGGTCTCGCCGTCCGAGATCGCGGTGGCGATCATGGCCGAGATCACGGCGGTGCTTCGGTTGCCGCCCAAACAAAAAGAAAAAGCGGCATGAAATTCGGCCCCGCGAGCCCCAGGGATGCGATCGGCGGAGTGACCGTCCACACCCTGCGCCAGGGATCGCTGGTGCTGAAGAAAGGCACGACCATCGGGCCTGCCGAGATCGAGCAGCTCGAGCGCGCCGGCATCAAGGACATCGTCGTGGTGCGGATGGAGGCGGGAGACGTTTCTGAGGATGTTGCCGCCGCGAGCATCGCGCTTGCGATCGGCGGCGAGGGCATCCATGTCGAGCGCGCCTTCACCGGCCGCGCCAACCTGTTTGCCGCGCAGCCGGGCGTGCTGGTGATCGACCGCGCCGCGGTCGACCGCATCAACAACATCGATGAAGCCATCACCTTTGCCACGCTCTCCGCCTACAAGCCGGTGGTCGAAGGCGAGATGGTCGGCACGGTCAAGATCATCCCGTTCGGCGTTGAGGGAGATTTGCGCAATGCCGCGGTGAAGGCGGCCGGCAAGGACGTGCTGAAAATCGCGCCTTACGTGGTCAAGCGCGTCGGCGTGGTCTCGACGTTGCTGCCGGGGCTCTCTTCGAAGGTGGTCGACAAGACCTTGCGCGTCACCGCCGAGCGCCTGGCGCCGGCGGGCGCCGCGATCATCGCCGAGCGGCGCGTGCAGCATGACGAGCACGCGCTCTCGGCTGCTATCAAGGAATTGCTCGCGCTCGGCGCCGAGCTCGTGATCGTGTTCGGGGCATCGGCGATCGCCGACCGGCGCGATGTGATTCCGGCCGCGGTGACCGGAATCGGCGGCGAGATCGAGCATTTCGGTATGCCTGTCGATCCCGGCAATTTGCTTCTGATCGCGCGCGCAGGCAGCGTGCCGGTGCTTGGTGCGCCCGGCTGCGCGCGCTCGCCGGTCGAGAACGGTTTTGACTGGGTGCTGATGCGGCTGCTCGCCGGCATCAAGGTGACGCGCTCCGAGCTGATGGGCATGGGCGTCGGCGGCCTCCTGATGGAGATCGTCACGCGGCCGCAGCCGCGCGCCAAGCCGGAGATCGAGGGCAACAGTCGGGTCGCCGCCATCGTGCTCGCAGCGGGGCGCTCCACCCGCATGGGCGGACCGAACAAGCTGCTCGCCGAGCTCGATGGCAAGAAGCTGGTGCGGATCGCCACCGAACAGGCGCTCGCGTCGAAAGCATCCGAGGTGATCGTCGTCACCGGCCATCAGACCGAGCTGGTCGAGCAGGCGCTGCAGGGCCTGAAGGTGAAATTCGTCAAGAACCCGGATTTCGCCGGCGGCATCGCAAGCTCGGTCAAGGCAGGCATCGCGGCCGTGTCCGACGCCAGCGACGGTGCCGTGGTTTGCCTCGGCGACATGCCGCTGATCGATGCCGGCCTGATCGATCGCCTGATCGACAGCTTTGCGCCGGATCGTGGCAATCTCATCGTCGTGCCCGTCAGCGAGGGCCGCCGCGGCAATCCCGTGCTGTGGTCGCGCCGCTTCTTCAGGGAATTGATGACGCTCGACGGCGACGTCGGCGCGCGGCACCTGATCGCCAAGCATACGGAAGCGGTTGCTGAAGTGCCTGTTGATGGCGAAGGCGCTTTCCTGGACATCGACACGCCGCAGGCGTTGGAAGCGGCGAGACGCGGCTGATGATGCTGTACGCGACGGTGCCGTAGGGTCGGCAAAGGCGCGCAGCGCCGTGCCCACGATCTCGCAGTTCGGAGAGTTGATCGTGGGCACGCTACGCTTTGCCCACCGTACGGTATTGTTTCCGTCGCGACACATTCCGGATCACCAATTTCAACGCCTCGTTCACCATCTGGAAACGGTCCCCGCTTAGAGTCCTCTCCACCTGCCTTGGGGGTGAGGGGCTTTTCCATGATTTCGAACTTGGTCGCGCGTCGTTGCGCGATGCTTTTCTTTGCGCTGTCGGTCTGCGTCGCCGGTGCCCGTCATATCACCGAAGCCCATGCGGCCGGAGCATTTGCCGTCGGCAAATGCGGCGCCTATGGCCAGGCCTATGATTACGGCGCAGAGCACGAGGCGCGTGCCGCCGCTCAAAAGCAGTGCAAGGGCGACTGCACGACGGTGACGATGAAGCGGGCCTGTGCGGCCATGTCGGTCGACATGACCAACCCCTGTGGCGCCTATGGCTACGCCGTGAAGCCGAAGATCTCGGCCTCGCTGAACGCCGCCACCCGTGAATGCTACAAATATGGCGGCAAGGAATGCGTGATCCGTGCCTGGGCCTGTGACGCCAAGGGCTGAGCACGAGGGTTGAGTAAGGGCTGGCGCAGCCTTCAACGGCTGGCGCAGCCTTCAAGGGCTGGCGCGGCCTTGGAGGCTAGCGCAGCCATCCCGCGTTTGATGACACCAGCTTGATCGGCTGCTCGGGCGGATCCACCGACCACGGCACTTTGGCCCCGGTGAATTCCGACCAGGCTTTGAGCAGGCGAGCCTCGACGCCGACCATGGCGTGGGCCTGCCAACCCGCGATCGCTGCCGCGGCCATGCCGCTTCCGGTCGAGCCGGCATCGACATCTGCAAGCAGTGAGGTCGTCGTTGCCATATCGTTGTAGACGCCAAGCTCCTGCTGAAGGTCTGTCAGCCTGCGCGAGAAGCGCTTTGCGGATTTGGCATGCCCGCAGAGCGGCAGCAGGAAGTCGGCGACATAGCGCAGCTTCTTCGCGGCGAGACGGACGCGGTGACGCTCCTCCGTCGGCAGCGATTTGAACTTGCGGCCGCGCTTCAGCACCTTGGCATGCTGCGTCGACAGGATATTGCGGGCGAAGTTGATCGCCGGCTCCGCCAGTTGCGCCAGGCCTTCGGGCGTTACGTCGCTGCGCCAGCCCCGCGCTTCGATCCAGGCGCCGAGCCCGATCACGAAAGACTGGCAACGGCGGTCGGCGAGGGCGAGGCGAGCCGCCTCGTAGCAGCTCGCGCGGCGTTCGTCGGCGAGCGCGCCCAGCGCGTCGAAGCCTGCGACCGACGGGCAGCCATCCGCAACCGTGCGCAACGTGTCCTGCCGGAACACGTCCCAGTCACGCGCGCCCGAGAGACTTCCCGCAAGCCACTTTGCTTCAGCGCGCATCAGGTCGAGCTTGGCCACTGACACCACCGACCGCATCAGGTCAAACGCGGAGCGCAGGCGGCGCAGCGCAACGCGAAGCTGATGCATGCCCTCGGGGTCGCGACCGTCCTCGGCCGCAGGCAAGGACTGCAGCAAATGCAGCAGACAGGATCGCAGGATCTCGGAGAAGGCCTGGTCGAGCGATATCGACGGGTCGAGCCGAAGTTTTGGCGGCTTCGGCGCCCGCGGCGGCGCATCGGCCGCGAGATCGAATCCGCGCGCCGATTTGGTTCGGATCGACGGTTTCACCGGACCATGCTCGGCAAGCCGCAGCGCGAGCTCCCAGATCGCGGACGGACTGCCGCTCTTCAATTCCAGCTCGATCTCGCTAACCGGCTGCGTGCGGTCGCCTGACGTCAGCTGGCCCTGATCGAAGGCAATCTCGATGGTGCCGGACGGCAAATCGACCAGGCGCTGATGCCGATGGATGTCGCTGCTGAAGACGGCTTCGACCGGGTGACGCTCGAGGTCGGCGCGCAGCTTGTCCGAAACCAGCGGCATGGCCAGCGCGATATCGGGCGCCATCGATGGCACCGCCGCCTCCCACTCGCCGCGGCGCAGCGGATCGTTGCTGGATTCCGTTTTTACCGTCTGCGTGAATCGCGTGCCGCTCTGGCGGACCCTGAAGCTGAATCCCTCACGCCGAAGCGCGCGCTTGGGCGTATCGTAGTAGACCGCCTTGAGATGCTTTCGGGTTCCCTTGTTGCGTGCATTCGCGGCGATAACAGGTGCATCGTTGAAATCCGCCAGACGATCGGAAGCCACGAGCAGCTTGAGTTCGATTTCGCTCGCGTGAGGCGCAACATCGCCGGACGAGACGCCTGGCGCCGTCGTCTCGGCGTGAATCTCACCAGCAGGCAGATCCGCGGGAGAGGGTCCGCTGCGCGCGGGCCCCTTGTCGGAGATTTCGGAACCAGGCTTTAGTTCCGTGCCGGAAGCCGCAACGTGCTTGATCGCGCTGTGTTGATTGTTTGACCCGGCAAGACGCCGCACCGGTTCGAGGGCTCGCTTGATGGCGTCGACTTCGGACATTCGCGGCTTTATGACAGTTCAGTGACAAGACACCGAGGTATATCCGACTTCAACTGCGGGGAGAAGCGTAGCCGACGCATCCCGCATTGAAATTTCTGTGCTGTGATCGTTTGGACAATCCGCGCTACGTTTCCATAAATGGCGGGAGCGCTTGGAATTTCTTTTTCTTTCCAGACGCTTGGATGTGCGCGGGAGAGTTCATGCAGTTCGATACCAAGATTGCCGTTGTCATTCGCAACGACCTCGAGGCCTGGCAGAAGCTCAACGTTGCGTCATTCCTGACGAGCGGCGTCGCTGCCGCGTTTCCGGAATGTATCGGCGATGCCTATGAGGACGCATCGTCCACGAAGTATCTTGCGCTGATCGGCCAACCGATCCTGATCTATGGCGCCGATGGTCCGGCGCTGTCGCGCGCACTCGATCGCGCGCTCACGCGCAACGTCACGCCGGCGGTCTATACCGAGGACATGTTCAAGACCAGGCATGATGCTGCCAATCGTGCGGCGGTGAAGGCGGTCGCGCGCGGCGATCTCGATCTCGTCGGCATCGCGATACGCGCCGAGCGGAAGGTGATCGACAAGATCGTCGATGGATTGAAGTTCCATAGCTGACGCCGCGCGCGCTCTTGCGCTGCGCCGCGCGCGCTGCGCGACCAATAAACTTGGGCTGTTTGACTCCAATCAAGGGAGAGTTGCGCGGCATCGCTAGTCTGCTCCTCGCAATGCAATGGAGCAGATCGATGCCGACCATGAAAGCCGCTGTTGTCAAGCAATTCGGCAAGCCGCTCGTGATTGAGGACGTACCGGTGCCGCAGCCCGGCCCCGGCGAAGTTCTGGTCAAGGTGAAGGCCTGCGGGGTCTGCCACACCGATCTGCACGCCTCCTCCGGTGACTGGCCGGTGAAGCCGGTGCCGCCGTTCATTCCCGGCCATGAAGCTGCCGGCATCGTCGCGGCGCTCGGGCCCGGCGTTAAAAATCTGAAGGTCGGCGATGCCGTCGGCGTCGCCTGGCTCCACGATGCCTGCATGTCGTGCGAATATTGCGAGACCGGCTGGGAGACGTTGTGCGAGCACCAGCACAACACCGGCTATAGCGTGAACGGCGGCTTTGCCGAATATGTCATCGCCTCGGTGGCCTTCGCGGCAAGGCTGCCGGCAACGGTCGACTTCGCGGCGGTTGCGCCGATCCTCTGCGCCGGTGTTACCACCTATAAGGGTTTGAAGGAAACCGACGCGCGGCCCGGCGAGTGGGTTGCGATTTCGGGCGTCGGCGGGCTCGGTCATGTCGCGATCCAGTACGCCAAGGCGATGGGGTTCAAGGTCGCGGCGATCGATATCGCCGCGGACAAGCTCGCGCTCGCCCGCGAGACCGGTGCTGATCTTGCGGTCAACGCGCTCGCAGGCGATGCCGTCGACAAGGTGCTGGCGGCAACCGGCGGCGGCGCGCATGGCGTGCTGGTGACGGCGGTTTCGACTGCAGCCTTTGCCCAGGCCCTGAAGATGGTGCGCCGGAAGGGGACGGTCAGCCTCGTCGGCTTGCCGCCGGGCGAATTCCCGACGCCGATCTTCGATGTCGTGCTCAAGCGCATCACCGTGCGCGGCTCCATCGTCGGGACTCGCAGGGATCTCGACGAGGCCATTGCGTTCGCTGCCGACGGCAAGGTGAAGGCCGAGGTAACGAAGGTGCCGCTCTCGCAAATCAACGAGGTGTTCGATCGCATGAAGGCCGGCAAGATCGACGGCCGCATGGTGCTGGACTTCGGTTAATCTCCGCGATGAGCAACATGGCCCGGGCAACGAAGATCGTATTTCTCGGCGCGAGCAGCGCATCTTTCGGGATGAGCATGTTCCGGGACCTGTTCTCGACCCGCGATTTGGCCGGCTCCACGTTGGTGCTGGTTGGCCGAAACGTCGACCGGCTGGGCCGGTCGACGCGGCTCGCGAAACTGCTCAACGAGAGGTCCGGCGCCGGTTTTGCGATCGAGGCGACGACGGATTGGCATGCGGCCCTCGACGGCGCCGAATTCGTCGTGCATTCCACCGCTGTCGATCGCAATCGGTTGTGGCGGCTCGATTTCGAAATTCCGCGCAAATTCGGCATCCGTCATACGTTGGGCGAGAACGGCGGCCCCGGGGCCCTGTTCTTCACGCTGCGCACCCTGCCGGTGGTCTTCGAGTTCGTGCGCGAGATGGAGCGACGCTGCCCGCGCGCGACTTTCATCAACTTCTCCAATCCGGAAAGCCGCATCATCCTGGCCCTGGGGCGGTACAGCAGGATACGGAGCCTCGGCCTTTGCCATGGAATATTTCTTGCCCGCGATAATGTGGCCCGAATTCTGGGAATGCCGGAAGAACGGGTTGGTGTGTGGGGTGCAGGCCTCAATCATTTCCAATGCCTGACTGACATTCGAGATCGCGAGACAGGCGAAGATCTCTATCCGTTGCTCCGCAAGAAGGAGAGGGATTTCGATCCTGCCTTCTCGCCTCTGACGCGCGAATTGCTGCACACCTTTGGCTATTGGCTCGGCTGCGGCGATGCCCATCTCGGCGAGTATCTCTCATTCGGCTGGGAGGCCGGGGAGGGCGGCTACAATTTCGATTGGGACGAGAGCGAACGCGCCAAGTTGATGCGGCTGATAGACGACGTGCTCGCGGGTCGGGCAGAGGTGCCGGACTGGTGGTCGATGCCGTCGGGCGAGCGCGCGGTCAGCATCATCACCTCCATGGTTCACAACCGCAAGCTGCTCATCGAGTCCGCCGTCATCCACAATCGACAGGTGATCGCGAACCTGCCGGCGGATGCTGCGGTCGAGGTGCCGGTGGTGGCCGATATTGCGGGTATCCATCCCGTTTCGCTCGGCCCGCTGCCGGACGGCGTTGCCAAGTTGATGACGGCCCAGGTTCAAGTGCAGCAGATGGCCGTGGACGCGGCGATGCACGCATCGAAGGAGATGGCGATGCAGGCGTTGCTGCTCGACCCCGTCATCCATTCCAAGGACGCTGCGCGCGGCCTGCTCGACGAGCTGTGGGAGATCAACCGGCCTTACATTCGAGCCTGCATTTGAGCCACAGAACACGATCAGTGCATTTTAGGCCGAAGCCCACGCTCTGCCAGGCAGGCAGTTCTCGGCGGCAATCCTTCGCGCATCGCGCCTCACGTCGGCGGCATGCCCGCGAATTTCGCCAAGCCCGGATCCAGATGATCCCAGTCATGCGCGCGTACCGCGTAGGTGATCGCTTGCGGCTTGTAGCGGGCGGGCTCGTCCAGGCTCGCGGCGCGGATGGTGAAGATGTCGGGCATGGCCTTGAAGGTCATGTAGACAGCCACGCCGCATTCGGGGCAGAAGGCGCGCGTCTTCACATTGCCGCTGTCGCCGGTCATGTCCCAGGTCTTGGCTTTGCCCGTCACCGTGACGCCGGCGCGCGGGAAGGTGGCGTAAGAGCCGTGGCCGGTGCCGCTTTCGCGCTGGCAGTCCCGGCATTGGCAATGATTGGAGAACAGCGGCTCACCGACGATCGCGTAGCGGATCGCGCCGCAGGCGCAGCCGCCGGCATAGGGCTTGTCCATCGTGATGTCTCCTCGACTGTCTCGTTACTTGTCTTCGCCGCTGATCTCGTCGAGCTGCTGGATGACCTTCTTCCAGCCGCCACTCATGACGGTGTAGGCACTGTCGTTCCTCGGCATGACGAAGCCCGCGTGAACCAGCTGAACGCGCGTGCCGGCTTCGACCGGGGTGAGGGACCAGGTCACAACAGTGTCGAGCGGCGCGCCGTAGCCGGTGTTGCGTTCATCGCCGCCCTTCCAGGCATAGGCGAGACGTCTGTTCGGGACGACTTCCAGAACGCGGCAATGGATGACGCCGTCCCAGTGGCCGCCCGGCTTGGTCTGGTAGGTGAAAACGTTGCCTTCGACAGCCTCGAAGCCGGTCGGCGGCATCAGCCAGCGCGCGATCAATTGGGCTGTAGTCAGCACCTTCCACACCGTCTCCGGCGCGTGAGGGAGCACTTCGTCCATCACGATGTCTTTGGTCTCAACTTTCAACGCGGCTGCACTCACGGGTCGATCTCCTTCAAGAGGTCACGCAGGTTCTGGAAGCGCTCGCGCCAGAAGACACCGTAATGATCCATCCAGGTGACCAGCGGTTCGAGTCCTTGCGGCGCGGCGCGGTAATAGACGTTGCGGCCCTCGGCGCGCTCGGCGACCAGGCCCGCCTGCTTCAACGATTTCAAATGTTGCGAGATCGCGCCCTGCGTCACGCCGCTGCCGCGCGTCAGCTCGGCGACGCTGATCTCCTTGCTGTCGAACACGCGCTCGAACACCGCGCGGCGGGTCGGATCGGCGAGGGCGCGGATGACGGCGGTGACGGGATTGGCGGCGGCTTCGATCATGCCGATCAATTAGCAAATACTAATTCATTAGTGAATACTAATTCATTGGCGCTACAACAGCGGGAAACTCAGTTGACGATGACTGACTGGTCAGTCATAAATGAACGATGATAAAGAAGCTCACCAAAGCGGCTGCGGCCGAAGCAGCAACTCCCAAGCCGGAAGCCGGCGAAGAAGCCGCGCCGGTGTCGAACCGCGCCGCACGCGCGGCCGAGCGGCGCGATGCGATCGTCGAGGCGGCGATGGAGGAGTTCATCACGCGCGGCTTTGCCGCGACGCGGCTCGACGACATCGCCAAGCGTGCCGGCGTCGCAAAGGGCACAATCTACCTGCACTTCAAGGACAAGGAATCGATGTTCGAGGAGCTGGTGCGCACCGTGATTGTGCCAGTCGTGGCGAAGCTGAATGCGTTGCCACCGCCGACGGGCTCGGTGCGCGATCTCATCGAAACCTTTGCCGGCAACTTCCTCAAAGAGGTGATCGGCACGCGGCGCGGCGATCTCGTCCGCCTGATCGTGGCGGAGGGGCCGCGCTTTCCGGCGGTGGCCGACTTCTATTACCGCGAGGTCGTCTCGCGCGGGATGGCCGGTATGCGCGCGCTGATCGAGCTCGGCATTGCCCGCGGCGAGATCCACCAGACAAATCTCGCGCGCTATCCGCAGATCGTGATCGCGCCGGCGATGATCGCAGTGATTTGGCAGAGCCTGTTTGCGCGCCACGCGCCGCTCGATGCGCACGACATGCTGCGCGTCCATCTCGATTTGATTTTTGGCGAACGGAGGACGACATGACGTCGTCGCAAAGGATTTTTGCAATCGCATTGGCCGCCGCGCTCGCAACCGGACTTGCCGGTTGCAACGAGAAGCGCGATCCCGGTTTCCAGGGCTGGGTCGAGGCCGACATGATCTTCGTCAGCCCGGATGAGGCCGGCCGGGTGACCAAGCTCGATATCCGCGAGGGCGAGGTGGTGAAGGTCGGCGATCCCCTCTATTCCGTGGATGATGATCTCCAGCTCGCCGATCTCAACCAGACCAAGGCGACGCTGGCCAATGCACAGCAGGTGTTCGATCGCGCGGAGTCCCTGCGCAAGACCGGCTCCGGCACGCAGGCGACGCTCGATTCCGCGGTCTCTGACTTACGGGTCGCGCAGGCGCGGGTGGTGACCTCGGAGACGCGGCTGGCGCGGCGCAAGGGCTTTGCGCCGGTGGCGGGCACCATCCAGCAGATCTACTTCCGCGAAGGTGAGATGGTCGCGGCGCAGCGGCCGGTGCTCTCGATCATGCCGCCCGGCAACATGAAGCTGCGCTTCTTCGTGCCGGAGACCGAGTTGCCGAAGCTGTCGATCGGCGACGAGGTGCGGGTCGCCTGCGACAATTGCGCGGCCGACCTCACCGCCAAGATCTATTTCATCTCGACCTCGGCCGAATACACCCCACCCGTGATCTACAGCCTCGAAGAGCGCAACAAGCTCGTCTATTTGATCCAGGCGCGGCCGTCGCGGCCCGATGCTCTGCGGGTCGGCCAGCCGATCGACGTCTATCTCAACCCCAAGACGCCAGTAGCGGACAAGCGATGAACGCCGACAACCAGATCGCGATCGACGTCAAAGGCCTGACCAAATCGTTCGGCGGCCGTGAGGTCGTGCATGATTTGTCGATGCAGGTGAAGCGCGGTTCGATCTACGGCTTCCTCGGGCCGAACGGCTCGGGCAAGACCACGACCATCCGCATCCTCTGCGGCCTGCTGACGCCCGACAGCGGCGTGGGCACCTGCCTCGGCTACGATATTTTGCGCGATGCCGAGAAGATCAAGCGCAAGGTCGGCTACATGACGCAGCGCTTCAGCCTCTATCAGGATCTCTCCGTGCGCGAGAACCTCGAATTCGTGGCGCGACTCTATGGCCTTGCCGACGCACGCGGGGCTGCGCGCGACATGATCAAGCGGCTTGGCCTCTCGGGCCGCGAGGAGCAACTCGCGGGCGAACTCTCCGGCGGTTGGAAGCAGCGCCTGGCATTGGGGGCCTGCACGCTGCCCAATCCGGAATTGCTGCTACTGGACGAGCCGACCGCGGGCGTTGACCCGAAGGCACGGCGCGATTTCTGGAACGAGATCCACGCGCTCGCCGCCGATGGTCTCACCGTGCTGGTCTCGACCCATTACATGGACGAGGCCGAACGCTGTCACGAGATCGCCTACATCGCCTATGGGCATCTCCTGGCGCACGGCACGGTCGACGAGGTGATCGCGAAGTCCGCGCTGACGACCTACACCGTCACCGGCGAGTTGAATGGCCTCGCGGGCCAGCTCGCCGGCAAGCCCGGGATCGACATGGTGGCGCCGTTCGGCACCTCGCTGCACGTCTCGGGCCGCGACGTCGCGGCCCTCGAGGCCAGCATCGCGCCGTGGCGCGGGAAGGCTGACCTGCACTGGCAGAAATCGGCGCCGTCGCTGGAGGACGTCTTCATCGAGCTGATGGGCCGCTCCAAGGACAATTTCCAATGAGCAGCATCCGGACAACAGGCCCCGTGCGGGAGCTCCGCGACCGCTTCGGCTTCTGGCGACGGTCCTATGCCATGATGGCGAAGGAGTTCATTCAGCTTCGGCGGGACCGCGTCTCGTTCGCGATGATCGTGGCGATTCCGGTGATGCAGCTTCTCTTGTTCGGCTATGCCATCAACACCACGCCGCATCATCTGCCGAGCGCGGTGCTGCTGCAGGAGGATTCCGATCTCGCCCGTTCGGTCCTGAAGGCCTTGGAGAATACCGCCTATTTCCACTTCGTCTACGAAGTGCATGACGTCGACGAATTCGACAATCTGCTGAAGTCCGGCAAGGTGCTGTTCGGTGTCGAGATCCCGCGCGGCTTCGAACGCGCGGTGCGGCGCGGTGACAAGCCGGCCTTGCTGGTCGCAGCCGACGCGACCGATCCGGTCGCCGCAAGCTCGGCACTCGGCTCGCTCGGCATGATCGTGCAGACTGCGCTTCAGCACGATCTCTACATCGGCGATCCGCCGGCGCTGCCGTTCGAAATCCGCGCCCACGCGCGCTACAATCCCGCCGCGGAGTCGCGACTCAACATCGTGCCGGGACTGGTCGGCACCATCCTCACCATGACGATGCTGATCTTCACGGCGCTCTCGGTGACGCGCGAGATCGAACGCGGGACCATGGAGAGCCTCCTGTCGATGCCGATCAAGCCGGTCGAGGTGATGATCGGCAAGATCGTGCCCTACATCCTGGTCGGCTTCATCCAGGCCTTCCTGATCGTCAATATCGGAGCGTTCCTGTTCGGCGTGCCGGTGCTCGGCAATCTGCTCCTGCTCGCGGTACTCTCGACCCTCTTCATCGCCGCAAATCTCGCGATCGGCTACACGTTTTCCACCATCGCGCAGAATCAACTGCAGGCGATCCAGATGTCATTCATGTTCTTCCTGCCGAGCATCCTGCTGTCCGGCTTCATGTTCCCGTTCGCGGGCATGCCGGCCTGGGCGCAATATGTCGGCGAATGCCTGCCGCTGACGCACTACATTCGCATCGTCCGCGCCATCATGCTGAAGGGTGCCACCATGCCGAACCTGCGGTTCGATACGCTGGCGCTGGCCGCCTTGATGCTGGCCGCCATGACCATCGCCGTGACGCGCTTCCGCCGCACGCTGGATTGAGGCAAACTGCCCCGGAATCGGGGGATGGAATGGTCAGCTTTTTGAAAGCCCGGCAAGGAGCCGTCTTGTCGGAGGAGTTCGAGCGCGAGTTGACGCGCGAAGTGCTGCGCACCGAGCTGTTGCGGGTGAGAGCGCTGATCGCTACCGGCTGCATCATGCTCGTCCTGCTCACGGCAACCTTCGTGATCGATCCTGCCATCTCCAACCGGATCTGGCACGGGACCGAGGGGATGATCCGCGAATACGTCCTGGTGATCGGTTTCCTGCTGTTCGAGGTCTGGGTTCACAGCCAGATCAGCCGAAACCTCAAGCTCGATCGCGACCTGCCGGTGGCCAGGCGCTATATCGGCGCCTTCATCGAAACGTCGCTGCCGACGCTGATTCTGATCCTGCAGATCCGCACCATGGGCGCGAGTCAGGCGCTCGGTTTCGTCTTGCCGCTGGTCTATTTCATTTTCGTCATTCTTTCGACGTTGCGGCTCGATTTCTGGCTGTCCACCTTCACCGGATTTGTGGCAGCAAGCGAACTCCTGGCGGTCGCGTTGTATTACAATTCGGCCAGCGACGCCGGCGAGCCTCTGATCTACTTCCACACGGTACGCAGCATGGTCATCTTGGTCTGCGGCGTGCTGGCGGGCTCGGTCGGTGCCCAGTTGCGGCGGCAATTTACCGCGAGCATCGCGGCGGCCACCGCGCGCGACCGGGTGACCAATTTGTTCGGCCAGCATGTCTCGCCGCAGGTGGTCGAGCGGCTGATGGCGGAGGGGACGAGCGTCGCCGGCGATCTGCGCCGCGTCGCCGTGATGTTCGTCGATTTCCGCGGCTTCACCGCCGGCGCGCAATCGCGCACGCCGCAGGAGGTGGTCGACCGGCTCGACGGCGCTTTCGCGGTGCTGGTCGATATTCTCGACCGCCATGGCGGCATCGTGAACAAGTTCTTGGGCGACGGATTTCTCGCGCTGTTCGGCGCACCGCTGGAGGCTTCCGATGCCGCGCATCGCGCGGTCGCCGCGGGCCGCGACATGCTGACCGCGATGGATCGCATCAATGCGCAGACAAGCTGGCCGCTCAGGATCGGCATTGGCATCCATTTCGGCGAGGTCGTCGCGGGCAATATCGGCTCGCCCCGGCGCAAGGAATATACGGTGATCGGCGACACCGTGAACTTCGCCTCGCGGCTCGAGGCGCTCAACAAGGAGTTCGGCTCGCAGCTCCTGATCTCCGCATCCGTGCGGGAGGCGCTGGGCGACGACGGCGAGGATGCCGTGGCGTTGGGCGAGGTCGCCGTGCGCGGCTACGAGCAGCCGGTCGCCGTGTTTCAGCTCGGGTGAGGGGACAGCTCGCGTTTGTTTGAAGACATCAGCTGAAATATCCCGGCGCGCTCTCCGCTCCTGCACTCAGGACTGTTTCGACCTCCATCTGCTACGCGGAGAAAATTCATGATCCGATTGAGCTTTGTCTCGGCCGCCCTGATTGCCGCAGCCGTCTATCAAATCGAGGCCGCATCCGCCCGCGATGCCGCGCCCGCGCGGCGCGGTGTGACGCATGCGACGGCGGATTGCGTCAGGGCGCCGGCCGAGGGCGCCTATGCCACCGCGCCCTACAAGGAGCCGCCCTGCATGCCGAAGACCACGAACTGAGCAGGACGGGCGAGGCCGGGCCGGCGAAAAGCCCGCTGGCCCGGTCCTGCCTCTCGCTGGCTCGGTATTCAGGTAGCGCTTGACTCCATTTTCATCTAGTCATCTATATGACTAAATGAATTCAGCTTCGCGCGACGACCGCCTGCCCCGTTACCAGCGCCTGCGCGACGATCTCGCCGCGCGGATCGTCAGCAATGAATGGCGGCCCGGCGAGCCGATCCCGTCGGAAGCCGAGCTTGGCGCGCATTATGGCGTCGCCATCGGCACCGTGCGCAAGGCGATCGACCAGCTCGTTGCGGATTCCGTGCTGGAGCGGCAGCAGGGCCGCGGCACCTTCGTGCGCCGCGCCCGCTTCAACTCCTCGCTGTTCCGCTTCTTCCGCTTCCAGTCCGAGAGCGGCGAGCGGCGCGTGCCGAAGAGCCGCATCCTCAGGCGCAGATGCGTGCCGGCAACATCAGCCGTGGCATCGGCGCTGCGCATTCCCCAAGGTGAGCCCGTGATCAGCCTGTCGCGCCTGCGGCTGATCGACGACGTCCCGCTGCTCGCCGAGGAGATCTGGCTGCAGCAATCGCGCTTCGCGAAAATCCTCGAGATCGACACCGCCGAGTTCGGCGACCTGCTGTATCCGCTTTACGAAGAGCGTTGCGGCGAAGTCGTCGTCTCGGCCGAGGAAATCCTCACGGTCGAGACCGCCAACGAGATTCAGGCGCGGCTATTGCGGCTCGAGGCCCATGCGCCGCTGATCGTGATTGAGCGCCTTGCGCTCGATCTGGAGCGGCGGCCGATCGAATGGCGTCGCTCGCGCGGGCCGGCGGATCGCTTCCGCTACCACGCCGAGATCCGCTGACGGCCGAATTCAACGACACCAAACAATAAACGCGTACAGGGGTAGGAAACATGTCGAACTGGTACAGTGAAAGCTCGCCGCCGGAGCGGCGCACCTTCTGGGCAAGCTTTGGCGGCTGGGCGCTGGATGCGCTCGATGTCCAGATGTTTGGCCTTGCAATTCCCGCGCTGATTGCGGCCTTCGGCATCAGCAAGGCGGATGCGGGCCTGCTCGGCTCGGTCACGCTGTTCTTCGGCGCGTTCGGCGGCTGGCTCGGCGGCGCGCTCGGCGATCGCTTTGGTCGCGTCAAGGCGCTGCAGATCACGGTCGCGACATTTGCGCTCGCGACCTTCGCCTCGGCATTCGCGATGAACTACACCCAGCTGCTGGTGCTCAAGGCCATCCAGGGCCTCGGCTTCGGCGCCGAATGGGCCTGCGGCGCGGTGCTGATGGCCGAGATCATCCGCCCCGAGCATCGCGGTCGGGCGCTTGGCACGGTGCAGAGCGCCTGGGCCGTCGGCTGGGGCGCGGCGGTGCTGCTGTCCGCGCTGGTCTTCACCTACGCACCGGCTGAGATCGCCTGGCGCATCCTGTTTGCGATCGGCTTGTTGCCGGCGCTGCTCATCATCTTCATCCGCCGCGGGCTGAAGGAGCCGCCGCGCGCCGTTGCAAAGGACGCAGACGCGCCGCTCCTGGCCACGCTTGCCGGTGTCTTCCATCGCGACGTGCTGCGCTCGACCCTGGTCGGCGGCCTGTTCGGCATCGGCGCCCATGGTGGCTACGCGGCGCTGACGACCTTTCTGCCGACATTCTTGCGGCAAGAGCGGCATTTGGGGGTGCTCGGCTCCAGCGTCTATCTCGCGGTCATCATTATCGCCTTCTTCTGCGGTTGCGTCGCCAGCGGCATCATCAGCGACCGGCTCGGGCGACGGGCCAATGTCACGTTCTTTGCCAGCGCCTGCATCGTCACCGTGCTGGTCTACATCTTCGCGCCGCTGACCAATGGACAGATGCTGGTGCTCGGCTTTCCGCTCGGCTTCTTCTCGGCCGGAATCCCCGCAAGCATGGCGGCGCTGTTCAGCGAGCTCTATCCGGCCGGCGTGCGCGGCACCGGCGTCGGATTCTGCTACAATTTCGGCCGCGTGGTCTCCGCTGCGTTTCCCTTCCTGGTCGGCTTCCTCAGTGATCGCATCGGCCTTGGACCCGCGATCGGCATCGATGCGGCCTTTGCCTATTCGCTGGTGCTGATCGCGGTGCTGCTACTGCCCGAAACTCGCGGCAAGGTGTTCGAGCAGGCCGCGACTGCGCGCGTTTGACGGGAATGAGGAGCCGCGACCATGACTTTTTCTCAGCGCGGCCTGACGCGCCGCCAGTTCAGTGCGGGCATCGCATCGCTTGCGACCGTGGTCGCGACCACAGCCAGGAGTGAGGCGGCCTTGCCTGTGATCGACACCCACGCCCATGTCTTCCATCGCGGCTTGAAACTCGCGCCGGGCCGGCGCTAT
Organism: uncultured Bradyrhizobium sp.; assembly: GCF_936928535.1. Classification (GTDB taxonomy): domain Bacteria; phylum Pseudomonadota; class Alphaproteobacteria; order Rhizobiales; family Xanthobacteraceae; genus Bradyrhizobium. The sequence continues at coordinate 142,930 of NZ_CAKZHY010000093.1, read as the reverse complement.
GCGCCCGACTACGACGCGCCACTGTCGCTCTATCTGGAGCAGCTCGACCACGTCGGCACGACCAATGGCGTATTGGTGCAGCCGAGCTTTCTCGGCACCGACAATTCCTATCTCGTCGATTGCCTGAAACAGACCAATGGCCGCCTGCGCGGCATCGCCGTCGTTGATCCCGCCATCTCCGTCGACGAGTTACGCGAACTCGATCGCGCTGGCGTGGTCGGCATCCGCCTCAATCTCGTCGGCCAGCCCTTGCCCGATCTCGCGGCAAGCGAATGGAAGGGGCTGCTCGCCAACGTGAAGGCGATGGGCTGGCAGGTCGAGATCCAGCGCAATGCGTCCGATCTCGCGGTGCTGACCCCGCAGCTGCTGGATCTCGGCGTCACCGTCGTGCTCGATCATTATGCGCTGCCGGATCCCAAGCTCGGCGTCTCCGATCCCGGCTTTCAATCCGTGCTGAAGCTTGGCGCGACACGGAACGTTTGGATCAAGGTCTCGGCGCCGTATCGCAACGGCCCGGCCGGCGAAAGCTTTGCGAAAGAGGCTTATCCGCTGCTGCGCGGCGCTTACGGCATCGATCGCCTGCTGTGGGGCAGCGACTGGCCGCATACGCAATTCGAGGCGACGCAAACTTACGCGAAGAACCGGCAATTGCTCGACACGCTGATCGCCGATGAGCGCGAGCGCGGGCAAGTTCTGGCATCGCCGCGAACTCTCTTCCGTTTCTGACACGCGTTTGCGATTGCTCCGATTGCTCTCTATTTTGGGGCATGACGGGCGATGTTTTCGGCTTGTAGAGTGCTGCGCGAGCCGGCCGGCTTGCGGCCGCCATTTGCGTGAGGAAGCACCATGCAGCGCCGCTACGTCACCGTCGATGTGTTCACTGACCGCGCCTTCGGCGGCAACCAGCTTGCCGTGGTGCTTGACGCTGGTGGGCTCTCCACGCAGCAGATGCAGGCGATCGCGACCGAGTTCAACTATTCCGAGACGACCTTCGTGCTGCCGCCGCGCGACAAGGCGAACGATGCCGAGGTGCGCATCTTCACGCCGGTAAGGGAGATGCCGTTCGCTGGACATCCCAATGTCGGCACGTCCTTCGTGCTGGCGAGCCTTGCGAAGGAGCCCAAGCCGCGTTTGCTGTTTGAGGAGATCGCAGGGCTTGTACCCGTCGACATTTTTCGCGAGCAGGGGAAGGTCGTTAGCACCGAGCTCACTGCGCCGCAGCTGCTGTCGCGTCTGGCGGAGGTTTCCGGCCTGCATCTCGTTGACGGCCGATGACATCAGGACCGACCATCATGCGCCGCAGGTCGTCGGCGTTGGAACGCCGTTCCTGGTGGCAGAGGTGCGCTCGCGCGATGCGCTCAAGCGAGCAAGGGCCGACGCGGCTGCGTTCGGCAGGGTATTGCCACGCGATGATGCGCGCTCGGTTTGGTTCTATACCCGCGATGTGCCAGCGTCGGAGGCGCCGAGCGAGCGGCAAGCGCGCATGTTCATGCGCGGCGCTGGCGGTCTTGCCGAGGACCCCGCCACCGGCAGCGCCACGGTCGCGGCCGCCGCGCTGTTCTCCGACCTCGATCCTGTCAGGGACGGCGAGTTGAAGCTCACGGTCGGCCAGGGCTTTGACATGGGCCGGCCCAGCATCCTGCAGACCCGCGTCGTCAAGCAGGACGGCAAGATCGTCTCCGCGCATGTCGGTGGTGCTTGCGTGCAGATGATGGAGGGGACGTTCAGGCTGGCGGGGCAGGGCTGAGCCGTCATTCCGGGGCAGCGCGAAGCGCTGAGCCCGGAATCCATCGGACAGCAGAGACGGTGGATGAATGGATTCCGGGTTCGCGCCAAAAGGCGCGCCCCGGAATGACAGAGAATTACACCTGTCGTCCCGCCAAATTCGTCACCGCCACGCCATCGCGCTCCTCGATGATCTCCGCGATCATCTGGCGGTGGCAATGGGTGTGATCGCGCTCATAGCAGAGCAGGCAGACGGGGCCCGCCTTCTTCACCAGCGCGGAGAGCTCGTCCATCTGCTCCCGGGCCTCGGGCGTCCTAAGGTGCTTTGAGAAGATCTTCTCCAGCACGTCATATTGACCGCTCCGCGCCGCGAGCCGTCCTTCCTTCGGCGTGCCGAGGGCGGCGAGGTGGACATAGGCGATGCCGCGCTCATCGAGGCCGGCGGCGAGCTGCTTCTTGGAAAAGCCAGGCCGCCGCGACGAGGTCACCGCGCGCACGTCGACCACGAGCTTGACGCCGGACTGCTCCAGCTCATCCAGCACGGCCTTGGGCGGCGTCTGCTCATAGCCGATGGTGAAGAGCTTTTTCGCCTTGGCCATGAATGATCCTCAGCTCACCCGCGCGATCAGTTCCATGGCGCCGTGCGGTGCGCGCACCTTGCCCTCGTGGATGACATAGGCGAACACGTCGCGCGGCTCCTTCTTTGGTTTCGCCTTGTCAACTTTCGGAAGGTCGTCGGGTTCATTTCCCTCGGCCCAGGCCTGGAAGCGCCCGGCCCAGGCATCGAGCTGCTTCGGCGGATAGCAGGTCTTGATCTCGTCATTGCCCTTCTGCAAGCGCGCATAGACGAAATCGCCGGCGACATCGGCAATCGCCGGATATTTGCCGTGCTCGGCGAACACGACCGGCGTCTCGAATTCGCGGATCAGCGCGATGAAATCGGGCGTGCAGAAACTGTCGTGCCGCACCTCGACCACGTGGCGCAGCGCGCGCCCTTCGAGCTTGCGCGGCAGCAGCTCCAGAAACTTGCCGAAATCGGCGCCGTCGAATTTCTTGGTCGGCGCGAACTGCCACAGCACCGGCCCGAGGTGATCGCCGAGTTCCAGCACACCGGAATCGTAGAAGCGCTTGATGGAATCGCCGGCTTCGGCCAGCACGCGCCTGTTGGTGGCAAAGCGCGGCCCCTTCACCGAGAACACAAAACCCTCAGGCACTTCGCTCGCCCATTTGCGGAAGCTCTCCGGCTTCTGCGAGCCGTAATAGGTGCCGTTGATCTCGATCGAGGTCAGCTTCGAGGCGGCGTAGGACAGCTCCTTCGCCTGCGTCAGCTTCTCCGGATAGAACACGCCACGCCAGGGCTCGAAGGTCCAGCCGCCGATGCCGATGTAGATGTTGCCGGTTTTTTTGGTCGCGGTTTTTGCTTTGGCCACGGGGGAATCTCGCATCGACGGGAAGGGGAGGGCTGCATCCTATTCAAACCAGAAGTGATTGGCCAGTTGTCGCATCCCGTCTAAGCTCGCTTCGCGATCTGCGCAAAAAGGAGAACAAGATGCGGATGCTGATGCTGGGAGCGGCGCTCGTCATGATGACATCTGCTGCCATGATACATTCTGCGACGGCTGACGATGACGACACCAAGGGCGCGCAGAAGCTGGCCATGCAGGGCCGCGACGATTACTGGCATTGCCTGGCGCGGGAGTATTCGCGCGACTCCAATCAAGGCCTGTCCGAGCAGGCTTTCGGTCGCTCGGTCGCCGGCGCGTGTCCGTCGGAGCGGCAATATTACCGGGTCGCGCTGCTCGACTATCTCACCGCGCAATATCCGAACATCGACCAGGGCGCTCATCTCGCGACCGCGAACAGGGCGGTGGAGTCAGCGCAGAAGGACATCGTCACCGCCTTCGTCAAGCACCGGCCGCCGCAGAAATAGGGCGATGGCCAGTTGCGATTCGGTAGCCCTTCCGACCGCGCGTTCATTCGTGATATGACAGGGCTCACCTGGAACAGGGACGGGTTGGCATGTCGTCTGAGTCGGTAGGGGGCATTTTTGGCGCGGTCGTCGCCGCGATCGTGCTCGCGGTCGCCGTCGTCTTCGGGCCGATCGGGCAGTACGGCAAGCCTCCCAAGCCCAAGATCGAGCCGGCCCCAGCCGCCATGGCGCCTGCGGCGCCCGTGGCTCCTGCCCCTCGGGGCCCGGTGATCCGGGAAGTCCCGAACCAGTAATGGCCTGAAAAAGGTGGTTTTGGCCCCTTGCAAACCGGTTTCGTCGTTCCCATTTAGTTTGTAACGGCGACGTTGAGCCAAAAGCTCCGGCGCTGGAACGACCTTGGAATAGCTTGGGCCTGCGCCGGATGTACGCGCGGTCCGCCGTTCCGGGGTCGTTGGCATTTTAGGGCCCCTTTGGGCCATTCCCCAGAGAAAACCCCGGCTTGGCAGCGCAGGACGCGGCGGATATACGCTGCCGTCATGAACGAAGCGATCAGACCGGACGCCCACAGCCAGGCCCAGGAAGGGCCGGAGCTGTCGGTCATCGTCCCGACCTTCAACGAGCGCGACAACGTCACCGTGCTGTACCGGCGGCTGGAGGCGACGCTCGTCAACGTCGCCTGGGAGGTCGTGTTCGTCGACGACAATTCGCCCGACGGCACCTGGGACGTCGTGCGCGAGCTGGCGCAGAAGGACAGCCGTGTGCGCTGCATCCGCCGCATCGGCCGCCGCGGCCTGTCAGGCGCCTGCATCGAGGGCATCCTGGCTTCGAGCGCGCAATATGTGGCCGTGATCGACGCCGACCTCCAGCATGACGAGACCCAGCTGCCGAAGATGCTGCTGCTGCTCGCAAGCGACAAGGCCGACCTCGTCGTCGGCAGCCGCTATATCGAGGGCTACAAGAGCGAAGGCTTCAACAAGCAGCGCGCCGGCGCCAGTGCGCTGGCGACCGAGTTCGCCAGGAAGATGCTGCGGGTCGAGATCGCCGATCCCATGAGCGGCTTCTTCATGGTCCGCCGCGACCGTTTCGAGCAATTGGCGCCGAAACTGTCGGTGCACGGCTTCAAGATCCTGCTCGACCTCGTTGCATCAGCGCACGGCACTTTGCGTGCGGTCGAGATTCCTTACACGTTCGGCGCCCGCCAGCACGGCGAGAGCAAGCTCGATTCCATGGTCGCGCTCGACTTCCTCGGCCTCGTGCTGGCGAAGCTGACCAACGACATCGTCTCGCTGCGCTTTATCCTGTTCGCGATGGTGGGCGGCATCGGCCTCGTGGTGCATCTCACCACGCTGTTCATCGCGCTTCAGCTGATCAAGGTGCCGTTCGCGGAGGCGCAGGCCGCCGGCGCGATCATCGCCATGACCACCAATTTCATCATGAACAATTTCCTCACCTATCGCGACCAGCGCCTGAAGGGTTTTGCGATCCTGCGCGGCCTGATCATGTTCTACATCGTCTGCAGCGTCGGCCTTCTCGCCAATGTCGGCGTCGCCTTCTCGGTCTACGACCAGGAGCCGATCTGGTGGCTGGCCGGCTTGGCCGGCGCGCTGATGGGCGTGGTGTGGAATTACGCGATGTCCGGACTGTTCGTCTGGCGCAAGAAATAAGCGTCAAGGAATAGGTAATGGGCGGGGCTGACGCGCGGATCGTCCGCAACACGGCGCTGGTGATCCTTGCGCTGGTCGCCTTGCGGCTGGTCGCGGCCGCCTTCACGCCGATCACCTTCGACGAAGCCTATTACTGGATGTGGTCGAAGAATCTGGCGGGTGGCTATTACGACCACCCGCCGATGGTGGCTTACGTCATCCGCGCCGGCACCATGATCGCCGGCGACACCGAATTCGGTGTCCGCCTGGTTTCGATCCTGCTCGCCCTGCCGATGAGCTATGCGATCTATCGCTCGGCCGCGATCCTGTTCGGCGGGGCGCGCGTGGCTGCGACCAGCGCCATCCTGCTCAACGTCACGATGATGGCTTCGGTCGGCACGCTGATCGTGACGCCGGATGCGCCGCTATTGGTGGCCTCCAGCTTCGTGCTGTTCTTCCTCGCCAAGGTGCTCGAAACCGGCCGCGGCGCCTGGTGGCTTGCCGTCGGCGCAGCCGTCGGTGCGGCGCTGCTGTCGAAATACACCGCGATGTTCTTTGGCGCTGCGATCCTGATCTGGCTCGCGGCGGTGCCGAAGCTGCGGCGCTGGTTTCTCTCACCCTGGCCCTATCTCGGCGGCCTCGTTGCGCTTGCGCTGTTCTCACCGGTGATCCTGTGGAATGCCGATCATCACTGGGTCTCGTTCGTCAAGCAGCTCGGGCGCGCGAAGATCGAGGACTTCCGCCCGGTTTTCATCGCCGAGCTGGTTCCGACCCAGATCGCGTTTGCAACCCCGCTGGTCTTCATCCTCGGTGCGATGGGCCTGCATGCGCTGACCTGGCGCCGGGCGGGTGCGCTGGCCTCGCGTGTTTTGATCGAGACGATGTTCTGGACCATCGTCGTCTATTTTGTCTGGCATTCGCTGCATGCGCGCGTCGAGGCCAACTGGTTTGCGCCGGTTTATCCGCCGTTCATTGTCGCCGCCGCGGCCGCGGCCAACCTTGCCCAGTGGAAGCCGCGCGCGCGACGCCTGGTGGATTTCTGCCTGCGCTGGGCCGCGCTGTCGGGCATCGTGATCTTCGCCGCGCTGATCGTTCAGGCCAATACCGGCTGGCTATCCGGATATCGCCGCGACGCGACCGTGCGCAGCGTCGGCGTTGGCTGGCGCGAGCTCGCAGCCAATATCGAGGCCGAACGTGTGCGCCATGGTGCGACCTGCGTGCTCACGCCTGACTATGGCACCACGGGCTGGCTCGCCTTCTATCTGCCGCGCGGGGCTTGCGTGGTGCAGCAGAACCAGCGCATCCGCTGGGTCAACATGCCCGAGCCCGATCCAAAGCTGCTCGCAGGCAAGCTGCTCTACGTCGACGAGGTCAGGCCGGATGGCCATCCCTTCCTCAACGATCTCTTCACGCGCGTGACGCGTGTCGCCGAGCTGCAGCGCAAGCGCGGGCCGCTCGTGGTCGAGACCTATGGTGTCGATCTGCTCGAGGGAGCCAAGGGCGACGTGCTGGATCGCTCGCCGCCGCCCGAACTTCAGCCCTAGAGCATGATCCGGAAAAGTGTGAAGCGGTTTTCCGAAAAGATCATGCTCAAACAAAGAGCTAAAGCGCGATGACGATTCGACCCAATCTCATCGCGCTTTAAAGATCCCGTCGTTCACCAGCGCGGGATTTCGCCTGATGGGACAGTGGTCGAGACCGCGTTGTTGTTCTTGGGAATGACAAGCGGACCGACGCAGGCGAACGCCTCGATGGAATGGTAGATGAAGTTCATCATGCCATCGACCCCCAGCACCGGGACCGTGCGATTGAGCGATGGCAGCTTGAGGAACCGGTTCTCCATCGGGAAGCAGAGCTCCAGCAGTTTCTTCGCGCCGCGCGGCGAGACCACATAACCCGCCGTGCCGAAGCAATGGACCAGCCGCAACGCAGCGACCTCTGCGGTTGATCTCTGGAACATCGCGGCGCTTTCGTCGCTCGGCTGCTTGGGTGTGAACATCATCTCGGACTTGAAGCCGGGCGTCAGCTCGAGCTCGAGAATGGAGTCCGTGTTGTAGCCCAGCGCGACGTAATCCCACGCGTTTAGACGGCGAAGGAAATCCAGACGCCCGGCGATGTCGTTGCGGATGATCGCATCGTCCTCGAAGACCAGCGCCGGCACCTCGGATTGAGCCGTCTGCTGCCAGATCCGGAAATGCGAGGCCGCGCACCCGACGGCCCCGGGCGTGAACTGCGCTCCTGAAACGACCAGGTTCATTCCGAGCGCATCCTGCGGCGAGAGCGATGCGCCTTCGGACGCTTCGAAGCGTTCAAAGGGAATGCTCGTCCCGGCGTTCAGCCTCTGGAAATTGTCGTATTTTTCCGGCTGACGATTGAGGTTGACGACAAAGTTCTTCATGCGGAGACCAGACTGGAAGTTCGGACAAAGCGCGCTGATCGCTGATCGCAGCCATATCAACCGCCCCCTTGATTCGCCATGCGCCGGCGCAATGCGATGACGGCGCTGTCCAGCTTCAAGCAAGCTCCAGGGGATAGCTGTCAAACACCAGCAACCCTCCCGGGGGAATCGGATTGCTGCGAGCTCTCATGATCCGGAAGGCATCTCATGAATTATCACGACGGCACTCTCGCAAGGGCTAACGAGACTTCGACAGAGCCGTCGTCGCTGACGCGGGATGAATACTACCAGATCTGCCTTCGGCACCTGAGGACCGGTGAGCTCGATCAGGCTGAAGCCCGTTGCCGGGAAGGTCTTGCCTCGGACGCAAACCATGCCGGCCTGCTGCATCTGATGGCCGGCGTCTGTCTGCTCAATGGCGACTACGATGCGGCCATCAACTGGGCCGGCCGTGCGCTGACGAATGAGATGAAGGCGACCTATCTCGCAACGTTCGGGACGGCGCTGCTCGGCAAGGGGCTCCAGGCAAAGGCCTTCGAGGCGTTTCAGCGCGCGGTGGCGCTCGATCCCGTCGACCCTTCAATCTGGGAGAATTTCGGCAATGCCTTGAACAGGGTGGGGCAAGCCAACCATGCAAGTCTCTGCTTCCTGATCGCGCGGGCCTATCAGAAATTGCCGTTCCTCGGCGAGTGCCGTTCGGCTCCGCGCAGCGGCTGGAACGCGCTGACGGCGCAATTCAATCCGCATCTGCGAACCCGTGGGAAGCCGGACGAGGCGCGCGATCCCATTCACTGCTTCTGGTCGAACGCGCCGCTCAGCGAGATGTCGCGTCTGTCGCTGCAGTCGATGGTCCGCCAGGGTCATCCGGTCAAGCTCTATACCTTCGACAATGTCGCCGCGATGCAGGCGCGTGTGCCGCCCGGGGTCATGGTGGTCGATGCGGCAAGCCTGGTGCCTGCTGCGATCTACCAGCATGCCGTGCTGAACAGCGAGATCCGCTATTTCAGCGACATCTTCCGCTACGCCGTTCTTCATGAGTTCGGCGGCTGGTGGCTCGATACGGACATCGTGCTCGTCAAGCCGCTGGATTTCGGCAGGGAGCATGTGTTCTCCGCGCAATGGTCGGGCGTCGAGCAAGGGCATGTCTGTGTCGGCGACGTGATGCGCGCGCCCAAGGGCTCGATCCACATGGCCAATCTCTATGCGCTGTCGCTGCAGCGCCTGTTCAGCGAGAAACGCGTCGAATACGGCGCCGTGGGGCCGCTGCTGCTCAGCGAATATCTGCTCGTTGCCGGCGACGAGGAGCTGCAAGCGTCGATCCTGCCGCCGACGACCTTCAACGCCATCGATTGGCGTGAAGTGGAGCTGTTCGCCGCCGAGAGCCGCGCCGGCTTCGAGCTGTTGAGCGACCCCCGCGTCACCGGTGTCCATCTCTGGGGCAAGATGTGGGCCGAGCGGGGCTTGCGCTTCGATGCGGTGCCCGAGCAGAGCGTCGCGGGCTATCTCAAGAAGCTGGTGCTCGAGCCGAACTGGCTGACACAGCTCGCGGCGAAATACGATTCGGACAAGGGCGCAGTCTACAAGGGGCACATTGCCCACCACTATACTCGCGTCTATCACGAGCTGTTTCGATCGAAGGTGCTGGAGCCTATTCATATCCTGGAAATCGGCCTGTGCCGCGGCCGCGTCGAAGGCTGGGCGCAGGACCAGGTGCCGTCGCTGCAGATGTGGCTGGACTACTTTCCGAATGCCGAGATCATCGGCGTCGACATCGAGGATTTCAGCTGGTTCTCTCATCCACGCGTCAGGATCCATCGGGTCGACCAGGGCGACCGCAGCATGCTGGAAGAGCTCGCGCGCAAGGAGAAGCCGCTTGATATCATCATCGATGACGGTTCTCACGCCTCGGTGCATCAGCACCTGACGCTCGGCGTGCTCTTCCCCGCGCTAAAGCCGGGCGGCCTGTTCGTCATCGAGGATCTGGATTGGCAGCCGCCGGAGATCCCGTCGGGCGGCGCGCCCCTGGTCAAGGACGTGCTCAATGCGATGAAAGCGGGCGGCGCCTTCACCTCCAACGTGATGACCGAGACCGAGGCGAAGCTGATCTCGGACGAGGTCGACGAGATCCTGATCAACGACAGTTTTCGCGAGCTGATGTCGCGCGGCCTGCTGGGCGGCCTCGGCGTGCTCCGGCGCAAGGCGCCGTAGCGTCCTCAGTCGATCATCTCGGCCTTGATCGTGTTCTGGCCCGGCCTGTCCTGGTCGCGCCAGAACCAGACGGTCACGACACCGGAGCGGCCGCGGACCTCGGTGAGCAGGGGGCCTGACAGCACGCCGTCGGGCGCGCCGTGGAAGTCTGCGGCGTCCAGCAGCGTGTCGGTCAGTGCCAGACGCGCGTTGTTCTGCGCTGCGACCTCCATCAGCCGGCTCGCGAGATTGACGGTGTCGCCATTCGCCGTGATGTGCTGATGGCTCTCGCCGAGACGCGAGGCGACGATCGGGCCGAAATGCGCGCCGATCTTGAAGCCGAGCCGGCCACTGATCGCAGGCGGCAGCGATGCGATCCACTGCGCGACGCCGCGGTGCAGATCGATCGCACATTTCAGCGCACGCGCGGCGTCGTCTGGCATGGCACTCGGCAGGCCAAACAGGATCATCGCGCCGTCGCCGAGAAAGCTGGTGATCATGCCGCCGCAATCGACCGCGGCCTTGTCGATCAGCGCGTGGAACGCCTTCAGAATGTCCTGAAGCTCGTCAGGATCGAGCCGTTGGCTCAGTGCGGTGAAATCTGACAGATCGATGAAGACGATGGCCGCATCCTGCCGAACGGGCTGCGCCAGGAAGTTCGGATCGCGCGCCAGCCATTCCTGCAAGGCTGGCGCCTGGAACTGCGCCAGCGACCGGCTCTTGGCGGCGAGAAATTGGGTGCGGCGCGATCCCGCCCAAATCTGCACGCCGACGAAAACCGCGACCGGCGGCACCGCGGCCGCGAGCGTCGTCGCGGCATCGAGCCAGACGCCGTGCATGAATGCGAACAGATTGAGCCCGGCCCAGGCGGCCATCATCACGGCCGCCGCAACGAAGCCGAGCGTGCTACGCCGCCAGGCGAGCAAGCCGACCAGCAGCATCGGCAGCACGATCGCGATCAGCGCGTCGGCGATGTGAACCTTGCGGTCGCGCACGATGCTGTCACCGGCGACGAGATGCGTGATTGCAGTGGAGATCACCTCGGCGCCCGGCATCAGGGAATCGAACGGCGTCGGGAAGAAGTCGCCGCCACCGGCGACGGCCGCGCCGATCACGACGATCCGGTTCTCGATCGCCTTGCGATCGAGCGTGCCGTCGAAAATGCTCTGCGCACTCACGGTGCGGATGGTGCGGCGCGGCCCGTAATAGGTGATCGGCAGCGAGAAGTCGGTGTCCACAGGCACGAGCCGATCGCCGAGCATGAGATGATCGGGCGTGATCGTCAGGGGCTTGTCGAGTGCACGACTGGCGACCCGCAGCGGCAACGAAAGTTCGACCTTGTCGCCGGTGCGGAACAGCATCGGCACCGAGAGCGGCGTGCCGGAGTGTCCGGTCGCGACGTTGACGATGCCGACATCGGCGTGATCGGCGAAGATGGGCAACGGCAGCAGGAAGCGCTCGGCCTGGGGCAGGGCGGCAAGCGGCCCGGCGCTGCCGGACGCCACCGTCTCACTCGCACGCGGGAAGATCGCCGCGGCCGCGAGCACCATCGGGCCGGTCGCGAGCGTGTGGGCCAGCGTGGCGTCGCCGATCGCGGCGCTCCGGTCGACCAGCAGCAGATCGATCGCGATCACCTTCGGCTTGAACTGCACGATGGTGTCGACCACGCGCGCCAGGTCGGCCCGCGGCAGCGGATAGGTGCCGCCCCGTTTGACCACGGTGTCGTCGATGGCGACGACGGTGACGAGATCGGGTGGGGCCTGCACGCCGCGCGCGAGCGTGCGCAGGTCTGTCAGCGTCGCCTCGAGCCGGTCGAGAAAGGCCAGATGGCCGCCTGCGTGAGCGGCAAAAATGCCGGCGCCCCACAGGGCCGTGAGGACGAGGGCCACCAGGATCTGAACGCGTCTATTCATTACGCCGTGCTGCAATCTACTTTTTGTTTTCAGGCCCTGCCTCCGCAGGTCGTGCGGACCGGGCTTATTGACCCAGCCTTGCCATCAGCGCGTCGACGCGCGGCTGGCCCCATGTCTTGACGGTCAGCGCACCCGTTGCCTCGACGTCGACGCCTTCGCCCGGTCCGAGCACCACGCCGCGGCCACGTGTCGCCCTGCGGGTCACGCCGACACGGCCGTTGGCGACGAACACCGAGGTCTTGGCGTCGGCGACATCGACCGCCCATTTGGTGCCGCGCACCGCGGCGATGGCTTGCGGCGTCAGCACCTTGAAGGGATTGCCGCCGGGTTTCTTGGGCACCTCGACCAGCAGCGCTTTGCCGCTCAACTCGACGGCATCTATATGTCCGTCGCGGTTGGCGTCCTTCAGTTCAAATCTCGCGCCGTTTTCTGCAACGATGGTGATCCCGTTGTCGCATCGCCAGACCTGCGTGCCGGCGGCGGATAGCGATGCCGTGCAGCCCGCGTCCGTGGCAGGCTGTGCACTAGCAGATCCGATCAACAACAAGGACCACGCCAGGGCGCAACACCCCTCGCGCAAAAACCCTCTCATGCCAGCCTCCGTTTTGCGTGCTCGGCACAGTTCAAGGCGATGTTGATACGGTACCGTATCACGCGCAGAGGCTGCTGAAAAGTGCCAGGGGCTGTAGCTATTTTCCCGATCCGGCCATTTCCAGATTGGCGCGATCAACTTTCGGTCAGGCCACCGTGCCTTCTTTTTCTCCCTCTCCCCGTTCTTATGGTGAGAGGGTTGGGGTGAGGGGCGCGAAGGCCGAGCCCGGCGCGCCAGCCTTGCGCAACCCTTCCCCGGTATCGTCCGGGGTCTTGATGACCACGAAAAGGTCTTGGTTGGTGGGTCTACAGATGCGGCGGCAGACATCGTCTGACCGTGCTGAACCGGCCGAGAATTATGGTTAACAGCGTCGCCTAAGTCCGTAGTTCTGCGGACCTTTTTCTCGAAATGGCACAGCGTTAACGAGTTGCCCTACAACTGCCCGAACTTAATCTGCATTTAACTAAAAGTCGCCTTAATGACGCTCCGACCCTCTGCGAGATGCTGGTTCCGGAACGTACCAGCGGCACTTCGAAGGGGGACTGAGTGACACCGTCCTGGACGCAAGGCGAATGAGTACGAGTATCGCTGCGCAGAGTTACGCGGCACGGATGCCCAATAATTCTCGGAAGTCTTCCCGGAAAATGACCACCCAAAACGTGCTTGGCGCCGCCGTGGCCGGCTGCGTCTTGCTGGCCGGCTGGACCGTCTACAACAACATCTTCGCCGCCAGCGTCTATCCGACCGTCGGCAGCACCGGTTACGACGAGCCCGTGGTCAAGCGCGCGCCCAAGGTCGTGCTGCGCGAGGCGGGCGCGGCCATCCGGGAAACCTTTGCGCTGCTGCCCGACCGGCTGCAGGTGGCCGCACCGATTTCTCGCGAACAGTTCAACGAGCGCTTTGCCGCCGCGGCGACACAGGGCGTGGAGTCCAACGCGGCGAGCGCTGTGCCTGCGACGCGGGTCGCCGAAGCCCCCGCAAAGCCGACCGTCATGGCCAAGGTTGCGGAAGTGCTGAAGAGCCCGGCCAAGGTCTCCGAACGCATTGCCGAGAAGGTCGCGGAGGTGACGAAGCCCAAGCGCGGCACGGAAGCGTCCGTGCAGCTCGCCTCCGCCGATCCGGCCCAGATCGTGCCGGCGCCGCAAGCCAGGCCAAAGTCCTTTGCCGATCGCGCCAAGGCCGCGGTGATGTCGATCACCGGCCCGCGCCAGTCGATGGTGGAGAAGCTCTGGGGCAAGCGTGACCCTTCCGGCGGCCTGCTGGCCTATGCCTCGGCCGATGCCAGCGTGACCTCGGCGATCGCGCCGAAGGAGCAGAACCCGATGCTCGGCGGCGCGCCGCCCTATGACCGCGACACCGCAGTCTACGACATCACCGCCAAGACGGTTTATCTGCCCGACGGCACCAGGCTCGAGGCGCATTCCGGCCTCGGCGACAATCTGGACGATCCGCGCTCGCAACGCGTGCGCATGCGCGGCGTGACCCCGCCGCACATCTACAATCTCAAGCCGCGCGAAGCGCTGTTCCACGGCGTGCCCGCGCTGCGCCTCACCCCGATCGGTGGCGAGAACGCGATCTACGGCCGCGACGGCCTGCTCGCCCACACCTTCATGCTCGGGCCGAATGGAGATTCCAACGGCTGCGTGTCGTTCAAGGACTATTACGCGTTCCTCGACGCCTACCGCAACAAGGGCATTCGCAAGCTCGCGGTGCTGGCGCGGGTTGAATAGTTCAAGTCAATTCGAGACCATGCAAAAGGGCCCCAGCTAGCGGCCCTTTTTCTTTTTCGTTTGCCGGCGCACCGTCGCCGGCGACCTGCTAGGCCGCGTTGGCCGGCATGGCCTTGCGCAGCGCCATCTCGGTGGCGATCGCTTCGCGCATCACGGGCCGCGCCTGCATGCGCTCGAGATATCTAGCGAGCGCGGGCCATTGCGCGATGTCGACACCAGCGGGGCGAAGCAGCAAGAGAGCCCAGGCGAGATGTGCATCCGCCACGGTGAAGCGTTGACCAACGAGGAATTCGCGGTCCGCCAGATGCGCCGACGGCACCGACAGGGTCTGTACGATCCGCGCGCGCGGCTTGGCGAGCGAACCGTCGTCCTTGTACCAGAAGGTCGGAAACAGGAAGGCCTTGTGGATCTCGGCGCCGACGAAGCTCAGCCATTCCTGCAGACGGTAGCGATCCAGTTCGCCAGGCCGCGGCGCAAGGCCGCGCTCGGGCTTTAGGTCGGCGATGTATTGCAGCACCGCCGCGCATTCGGTCAGCCGTTCTCCGTTCTCGAGCACCAGAACCGGCACGGCGCGCTTCGGCGAGATGCGGCCGAAATCACTGTCGTCGTCCGCGACCGTCTTGGTTGCGAGATGCACCTGGTGATAGCGCGCCTCGAGACCTGCTTCCATCAGCGCGATACGGCTCGCAAGCGAGCAGGCCATCGGTGAGAAATAGAGCTGCAGCATCATCCTGCTCCGTTAGGTCAGCGCATCGCCGCGCGCGATGATCGCGAAGCGGTCGGAGAGTTCGGCGAGCGCAACCTCGTGGATGGTCCGGGCATCCAGCGTGCCGCCGCGTCCGTCGGGGAGATCGCGCGTGGCGCAGGCATCGGCATCGATGGTGGTGCGAAAGCCGAGGTCGAGCGCGGCGCGCGCCGTGGAGCTGATGCACATATGCGTCATGAATCCGGCCAGCACGATGTTCTTCCTGCCGGTCGCATCGAGGCGCGATTTGAGATCGGTGCCGGCGAATGCATTGGGCAGCTCCTTCTCGATCACGAGCTCTCCGTCACGCGGTGTGAGTTCGGCGACGATGGCGCCGCGGTCCGCGCTGCGGTCGAACAGGCTGCCCGCCTTGCCGCGATGGGCGATATGAATGATCGCGGCTCCGCTCACGCGTGCCCTTGTCAGCAGCGCTGTCGCCCGCGCTATCGCCGGCTTGGCGTCGGGCAGGGCGAGGGGACCCGCGAGATATTCGTTCTGGATGTCGATCAGCACCAGCGCGGCCTCGCCGAGACGCGGCGGGTTGAGGTCGGCGCCGGCGAGCTGGAGCAGGGTCTTTGCGGTCGTCATGGTCAGGCAATCTCCGGGGCGAAAGGCTTGCCCAACATAGCGCCCCAGCTGCCTGCCGATATGCAGGGATATTGCAGCCGGTGGCTGCGATATTGCAGGCATCTCGCGGCCGATATAGCCTTGAGCTCATGAATTGGGACGACCTCCGCATCATCGCCGCCGTCAGGGACGAGGGCACCTATGCCGGCGCCAGCGCACGGCTGCGCATCGACGAGACCACTGTCGGCCGCAGGCTGTCGCGCATCGAGCGTGCGCTCGGCCTGCGCCTGTTCGAGGCCGCCGACGGCCTTCGCAGGCCGACGCGGCAATGCGAGGCGGTGCTGGCGCATGTCGAGGCGATGGCCGCGCATGCCGCCGAGATCGGCCGCCTCGGCGAGAGCCTGGAAGGTCCCGTCGGGCGCTTGCGCATCGCCTCCACCAACACGGTCGCCGAGGCGGTGCTGTCGCCGCGCGCAAGCGACTTCCTGCGCGCCAATCCGGGCCTGACGCTGCAATTCCTCACCTCGAGCGAGAACGTCAAATTCTCGCGCTGGGAGGCCGATCTCGCCATCCGCCTGCGCAAGCCCGACAAGGGTGACTTCGCAATTTCCAGGCTCGGCGACATCAAGCTGTACTATTTCGAGCCCGTGATGACAGAAGGCGAGCCGATGCTCTGTGCCTATCCGGACGAGCTCGGTGCCATTCCCGAGATGCAGTTTCTTCGTACCAAGAAAGCCCGCGCGCGCTGCGTGACCGACAACGTTCGCGTCATCCGCAATCTGATCCGCGCGCATCAGGCTGCCGGCGTGTTGCCGGAATATGTCTGCGCTGATTTGCTCGGCGATGGCCGCCTGCGCGCCACGCTGCTGCCGAAGCGGCGCGATGCCTGGCTGCTGGTGCAAAACCACCTCAAGCGCGACGCCGCAACGCGCGTGACGATCGACTGGGTGAGGGCGTGTTTTCAGGAGATGTCGCGCGCGTGATCGTGTGCGCGGCCTCGCCCGTTGAACGCAGGACGGCAGCCGCGCGACCAAAGTTGGCGGGGATTGTGCGTGCATTCGATCTGCGCAATCCAGCAACGGCAGACTTCGCGAGGGGCTGATGACCACGCTTCAGGGCACCGTTCGGCCAAAGGCCCGATCCAGCGAGTGGAAGGCCATCGTCATCCTGATCCTGCTCGTGCCCGTGCTGTGGTCGCCGCCCCTGCTGTTTCGCTACGTGCTGTATCAGCCGTTCAATATTCCGTCCGGCTCGATGATGCCGACGTTGATGGTGGGCGACTATGTCTTTGCCGCCAAATATGCCTATGGCTACGGCCGCTATTCGTTTCCCTATGCGCCGTCCTTCATCTCGGGCCGGCTCAACGCTGCTGATCCCGCCTATGGCGACATCGTCGTGTTCCGGTCGCCAAAGGATAATGAGATCGACTATGTCAAGCGCGTGGTCGGGTTGCCCGGCGATCGCATCCAGATGCGGCAGGGGCAGCTCTTCATCAACGACAAGCCCGTCGCGCGCGTCGCGCTGAAGGAGGTTTCCGCCGGCTCGGCCTGCGGCGGCGAGACCGGGACCAGGGTCAAGCGCTGGCGCGAGACCATGCCGAACGGGGCGAGCTACATCACCTACGACTGCGTCGACAATGGCTATGCGGACAACACGGAAGTTTACACCGTACCTCCGGGCCATTTCTTCGCGATGGGCGACAACAGGGACAACTCCACCGACAGCCGCTTCAAGGCCGTGATGGGTTTTGTCCCGATGGACAATCTCATCGGCAAGGTGACGCGGATCTTCTGGTCGCTCGATTCCGACGGCGATCTGCGCGTGGAGCGGATCGGGAAGGTGCAGTAGGGCGCGGAGAGAAGTTGTTCAAAACAAAAACCCCGGCATCGCTGCCGGGGTTTCGTGGTTCTCGAGGGTGTTGGACCTTAGAAGTCCATGCCGCCCATACCGCCGCCCGGGGGCATCGCGGGACCAGCGCCGCCCTTCTTGGGCAGCTCGGCGACCATGGCTTCCGTGGTGATCAGAAGCGCCGCAACCGAAGCTGCGTTCTGGATCGCGGTACGGACCACCTTGGTCGGGTCGATGATGCCCTTCTTGACGAGGTCGGCATATTCACCGGTCTGGGAGTCGAAGCCGTAAGCGTAGGCCTTGTTCTCCAGGATCTTGCCGACGATCACCGAGCCGTCTTCACCGGCGTTGATCGCGATCTGGCGAGCGGGAGCCGACAGAGCCTTGCGAACGATCTCGACGCCGGTCTTCTGGTCGTCGTTCTTGGTGCGCAGGCCCTTGAGCTGCTCGGAGGCACGGAGCAGGGCGACGCCGCCGCCCGGGACGATGCCTTCTTCCACAGCCGCACGGGTCGCATGCATCGCGTCATCAACGCGATCCTTGCGCTCCTTCACCTCGACCTCGGTCGCGCCGCCGACGCGGATCACCGCGACGCCGCCAGCGAGCTTGGCGAGACGCTCCTGGAGCTTCTCACGGTCGTAGTCCGAGGTCGTCTCCTCGATCTGCGCCTTGATCTGGGCCACGCGCGCCTCGATGTCGGCCTTCTTGCCGGCGCCGTTGACGATCGTGGTGTTCTCCTTGTCGATCATCACCTTCTTGGCGCGACCGAGCATGTTGAGCGTGACGTTCTCGAGCTTGATGCCGAGATCTTCCGAGATCGCCTGGCCGCCGGTCAGGATCGCGATGTCCTGCAGCATGGCCTTGCGGCGATCGCCGAAGCCCGGAGCCTTGACGGCCGCGACCTTCAGACCACCGCGCAGGCGGTTCACGACCAGGGTCGCGAGCGCTTCACCTTCGACGTCTTCGGCGACGATGACCAGCGGCTTGCCGGTCTGCACCACGGCCTCGAGCAGCGGGAGCAGCTCGTTCAGCGAGGAGAGCTTCTTCTCGTTGATGAGGATGTAGGCGTCGTCCATCTCAACGCGCATCTTGTCGGCGTTGGTGACGAAGTAGGGCGAGATGTACCCGCGGTCGAACTGCATGCCCTCGACGACGTCGAGTTCGGTCTCGAGCGACTTGGCTTCCTCGACGGTGATGACACCCTCGTTGCCGACCTTCTTCATGGCGTCGGAGAGGAACTTGCCGATCTCCTGGTCGCCGTTCGCCGAGATGGTGCCGACCTGGGCGATCTCGTCGTTCGAGGTGACCTTCTTGGAGTTCTTCTGCAGGTCCGCAACCACGGCTTCGACCGCGAGGTCGATACCGCGCTTGAGATCCATCGGGTTCATGCCGGCGGCGACCGACTTGGCGCCTTCGCGCACGATCGCCTGGGCGAGCACGGTGGCGGTGGTGGTGCCGTCGCCGGCCGCGTCAGCTGACTTGGAGGCGACTTCGCGCACCATCTGCGCGCCCATGTTCTCGAACTTGTCCTCGAGCTCGATCTCCTTGGCGACGGTGACGCCGTCCTTGGTGATGCGGGGAGCGCCGAACGACTTGTCGAGCACGACGTTGCGGCCCTTCGGACCGAGCGTGACCTTCACCGCGTTGGCGAGAATGTCGACGCCGCGCAGCATCTTGTCGCGCGCATCAACCGAGAATTTGACTTCTTTGGCTGCCATCTGGATTTTTCCTTGGATGATTTATGACTGGAGGGAGAGAGGGGCTGTTAGGCCGCCTTCTTCTTGGAAGCGGGGACGTCGAGGACGCCCATGATGTCGCTTTCCTTCATGATCAGGAGATCGACGCTATCGATCTTGACCTCGGTTCCGGACCACTTGCCGAACAGCACGCGATCGCCGACCTTCAGGTCGATCGGGATCAGCTTGCCAGCCTCGTCGCGGCCACCGGGGCCGACGGCAACGACTTCGCCCTGCGAAGGCTTTTCCTTGGCAGTGTCGGGAATGATGATGCCGCCTGCGGTCTTCTCTTCTGCGTCGATGCGCTTGACCACGACGCGGTCGTGAAGCGGACGGAAGTTCATGCAGTCCTCCTAAGCAATTGCTCGGGTTGATGATTTCTGAATTGTTAGCAATCCCAACTAGCGAGTGCCAGCGGGCACAGATGAGATAAGCCACGATTTTTGCGGGGGCAAGGGCTTCTAGCAGAAAAATCAGCACTCGATAGCGCTGTCTGCCAAATCTCTTTCCCATCGTTAACCGACCGTGGGAACCGTATTAGCACGGAGCGGGCTCTGCTGCTAAAGCATTGAATTTCAACAACTTGTTAAACTTTTGGGCTTGAGATGGATTGTCAGTTTGCGTCACATTTCTCTCATGTGAGCGCATCTCCATCGGGTGGCTCGTGCGCGTACCCGGAAAGCCACCCCCTGAATGCGCTCCTGCAAAGGAGGTTGGCATGGGACTGCGGGTTGGGGGCGTTTCCGAGGACTTTCGGAAACAGATGCTGGGTTACGGGCTGACGACAGCCCAAATTCTCTACCGGATGCCGGATCATCCCTCACTGCTCCAGACCTACGTCTGGCAGAACTACGACATGTTTCCGAAATTCCCGGCGCTGACCGATTTCCTGGCGTTCTGGACCGAGAAGCTCGACGGCCCCCTGCATTCGGTGACCGTGGCGCATTCCAAGCTGATCAAGCCCGCCGAGTTGCGCGCCGTGGACGGCGTGTTCCGGCTGCATTGAGGCGAGCACCGCTCTTGCGGCGAACGCGGATCGCGTAGGGTAGGCAAAGGCGCGCTCTTCGCGCGCCGTGCCCACCATCTCTCCTTGATCGCACGCAGAACGTGGGCACGCTCCGCTTTGCCCACCCTACGAGACCCGTTTCCGTGTTAGCCTTCCGCGATAACAACAGGGGAGGCCGGCCCATGGCCAAAAAAACCAAATCGCGCAACGCAGCCCAGACCGCGGTGAAGAAGCGGAGCGGCGCCAAGTCTGCCGCACGATCCTCGGCACGCAAGGCCGTGAAGGCGAAGGCGCGCACGATAACCGTCAAGACTGTTGCAAAGAAGCCGTCGCGCCCCAAGCAGCGCATCGCCATTAGCCATCACCGCGAGGAAGATTTCAAAGCTGATGGCCTGCGCGCCTACGCCAAATACCGCGACCTCGGCATCGCCGCTGCTTCGCATGGTCTGGCCCAAGCCCACGTCATCCGCCTGCAAGGCCCCTGCGATCCGGCCGAGGTCTCGAAACTGCATTTCCACGACGTCGACTTCCAGATGGTCTACGTGCTCAAGGGCTGGGTGAAAACCTACATGGACGGCCAGGGCGAGACCATGATGCAGCAAGGCAGCGCCTGGACCCAGCCGCCGAAGATCAAGCATATGATTTTGGATTACTCTGATGACGTCGAACTGCTCGAGGTGATCCTGCCGGCGGAGTTCAGGACGGTGGAGTTGAAGGCTTGATGTCATTCCGGGGCGCGCGTAGCGCGAACCCGGAATCCATTTCGCCTCGGGTGACGCGGCCCAATGGATTCCGGGCTCGATGCTTCGCATCGCCCCGGAATGACGAGCGGGGGATAGGTTACGTCAACACCCCCACGATCGCTCCCATCAGACACGTCGTCAGCGTCCCCGATACGATCGACTTCAGCCCGAGCGCGTTGATCTCGTCGCGCCGGTCCGGCGCCATCACCCCTAAGCCGCCGATCATGATGCCGAGGCTGGCGAAATTGGCGAAGCCGCACATCGCATAAAGCATGATCAGGCGCGAGCGCGGATCGAGCGTGTCGGGCGGCAGCTTCGAGAAGTCGACATAGGCGACGAGCTCGTTGAGCACGGTCTTGGTGCCCATCAGGCTGCCGGCGGTGATCGCCTGGTCCCACGGCAGACCCATCAGCCAGCAGACCGGCGCCATGATCAACCCCAGCACGCGCTGCAGCGAGATCGCGGCGCCGCCGACGGCAGGCAACAGAGCAAGCACCGCATTGGCGAGATAGACCAGCGCCACCAGCACCAGCAGCATCGCCACGATGTTGATCAACAGCTCGATGCCCGCGCCCGTGCCTTTCACGATCGCGTCCATGGTGCCGGAGACCGCCATCTCCGGATCCGCCAGCGCGCCGCCGGTGCGCGCGTCTGATGTCTCGGGGATCATGATCAGGCTGACCAGGATCGCGGCCGGCGCGCCCAGCACGGAGGCGATGACGAAATGCGCGGCCGCATCGGGAATGAGAGGCGCAAGCAGCGTCGCATAGAGCACCAGCACGGTGCCGGCGATGCCGGCCATGCCGCCGGTCATCACCAGAAACAATTCGCTGCGCGACATCTGCGTCAGATAAGGCCGCACGAACAGCGGCGCCTCGACCATGCCGAGGAAGATGTTGGCGGCGGTCGAGAGCCCGACCGCGCCGCCGACCCCTAACGTGCGCTCCAGCAGCCAGGCCATGCCGCGCACGATGGGCGGCAGCACCCGCCAATAGAACAGCAGCGTCGTCAGCACGCTCATGACCAGCACGATCGGCAGCGCCTGGAACGCCAGGATGAAATCGGCGCCGGGCACCTTCAGCTCGAACGGCAGGGCGCCGCCGCCGACATAGCCGAATACGAAGGAGGAGCCGGCGCGCGAGGCCGCGGAGATCGCGCCGACCGCGTCGTTGATGGCGCCGAACGCGTGGGCCACGAAAGGCACCTTCAACAGCACGATCGCGGTGACGAAGGTGACGACGAGGCCGACAAGCGCCTGGCGCAGCGAGACCGCGCGGCGATTCTCCGCCAGCGCGAAGGCGATCAGCAGCAATGCGAAAACGCCGAGTGTCGATTGCAGCCGCAGCATGATGTCCCCAATCCCCCAATCATTATGGCCGCGCCTGCGTTGCAAAGGCAATGCCGGGAATGTTGCCGCCCGTCCCGCTGTTGACATCCAGGTCCGCCTCAGCCACGCGGGGCAGGTCGAGATCAGGGGCGGACCATCCGAGCGTGACCGAACAGGCGATGCCAAAAGAGCAGGGATCCATCAGTGCGCCTGTTACCGCCGGTGAGCTGCTTCGCCATCCCGCCTTCCTGTTCTTCCTGCTCTCGCGCAACCTGTCACGCTTCTCCAGCCAGATCGCGGCGGTCGCGATCGGCTGGCAGGTCTACGATCTCACCGGCTCGGCCTTCGATCTCGGCATGGTCGGGCTGGTGCAATTCGCGCCCACCGCGCTGCTCGTCTTCGTCGCCGGCCACGCCGCCGACCGCTATGAGCGCAAGCGCGTGGTCCAGCTCTGCCAGCTCGTGGAAGCCGCGACCGCGCTCTATCTCGCCATCATCACCTATCTGGGCCTCGTCAGCGAGGTGCAGATTTTCGTCGCGACCTTCGTGCTCGGCATTGCCGGCGCCTTCGAAAACCCGACCACAGCTGCGCTGCTGCCGCTGATCGCGCCGCAAGGCTCGCTTCAGCGCGCCACCGCGGTTGCGAGCGGCGCAGCGCAGGTCGCGACCATCACCGGGCCGGCGCTCGGCGGTTTCGCCTACGCGATCGCGCCGCATCTCGCCTACAGCGTGATGCTGCTGTTCTGGATTCTCGGAATGATCCTGACCGGCTTCATCCGGCCGCGTCCGCAGGCGGTCGCCAAGGAGGGCACGGACCAAGACAATATCTTTGCCGGCGTCCGCTTCATCAGGAGCAATCCGGCCATCCTCGGCACCATCTCGCTCGATCTGTTCGCGGTGCTGTTCGGCGGCGTCACCGCGCTCTTGCCGATCTATGCGCGCGACATTCTCCAGACCGGCCCGGTCGGGCTCGGCGTGCTCCGCGCTGCGCCCGCGGTCGGCGCGCTCTTGATGACCATGGTGCTGGCGCGCCACGCCATCTCCAGGCATGTCGGCCTGCGCATGTTCCAGGCGGTGATCGTGTTCGGGATCGCCACCATCGTGTTCGCGCTGTCGTCCTGGATGTGGCTGTCGGTGCTCTCGCTCGCCGTGCTCGGGGCGGCCGACACGATCAGCGTCGTAATCCGCTTCTCGCTGGTGCAGCTTGCAACCCCCGACGAGATGCGCGGCCGCGTCGGCGCCGTGAATTTCCTCTTCATCAACGCCTCGAACCAGCTCGGCCAGTTCGAGAGCGGCCTGACGGCGGCGCTGTTCGGCGCCATGCCCGCGGCCGTACTCGGCGGCGTCTGTACCGTGGCAGTGGCGCTGCTGTGGATGAAGCTGTTCCCGAGCCTGCGCAAGGTGGAGAGCCTGGAATAGGGAAGCCTGCCGAAGGCCGCCGATATTGCAGTGCCCAACCAGAGAATGTCAAAAGAGTATCGGTTGGGCATCTGAATCGTGGTGGCGGCAGCTTCTGCCACCCGATACGATTCCAGCAATAGTGAGAGCTGAGCAAAACTCAGCCATCGGGGACGAGCCCAGGCGTTCACAGACCGGGCCGGCCCAGGAGGGAATGGAAATGGAACCAGACCTGGAAGTCGTCCAGATACGGCGCGGGGAGTCATTCAAGGCTTGGTCGCACGGGTATCCGTTCCACACGGTTCGGTGGCATTTTCATCCGGAATACGAGATCCATCAGGTCGTGGCGACGAGCGGTCGCTACTTTGTCGGCGATTTCATCGGCCAGTTTGAGCCGGGCAATCTCGTGCTCACCGGACCCAATCTGCCGCATAATTGGGTGAGCGATCTGCCGGCGGATGTCGCCATCCCGCTGCGCGGCCGCATCATCCAGTTCAGCGAAGAATTCATCGGCGACACGATGAAGCTGATGCCCGAGCTTTCGGGCCTCACGGCGCTGCTCGAATCCTCCCGGCGCGGGGTGCTTTTTTCAGGCAACACGAGTAAGGAGCTCGCCCCGCTGATGGAGGAGATCGTAGCGGCGAACGGCGTGCGTCGGATCGAGCTGTTCATGATGATCCTGGGAACGCTGTGCCGCGCCCGGGGCGCGCTGCCGCTCTCCAGCCCAAATTATCTGCCCGACCCCTCAGGCTACATGTCGGTCGGAATGAACAAGGCGCTCGCCTTCATCCGTGAGAACCTGACGCAGCCGTTCAGTGAAGCGGATCTCGCGGCGATCGCCGGCCAGTCGCAAAGCGGGTTTTCGCGCTCGTTCCGCCGCCACACGGGGATGTCGCTGGTGCAATACGTCAAGCGGCTACGCATCAACCTGGCCTGCCAGATCCTGATGAGTGACGAACACGCGTCGATCACCGACATCTGCTTCCAGGTCGGCTTCAACAATCTCTCCAATTTCAATCGCCAGTTTCTGGCCGAGAAGGGCATGCCGCCCTCGCGCTTCAGACGATTGCTGGCTGATAACATCAACGCGGCACGCGCCGCCTAACCGGGAGGAGCACGATTACGGGAAGAATGACGTGGGCGCGCCGATGGCAGCCTGCGAAGGAGATCGCTTGTCCGGAAATTCCGCATGACCTCGGAGGGTATCGGCGCTCACTGCCGTAGCCGTCCGGCTGCGGAAGCAGGGAGGGCGTGTCTCCGAAACATCATTGAGTAGCACTCTAACACCCAGTTTCGGAAAGGGAAGTCCGGATGACGAAACTCTTGAAGACCACGGGCACAGCCGCGCTCGTCCTGTCGCTGCTCGGCGCAACGGCCTTATACTCGCAAGCTGCGGAAGTGAAGGACGCGACTGTCGCTTTCCTCATGCCCGACCAGGCCTCCACCCGCTACGAACAGCACGACTATCCAGGTTTTGCTGCCGAGATGAAGAAGCTCTGCCAGAGCTGCAAGGTTATCTACCAGAATGCCAATGCAGACGCCGCGCGCCAGCAGCAGCAATTCAACTCGGTGATCTCGCAGGGTGCCAAGGTGATCGTGCTCGACCCAGTCGACTCGACCGCCGCAGCTTCGCTGGTCAAGATGGCACAGTCACAGGGCATCAAGGTGATCGCCTATGACCGCCCGATCCCGGATGCCAAGGCCGATTTCTACGTCTCCTTCGACAATGAAGGAATCGGCAAGGCGATCTCCGAATCGCTGGTCAAGCATCTGAAGGACGCCAAAGTCATGGCGAAGGAGGGCGAAGGGGTGCTCGAGATCAATGGATCGCCCACGGACGCCGCCGCAGGCCTGATCAAGAAGGGCATTCACGCCGGCCTCGAAAAGAGCGGCTATCCGATCCTGGCCGAATACGACACGCCGGACTGGGCGCCCCCGAAGGCGCAGCAATGGGCAAGTGGCCAGGTGACGCGCTTCGGCAAGAAGATTCTCGGCGTGGTGGCGGCGAATGACGGAACGGGCGGCGGTGCGGTCGCGGCGTTCAAGGCGGCCGGTGTCGATCCATTGCCACCGGTGACGGGCAACGACGCGACGATTGCCGCGCTCCAGCTCATCATCGCCGGCGATCAGTACAATACGATCTCCAAGCCCAGTGAGATCGTTGCAGGCGCTGCGGCACAGGCCGCGATGGAATTCCTCTCGGGCGGTGCGCCCAAGGCGGAAACCACTCTCTTCAATACGCCGTCCAAGCTGTTCATTCCGGCGGTCGTGACCCAGCAGAACCTGAAGGCGGAAATCATCGACAAGAAGATCCAGACCGCCGATCAGCTCTGCACCGGCAGATATGCCGACGGATGCAAGAAGCTCGGCATCATCAAGTAAGCGAAGCACGATCCCGGCCGCTCACCGCGGCCGGGATGAACGAAGGGAAGGCGGACGCGGAAATGTCCACGATTTCGGATCTCGATCACCCGCAGCAGACGCAAGGCGAACCGGTCCTGAGCCTTCGCGGCATTTCCAAGAATTTCGGTGCCGTGTCCGCCCTGACCGACGTCGATCTCGACGTTCATGCCGGCGAGGTCGTGGCGCTTGTCGGCGACAACGGCGCCGGAAAGTCCACGCTGGTGAAGATCCTGGCCGGCGTGCACCAGCCGACTTCCGGGACGATCGCTTTCGATGGCGAACATGTCGCGCTGTCCGATCCGGCTACGGCGCTCGGTCTCGGCATCGCCACGGTTTTCCAGGATTTGGCGCTCTGTGAGAATCTCGATGTCGTCGCCAACATCTTCCTCGGCCGCGAGCTCAATCCCGTCAGGCTCGACGAGGTGTCCATGGAGATCCGGGCCTGGACGTTGCTCAACGAATTGTCCGCCCGCATTCCGAGCGTGCGCGAACCCGTTGCCTCGCTGTCAGGCGGCCAGCGCCAGACCGTGGCGATCGCGCGTTCGCTGCTGACAGAACCGAAGCTCATCCTGCTTGACGAGCCGACCGCGGCGCTCGGCGTCGCGCAGACCGCAGAGGTGCTCGACCTGATCGAGCGCGTGCGCGCCCGCGGCCTCGGCGTCATCGTGATCAGCCACAACATGGAAGATGTGCGCGCCGTCGCCGACCGGATCGTGGTGCTGCGGCTCGGCCGCAACAACGGCGAATTCGGACCCGACGTCTCCAACCAGGATCTCGTCACAGCCATCACGGGTGCCGACGAGAATTCGGTCTCACGGCGGGCCAACCGACGCGGTGCGCAGCGGTCGCGCGAGGTGCGGCCATGACCGAGAACACGCAACGGGTTTCGACGCCGCGCTTGCTCGACCGTCGCGACGAGCGCGTCGCACATGCGGACACGATTGGCGGCATGATCGGCGCCTTCGTCGACCGGGTGCGGGCGGGCGACCTCGGCTCTCTGCCGGTGGTGGTTGGCCTGCTGATCATCTGCACCGCATTCCAGAGCCTCAATCCGGTCTTCCTGGCGCCTGACAATCTGGTCAATCTGTTGTTCGATTGCTCGACCGTTGGCGTCATCTCGCTCGGCATCGTTTGTATCCTGATGGTCGGCGAGATCGACCTCTCGGTCGGCTCGGTGAGTGGCTTCTCCTCCGCGCTGGTCGGCGTGCTCTGGGTCAATCAGGATTGGCCCGTGGCGGTGGCGATCGTCGCAGCGCTGGGGCTCGGTGCCGCCATCGGCGGGCTCTATGCTTTCCTGTTCAACCGCCTTGGCATGCCGAGCTTCGTCTCGACGCTGTCAGGCCTGCTGGCGTGGCTCGGCCTGCAACTCTATCTGCTCGGCTCGTCCGGCTCGATCAATCTTCCTTACGGATCACCACTGGTCAATTTCGGACAGATGCTGGTCATGCCGCCGGTCGTATCCTACGCGTTGGCGGCGCTTGCCGGCGTGATCGTATTCGCGACCGGCTACCGCATGGCCGCGCGCCGGCGGGCGGCGGGACTCTCGGCGAGTTCGCTCGGCGGCCTTCTGCTGAAGGGTGCGTTGGTCGTCATCGTGCTCGAATTCGTCGTCTATTATCTCAATCTCGCTCGCGGCGTTCCGTGGATGTTCGGCCTGTTCGTCGGCTTGTGCGTGGTGATGAACTACGCGCTGAAGCGGACCAAATGGGGCCGTTCAATGAGCGCGGTTGGAGGCAATCGCGAGGCCGCCCGTCGTGCCGGCATCAACGTTCGCCGCATCCATGCGAGCGCCTTCATGCTGTGTTCGACGCTGGCAGCCGCCGGCGGCATCCTCGCCGCCGCACGGCTCGCATCGTCGAGCCAGCAGGCCGGCACGGGAGATGTGAACCTCAACGCCATCGCAGCCGCGGTCATCGGCGGCACCAGCCTGTTTGGTGGCCGTGGCAGCGCCTATTCCGCACTGCTCGGCATCATCGTCATCCAGTCGATCGCCAGCGGTCTCACGCTGCTCGATCTGTCTTCGTCGCTTCGGTACATGATCACGGGCGCCGTACTTGCCGTCGCTGTTATCGTCGACTCGCTGGCACGACGCTCGCGTGTCTCCCATGGCCGAGCCTGAACAATTCGAAACGAGAGGACTGACCGTGGGCCAGGAACTTGCAGGAAAAGTTGCCGCGATCACCGGCGCCGCTTCGGGCATCGGTCTCGAATGTGCCAGGACAATGATCGCAGCAGGCGCGCGAGTCGTGCTGGTCGATCGGGCGGAGGAGGCGCTGAACGGCGTCTGTTCCCAGCTTGGCGACAATGCGATTCCGCTGCGTATCGACCTGACCGATGCTGCCGATATGGCCGGCATGATGCCAAAGGTGCTGGAGAGGGCGGGCCGGCTCGACATCTTCCATGCCAATGCCGGCGCCTATGTCGGCGGAGAGGTGCTCGGCGGCGACCCCGACGTCTGGGACCGCATGCTCAACCTCAACGTCAACGCGTTGTTTCGCTCCGTCCATGCGGTGTTGCCCCACATGGTCGAGCGCAAGAGCGGCGACATCATCGTCACCAGTTCGATCGCCGGTCTTGTCCCCGTTGTCTGGGAGCCGATCTACACCGCCTCGAAACACGCCGTGCAGGCGTTTGTCCATACCGTGCGCCGGCAGGTCGCAAAATACGGCCTGCGCGTCGGCGCCGTGGCGCCCGGTCCGGTCGTGACCGCGCTCATCAGCGACTGGCCGAAGGAGAAGCTCGAGGCAGAGATGGCGGCAGGTGGTCTGATCCAGCCGACCGAGGTCGCGCAGGCGGTGCTCTTCATGTTGACCCGTCCGAGAAATGTCACGATCCGCGACCTCGTGATCGTGCCCCAGAGCAACGATCTGTAACGCTTTCCGCATCTGCGATCTGAACGTCGCTTCACGGTGAGGGACTCCGCGATGACTCGTCATTTTCTGGGCATCGACGTCGGCACAGGCAGTGCGAGAGCCGGCGTCTTCGATCGCTCCGGCAGGCTTGTCGCCACCGACAGGGCCGACATCATGCTTTGGCGCGAGGCCGGCGATATCGTCGAGCAATCGAGCGAGGACATCTGGCGTGCCGTATGCCGCTGCGTGCGGGGTGCGGTCGGAAAGGTCGGCGTCGCGCCTGATAGCATTGCCGGCATCGGCTTTGATGCGACGTGCTCGTTGGTGGTGCTGGGCAGCGGCGGCGTGTCGCTTGCCGTCGGCCCGTCCGGTGACCCCTCTCGCAATATCATCGTATGGATGGATCACCGCGCCGTCGATCAGGCGCGCCGGATCAACCGCACCGGCGCCAAGGTTCTCGACTATGTCGGGGGAACGATCTCGCCAGAGATGGAAACGCCGAAACTGTTGTGGCTTGCGGAAAACATGCCGCGCAGCTTTGCCGACGCCTGGCAGTTCATGGACCTCACCGATTTCCTCACTTGGCGCGCAACGGGAAGTCTTGCCCGTTCCACCTGCACCGTCACGTGCAAGTGGACCTATCTGGGCCATGAAGATCGCTGGGATGCCGGCTTCTTTCGCTCGGTCGGTCTCGGCACGCTGGCTGACGAGCAGTTTTGCCGGATCGGCACCGAGATCGTGCCCGGCGGTACGCGGCTGGCTGCCGGCCTGACGGCGGAGGCAGCGACCGACCTTGGCCTGATCTCGGGCACACCGGTTGCGGCCGGCCTCATCGATGCGCATGCGGGCGGTGTCGGCACGGTGGGCGCGCGGGGAGCTGCGGGGACGGTGCTCACCCGCATGGCCTATGTGTTCGGAACGTCGGCTTGCACCATGTCGTCAACAGAGAATCCGGTCTTCGTTCCCGGCGTCTGGGGGCCTTATTTCTCCGCGATGGTGCCCGGGCTATGGCTCAATGAGGGCGGACAATCGATTGCTGGTGCAGCAATCGACCATCTCGTGCAGATGCATCCCTATTCCGCAACTGCCACGCACGCGGCGCGTCAGGAGCAACGGACGCTCGCCGATTGGCTCGCCGCCCAGGTCGAGGCGCGCGGCGGGGCAGAGATGATCACGGGATTGGTCGGCGAGCTACATGTCGTGCCTGAGTTTCTCGGCAACCGTGCGCCCTTCGCTGATCCTGACGCGCGCGCCCTGATCGCCGGACTGGACATGCGCTCGAACCTGGAGAGCCTGTTGGCTCTCTATCTTGCCGGCCTGTGCGGCCTTGGTTACGGCGCGCGGCAGATCGTGCGCGCCCAGCAGGATAAGGGCATGGCGATCGACACGATCGTCGTCAGCGGTGGTGCGGCCCAGAGCCGCCTTGTGCGGCAGGTGCTCGCCGATACGACAGGTCTGACGGTTGCTGCCTCGGCATCGGCGGAGCCCGTGTTGCTGGGCTCCGCGATGCTCGGATCGGTGGCTTCCGGCGATTGTGCCGATGTCAGCCAGGCGATGGAGGCGATGTCGGCCTTGGGAGAAATACATCTGCCCCATGCAGCCCTGGCGAGTTGGAACGACAAGCGCTTCGCAGCCTTCGAGGCCCTGCAGCAGGTCGGCCGATCAATCCGAAGCCATTCCAGCTAGCTTGGTTTCGTAGCTCGGTTTCGCGGCCCGCCAGCAGGCGCCTCTCGGCGCCTACTGTGCATGGGGTTGTTTTCGCGGTTTTGCTTCAGCCCCGCCCGACGAATGGCATTTTGCTCGCCATCACCGTCATGGTCAGCACGTTGGCATCCAGCGGCAGGCCGGCCATGTAGGCGACGGCGTCGCCGACCGCCTTCGCATCCATGCGCGGCTCGTGCTTGGTGGTGCCGTCGGGCTGCAGCACGCCGGGGCCGTTGACCATGCGGTCGGTCATCGGGGTCGCGGCATTGCCGATATCGACCTGGCCGACCGCGATGTCATACATGCGGCCGTCGAGGTTGCTGGCCTTGGTGAGGCCGGTGATGGCGTGCTTGGTCGAGGTGTAGGCCGCCGAGAACGGCCGCGGCGCATGCGCCGAGATCGAGCCGTTGTTGATGATGCGGCCGCCGCGCGGGCTCTGGTCCTTCATGATGCGGAAGGCGTGCTGGGTGCACAGGAACGGGCCGGTGAGGTTGGTGTTCACCACCGCCTGCCACTGCTCGAGGCTGAGGTCCTCGAAGTTGACGGCGGGTGCGCCCATGCCGGCATTGTTGAACAGCACGTCGAGCCGGCCATAGGTCGCCTTCACCTTGTCAAACAGCGCGGCGATGGACTCGGGCTTGGTCATGTCGGCGGTGACGCACAGGCTTTTTCCCGCGGGACCGAGCTTGGCGGTCTCCTCCAGCATGTCGAGCCGGCGTCCGACCAGCACCACGGTGAAGCCGATGTTCATCAGCGCCAGCGACGCGGCGCGTCCGACGCCGGTGCCGGCGCCCGTCACCAGTGCGATCTTTTTTGCTTCACTCATCGTTTCCTGCCTTTTCTTAGGTTTGTCAGGTTTTGGGTTCTTTGTCGTTCTTGTAAGGCGGCCGCGGAATGTTCTGATGCGCCGCGCGCAAGGCCGCCGACCAGCGCGAGCGCAGGTCGTGGAAATAGGGCTCGCCCGCCTCGATGCGATGGTTGAGGTCCGCATCGCACGCGTCCGAGCGCACGACCAGCACGTCGATGGGCAGGCCGACGCCGAGGTTCGAGCGCATCGTCGAATCCATCGAGATCAGGCCGGTCTTCAGCGCCTCGTACAGTTCGACGTCGTAGTGCATGGCGCGGTCGAGCACCGGCTTGCCATATTTGTGCTCGCCGATCTGCAAGTAGGGCGTATCGGTCGTGCACTCGATGAAATTGCCGGCCGTGTAGACCATGAACAACCGCATCCGCGCGCCCTTGATCTGGCCGCCGAACAGGAAGGAGACGTCGAAGGACACGTCCTCGGATCTCAGCGCCGGGCCTTCAGTGGCATGCACCGCGCGGATCGCCCGGCCGATGCGCTGGGCCGCCTGGAACATGGTCGGCGCGTTCATCAGCGTCTCGACCTCGCCCGTGTTGGGGTCCTCGAGGCCTTCGGTCAGCGTGGACAGCACCGACTGGCTGATGGCGAGGTTACCGGCGCTGGCGATCGCCATGATGCGATCACCGGGCTTGGAGAAGATATGCAGCTTGCGGAACGTCGAGACATTGTCGAGGCCGGCATTGGTGCGGGTGTCGGCGATCATCACCAGACCGTCCCGAACCAGGATTCCGCAACAATAGGTCATTTCCAGTCCCCGAACGCGTTTGCGCGAAATTACTAGCCAATTTCGCCGCCCGCTCCAACCCCCGATTCCCCGGCCACGTCGTCATTCCGGGGCGCGACGAAGTCGCGAACCCGGAATCTATTCATCCACCAACTCTGTGGCTCGATGGATTCCGGGCTCGATGCTGCGCATCGCCCCGGAATGACGGGAGGAGGGAACGCCTCTAACTCTGCCGCTGGGACTGTGATTGCGACTGCGATTGCCCGCCGCGGCCGGCCTGCTCGACCTTGACCGCAACCGTCAGCGTCTCCGCGCCGCCGCCATAGCGGGTGCCACGCACGGGAGCCGCGCCGAGATAATCCAGCCCGATCGCAACGCGGACATGGGAATCGGTGGTGCAGATGGAGTTGGCGGGATCGAAGCCGATCCAGCCGAGATCTGGGACATAGGCCTCCGCCCAGGCATGCCCGGCGTCCTGATGCACGGTGCCGTCGGAGCGCAGGAAGTGGCCGGAGACGAAGCGCGCCGGCACGCCGCCGGTGCGGGCGCAGGCGATGAAGATATGCGCGTAATCCTGGCAGACGCCGCGTTTGAGCGTGAACGCTTCCGCCGCCGAGGTGCCGCTGTTGGTCGGGTCCTCGTCGAACGTCATGTGATCGCTGATGTCGCTCATCAGCGTGTGCAGGAAGCCGAGCGTGTCGCTCTCGGCCTCGCTGCGCAACTGGCGCGCGACCGCGGCCATCGCGGGATTGACGGTCGTGAGGTCGGTGGTGCGCAGGAACATGTCGGCGGGAAAGCGCTCGTCGGCGCCGCGCAGCACTCCGCCCGTATCATGCGTTTCGATCAGTCCCTCGGCCGTGATCCTGATGTCGCTGACAGGCCCGCACGACAGCACATGGGTGACATTGCCGAACGCGTCCTCATGCATGTCGAGCTTGGTGTCGGTGGAGACGTCGATCTGCCATTCCGCCACATATTGGCCGTCATGACTGCATGGCGTCATGCGCAGGATCTGGATCACGCTGGTCGCCGCCGGCTCGTAGCGATAGGTCGTGGTGTGCAGGATTCGCAGGCGCATGATGGACCGTTGTTCTTGCGGCGTCATTCCGGGATGGTCCGAAGGACCAGGCCCGGAATCTCGAGATTCCGGGTTCGCCCTACGGGCGCCCCGGAATGACGGCGCTTATCAGATCAAATACTGCTTCGTGATGATTTCGCCCAGCCTGGAATTGTCAGCGATGAATTCCTGAATGAATTCATGCACGCCATGCTGGAAAATGTCGTTCATGTTGCTGTGTTCCAGCCGGTTGCGGATGCCGCGGGCGTGGCGCTGGGCCGGGCCCTGCCTTCCATAGGCAACCCCGATCTGGTCGAGGTTGCGCACCAGATTGTCGTAGCAGCTCGCCAGTGAGCGCGGCAGCGTGCTGTTGAGGATCAGCAGATCGGCGACCAGCCACGGCTTCAGCGTCTCGCGGTAGACCCAGTGATAGGCCGTCAGCGCCGACACCGAGCGCAGGATCGAGCTCCATTGATAGAAGTCGAGCGGTCCGCCGACATGCTCCTCCTCGGGCAATAGCACGTGATACTTCACGTCGAGAATGCGCGCGGTGTTGTCGGCGCGCTCCAGATGCAGGCCGAGCCGCGAGAACCAGTAGGCGTCGTTGCGCAGCATGGTCCGGTAGGCCGAGCCGTCGAAACGCAGCGAGGTCTCCTGCACGAAGCGCAGGAATTTTGCGAGGTCCTCGCGCGTCGAGGTGCCCTTGCTCCAGACCTCCTGCAACTCGATCCAGGCCGAGTTGATGGTGTCCCACATTTCGCTGGTCAGCGCCGTGCGCACCGAGCGCGAGTTCAGCCGCGCCGCCTCAATGCAGTTCCGGATCGAGGACGGATTGTCGGGCGAGAAGGAGAGGTAGTCGACGACGTTGTGCTCGTTGGCTTCCTCATGGGTCTGATAGAAGCTTTCCGCGACGCCGGCGGTCAGCAGCGCCGAGTCCCATTCATTGGTCTTGCCGATATAGGCGGCGGGAAGCGCGGTGACGCGCAGCGTCGCATCGATGGTGCGCGCGAGATATTCGGCCCGTTCGACGTAGCGGGCGAGCCAGTAGAGGTTTTCGGCGGTACGCGACAGCATCTCTCTACTCGTCCAGAATCCAGGTGTCTTTGGTACCGCCGCCCTGGCTCGAATTCACCACGAGCGAACCTTCCTTCAGCGCCACACGCGTCAGCCCGCCCGGCACGATTGTCGTGCTCTTGCTGCCGGTCAGCACGAAGGGCCTGAGATCGACATGGCGCGGGGCAAGGCCGGAGGCCGTGCAGGTCGGGCATGTCGAGAGCGCCAGCGTCGGCTGGGCGATAAAGCCTTCCGGCTCGCGCTTGAGCTTCTCGCGGAAGGCTTCGATCGTCGCCTTGGTCGCGGCGGGGCCGATCAGCATGCCGTAGCCGCCGGAGCCGTGCACTTCCTTGACGACGAGTTCGCTTAAGTGGTCGAGCACATAGGCAAGGTCTTTCGGCTCGCGGCAGCGCCAGGTCTGCACGTTCTTCAGGATCGGCTCCTCGCCGAGGTAGAATTTCACGATCTCCGGCATATAGGAGTAGATCGCCTTGTCGTCGGCGATGCCGGTACCGACGGCGTTGGCGAGCGTGATGTTGCCGGCCGCATAGGCCGACATCAGCCCGGGCACGCCGAGCGCCGAGTCGGGCCGGAAGGTGAGGGGATCGAGGAAATCATCGTCGACACGGCGGTAGATCACGTCGACCCGCTTCACGCCCTCGGTCGTCCGCATGAACACTTCGTTGTTCTTGACGATGAGGTCGCGGCCCTCGACGAGCTCGATGCCGAGCTTGTCGGCGAGGAACGAATGCTCGTAATAGGCGGAGTTGTAGACGCCCGGCGTCAGCAGGGCGACGGTCGGCTCGCCCGATGCGCTGTGCGGCGCGACCGAGCGCAGCGCGGAGAGCAATTCGTCCGGATAGCGCTCGACCGGCGCCACCTTGTGGCGGGCGAACAGATCCGGAAACAGCCGCATCATGATCTCGCGGTTTTCCAGCATGTAGGACACGCCCGAGGGTGTGCGGGCGTTATCCTCGAGCACGATGAAGTCGTTGGCATCGACCCGGATGATGTCGATGCCGGCGATGTGCACATAGACGTCGTGCGGCACCTGCTGGCCGTTCATCTCGGGCCGGAACACCGGGTTCTGGAAGATCAGGTCGTCCGGCACGATTTCGGCGCGGAGGATGTCGCGGCCGTGATAGATGTCGCGCAGGAACATGTTCAGCGCCTTGACGCGCTGCTTGAGCCCCTTTTCCAGCAGCGTCCATTCCTTGCCGGACATGATCCTGGGGATCACGTCGAACGGGATCAGGCGCTCGGTGGATTCGGAATCGCCATAGACCGCGAAGGTGATGCCGATGCGGCGGAACAGGAGCTCGGCCTCCTGACGGCGATATTCAAGCGCCTCGGGAGGCGTCTCCTTGAGCCAGCGTGCCAGCTCCTGATAGGCGGGGCGAAGGTCCCCGCCAGGAATATTCATTTCGTCAAACGCGACTGCCATAGATCCCGACTTGTCTCCCCAGGCGTTGCGCCAATGGTCAGGCCGAAGAGGTTTGGTGCAGACCGCAACGTCCTGTGGCCATGCGGCAAGAGTGCATGACTTTGGGGAGGTAGCAAGGGGCGGGCCAGCGCGATAAGCACTGAGAACGCGCATTTGCCGGGGACAGCCGGTGGCGTGCCTGAAAAAATGGCTGAGGACTGCTTATTTCGGCAGCAAAACCGCGTGACTTCAACGCGTTACCCCGGCAAATTCGGCGGGACAGGTGAGGGACTTAAGGTATGAGCGAGATCGTCACGGCGGGCATTCTGGTCATCGGGGATGAAATCCTGTCCGGCCGGACCAAGGACAAGAACATCGGCTTCATCGCCGAATACCTGACCAATATCGGCATCGACCTGAAGGAAGTCCGGGTCGTCTCTGACGACGAGGACGATATCATCGCAGCTCTGAATGCACTGCGGCATCGTTACACCTATGTCTTCACCACCGGCGGCATCGGGCCGACGCATGACGACATCACCGCCGACAGCGTCGCCAAGGCGTTCGGCGTCGGCATCGACCATCACCCCGAGGTGGTCGCGCGCTTCAGGGAGCGCTGGAGCGAGCAGGACCTCAACGAGGCCCGGCTGCGCATGGCTCGCATCCCCGATGGCGCCGAGCTGATCCAGAGCGCGACCATCCTCGCGCCCGGATTCAAGATCGGCAATGTCATCGTCATGGCCGGCGTGCCCTCGATCATGCAGGCGATGATGGACATCGTCTCGCCCAAGCTGAAATCCGGCGTGCGCATGCTGTCCGAATCGGTCCGCGCCAATGCGCGTGAAGGCGACATCGGCAGCCCCTTGCGGGCGATCGCGGCCGCGCACCCCGACACCATCATCGGCAGCTATCCCTTCATGGACGAAGAGCAGAAGCCCAACACCAATCTGGTGGTGCGCTCGCGCGATGCGGATAAGCTCGCCGCAGCGATGGCGGCGGTGAAGGAAATGCTGGCGGGATTGAACATCACCCGGTAGCAAATGCCGGCAGACGAAAGCAGGAGACGACCATGGCTGGTGACGCACCGGAACTGAGCGCGCAGGAGCGGGCGGGCAGGCCCTTTCCGGTGTCGTGGGACCAGTTCCACCGGGATTGCCGGGCGCTGACCTGGCGGCTCAACGAGGTCGGCCCATTCCACGCGGTGATTGCGATCACGCGCGGTGGCCTGGTGCCCGCGGCGATCGTGGCGCGCGAGCTCGGCGTGCGCGTGATCGATACGGTCTGCATCGCCAGCTACGATCATGACAAGCAGGGCGATCTCCAGGTCCTCAAGGGTATTTCAGAACAGGCGATGAAGCTCGGCGGCGGCACCGGCAAGGGGCTGTTGATCGTCGATGACCTCGTCGACACCGGCAAGACCGGCAAGCTGGTGCGCGAGATGCTGCCCGATGCGCATTTCGCTACCGTCTACGCCAAGCCGAAGGGCCGTCCGCTGGTCGACACGTTCATCACGGAGGTCTCGCAGGACACCTGGATCTTCTTCCCCTGGGACACTGCGCTGTCCTATCACCCGCCGCTCCGCGACGGCGCGGCGTAAGGGAGGGAGGAGTCATTCCGGGGCGATGCGAAGCATCGAACCCGGAATCTCAAGATTCCGGGTCTGGTCCTGCAGACCATCCCGGAATGACGGCAGTTGGATAGGCGCGCTCCCATGCCCCTGCAAAATCGCGTCACGCCGACCGGCGAGATCATTGCCACCCCACATCGCGGGATGTTCACGGGCAATCGCGGCATCATCCATGATCCCGCGACGAAGACGCTCTTGAGGAAGCGCTGGTCGTCGCCGGCCTGGCTCACCTGCACCTGCGAATTCCGCGGCCGCCGCCGCGAGGTGATGGCGCAGCGAAGCTGGACCGAGCTGTTCTTCCTCGATGAGGCCACGGCCCTCGCCGCCGGGCATCGCCCCTGCTTCTACTGCCGCAAGGACGACGCCAATCGCTTCCGCGCCGCTTGGGAGAAGGGCAACCGCGTGCACGACGTCCGCATGCACGACATCGACACGGTGCTGCACCACGAGAGGCTCGATCACGGCCGGAAGCGGTTGCACGCGCTGCTGGTGCCGCTCGACCAGTTGCCTGGTGGCGCGATGGTGCAGCACGGCGAGCAGAGCTATCTGGTCACGCAGGGCAGAGCGCTGCTGTGGTCGCCGGCGGGATACTCTGCGGCGAAGCAGCTCCCAGATGAGGCAACCCTGCTCACGCCGCCGTCGACACTCCGCACGCTGAATGCCGGTTATCAAGCCGTGCTGCATCCGACCGCGCTATCGTAGCGACGGTCGGATTGTGGCCGTCACCCCAGCTTCTCGCGCGCCAGCGCGGCACCGGCGCCGAGGGCCATCAGCTTGGCTTCGGCGATTTCGCGCCGCATAGGCGCCATGCCGCAATTGGTGGTGGCGATGATGTTGCTCTTGGGCACGAATTTCGACACCGCGTCGATCACCTGCACGACGTCCTCGGCGGTCTCCACCGTGTCGCTGGCGACGTCGATGACGCCGGCCTGCACGATCTTGTTTTTCAGGAGCGCCAGCAGATCGAGCGGCACCTTGGAGTTGCGGCACTCGATCGCGACCTGCTGGATCGGGCTGGCGTCGATGGCCGGAAAGATCTGCTCGTACTGCCGCCACTGCGTGCCGAGCGTTTCCTTCCAGTCGGTGTTGGCCTTGATGCCGTAGCCGTAGCAGATGTGCACGGCCGTGGCGCAGGTCAGCCCTTGCGCCGCGCGCTCCAGCGCCTTGATGCCCCAGTCGTTGACCTCGTCCATATAGACGTTAAAGGCGGGCTCGTCGAATTGCACGAGATCGACGCCGTCGGCGGCAAGCGCCTTTGCCTCCTCGTTCAGGAGCTCGGCGAAGGCAAAGGCCATCTTGACGCGGTCGCCGTAGTAACGATCGGCGATGGTGTCGATGATGGTCATCGGGCCGGGCAGGGTGAATTTCAGCTTCCTCCTGGTGTGGGTCCGCGCGACGCGTGCCTCGAATTCATGGACGCGGCCCCTCAGGCGCAGCGGCGCGACCACCTGCGGCACCATCGCCTTGTAGCGGTCCTTGCGGATGCCCATCTCGACCTTGTGGGCGAAGTCGATGCCTTCGATCTTCTCCAGGAAACCGTGCACGAAATGCTGCCGGGCCTGCTCGCCCTCGGTGACGATGTCGATGCCGGCGTCCTCCTGGACCTTCAGCCAGATCAGGGTCGCATCGCGCTTGGCACGTAGCAGCTCGTCGCCTCCGGACTTCCAGGGCGCCCAGAGCATATTGGGCTCGGCGAGCCATTCCGGCTTCGGCAAGGAGCCGGCGTTCGTGGTTGGAAACAGCATGGCGGCCCTCCCGGCAGGTTGTGTTGCGCCCCTTCCTGCCATGTCCTAACGTCAAGGTACAGAACAACAAAAGTCGCCCACCATTCCAGCGGCGATGGCTGGGAACGCCCAGGAAAGGGCTGACCCGCCGTCATTGTGAGGAGCGAAGCGACGAAGCAATCCAGAATCTTTCCGCGGTGGCAGTCTGGATTGCTTCGCGTCGCTCGCAATGACGGGGGAGAGAGCAGAATAAAACAAGGAAACGCCATGATCGAATTCTTCTTCGACTGCTCCAGCCCCTGGACCTATCTCGCCTTCCACAACATCCAGCCGCTGGCGAAAGAGCTTGGCGCCGAGATCGTCTGGCGACCGATCCTGGTCGGCGGCATCTTCAACACGGTCAATCCGAGCGTCTACGCGCAGCGCGAGACGCCGGTGCCGCTGAAGGCGCGCTACATGAAGAAGGATCTCGCTGACTGGGCGCGCTCGGCAGGGCTGTCGATCAAGATGCCGCCGACGGTGTTTCCGGTGAACAGCGTCAAGGCGATGCGCGGCTGCATCTGGCTCGGCAAAGACATGGTGCCGTTCGCGACGTCGGTGTTCGAGGCCTATTGGGGCGGCGACAAGGACATCTCGCAGGACGCGGTGCTCGCCGAGATCTGCAGGAAGGTCGGCATCGATGAGCAAAAATTCTTCGCCGGCATTTCGGAACAGGCGATCAAGGATCAGCTGAAGGCCAACACTGAAGAGGTCGTCGCCCGCGGCGGCTTCGGCTCGCCGACCATTTTCGTGAACAAGACCGACATATATTTTGGCAATGACCGCCTGCCGCTGATCCGCGAGGCGCTGCTACGCAGCAAGGCGAGCGTGGCCTGATGGTGCGGGCTGTCGTCTGCCGCGCGCTCGG
This sequence comes from uncultured Bradyrhizobium sp., assembly GCF_936928535.1. Taxonomy (GTDB): domain Bacteria; phylum Pseudomonadota; class Alphaproteobacteria; order Rhizobiales; family Xanthobacteraceae; genus Bradyrhizobium. The sequence goes on along the minus strand of NZ_CAKZHY010000093.1, from coordinate 103,104 downwards.
CCCGCCCGAAACGTTGCGGCTGGAAGAGTTTCCGTCGCGCGCTCTCAAGCCGGGCGAGGTGCGAGTTGCCATCCGTGCCGCGGGGTTGAATTTCCCTGATGTGCTGATGGCCGCAGGCGAGTATCAGCTGAAGCCCGAGCTGCCGTTCACCCCGGGGATGGAAGCTGCCGGCGACGTCATCGAGGTCGGCGCCGAGGCGAGGGGCGTTTCGGTCGGCGACAAGGTCATCGTCAAGATGCGTCACGGCGCCTTCACGGACGAGGCGGTGGTGATGCCGTCGCAGCTCACGCCGATGCCGTCGACGTTCGATTACGCGGAAGGCGCAACCTATCTCGCTGGCCACGGCACCGCCTATCACGCGCTGATCGACCGCGGCCGGGTCGCGCCGGGCGAGGTGCTTTTGGTGCACGGCGCCGGAGGCGGCGTCGGTCTTGCCGCCGTCGAGATCGGCAAGATGCTTGGCGCCACCGTGATCGCGACGGCGTCTAGCGACGAAAAGCTTGCCATCTCGCAATCGCGCGGCGCCGATCATCTCGTGCGTTACGACCGCGAGCCGTTTCGCGATGCCGTCAAGCGCATCACCGATGGCCGCGGCGCCGACGTCGTGTTCGATCCCGTCGGCGGCCAGGTGTTCGAGGACTCGATGCGTTGCATCGCCTGGGGCGCGCGTCTCCTGGTGATCGGGTTCACCGGCGGAATCGGCTCGGCCAAGACCAATCTCTTGCTCATCAAGGGCGCCAGCGTGCTCGGCGTGCGTGCGGGCGAAGCGGTACGCAAGAATCCGGCGCTGGGAGAGGTGCGTCTGAAGGCGCTGCTGCAATGGGCGGAGGAGGGCAAGCTGCGGCCCAACATTTCGCACCGCCTGCCGTTGGCGGAGTTTGCCAAGGCGATGCGGTTGTTGCTGGATCGCAAGGCGATCGGGCGGGTGGCGTTGGTGATGGATTAAAGCTGCCGTAGGGTGGGCAAAGGCGCTCTTGCGCCGTGCCCACCATCTCTCTCGATTACGAAAAATGCGTGGGCACGCTTCGCTTTGCCCACCCTACGAGAGCGTCACTTGTATTCCCGCTCGGTCCACCACGGGAAATAGTCCGGCATGTCGCTGGACACCTTGTTCTTGAACTGCGCGGGGCGCTTCTCCAGGAACGATACCACGCCTTCCTTCACATCCTCCGAGCGGCCGCGGGCATAGATACCGCGGCTGTCGACCTTGTGGGCTTCCATGGGATCGTCGGCGCCCATCATCCGCCACATCATCTGACGGATCAGCGCCACCGACACCGGCGCGGTCTTGGCGGCGAATTCCTTTGCCAATGCGCGCGCGGTCGGCAGCAGACCATCCGGCGGCACCACCTTGCTGACGAGACGGCCGGCAAGGGCCTCCTGCGCGGGGAAGACGCGGCCCGAATAGCACCATTCCAGCGCCTGCGAGATGCCGACGATGCGCGGCAGGAACCAGCTCGAGGCGGCCTCCGGCACGATGCCGCGCTGGGAGAACACGAAGCCGAAGCGCGCCGCGTCCGAGGCGATGCGGATGTCCATTGCGAGCTGCATGGTGACGCCGATGCCCACGGCGGGTCCGTTCACCGCGGCGATGACGGGCTTCAGGCATTTGAAGATGCGCAAGGTGACCTGGCCGCCACCGTCGCGCACCTGCGGATCGCTGTAATCGACCTTGCCGTCGGCGAACCGCTTCACCGGCCCGCGCCGCGCGTCGCGATCGAATGTGTTTGCGCCCGACGACAGATCGGCGCCTGCGCAAAAACCACGGCCGGCCCCGGTGACGATGATGGCGCGGACATTGTCGTCCTTGTCGGCGGCGTCGAACGCGTCGATCAGTTCTGCCTGCATCTGCGCATTGAAGGCGTTGAGCTTGTCGGGCCGGTTCAGCGTGATGGTGAGGATCTGCTCGGCGACCTCGTATTTGATCGTCTCATACGCCATGGCGGTTTCCTTCCATTATTATTGCTCTCTCTGTAACACGTCATTCCGGGTCGCGCGAAGCGCGAGCTACGGTGCGCAATTGCGCACCTGAGAATCCATCTCTCGGCATCAGTAGTGCCGATGAATGGACTCTGGGCTTGCGCCAACAGGGCGCAACCCGGAATGACGAGAGACTGTTTACGTCGCCGGCGGCTTCGGCCACGGCCTTTGCGCGCCGCGCAGGCCTTCGAACGCCTTGGCCATGCCGAGCACGCCGATGTCGTCGAAGCGGCGGCCGACGATCTGCACGCCGATGGGAAAACCTGTGGGATCGAAGTCGCCATTGATGGAGACGGCCGGGTTCTCCGACATATTCCATGGCACGGTATAGCAGATGTGCTCGAACGGCCGCATCGGATCGTTGGTGGGCGAGGCCCATTCCGCTGCATAGTTCACGTTCGGCGCTGTCGGCGAGATCACATAATCGAGCTCGCAGAACAGTTTTGACGCGGCCGCGCGGATCGCCATGGTCTGGTTGAAGCCGCGGATCACGTCGACGCCCGACAGCTTCGCGCCGGATGCGCCCCATTTGAAGATGTAGGGCAGCACCTTTGCCTGTTCGGCCGGCGCCAGTTTCGACAGATCATCCCACATCCGCGCGCGCCAGAAATTGTCGAGGCCATCGAGCATCTCGCGCGTGAGAATGCCGTCGACCTCGGTGACGACGCTACCTGCGGATTCGAACGCCTTGGCCGCCTTCACCGCGACGTCGCGGACGGCCCTTTCCGCCGGCAGGCCGACGCCGGCATCGAGCATCAGGCCGATGCGTAATTTGCGCGGCGACTTTTCCAGCCCCTTCCAGTTCAGCGGCTCGGCGGGAAGGCTCGTGCCGTCGCGCCGATCGGGCTTGGCGATCACGCTCATCATCAGCGCGCAATCATCGACCGTGCGGGTCATCGGGCCGGCGACGCGGCCGAAATAAGCAGGATCGATCGGCACGCGGCCGAAGCTCGGCTTCAGGCCGACGAGGCCACACCAGCCCGCCGGCAGACGGACCGAGCCACCGATATCGGTGCCGAGATGCAGCGGGCCATAGCCGGCCGCCGCCGCGGCGCCTGCGCCCGCGCTGGAGCCGCCGGGATTCTTGGAGAGGTCCCAGGGATTGCGCGCGAGCGCATGGAACGACGAGAGTCCCGAGGAGAGCATGCCGTAGTCGGGCATCGTGGTCTTGGCGAAGATGATCGCGCCTGCTTCACGCAGCCGTGCGGCGGGCGGGGCATCCTTCTCGGCGGGCACGAGCTTGACGCTCGCAGCGCCCAGCGGCACCGGCACGCCCTTGGTCGCGATGTTGTCCTTCACCGTGACAGGCACGCCGTCGAGCGAGCCGCAAGGCTCGCCCCCGGTCCAGCGCGCGGTCGAGGCTTTGGCGGCCTGGCGCGCGCCATCGGGATCGAACGCATAGAGCGCCTTCAGATGCGGCTCCCACGCGGCGACATGCGTGAGCAAATCCTCCAGCACCTCGCTCGGCGAGAATTGCTTGGCGCGATAGCCTGCGATCAGATCGACCGCGGAGAGATCGTGCAGCGAGGTGACGGTATCTTCGGCGCTTTTTTTCTGCATTGCTAGCCGACCGGCATGCGCGTTTCGATGATCCGGGCGAACATGCTGGCGCCGATCGGCAGGATCTTGTCGTCGAGCACGAAGCCGGGATTGTGCACCGGCACCGAGCCGTCATGGCCGACCCAGAAATAGGCGCCGGGAATGGTCTCCAGCATGTCGGCAAAATCCTCGCTGCCCATCTTCGGCTGGGTGCGAGTGATCACCTTGGCGGGATCGACGACTGTGCGCGCGACGTCCTCGACCACCTTGGACTGCTCGACCTGGTTGACCAGCACGTTGAAGGTGTCGCGGATGTCGACGTCGATCACGCATTGATAGGCGCTGGCGATGCCGGCGCAGATGGTGCGGATGCGTTCGCTGACGAGGGTGCGGACTTCCTTCGAGAAGGTGCGGATGGTGCCGCAGAGATGCGCATCGCCGGGAATGACATTGTAGGCCGAGCCCGCATGGATCTGGGTGATCGACACCACGGCGGCCTGGAGCGGTTCGACGTTGCGGCTGACGATCGTCTGGATCGCCTGCGCCAGCGTGGTCGCGATCACAACCGCGTCCTTGGAGCGCTCGGGCATCGCGCCATGCGCGCCGTAGCCGGTGATGCGGAGGTCGAAGAAGTCGGCGCTGGCCATCGCCGGGCCCGGCAGGATCGCGATCTCGCCATGGTTGAGGTCGGGCGCGTTGTGCAGGCCGTAGAGCTCGTCGCAGGGAAATTTCTCGAACAGCCCGTCCTTGATCATGGCGCGGGCGCCGCCGAGGCCTTCCTCGGCCGGCTGGAAGATCAGGTGCACGGTGCCGTCGAAATTCCGGGTCTCGGCGAGGTAGCGCGCGGTGCCGAGCAGCATGGTGGTGTGGCCGTCATGGCCGCAGCCGTGGAAGCGGCCGGGGATTTTCGAGCTCCATTTCAGATTGGTGTTCTCTTCCATCGGCAGCGCATCCATGTCGGCGCGCAGTCCGATGCGTTTGCTGCCCGAGCCCTTGCCCTTGATGATTCCGATCACGCCGGTGCCGCCGAGACCGCGATGCACCTCAATGCCCCAGCCAGCCAGCTTGTCGGCGACGATGCCCGACGTGCGGACCTCCTCGAAGCCGATCTCGGGATGGGCGTGCAGATCGCGCCTGATAGCGGTGAGTTCGTCGGCGTAGCCGTCGATGCGGTCAATGGTGGGCATGTGATCCTGTCCGGTTAGCGTGAAGGGGGATTGAAAACGGGGCCGTTCGGCTTGATGCGGATGCCCGGACGCAGGCGCGTCCAGGGCAGGGAGGCGGTGTCGGCCGGCATCGCGCCGGGCGCGGCGCAGATCATCAGCTTTTCCGCGATCGGCTCGAAATCGGCGCGGAAATGCACCGAGCTCTTGTTGACCAGAATCTTTTCTTTCGTCGGCTCGATGCCGACATAGCGGTACATCGCCTGGTCAGCGAGCTGCGCCTTGTGCGAGCTCACGACGACACGGACGTCACCGATGCGCAAGCACGCGGAGGGGCCCATCTCCATCTCGCGGCCGCCAAAATAGGGGCCGGGCGCGATGAAGCGGCCGTCGGAAAGCTTTTCGACGACAAAGGTCTCGGTATAGGGCTCGTCGCCGGGAATGCCTGACTTGCCGCCGAGCGACAGCGTCACGGTGGCGCCGACGCCAGCCGCATGCGCGGCTTTGGCCGATTCCGGATCGTAGATCACGCCGGTTGCCGCGCTCGCTCTGTTGCGCACCAGCGCGCGCAGCATGCCCGTGGTGTCGGAATCACCGCCGGCGCCGGGATTGTCCTGGGTGTCGGCGATGATGATCGGCCTGCTTGCGCTCTTCGCAAGTTCCATGGCATGGCGCACGCCGTCATCGGGCGACCAGATCTTTCCGTCGAAATCGTCCTCGTGGCTTTCGATCAGCTTGACGATTGAATCCGCGGCGCGGTCGGCGTCCGCTTGCGTCTTGCCATAGGCGAACACGCTCGGCCCGCAATCGCGGAAGTCGGCAGCGGGGAAGCCCGGCGCGAAGGACAGTGTCGGAACCGCATCGCTCTCCAGCGCGGCGAGCCGTTGGTAGATTCCCTTGGTGGGGAAGTCGTTGGTGCATTGCCAGCTGATCGCGATCAGGAACGGTATCTGGCGGAACGACTTTGCGAAGCGCTGCTTCGTCTCCAGCAGCAGAGCGAGATGCTTGGCCGAGGCGCGGCCGGTGTCGGCCATGTCGACATGCGGATAGGTGCGGTAGGCGATCAGCGCGTCCGCGTGTTCCATCATCTCAGGCGTGACGTTGGCATGCAGGTCGAGGCTTGCGACCAGGGGAATATCCTTGCCGATGACGCCCCGCACGCGCGCCAAAATCTCGCCTTCGCCGTCGTCGAGATGCTCGGTGACCATGGCGCCATGCAGGTCGAGATAGACCGCGTCGATCGGGCCCGCGGCCTTGATGCCGTCGACCATCACCTTCACGATGCGCTCGAACGCATCCTCCGTAACATGCGCCGATGGGCTCGCGCCGCATGCGATGGTCGGAACCAGTTCCCAGCCATTGGCTTCGGCGCTGTCGACGAAACCGGCCAGCCCAACATTGATGCGCCGCATCACCTTCAGCACGTCGGGCCCCTGTGTCATCGCCGGCCAGCCGCCGCCATGCTGGAAGTCGGCATACGTCGCCTTCGTCGGAGCGAAGGTGTTGGTCTCGTGCAGGAAGCCGCCGACGGCGATACGAGTCATCAATTCAAGTCCAGTGAACAAAGAGTGCGGGACGTTAGCCTTGCCCCTGCGGCGAGAGCAAGGTGGGACGCACCCGCGCTGTGCATGGCCTCAAGCTGTTTTGGGAATGCTCGCGGCAACCAACGTCATTGCGAGCGCAGCGAAGCAATCCAGGATCCCTCCGCGGGGACAGCCTGGATTGCTTTGTCGCTTCGCTCCTCGCAATGACGAGTGGAGAGAGCTACGCGTTGGCCGCCACACCCTCCGACACCGGCCGGAAATTCGCAAAGTCCCAGTTGCGGCCCGGGGCGGCGTCCAGCAAGGCCTTGGTATAGGTCTCCTTCGGGTGCGTCAGCACTTCGGCCGCGGGGCCCTGTTCGACGACGCGGCCGTGTTGCATCACCACCACCTCGTCGCAGATTTGCGCGGCGACGCGCAAGTCATGGGTGATGAACAGAATTGCGATGCCGAGCCGTTTCTGGATCTCGTCGAGGAGTTCCAGCACCTGCGCCTGCACGGAAACATCGAGCGCGGAGACTGCTTCGTCCGCGACCAGCACATCGGGATCGAGCGCGAGCGCCCGCGCAATCGCAATGCGCTGGCGCTGGCCGCCCGAGAACTGATGCGGATAGCGCGAGATGGCGTCGGGCGGCAGGCCGACCAGCTCGAGCAGCTCGCGCGCCCGCTTCATCGCGTTCGCGTGCGAGACGCCGTAATTGATCGGGCCTTCCGCGATGCTCTCGCCGACGGTGACGCGCGGATTGAGCGAGCGATAGGGATCCTGAAACACGATCTGGATTTTCTGCCGGTGCGGCTGCAGCAGGCGGCGCGAGATGTCGGAAATCTCGCGGCCGGCAAGCCGCACGCCGCCGGAGGTCGGATCGATCAGGCGCACGATGCAGCGTGCCACCGTCGACTTGCCCGAGCCGCTTTCGCCGACGATGCCGAGGGTCCGGCCCTTGCGCAGCGTCAGCGTCACCTTGTCGGCGGCCACGACCTCGCGGCCTTTGCCGAAGAAGGCGCGCTCCTTGTAGATCTTGCTGAGGTCGTTGGCCTCGAGCACGATCGGTTCGCGGCTCTCCTCACGCGGCGGCCGCGGCACCAGGCTCGGCACGGAGGCCAGCAAATTGCGGGTGTATTCCATCGCGGGATTGCGCAGCACGGTCTCGAGCGGGCCGGTCTCGACCAGCCGGCCCTGGCGCATGACGGCGACCCGGTCGGCAATCTCCGCGACCACGCCCATGTCATGGGTGATGAACAGCACCGCGGTGCCGTGATCGCGCTGGAGCTCGCGGATCAGCGACAGGATCTGCTTCTGCGTGGTGACGTCGAGCGCCGTGGTCGGCTCGTCCGCGATCAGCAGCTTCGGTTCCAGCACCAATGCCATCGCGATCATGATGCGCTGGCGCTGACCGCCGGAGAGGCGGTGCGGGTAGGAGGCGAAGATGCGCTCGACCTGGGGCAGGTGGACCTGCTCCATCATGTCGAGGATGCGCCGCTTGCGCGCCTTCGCATCGAGCCTGGTGTGGGCGCGCAGCACCTCGTCGATCTGGCGGCCCACCGGTACCACCGGATTGAGCGCGGTCATCGGCTCCTGGAAGATCATCGCCATCTTGGTCGCGCGCAGCTGGCGCAGACGGCGATCGGTCGCGGCGAGGATCTCCTCGCCGACGAGCTTGACGCTGCCGCCCGACGGCACCAGCGTGCCCTTCGGCAGCAGGCCCATCGTGGTCAGCGACGTCACCGATTTGCCCGATCCGCTTTCGCCGACGAGACACAGCGTCTCGCCTGCGTGCACCTGGATCGAGATGCCGTCGATGATCTTCGGCCCATTCGGCTTCTTGCCGACGGAGACGACGAGGTTGTTGATGTCGAGAACTGGGTTGGTCATGCGAGATCTCCAACGTCGTTCCGGGGCGCGCGGAAGCGCGAACCCGGAACCTCGAGATTCCGGGTTCGGTGCTTTGCACCGCCCCGGAACGACGGAGTAAAGGGTTTCACTTGCCCTCCCGCTGCTTCATGCGGGGATCGAGGGCGTCGCGGGCGGCGTCGCCGATCAAATTGATGCTGAGGATGGCAATCGAGAGCAGCAGGCCCGGCCAGAAGATCAGCGTCGGCTTGAGCTGAAAGTACTGGCGGCCCTCGGCCATGATGTTGCCCCAGGTCGGCGTCTCCGGCGAGATGCCGGCGCCGAGGAAGGAGAGGATGGCTTCGGTGAGGATCGCGGAGGCGCAGACATAGGTGCCCTGCACGATCAGCGGTGCGATCGTGTTCGGCATCAGGTGTCGCCACATGATCTTCGGCAGACTGGAGCCGACCGAGATCGCGGCCTCGACATAGGGCTCCTCGCGCGCGGACAGCACGACCGAGCGCACCAGACGGGCCACGCGCGGGATTTCGGGGATGGTGATGGCAACCAGCACGGTCCAGATGCTGGCGCCCGACAGGGAGACCACGGCGATCGCAAGCAGGATGCTCGGCATCGCCATCAGGCCGTCCATGATGCGCATCATCACGGAATCGACGAGCTTGAAGAAGCCGGAGACGAGGCCGATCGCGAGGCCGATGACGACCGACAGAACCGCCGAGCCGATGCCGATCAAGAGCGAGATGCGGCCGCCATAGATGACGCGCGACAAGAGGTCACGGCCATAGGCATCGGTGCCGAGCAGGAATTGCGCCGACGCCGGCTTGAGCCGCTGCGAAGGCGCAAGCTGGATCGGATCATGCGGCGCGATCAGCGGTGCCAGGATCGAGATCAGCACGATAGCTGCGAGCAGGATCGTGGCCGCCGCGATGATCGGCGTCGAGGTGAGGAATCCGAGGCGCGGCCGCAGCGGCGACGTGATCGGAATGGAGGACTGGGGAAGGCTATCGACCGTCATTGTTGTTCTTGTCCTAGCCTTAGTACCGGATCCGGGGATCGAGCAGCGTGTAGGCGACGTCGATCAGGAGATTGACGACGACGTAGATCAGCGAGGTCAGCAGGATCATCGCCTGGATCACCGGATAGTCGCGCGCCAGCACCGCGTCCACGGTGAGGCGGCCGATGCCGGGGATGTTGAACACGCTCTCGGTGACGACGACGCCGGAGATCAGCAGCGCAAAGCCGGTGCCGATCACGGTGATCACGGGCACCGCGGCGTTGCGCAGCGCGTGCCGCAGCATCACCGCGACCTCGTTGATGCCCTTGGCGCGCGCCGTCCGCACATAATCTTCGCCGAGCACGTCGAGCATGGCCGCGCGTGTCATGCGCGCGATCAGCGCGATGTAGATGAAGGAGAGTGCGCAGGTCGGCAGGATGATGCGCTCGAAGAACGGCCAGAAGCCTGCGCTGATGCTCTTGAAGCCCTGCACCGGCAGCCAGCGCAGGTCGATCGCAAACACCTCGATCAGGACATAGCCGACCACGAACACCGGCACCGAGAAGCCAAGCACGGACAGACCCATCACGAAACGGTCGATCCAGGTGCCGTGCTTCCAGGCCGCGATAACGCCCAGCGGCACGGCGACGATGACCGCGAGGATGATGGTCGACAGCGCGATCGAGATCGAGGGCTCGACGCGCTGGCCGATCATCTTCATGACCGGCAGATTGGAGATCAGCGAGGTGCCGAGATCGCCGTGCAGCAGCTTGTTCACCCAGGTGATGAACTGGACGATCAGCGGCTCGTTGAGGCCGAGCGAGGTGCGGATACGTTCGAGCCGTTCGGGCGTCGCATTGTCGCCGGCGAGGATGGCGGCGGGATCACCCGGCGTCAGCCGCAGCAGCAGGAATACGAAAAGCGCGACGACGCCCATGACGGGCACGGCGGCGAAGATTCGGCGAACGAGATATCCGAGCAAGTTGGATCCGTCAGATTAGAGTCAAATCGCGGCAAGTCCTTCGGCAGGTTGCCATCAGCCTAACATTTCAGCAATTCCCGTGCCATCGGGGCCACGGATTTTGCAATGCGGCTGGTCGTTGCCACAGTCATTCCGGGCTCGGTCCTTCGGACCGCCCCGGAATGACGGGCTCAAAGTCACTCCAGCGTCGCCAGCAGGCCGGCCATCAGCCGACCGCGCTCAACGAGGCTCTCGACCTCGATATGCTCCTCCAGCGTGTGGGCATTGCCGCCGCGGACGCCGAGGCCGTCGAGCGTCGGGATCCCCATCGCGCCGGTGAAGTTGCCGTCGGATCCGCCGCCGGAGCTCGCATGTGGTAATTCCGCGCCGAGAGATTTGGCGATGCTACGCGCCTTTTCATACAGCGCCATGGTCCCGGCATCCGGTTCCCACACCGGCCGGGTCACGCCGCGCGTCACCTTGAAGGTGACGTCGTTGGCGGTGCCCGACAGCGCCAGCATGCGCTCGACGCCGCGGTCGAGATCGGCCTGACGCTTGGCCATCGACAGTGCTTCGCCGGTGGCGGTCGTGGCAACGCAATTGACCCATTGCCCGCCATGCACGATGCCGACCGAGAAGGTGCAGTCCTCCGTCGTCATCGCGTCGATCGCAAGAATCTGCCGTGCCATCTCGCGGATGGCCGAGCGTCCGGATGACAAAGTCGCACCGGCGTGGCTCGGTCGTCCCGTCGCCTCAAGATTGAAGCGCGCGATGGCGTAACGTCCGGTGGTAACGCCGTTGTCGGCGCGGCCGGGCTCGGGCACCAGCACATATTTGTTGCGCGCGGCCTCCGCCTCGATGATGTCGCGCGTCGAGGGCGTGCCGACTTCCTCGTCCGGCGTGAACAGCACGGTGATCGGCAGCGGCGTGGTGAAAGACGCGCGCGCCAGCTGCCGGATCGCTTCCAGCGAGAGGTAGTTGCCGCCCTTCATGTCGAAGATGCCGGGGCCGTAGCAGCGGTTGCCTTCGCGTCGCCACTTCAACTTCTCGATGGTGCCGACCGGATGGACGGTATCCATGTGCCCGGCAATCAGGATGCCCGGCTCGCCTTGCCTGGGATGGGGAAAACGCGCGCGAATGGCGCCGCCGAAGCCTTGGCGGCCGGCGATGCGTTCGATCGTCGCACCCATGATCGCCATATCCCGCGCTGCGATATCGAGCATGCGGTTCACTGCGCTCGCATCCCAGGTCGGGCTCTCGCATTCCACCCAGGTGCGCAATCCTTCGAGCATGGCTTCGGAATCAAAGGGGAGATTGGCTGGATTCATCTCGATGTCTCTCAAGCTTCGAAAAGTGGAACGCGCATTGCATCGGCGCGGGCAGGACGAGCAGATCGAGTTGTAGAGCCAATCCGGTCTTTGTGGAGCCCTTGCGCCTGCCGCAAGGGGCTGCACCGAAACCGGATTGACGTGCCCAAGACGGTCTGCAAGTCTCGAAAGATAAAGGCATTGCATCAAGTAAGTTCGCCCAAAGAACGAACCTGATGCTCAACCAATAGCCGGCCTTTGAACAGTTTCACGTCAGGAGAAACTTTAATGTTGAGCTTGATGCGCCGGGGGCGTCGCGCGTTCGCCTCCAAACTTGCGCTATCGGTCGTCGCGCTTGCAACGGCGATGGCCTCGCCGGTATTTGCGGCGGGCAAGACCATCACCGCGGTGATGCATTCGGATCTGCGTATCATCGATCCGATCTTCACCACCGCTTACATCACGCGTGACCATGGCTACATGGTTTACGACACGCTGATCGCGACGGATTCGAACTTCAAGATCCAGCCGCAGATGGCGGACTGGAAGATCTCCGACGACAAGCTCACCTACACCTTCACGCTGCGCGACGGCCTGAAGTGGCATGACGGCGCGCCGGTGACGGCGGAAGACTGCGTTGCCTCGCTGAAGCGCTGGGCCGCCGTCGACGGCATGGGCCAGCAATTGATGCAGTTCACGGCAAGCATCGAAGCGACCGATCCCAAGACGATCACGCTGAAGCTCAAGGAGCCCTACGGCTTGGTGCTCGAGTCGATCGGCAAGCCGTCCTCGCGCGTGGCCTTCATGATGCCGAAGCGCCTGGCCGAGACGCCGCCGGACAAGCAGATCCCCGAGCAGATCGGCTCCGGCCCATTCAAGTTCGTGCAAGGTGAATTCCAGCCCGGCGTGAAGGCCGTCTACGAGAAGAATCCCGATTACGTGCCGCGCAAGGAGCCCGCGAGCTGGACCGCTGGCGGCAAGGTGGTGAAGGTCGACCGTGTCGAATGGATCACCATGCCGGACTCGCAGACCGCGGTGAACGCGCTGCAATCGGGCGATATCGACTTCATGGAGGTGCCGCCGTGGGATCTCTTGCCGGTGCTTGAAGGCAATTCCGACCTCAAGGTCGAGACGCTGAACAAGTTCGGCTACCAGACGCTCGGTCGCATGAACTTCCTGTTTCCGCCGTTCGACAATCCGAAGATCCGTCGCGCTGCGCTTCTGGCGATGAACCAGAAAGACGTGCTCGACGCGCTCGTCGGCAATCCCAAATACTACAAGATCTGCGGCGCCTTCTTCATCTGCGACACGCCGTTCGCGACCGACGTCGGCTCCGAATCGCTGGTCAAGGGCAACGGCATGGCGGAAGCCAAGAAGCTGCTCGCCGAGTCCGGCTATGACGGCACGCCCGTCGTCGTCATGGTGCCCGGCGACGTCGTGACGCTGAAGGCGCAGCCGACCGTGGCGGTGCAGCTGCTCCGCGAAGCCGGCTTCAAGGTCGATGCGCAGGCGACCGACTGGCAGACGGTGGTGAGCCGCCGAGCCAGCCAGAAGCCCCCGAAAGAGGGCGGCTGGAACATGTTCTTCACCAACTGGGTCAGCGCCGACGTGTCCAACCCGATCGCCAATCTTTCGATCGGCGGCCAGGGCAAGAAGGGCGGCTGGTTCGGCTGGGCGGAGGACGCCAAGATCGAGAAGCTCAAGGACGACTTCGTCCGCGCCGCCTCGATCGACGATCAGAAGAAGATCGCGACCGAAATCCAGAAGGAAGCCTATGACCAGGTGATCTACATTCCGCTTGGCCAGTATCTGGCGCCGAGTGCCTGGCGGAAGTCGCTGTCCGGCGTGCTCGACGGGCCGGCAACCCCGATCTTCTGGAACATCGACAAGTCGGAGTAGGCCAAGTCCAGCCAAGGTAAGCCAAGACAAGGGCGCGCCTCGCGCCTTTGACCCCGATCATCGTGCGGCGCCGCTGTGTTCAGCGGCGTCGCTCTTCAGGAGAGCTTCGATGTTGCGACATCTGCGTCGTGCGTTCGCCTCCAAACTTGCGCTTTCCGTCTCGGCGCTTTCAGTCCTGACGCTTGCAGCACTGGCTTCGCCGGTTCTCGCCGCGGGCAAGACCATCACCGCCGTGATGCATTCGGACCTGCGCATCCTCGATCCGATCTTCACCAGCGCCTATATCGCGCGTGACCATGGCTACATGGTCTACGACACGCTGCTCGCGACGGATTCCAACTTCAAGATCCAGCCGCAGATGGCGGACTGGACCATCTCCGACGACAAGCTGACCTACACTTTCACGCTGCGCGACGGCCTGAAATGGCATGATGGCACGCCCGTCACCGCGGAAGATTGCGTTGCCTCGCTGAAGCGCTGGGCCGCCGTCGACAGCATGGGGCAGCAGATGATGCAGTTCACCGCGAGCATCGAGGCGACCGACCCCAAGACCATCACGCTGAAGCTGAAGGAGCCGTACGCGCTCGTGCTGGAAGCGATTGGCAAGCCGTCGTCGCGGGTCGCTTTCATGATGCCGAAGCGTCTGGCCGACACGCCGGTGGACAAGCAGATCCCCGAGCAGATCGGCTCCGGGCCGTTCAAGTTCGTGCAGGATGAATTCCAGCCGGGCGTGAAGTCAGTCTATGTCAAGAACACCGACTATGTGCCGCGCAAGGAGCCGCCGAGCTGGACCGCCGGCGGCAAGGTGGTGAAGGTCGATCGCGTCGAATGGATCACGATGCCGGACGCACAGACGGCGTTGAACGCGCTGCAGTCGGGTGACATTGATTTCATGGAAGTTCCCGCCATCGAAATGTTGCCCGCCATTGAAGCGGACAAGGACCTCAAGGTCGACATCCTGAACAAGTTCGGCTTCCAGACCGGCGCGCGGATGAACTTCCTGCATCCGCCATTCGACAACGTCAGGGTTCGCCGCGCAGCATTCCTGGCGGTCAACCAGAAGGACGTGCTCGATGCGCTGATCGGCAATCCCAAATACTACAAGACGTGCGCCGCGGCCTTCATCTGCGACACGCCGTTCGCGACGGAGATTGGCGGTGAGGTGCTCGCGAAGGGCGGCGACATGGCTGCGGCCAGAAAGGCGCTCGCCGAGTCCGGCTACGACGGGACACCGGTCGTGCTCATGGCGCCGGGCGACGTCGTGACGCTGAAGGCCCAGCCGATCGTAATGGCCCAGCAACTGCGCGACGCCGGCTTCAAGGTCGATTTGCAGGCCACCGATTGGCAGACGGTGGTAAGCCGGCGCGCCAGCCAGAAGCCTCCGAAGGAGGGCGGCTGGAACATGTTCGTCACAAACTTCGTCAGCGCCGACGCCTCGAACCCGATTTCCAACATCGCCGTCGGCGGGCAAGGCAAGAAGGGCGGCTGGTTCGGCTGGCCGGAGGACGCCAAGGTCGAACAGTTAAAGGACGCCTTCGTCCGCGCCGCCTCGCTTGACGAGCAGAAGAAGATCGCGACCGAAATCCAGAAGGAAGCCTACGATCAGGTACTCTACATTCCGCTGGGGCAATATCAGTCGCCGAGCGCCTGGCGGAAGTCGCTGTCCGGCGTGCTCGACGGCCCGGCAACCCCGATCTTCTGGAACATCGACAAGTCCGAGTAGGGCGAGCGCGTCCCGCGTCTTTTGTCCCAATCATCGCGCGGCACCGCTGTCATCAGCGGCGCCGTTTTTGTCTGTCAATCTCGATCTGAAATAGGTGTGTCGCGTTCGCGTCGCGCTTCAGCAGTGGCTGTCGCGGACCTGCTCGAGCCCTTCGCTCGCAAAGGGCGGATTGACGACGGCTTGCTCGGCTGACGACGCCGGCCGCTCAGTCGGCTGACGGTCCAACTTGGGAGCTTCGTCGTGGTGCTGTGGTTCCATTGAAGGCGCCTCTCGAATTGCTGCAGGACAACATCGCGGACGCCTCGAAGTTCCTTACACGACCGGGCGATGATGCGGCTTGAACAGTCGTCCCTTCTCCACCACGAGCACGATCGCAAGCGCCGCTAGCGTCGACAGGAAGAAGCCGATCGAGAACGGCAGCAGCGTGCCGTCAAAGCTCTGGCCGATCGAGGTGCCGACCACGATGCCGATCAGCGTCGTGATCGAGCCGTAGAGCGAAGAGGCCGTGCCGGCGATATGACCCTGCGGCTCCATCGCCAGCGCGGTGAAGTTGGCGACCATCATGCCGAACGAGAACATCATCAGCGCCGACAGGGCCATGAACAGTGGCAGCGGCAGCACGCCGAGGATCTCGGTCAGCAGCATCACGCCAGCCACTGCGGCGTAGAGCGAGAGCGCGCCGTGCGAGATCACGCGCATGCCGAGCCGTCCGACCAGCTTCGCGTTGAGAAACCCGGCGACGGCAGTGCCGGCCGCGATCGCGGCGAAGGCAAGCGGGAAGTAATGGCCGAGATGATAGATGCCAGTGAAGACCTGCTGCGCCGAGAACACGAACGCGAACAGCGCGCCCATCACGGCGCCGGCGGCGCTCGCATAGCCGATGGTCTGGCGGTTGGTGACGGTCTGGCGGAAGGCCGAGAGCACGTCGGCGGGCGCGAGCGACCTGCGCTCGGTCTCAGGCAGCGTCTCCGGAAGCCGCCACACGCTCCATGCCAGCGCAATGATTCCGTAGAGCATCAGCACGACGAAGATGCCGCGCCAATGCGTGATCATTAGCACCGCCTGTCCGAACGAGGGCGCGATCACGGGCACGGCGATGAAGATCATCATCGCCAGCGACATCACGCTCGCCATGCGGCGGCCGGCGTAGCAGTCGCGCACGATCGAGGTCGCGATGACGCGCGTCGCCGAAGTGCCGAGCCCCTGCAGCGCGCGCGCAAGCAGCAGCGTCTCGAAGCTCGGCGCGGCGACCGCCAGCACGCTCGCCACGGCATAGACCGCCATGCCGCCGAGCAGCACCGGCCGGCGGCCGAACCGGTCGGACAACGGGCCCATGATGAACTGGCCGGCACCGAAGCCGATCAGGAAGGTCGACAGCACAAGCTGGAGATGGTTGGCGTTGGGAATGCCGAAGGCCGCCCCGATATTGGGCAGCGCCGGCAGCATCATGTCCATCGCGAGCGGATTCAGCGCCATGATGGACGCGATCACGATGACGAATTCGGGAAACCCCATCGGACGGTGTCCTGAGGACACCCATTCGTCGGCATTGACGTCGGACAAGCAGCTTACCCCTAATTTCAGGGGCTATATCTAAAGCCCATGCTGCGTCGCACAACCCATGTTTTGGGATGGCTGTCCGGCGGGGAACAATCGTTTTGGCGCGTCACAAGCGGTGCGCCTTCCCTAGCCGCGGGCTGGAAACCAAGCATTCACCATAAGATCGGGGCACCACGCCGAGGACATCAATCGGCAATCCATCCTGCCCATTGTGGTTTGGGGCGCCACACAGGGCGCTGAGAAGCCAGACAGACAGGTATTTGCGGTGTCCGACGTCACCGGTACGACACGATGGTTAGGACCGTCGGCAGACACGGCTCCGAGTCGGAACGTCTGGCTTCGTTCCCTGATCGCGATCGTAACCCTGCTGGCGCTAGGCAATCTCGCCAACGACACTGCGTTGGGGACGGGTTACGGCTGGGACGCTCGTGTCAATTGTGCCGCAGTCGACGCGCATGCTGCGGGGCTCGATCCCTATTACGTCAAGAACCTGAAGGGGACCTCCTACTCTTATCCCTATCTCCCGGCGACCCTTGACGCGTTCCGACCGTTTTGCACGGGCGGCTTTCTCATCGATCACTACCGGGGCCTCTATCTCGTCCTCGCCGCGCTCTGTGGCTTGCTCCTCCCTGGGCTCCGCAGGTCGCGTGCCGGTCCGCGCGATGTGGGCCTCAAGGTGCTCTGTGCGCTTGGCGCATTCGTTGGTTTCGAATGGGTGTTGGCATCCGGAAATTTTGCGATTCTGGGCGGCCTGCTGACGGCGGTGGCGCTGGCGCTGCTGCTTCACGCCGAACTGGAGGGCGACCGGCGCTTCAAGATGCGCATCGCTGGTGCAGCGCTGCTCGGTCTCGTCATGTCGTTCAAGCTGGTGTTCTGCCCTGTCCTGGCTGCGCTCTACTTCCTGCCGCTGCCACGTGCCCGGAAACTTGGTCTTCTCGCGGTGGCGGGCTTTGGCTTCGCGCTACCGATCCTGATCTCGGTGCTGTTCTATCCGGAGCTGTTCGCGAGCTGGCTGCTCGCGATCAAGGGACAGATCCCCAACCAGCATTCGGTCCATCTGGAAGAAATCAATCCATCGCTGCTCCTGGTTGCGCACAATCTCATCCACCGCATCGGGCTGGCGGACAACAGGCCGATCGAGTTCGCGATCTACGCGCTTGCCGCGTTCGCGCTCGTGCTCGCACCCTTCGCCCTGGTGCTGGTGCGGGCGCTCGGGATCGGGATTGCCGCCGGTGGAGCATCATTCCCGGCACGGCTGGACCGCTGGCTGATGAATCACCCGCAGGCCGCCATGCGCATCACTGTGCTTGCGATGTACGGGCTCTATCTCTGCTCGCCGCGCATCAAGGAATACGCCTTTTTCGAGCTGGCGCTTTATCTCGCCGTCCTCGTGGTCGATCTTTCGTCATCGGCGCTCACCATGGTTTTGATCGTCGCCATAGCCATTCCCGCAGTGGCTTCGATTGCGGGAATTGCATTTGAGGGCCGGTTTGCTCTGCTCGCCATCGCGCTGGTTTGCTTTTGGACCATGCTGCTCGATTTTCGCGGCGTGCCGGCACGGGACGAACCGGAAGGGGTGGTTTCATGAAGAGCGGTGATGCTGCATCCCTTGCCGCAGCGGGAGGGCCACATGCCGCCGATGTGCTGGGCACGAGCTGGCTGACCCGCCTCATCGTGGCCGTGGCCATGCTGGTCGCTGCCGCAACGGCGATCGATCTCGGCATGGGCGAGACCTTCGGTTGGGACGCGCGGGTGAACTGCGCGGCCGTCGATGCCCATATCGCCGGGCTCGATCCCTATTTCATGGAGAACCTCAAGGACGCGAAGTATTCCTATCCTTATCTGCCCGTGACGCTGGACGCTTTTCGCCCGCTCTGCGCCGGCGGCGTACTGGTTGCCCACTACAAGGCCATCTATCTCGTTCTTGCCATCCTGTGCGCATTGTCGTTGCCTGGTCTTGGCGAGGGCCGTCGAAGTCTCCGCGGCACCGCGCTACGGGTTATTTTCGCGCTTGGCGGCTTCGTCGGCCTCGAATGGGTTCTGGCGACCGGCAATTTTGCGATCTTCAGCGGCCTGTTGATCGCGGCGGCGTTGGCGCTGTTGCTGCGTCCTGCAGGCTCCGACAGGCTGGGGAATAAGAGCTCGCTGCTGCAATTTGCCGGGGCCGCTCTGCTCGGCCTCGTCACCTCGTTCAAGCTGGTCTACTGTCCGATCATCGCTGCGCTCTATCTCTTGCCGCTGCAGCGGTCGCGCAAGCTGATGCTGATCGCGGTTGCATCCGGTGGGTTCGTGCTGCCGATTCTGATCTCGGCGGTGTTTTACGCCCATCTCCTTCCGAGCTGGTTGGGCGCGATCTTCGGCCAGATTCCGGGGCAACATTCGCCAAGTAACGAGGTCAATCCGTCGCTGCTGTTCCTCGCGCGCGCACTCGCAGACCGTCTCGGACTTGTCGGCAGCAAGCTGGTCATTGCCTCGCTTTATGGCTTCGCCGCGCTAGTGCTCGTGATCGGGCCGCTCGCGGTTTCAGTCTGGCGCATGATTGCTGCGCGCGGGCCGGTCGACGTGAGATCACCGTTGAACTGGTTCGACCGCTGGCTGATTGAACATCCCGTCGCGGCGATGCGCCTCGCCGTGCTCACGATGTATGCGTTCTACCTCTGCGCTCCGCGACTGAAGGAATATGCCTTCTTCGATGTCGCGCTCTACGCCGCCATTCTCATCGTCGATCTTCCTGCAGCGGGGCTTGCCGCCGTCATGACCGTTGCGGTCGGTATTCCCGCGCTGGCGTCGATCACGGGGTATGCCTTCATAGACGGCTTCGATCAGTTGGCGATTGCGCTAGCGTGCTTCTGGATCATGCTGTGGGCCCAATCGGCGGTGCCGGGGCAGGTGGTGCGGGCAGCCGGGGTCGAACCGGCACAGCTCTCGCGAGCCGAGGGATTTTAAGTCCCTTGCGTCTACCAATTTCGCCATGCCCGCTTGATCCAACGAGATCAAACACTTAAGTCCCGTCCAGCCGTCTGGAGCTGGCGCTTTCGGCCGGATCGGGGGTTCTTCCTTAAGCGAGCCGGCGGCACAAGGCAAAGCCTCAATCCGGACATCTGGCCCTGCTTTAGGCATTCTCAATTCACGGGGACTATGCATCCGGCATGACTGCTTCGTTTTCCTCTTCGCTGCGCACCTGCTGCGCGGCCGCGGCGCTGGTCGTGGCCGGCTGCGCGCTGTCCGGCTGCGCCAGCGTCAGTGAGACGATCGCGCCGGCCTTCGCCGATCCCGCCAAATACGAACTGTACGACTGCAAGCAACTCGAGGCCGAGCGCAAAGCGCTCGTCGTCCGCACCGCGGATTTGCAGAAGTTGATGGACAAGGCCGAGACCGGGACCGGCGGCGCCGTCGTGTCCGAGCTCGCCTATCGCAACGACTATGTCGCGGTCCGCGGGCAGGCGCAGCTGGCGGAGGAGGCGTGGCGCCGCAACAGGTGCCGCGAAACGCCGCCTGATGCGACCCCGGCGAGCGCCACGCCGCAGCGGCCGGACATCAAGCCCGCGCCGAAGCGTTAAGGCCGCCAGCCGTAGATCCAGTCCTGCCGCGCCAGCATGCGCTCGGGCCCGAGTGCGCGGATCGCAAGATCGCGGGCGATCGCGAGGGGGCCGCTGAAGTGATAGATGCGGCCCTGTTGCCGCGCGGTCCGCTGCACTTTCCTGACACGGGCCTGACGCATCAGGCCATATTGCGTCAGCGCGGCCGTGATGCCGGCCATATCCTCGGCCGCCTCGAGGCTGAGATGCCGGCCGAGCACGGCGGCATCCTCGATCGCCATGCCGGCGCCTTGTGCGGCAAAAGGCAGCATCGCATGCACGGCATCGCCGAGCAGTGCGACCGGGCCCTTGCTCCAGGGGCAGCCATCGGGCACGCCGAACAGCGCCCATTTACGCCAGCTGTCGACGGCGGCCAGCATCATCCGCGCCGTTGGTGGCCAGCGCGGCGCGGCGAAGGCCTCCATCACCTCGAACGGATCGCCCGGCGTGCTCCAGCCCGGCCTGTTCCAGGTGCCCGGCAGCACCGCCACCACGTTGAGCTGGCGTCCGCCGGCGATGGGGTAGGCGACGAGATGCGCGTTCGGGCCCATCCAGAGCTGCACCCGCCGCGCCGTCAGATCCTTCGGCAATTGCGTGGCATCCAGCGTGCCGCGCCAGGCGATCAGACCGGAGAAGCGTGGCTGCACCTCGGGAAACAGATGCTGGCGAACCGTCGACCAGATGCCGTCGGCGCCGATCAGTGCGCTGGCGAGATCGCTGCGCCTGATGGTGCCGCTGCGATGGACGACGGTCAGTCCCTTGGCGTGAGGCGCGACATCCTCGAAGGTCGCGCCCAGCTTCAAGTCGATATCGGGATGGTCGGCGACCGCGCCCGCGAGCGCCGATTGCAGGTCAGCGCGGTGCACGACCCAATAGGGGGCCCCGGCGCGCGCGGACGCCGCTTCCCCGAGCGGCATCCGCAACACTTCGCCGCCGGCGCGCGCGCTCATGATCGAAACCGCGTCCGGCACCACGGCACGCAGCTTGAGCCTATCGGCGAGGCCAAGCTCGACCAGCACGCGGCTGGCATTGGGAGAGAGTTGCAGACCGGCGCCGACTTCCTCGAGCCGCTCGGCCTTTTCCAGCACGACGACGCGAAATCCACGTGCGGCCAGCGCAAGCGCGGCCGTCAGTCCTCCGATTCCGGCACCAGCAATGACGATCGTTCGCGGGAGAGCCACCCCTGACCGAACAAACCGGTCAGGCCACCTTGTCCTTCAAGACGCATTCGGGCGGACGGGCTTCGCCCGCCTTCAGGTCGGCCGCGAAGCGGTACAGCGTCGAGCAATACGGGCAGATGATCTCGTTGTCGTTGCCGAGGTCCAGGAACACGTGCGGATGATCGAACGGAGGATTGGCGCCGACGCACATGAACTCTTGCGAGCCGATCTCGATGACGGGGACACCGGCATCGTTATGGAAGTGCGGGACGACATGGTCGGACATCGTAGTTCATCCTGGAGTGGCAATGGCGGCAGACACAATCAGCAGTGACGCGGCAAATTGATGACGCCGCGGACCATACTGATGGGTGCATATGATTGCTAGCCCGGCGGAACCGAAAGGTTCGCAATTGCCCCATGCTCATTTGCTCATGCAAATTCGACACAATCTTGTCGCCTCAGAGAAGCCCTTCTTTCGTCGGGGACGTTGTGTCGCAATTTTGGCATACTATCTCTCTCGGACACGTGAAATTGCGACGAAAGACGAACCATCGGGCCAATGGTCCCGCGCAGATGATTCTCCTGAGGTCCAGGCTTTCAGCATGAAGTGGCTGCGAATCAGCTCAGCTTTGGCAGGAATTGCTGCATGCAGCCTTGTGCTCGCGCAGGTAGCGCCGCATGCCCGGCAAGCCGGCGCTGTTCTCGCAGCTCAGGACGATCCGGCGGCGCTGTCCGAGCTGAAGTTGGATGCGGCGCTCGCGCAGAACGATCATTTGGTTCAGGACAATATCGAGGCGGCGCTCAAGGCTGGCGATGCCGATCTCGCCGACAGCTTTGTCGCGCTCGCGCGTGACCGCAACATCGCGCTGCCTGACGACCTGCTCAACCGGGTCAGCGATGCCGTCAAAACAGAAAACTCCAGCGCGCATTTCGCCAAGCGCTTTGCCACCGGTCTCGTCACCGGCAATGCCGATGATGTCGCGAGCCTGTCAGGGACGGTGGCCGGCGATCTCTTCGTGATCGGCGATATCAGGGACGTCGTGCGCGAGGGCAAGCATCTCGCGATGGGTGAGGATACCGATCGCCTTGTGCTTGGTCTCGCCACTGCGGGTCTTGCGGTGACCGCCGTGACCTATGTGTCCGCCGGCGGCGCCGCGCCTGTTCGAGCCGGGCTGACGCTGGTGAAGGATGCGCGCAAGGTCGGACGGCTCGGCGAGGGACTTGCCGAATGGGCGGGCCGTTCCGCGCGTGACGTGGTCGATACGCCGATGCTTCAGAACGCGGTCGCCAAGGGTTCGGTGTTCCGTCCGGGCGAGACCGTGAGTGCGATCAAGGCCGCGTTCCGCGTCGAGAAAGCCGGTGCGCTGGTCCGGCTCGGCAAGGATGTCACGCGCGTGGCCGAGAAGACTGGTACGCGCGGCGCCATGGATAGCTTGCGCATCGCCGAGGGCCCGAAGGATGTCGCGCGCGCGGCGCGGCTGGCGGAAGCGCAAGGCAGCAAGACGCGCGCGATCATGAAGGTGCTGGGGCGTGGTGCGTTGCTGCTCGTCGGCGGCGCGTTCGATCTCACGCTGTGGCTCCTTGGTGCGGCACTGACTCTGTTCGGCCTGCTATCCTCGATCAAGGCGACCACCGAGCGCCTCACCCAGGCCTGGTGCGATCGCAGGCGGGCCCGGCGGCTCCGCCGCGCGCAGCTTGCTGCTGAAGCCGCTCTGGCCAGCGCGGCCGTTACGGCTTAAGATCAAACCTCTCCCACAACATTGCGGACCTGCTGATGCCGAGCTTTCACAACGGCGCTGTTGAAATTGCCTATCTCGACGAAGGCGAGGGCGATCCGATCATCCTGGTGCACGGCTTTGCCTCCAGCAAGAACGTGAACTGGGTCTATCCGACCTGGGTCTCGGAGCTGCGCAAGAATGGTCGCCGCGTCATCGCGCTGGACAATCGCGGCCATGGCGAAAGCGCAAAGCTCTACGATCCCGCGCAATACTCGATCCCCACCATGGCGGGCGACGTGCTCGCGCTGATGGATCATCTCGCCATCCCGCAGGCCGACATCATGGGCTATTCGATGGGCGGGCGGATGGCGGCCTGGCTCGGCCTCAACGAGCCGCAGCGCCTGCGCTCGGCGATCCTCGGCGGCATCGGCATCGGCGGCCTGATCGAGGGCACCGGGCCCGGCGAGGTCGTCGCCAGGGCGCTGGAAGCACCCTCGCTCGACGACGTCAGCGATCCCGTCGGCCGCACGTTCCGTGCGTTTGCGGATCAAACGCGCTCCGACCGTGTCGCGCTGGCGGCCTGTCTGCGTGGCACGCGCGAGCTCATGACCAGGGAAGAGGCCGCGCGGATCGATGTGCCCGTGCTGGTCGCGGTCGGCTCGACCGATGACGTCGCGGGCTCGGCCAGCGCGTTGGGTGCGATCATCCCCGGCTCGGAAGTGCTCGATATTCCCGGCCGCGATCACATGCGCGCGGTCGGCGACAAGGTCTACAAATCAGGCGTGCTGGATTTCCTGTCGCGCCGCGATTGAGCTGCGCGATCTTATCGTGCTTTGGACTCGTCGTCGCCAAAGCGACGCGACAGCGCCATCAGCACCACGAAGGTCGCGACCCACACCATGCGCGCGCCGTAGCGGTCGTGTGGCCCTGAGATCACGCCGCAGATGAAGGCATTGCCGAGCAAGGCCAGCGTCACGGTCGCCGCCAGCAGGGTCAGGTCGTCGAGCCTTCTGTTGGCCAGCGCGTGTCCGAGCAGCACGAGCAGCCCCAGCATCGAGACCAGCGCCACCGGCACGTGGAGCCAGTTGACGGTGTCGAAATTGAGCTCCCAGTTCTGCTGTCGTGCCGCGCGCATCGGCGCGACCTGCGCCGGAATGTAGCGCTCGATGATGCCATAGGTGTGCGGAATCCAGACGCTGGCGCCTTCGCCGGTCGCCACATGCAGCAATTGTTCGCCCGTCGCCCGCAGCGCCGCCCCGGCCTGCCAGGCCGGATACTCGGCGAGCGACCGCTCGACGATGGTGCCCATTTCGTCATTGAGCCCGTCGAAGCGGCCGAGCGTGTTGAACATGCTATTGCCCCACAGGAATTCGTCGGCGGTGGCAGGCAATTCATTGCGATAGGGACAAAGCTTGAAGTTCTCGTGCGGGCAGTGATCTCCAAGGAAGCGCGCGACGATGCCGTCCTGCATCATGCGGCCGAAGGCGACGCCGGTGCCGCCGGGGGTCCACGCCCATTTGCCTGACAGCGCGTGGTTGGCCGCGATCAGCATCAGGCTGCCGACGACGATCGTCAGGCTGCCCTGCGCCAATCCCGCAATCGGCAGACGACGCCCCAGCAGCGGCCGCGCCATCCAGCCGGCGGCGCAGAGCCCGAACAGCACGCCGAGCGTGGCGCTATGGGTTGCGGCGGCGAAGGCGGTGAAGACGAACAGCCCGGCCTTCTCTGCCCACGAGATGCGGCTGCCGCCGGTGACCAGGAGAAACAGCGACAGGATCGACAGTCCCGCAAAGATGTCGGTGAGCAGCATGCTGGCGAGCCAGGGCAGGGCCGTCGACACGATCAGCAGCAGGCTGATGGCGGCGAAGCGGGGCGTCTGCAGCATCGAGAGGACGCGCAAGGTGAGCTGCAACAGCCACAACGTCGACAGCGACTGGACCGCGAGGTTGATCCAGAATCCGGAGCTCTCGCCAAAGTGCAGGTAGAGGCCGAACACGGTGGACCGGCTCGGCACGAGATAGCCTTCGTACCAGCGCGCCAGATAGCCGCCGGTATCCCATTGCAACAGCGGATAGCCGTTCCAGAACGCCGGCGCGATCATGAGGAGGGGCAGGGCCACCGCCGCCAGCCGCAGCCAAAGCGGTCCCGCGGCGCGCGCGCGCAATTGATCGGTGGTGATGCTCAAAACCGCTCCGTCCTCTGCCGGACCATGCCCGCAATAATGGTCGAGACGAAATTCACCAATAGTTTGACGCCGCCCGACTTGAATTTGGCAAGACTCTGACCATTTCAAGCCGACCTTGCCGCCTGGGGTTATCAAGAGAAACTGTTGTAATTCAAGGCGTTGGCGTGCTTGCGCGGGGCAAGGTGCTGTTCACTCTCAGGCAAGCCCGTCAGGACTTTGTCGCCTACACTGTGCTATAGATCCAACAAAAGCAGCCCATTCGAAAGAGCAGATTCATGGCAGTGCATCAGGTCAATCCGGGAGGGAAGCTCGCGACGCTCGATCCGATCTGGGACCGGATCCGTGGCGAGGCGGAGGACATCGTCCATCGCGAGCCCGAGCTTGCGACCTTCATCTATTCGACCGTGCTGCATCACAGCCGCCTCGAAGATTCGGTGGTCCATCGTGTGGCCGACCGGCTCGACCACGCCGCGCTCTCGGGCGATCTGGTGCGGCAGACCTTCGACGAAGCCCTGCGCGACGATCCTGATCTCGGCAATGCCTTCCGCGCCGATCTCGTCGCCGTTTACGACCGCGATCCCGCGACGTCGCGATTCATCGATCCCTTGCTCTACTTCAAGGGCTTTCACGCCATCCAGACTCATCGCCTCGCGCACTGGCTCTATCTGAAGGGCCGCAAGGACTTTGCGTATTACCTCCAGAGCAGTGCGTCCGCGGTGTTCCAGACCGACATCAATCCCGCCGCGCGCATCGGCCGCGGCATCTTCCTCGACCACGCCACCGGCTTTGTCTGCGGCGAGACGGCTGTGATCGAGGACGACGTCTCGATCCTGCACGGCGTCACGCTCGGCGGCACCGGCAAGGAGAATGAGGACCGTCATCCCAAGATTCGTCACGGCGTGCTGATCGGCGCCGGCGCCAAGATCCTCGGCAATATCGAGATCGGCCATTGCGCGCGCATCGCGGCCGGCTCGGTCGTGGTGAAGCCCGTGCCGCACAACGTCACGGTCGCCGGCGTGCCGGCGAAGATCGTCGGCGAGGCCGGCTGCGCCGAGCCGTCGCGCACCATGGACCAGATGATCAACGCGATGGGTCTTTGAGTTCTGCGAGGTGAGGGCCGGATCGTCCGGCCCTTTCCGTCCCCAAATTCTTTGGCAATTCATGCTGGCGGTTCGCCGCATCTCGTCCTAAAACGCGGCCTGCCAATTTTGATCGGAGACTTGCCGTGGACGTCAAAGAAGTCAGAAAGCTGGACGCGTATCTGAAGCGCGTATTCGGCAATCCCAAGATCCGCGTCGTGCCGCGGCCGAAGAAGGACGATTCCGCCGAGGTTTATATCGGCGAGGAGTTCATCGGCGTGCTGTTCGTCGATGACGAGGATGATGATCGCTCCTTCCAGTTCCAGATGGCGATCCTCGAGGACGATCTGGTCGATCAGGAATAGGTCTCGTGTCCCGGACGCACTGCAGCGCTTTTAGCGTTGCTGTGCAGAGCCGGGACCCAGAAGCCCCACGGCGTATCGCTGCAACATGGGCCCCGGCTCTGCAGCGCACCGTCGAAGAGACGCTGCGCTGCCTCCGGGGCATGTATCGGACATCAAGGCGCGCTCTCTCCATATTGGCTCGCAATGACGGATGATATGCCTGAGGCCCGGGCGTCCGCGGCCTCGTCGCTTTGTTTCTTTGCAAGAACCCGCAGCTCCGCCGTGACGTCAGGCACTGAGGGCCTTTCAGCCGCGCCTCAATTGCACACTTCGTATTGTTTCCCTGAGTCCATGGAATTCTTCCCGCTGACAATGCGACAGCCGGGCTTTACCGGCCGACAGCCGGTCGTGTTGCAAAGGATTTGACCAGAAGACGCACGCGGCTTTGCCGGCGCAGCTTCGATCTGCGTCCGCTCCGTGTCTTTCTTCTTTGCATCCTCGCGGGTCGCAACCGGCTTCTTGTCCTGCACCTTTTCGCATTCGTTGTCGTCATTGACGCGGTAGCCGGCGCGGCAAGCGATCTTCACGCAAGCGTCGCCATCGGCCTTGAAGCCGTGATCGCACACCAGCGGGCAGACACGGCCCGACTTGGCCTTGATCGCATCGAGCGCCTCGAAGCTTGCCAGCTTGGCGTCGAACCTCGTGCCGGCATGTTTATTGAACAGTGCCAGCGAACGCTGTGAGGCCGCATTCCAGTCGCCGTCCGCATCGCTCGCGAGGCATCCGACACGACGGAGTTCTGACTGCACCAATTTGGCAGTCTCCTGCGGCGAGAGACTGGGCGGCGACTGAGTTGGGGCCACTGCTGCGACCTTCTGCTCACCGTCGCCCTGAGCCTTCTCGGGCGCCTGCTTTGCGGCTAGCTCGGATGCTGCCTTTTCGCTGGCGATCCTGTCGGCGAGCGCCTTCTCGGCAGCCTGCTTCTCGGCTTGCGCCTGGGCG
Organism: uncultured Bradyrhizobium sp.; assembly: GCF_936928535.1. Taxonomy (GTDB): domain Bacteria; phylum Pseudomonadota; class Alphaproteobacteria; order Rhizobiales; family Xanthobacteraceae; genus Bradyrhizobium. Next base: position 75,516 of record NZ_CAKZHY010000093.1, on the reverse strand, counting down.
ACGGCGGCCTCTGCATCCTTCCTGCGCTGCTCGGCAGCCGCAGCCTTCGTTTCCTCAATCTGCCTGGCTTTCTCGGCCGCGATCCGGGCGTCTTCGGCAGCCTTTGCCGCCGCTGCGGCCTTCTCTTGTTCGACTTTCTTGGCGCGCTCGGTCGCCAATCGGACCTTCTCATCCTCGGCCTGCCTGGCCTTTTCCGCAGCCGCATCGCGAGTTTCCTCGGCGGCAATCTTGCTCAATTGGCCCTTGGCAAGGTCGCTATAGAAGCCGCTCGGGTAGCGGTTGATGAAGGAGGACCACACGTCCCGGGTCCCAATCTGGAGCGCCAGTTCATAGTCGCGCCGGATTTCGCTCTCCGGGCTCGCTTGCGGCCCGGCGACGGTCGGCTTGGCGGGGACGAGCGCCACATCATCGCCTCCAAGCGAGCCGTACACATACGGCTCCTGCGTGTAGCCGGTGGTCTTGAGCACGTCGTCACGGACGAATCGAAAGGCCTTGCCGAGGTCGAGCCCCGGGGTTGGCAGGCGCTCGACCACAGCGGTGGCAAAGGGACTATTCCCGGAGTCGCCATCCGATGCCGTCGATCCCGCCTTGGCGGCGAACGCGATCATCGTGTTCGGGCTGGCCGGCTCGACCTTGGCGAGCCCACGGCCGATGCCACGCGAGGCAATGGTCCGCTTCATGGTCTTGGCGAACGGATTGTCGCGGCAAGCGTCAAGGATGACGAGGCGAAGCTGCTTGGCTGGCTCGACGGCGAACAGGGCCCGATCCAGCGCAATTGTCTCGTCGAGCACGTCGCTGTCGGTCTCGAGTGTCGCGTCGGTCGGGATCAGATAGTTGGTGCCGTCGAACTCAATCCCGTGACCGGCATAATAGATGACCGCGACGTCGGCTTCGCGCGCCTTGCCGCCGAAATCGCGCAGCGCCTTGCGCATCGCGGCGACGTTCAGGTCGAGCCTGACGTCGACCGAGTCAAAACCCGCCTTCTTGAACATGTCGCCGACCAGCGCGGCATCGTTCGCGGGGTTCGTCAGCCGCGCCACATTCTTGTAGGCAGAGTTGCCGATCACCAGAGCGACACGCTTCTCGGCCAGGGCCGTGCCGCAGGTGAAACTTGTAAGAAGAAGGGCAATCAGGACTCTCAGCATATGCGGCCAACCCTCAATCGCAGACCTCGGTCATATGTCCCTGAGTGAAACCAGCCTTCGGCAGCTGCAAACGGCATCCTTGTCGCACTGGACGGCAACTCCGAGTGTCGCAATAGACCTGGCCTGCCGACTGCTGCTTCGACGGTGCGGCTTCAACCTTCTTCCTCTCGTCGTCTCGCTTCTTGGCGTCCTCGCGGGTCGCAACGGGCCTCTTGTCCTGCACCTTCTCGCACTCGTTGTCGTCATTGACGCGATAACCTGCGCGGCAGGCGATCTTCACGCAAGCATCGCCATCGGCCTTGAAGCCGTGATCGCACACCAGCGGGCAGACGCGGCCCGGCTTGGCCTTGATGGCGTCGAGCACCTCGATGTTCGCGAGCTTGGCGTCGAATTTCGTCCCTGCGTATTTGTTGAACAGGGTCAGCGAGCGTTGTGATGATGCATTCCAGTCGCCGTCGGCCGATGCCGCCAGACAGCCGACGCGGCGCAACTCGGACTGAACCAGCTTTGTCGTTTCTGCGAGGGAGAGGGTAGGCTGCGACACAGTCGGCGCAACGGCCGCGACTTTCTGTGTGCTGTCGGCAGCTTGCTGTTTTTCGGCAGCGGCCTTTTCGCTGGCCAGCCTTTCGGCGAGCGCCGTCTCGGCAGCTTGCTTGTCGGCCTGTGCCTTGGCCACGGAGGCCTCCGCGTCCTTGCGGCGCTGCTCGGCCACGAGCGCCTTGGCCTCCTCGACCTGTTTGGCCTTTTCGGCGGCAAGGCGGGCATTCTCGGCGGCCTTGGCGGCGGCCGCCGCCTTCTCCTGCTCGGCCTTGTTCGCGCGCTCGGTTGCGAGACGTGCCTTTTCGTCTTCGGCCTGGCGGGCCTTCGCCGCCGCAGCGGCGCGCGCCTCCTCGGCTGCGACGTTCTTCAGCTGCGCGCGGGCGAGGCCCGCATAGAAGCCATCGGGATAAGCCTGGAGGAAAGCTTCCCAGGCGTCGCGGTTTCCGGTCTGCAGTGCAAGCTCATAGTCCCTGCGGATGCTGTCCTGGGGGTTGGCTTGCGGGCCTTGCGGCGCCGTCACCACAGGCTTTGCCGGTACCAGCGAAACGTCATCGCCTCCGAGGGAGCCGTACACATACGGCTCCTGCCTGGAGCCGGTGGCCTTGAGGACGTCGTCGCGCACGAATCGAAAGGCCTTGCCCAGGTCGAGCCCCGGCGTCGGCAGGCGTTCGACCAAAGCGGTGGCAAACGGACTGTTCTTCGTATCGCCATCCGACGCCGTCGAGCCCGCCTTGGCCGCGAAGGCAATCATGGTGTTCGGGCTGGTCGGCTCGACCTTGGCGAGGCCGCGGCCGATGGCCCGGGCGGCCACCGTGCGCTTCATCGTCTTGGCGAACGGGTTGTCGCGGCAAGCATCCAGGATGACGAGCCGGAGCTGCTTGGCGGGTTCGATGGCAAAGAGGGCGCGGTCCAGCGCGACGGTCTCGTCGAGCACGTCGCCGTCGGTCTCCAGAGCGGCGTCAGTGGGGATCAGGTAGTTCGTTCCGTCCAGCTCGATGCCGTGCCCGGCGTAGTAGATCACCGCAACCTCGGCATCGCGAGTCCGGCCTGCGAACTCGCGCAGCGACCTGCGCATGTCGGCGGCGTTGAGGTCGAGCCTGACATCCACATTGTCGAAACCCGCCTTCTTGAACATGCCGCCGACCAGAGTGGCATCGTTCGTGGGGTTCGCCAGCCTCCCGACGTTCTTGTAGGCCGAATTGCCGATGACGAGCGCGACCCGCTTCTCGGCCAGTGCCGAGCCGGTTCCAAGCCAAATCGAAAACCAGGTCGTAACAATCAACAAACCAAGCAGCCGAAGCCGCATTCCAGCCCCCGAATGCAAGAACGTCAGATTATCCGCAGAATGGCCAAATGCAATTCGAGGTCTGTGACATCAGTCACATTGGCTACAGCCGGGTCATTCAAGGCCATCGGGTGCCATGACGCCGCGCGTCAGTCGCGCGATACGGACAGCCCCGCGACAAGCGGAGCGTACGCGGCGAGCCTGCGGGATACGAACTCCGTGAACAGCCGCACGCGTTTCGTCTTGCGTGTCTCCCCCTGCGTGAGAAGCCAGAGCGTTCCGTACATGTGCAGGTCAGTGCCCGGCACCCTCACCAGGAGGGGGTCGGCATCGCCGACGAAGCACGGCAGTGTTGTCATTCCGATCCCTTGCCTTGCTGCAGCGACCTGCGCTTCGGCGTCCGTGGTCCTGAATGGAACCCCGGTGGTGCGAACCTCACCCTCGCTTGCCCAATCCGGAATTCCGTGACTGCTGATGACGATCCACCTGATGGGATCAGGCGCGCCCGCACGCCATGCGGCCAGTCGATCCCTGGCCATGTAGACGCCGCCGAAAACCTCCGGCCCCTTCAGGCCGTGAAGATTGAGCGGCAGGGTTCTGCGATCGTAGACGACACGGATCGCGACGTCGGCCTCTCGGTTGGTCAGATTTGCGAGCTCTCCGAACGACAGGATTTCCATCTCGATATCCTGATGCAGACGCGCGAAGTCGGCGAAATCAGGCATGAGCAGGTGTGTCACGAGGGGAGGCGCCAGCGTCACCCGCAGGCGCCCGCGCACGCTCTGGTCGCGCCCCAGGACGCGCGTCTCCAGTAGGTGCGACGACGCTTCCATCTGGTCCGCGAACTCGAGGACCTCCTCGCCCGCAGCCGTCAGGCGGTAGCCCGAAGGCAGCTTTTCGAACATGTGCACACCGAGGCGTTCGTCGAGCTGGGCGATGCGTCGCAGCACGGTGGAGTGGTTCACGCCGAGGCGCTCGGCGGCGGCCCGCACCGAGCCTCCGCGCGCGACGGCAAGAAAGTAGCGAACGTCGTCCCAGTCGATCATGGTGCAATCCGGCACCGCGCGGTGCCGCTTCCAAAGCTCGTGTCCGACACGTCGAACACCCTCTCGAATGCTGGGTAGCACGGGCGGTGATCATAGCCCATGCCGGCAAGCGCGGCCCAATCGCGAACGGCGGATGCCGGTCGCCACGGCTGTCGTAGTCATCCAGCCGGATCGATTTCGCACAACCGATGTGCGCACTTCTGCACTCAACGCCTGACGCCGGCAGGCCTAGGTCGAGGTCCTCGGGGACAGAGGCTGTCCCGACGAATGGAGAAGTCATGAGAAAGCTTGAGGGTAAGGTTGCAGTCGTCACGGGTGGATCGAGCGGTATGGCGCTGGCGAGCGCCAGGCGGTTCGTTGAAGAAGGCGCCTATGTCTTCATCACGGGCCGGAGACAGGAGGCGCTCGACGAGGCCGTCAAGCTGATTGGCCGAAACGTGACGGGCGTGCGTGGCGACACAGCCAATCTCGACGACCTCGACCGACTGTTCGACACGGTCAAACGGGTCAAAGGCAAGATCGACGTCCTGTACGCGAGCGCAGGCATCGGCGAAGCCGTCGCGTTGGGCGAGATCTCCGAGCAGCATTTCGATGTGACCTTCGGCCTGAATACGCGCGGCACGTTGTTTACGGTGCAGAAGGCGCTGCCGCTGTTCCGCGATGGCGGATCGATCTTCATGACCGGATCGGTTGCCTCGGTGAAAGGTTTTCCCGGCTACGGCGTGTACGCGGCGAGCAAGGCGGCGTTGCGCTCATTCGCACGCACCTGGCTCAACGAACTGAAGGGCCGGAATATCCGGGTGAACGTGCTGAGCCCGGGGCCGATCGCCACACCGATGCAGGACCAAGTTCTCACCGCGGAGGCGAAGCGGATGTTCGAATCCCTGATCCCGCGGGGAAAGATGGGCCTTCCTGAGGAGATTGCGGCGGCCGCGCTGTTTCTTGCGTCAGACGATTCGAGCTTCGTGAACGGCGTCGAGCTGTCTGTCGACGGCGGTTTCTCGGCTGTTTGAAGGCACGAGCGATCAATATCAACACAGACTGGAGTAGTCATGATGAGCTATGCGATTGTAGGATTCGGCAAAGTGGGTCAGGCCCTCGCCCATGCTTTCGCCCGTAAGAACGTCGACGTGACCGTTGCGAGCCGTCGGCCCGCTGAAGCGTTGGCGCCACAGGCTCGCGCGATTGGACCCAAAGTCGTCGCCATGTCGCTGCGGGATGCACTTGAGGCTGACACGATCATCCTTGCGGTTCCGTTCGGGGAGCATCGCGAGGTTGCGAAGGCCCTGCCGAACTGGAAGGGCAAGACGGTTATCGACGCGACCAACGCGTTGGGAGAAGCCCCGGACGATTTCCCGTCCTCCGCCGTCGTCGCCAAGGCATTCACCGGCGCCAAGCTCGTGAAGGGTTTCAATCACCTCGCTGCAGCGAGGCTTGCTGCCGATCCGATCGTCGAGGGTGGGCACCGGGTCGTCTTTCTGTCCAGCGATGACGAGGACGCGGTCGCTCCCGTAGCGACCCTCGCCAAACAATTGGGGTTCGCACCCGTCAAGCTGGGACGGCTCAACGAGGGTGGCGCGCTGGTACACGCACGCGGCCGCATTTGGGGCCAGCTTATCTTCCAGGACCTGTTCAAGAAGGAGCAGTAATCGATCGACGGCCGTGTGATCGATATCGCAGGCCGAGTGACAAAAAAGGGCTTGATGGCCGCGACGCCGACAGGCCCAGGGATCGCCCGAGGCCTGTCGGTGGCCGCATCAACGCGGGGTCGCGCCATGATGCCATCATGCTCCTGTTTTGCCCGACGGAACAAGCTTTATTTCGAAAATGGCGAATTATCGAAAATACGAAGCCGCGGCGGCCGCCTCGCTACTGTGCATGGGGTTGTTTTCGACTTTTGCGTCGCGGCCGGGTTCAGCTGTGCGGCCCGCGCAGCTGCGCCGTCAGCTTGTCCATCGCCTCCGCAATGTCCCGCCATTGCGACAACCAGCTGCGCGGAAAGCGGAAGGTGAGGTCGGCGCCGCCGACGCGGCGTTCGGACAGGCACATGCCGGGCGTCGACGCATCGCGCGTGCAGCGCGCGCTGAGCGCGGGGGTGCTTGCTGAATACAGATCCTCGCTGCCATAGGGCGTGTCGCTGCGGAACGGGCGCATCGTCAATCCGTCGTCCGGCGCCGTCGCTGACGGCTCGAGATAGCGCGGATAGATCGTCGTCGTTCGCTGTTCCGGCGAGAGCGCATCGTGATGCGCCGCGATCGAGAGGAAGATTCGGTCGATCGGCTGCATCGCCGTGTCCACGGTGTCGGCGGTCACGTGCGTCGGCCCGCTGGGCGCGTCCAGCGAGGGATAGAGGAAGTCGAGATCGATGCGCTCCTGCGGGCCGGAGTGCCGCTGGATCTTCATCCGGATCGCGGAGATCGGCAGGTTGAACAGCGTGCCGCCGACGCTCACGGGCAGCTTGTCCGGCGTGTCAGTGCCGCCCGTGCTCCAGGTCGGCCACAACAGATAGGCAACCAGCGCGATCGCACTCGCCACGAACACGCAGGTCAGCGCGACCGGGACGAGATGGCTCCGCGCACGCGCCCTTGCGTTCGTCCTGGCAGAGCGAGGGGAGGTGGCCGAAAACACTGTCATGACGTCGCGCAATGGGTCCGTGGCCGGTCGGCCGGTGGCCGACGAATCACCGGCGAATATGCCACGTGGCGGCGATTTCGCGGAAGGTTCCGGCCCTGCAGTGAACGACGGGGGCCCTGTCCGGGCCGGGCGGCCCCGTTAACCTTCGCTTAAGGATAATGTAGCGTTAACCGGCACTATTTGTCACAGGGAAGGCTCCTCGCGTTGCGTATGGGCGGACTGTTCCGATGACACCTGAAGCTCTCAACACCTTCTTCTCGATCTGCATCGGTTTTGCGCTCGCGGGCGCGCTCGCGAATGGGTACCAGGCGCTGTCGCAGCGCCAAGCCGGTTTCGGACTGCTGCAGGAAGGCGTGGCGCCGAAGACGTTTGCAGCCGTGCCGTTCCTGGTGTTCGCGGCGCCCTTCATCATCATGCGCAATACGCTGCGCGGCATGCGGCTCGAAAGCCGCCGCTTCGAGTTCGTGATGGTGGCGACCGTCATCGCCGGCTTCTGGAGCATGATGAGCGGCACCTTCTTCCTGATGACGCTGCGCGCGACCGGCGTGCTCGGCTGACGCTTCGATAGGCTCTTCGCGGCGGCCCTTTGCCTCCGCGCCGTCGTTTCGCTATGGCTTGGTTGACGTGACAGGAGACCTCCATGGCGATCTACGAGCTCGACGGGCAGGCGCCCGACCTTCCTTCGGACGGCAATTACTTCATCGCGGAAACCGCAACCGTGATCGGCAAGGTGCGCCTGAAGCCGGGCGCCAGCGTCTGGTTCGGCGCGGTGCTGCGCGGCGACAATGAGTGGATCGAGATCGGCGAGGGCGCCAACGTGCAGGACGGCTCGACCTGCCACACCGATCTCGGCTTTCCGCTCGTCATCGGCAAGAGCTGCACCGTCGGCCACAACGTCATCCTGCACGGCTGCACCATTGAGGAAGGCGCGCTGATCGGCATGGGCTCGATCGTCATGAACGGCGCGAAGATCGGCCGCAACAGCATCGTCGGTGCCGGCTCCGTCATCACCGAGGGCAAGGAGTTTCCGCAACGCTCGCTCATCATCGGTTCGCCCGCGCGCGTCATCCGCACGCTGGACGATGCCCAGGTGCAGAAGATGGGAAGCGCCGCCAGGTTCTATGTCGCCAACGGCCCGCGCTTCACGAAGGGCCTGAAGCGGATCGGCTGATCCGCGCCCCGGTTCCATTTGCTCACGCCGTAAAAATACCAGTAGGTATTTTAATCCTCCGCTAGCGCAGACAGGCCTATCGTGACGCTCTTTCAACCAGGGAGAGCGGCGCTATGGACGCTGCGGCATCGCGATCCGGCCTCGACGCCGGTATCCGACTTTTAAAGAAATTTGTCCGCTTCGCACGCGGGGCCGACACGCTGAGCGTCGCGGAGAAGGTCTACAGCATCGCCGGCTTTCTCGCGATTGTGACGACCTTGCTGCTCGTGATGTCGGTCCAGACCGTCCGGTTGCAGACGACCTATCGTCACATGTATGCGACCTCCGCAGAGGCTGCGATCAGCGCCGGGCGCATCAATGCGCTGATCTACGCGATCGTGATGGAATCACGCGGCATCTACATGTCCAGTGACCGCCACGCGGCGAAGCAGTTTGCCGACGAGCTGATACGACGTAACCACGAGCTCGCGGACGCGGTGAAGAGCATGGAGCGCACCGTCGGTGACGACGACGCCGAACTGTTCTCCACCTTCCGACAGCGCATCGCGCAGTTCATCGAGTTTCGGCAGGAGGTGGTGCGGCGCGGGCTCGAGATCAGTCCCGCAGCGGCGCGCGAGCTGGGCGACAATGATGCCAACCGGAGCCTGCGCAGCAAGCTCAACAGCGATGTCGAGGCGCTCGAACGCATCTATGCGGAACGCGCCCGCCAGGCGGACCAACTCGCCGACGAGAACCGCTACGCCGCAGCCTACCTGTTCATGCTCGGGCTCGCCGCGCTCTATCTCGGCGGCCTGAATGTCGTGGTGATGCGGAACTCGGTGGTCGGGGCGCTGACCGAGATCACGCGGGCGACCGACCGGATCGCGGACGGAGACGTCAAGAGCGAGGTGCCGCATCTCGGTCGCCACGACGAGATCGGACATCTTGCACGCGCCGTGCAGCACTTCCGCGACGCCGTTGCGCGCATCTTCGAGCTCGAGGAGCTCGAGCTCGGCACCGCGCAGGCCCGCGACGCGGCGATGACCGAGCGCGACAATTTCAACGACAAGTACCAGGCCAAGAAGTGGCAGCTCTCGGCCGCGATCAACAGCATGCCGCAGGGCCTGATCATGCTGGATGGCAAGGCAGCCGTGGTCGCCATGAACGCCAATTATCGACGGATCTACAATCTGCCCGAGACGATCCAGGCCGGCTCGACACTCGAGGAGATTCTCCAGCACCGGGTCAAGAGCGGCTTGTTCAGCGGCGACGTCGCAAAATATGTCGGCGCCGTGCGCGATCGGATCGCCAAGCGCGAGCCAACGGCCTACGAGATCACGTTGAACGACGGCCGCATCATCAAGATCTACGAAAGGCCGATGGACGGTGGCGGCTGGGTATCGGTGCAGGAGGACGTCACCGAGCAGCGGCAGCGGGAGCGCATTCTCGAGCGGATGGAGCGTTTCCTCGCCACCATCATCGAGAACGTGACTGAGGGCATCATCGCCAAGGACGCGCGCAGCATGCGCTATTTGTTCATCAACAAGGCCGCCGAAAAGCAGATCGGCATGTCGCGCGGCGAAATCGTCGGCAAGACAGCGCGCGAACTGTTTTCCAAGGAAACCGCCGATCTGATTGAACAGCGCGACAAGCAGCTGCTAGCCCAGCGGCAGCAACTCGAGCCCATCACCGATACGATCAACAATCCCGTCCGCGGTCGACGCCTTGTATCGTGGCGGCGCCTCCAGATCGGCGGAGCCGGAGAGGAGTCGCATATCTTCGTGACCATGGTCGAGGATCTCGGCAAGGAGATGGGTGCGGCCGCGTAGCGACGGTGTTCGGCAGCCCGGAGGGGGCGTCAGCTTCCCTCGGATTCCCGCGCCTCGCTTGCGCCGGCGACCTTCTCGTGCCCGGCGGCCCAAAGCGCATGCTCGTCGCTGCCGTTCGAGTAAGGATTGGCCTCGGCGGGAATGTTTTCGCGTGCTGCGCGTTCGCCCTCTGCAAAGGGATCGCGATCCGTCATGATGGTTTTGCCTTTCCTGTTTCAAGCTGATGCGACGGGATTTGTTCCGGAACCTGTCATTGCAGCTACCGTTGATTGGGCAGGGAGATCTTTCCAATGACCCAACCGTCCGCAAGCGCTTCGCTCAAGATGTTGATCGTCATCATCGGCCTCGCCGCAATGCCGGCTGTGTCGCTCGCTCAGACCACCGGTGGCGCGACCGGATCGACCGGCGTCGCCAATACGCCCGCGCCGCCGCCCGGCACCAACAGCCTGGGCACGGCGCAATCCTCCGGCGCGAACACGGCGCCCGGTGTCACCACCGGGGCAGCCTCGGGCACGAACCCCGACGCCGATGCCACAGTGAGCGCCGAGAACCGCCTGCTCGACAAGAAGATGAAGAGCATCTGCCGCGGCTGCTGATGCTCGCGCGGAAGTGAGCCGGCCCGCCTATCATCGATGATCCGATGACATTAGCTTGGTTCCTGTTTTGGAGTGTGGAGCGTTTCCACGCGGAGGGTGAGTTGATGTTGCGCAAGATGATCGTGGCCGCACTGGCCGTCGTGGCGGTTGGTCTCGCAGCGCCCCAGGCGGCGCAGGCGGGCGGCCATTGGGGCGGCGGTGGCCATTGGGGTGGTGGTGGTGGCCATTGGGGCGGTGGCGGCTGGGGCCACGGCGGATGGGGTCATGGCTGGCACGGTGGCGGCTTTTGGCCGGGTGTCGCGATCGGCGCCGGCATTGCGGGCGCCGGCTATTACGGAGCTTATGGTTACGGTTATCCCGCCTACGGCGACCCCTATTCTTACGGCGCCGATTACGATGATGGCGGCTACGGCGCGCAGTGCTACCTCGTGCGGCAGCGCGTAATGACGCAATGGGGCTGGCGCGTCCGCCGCGTTCAGGTCTGTGAGTAGAGGTTGAGGGTGGTGCCCAGCTAAGGCATCGGAATACCGCAGCATTAAAAAACAAGGCCGTTGACGCAGTATACCGTCAACGACCTTGCCAGCCCCGGATATTGAAATCGGCTCACGCCATCCGGTAGAGCCCACCATGGCGCGGAATCATACGGACGAATGTGATCCAGTTCACAAGTTCCGAAAATAATGCCGACGAGGCGGAACGGATCAGCCGCGTGTGCGTTTGCGCGCGCTGGCGTGGACGCGGTGGCGCGAGGGTTTCCTTGAGGTAACCGCGGGAGTGTCGGCCTCCGTGGACCGGACGCTGGCAAAGGATTGCCGCAAGCTGTCGATGGATTCGTTCAGACCGGCGACCTGATCCGATAGGCGTTTGGTATCGGCCTGCTGCGAGGCGAGCAGCTTCTTCATGCTCTGAAGCTGGTCCTGCACGACCTGGAGCTGGTCGATCGATTCCTGCTGGGTCGCCTCCAGTCCCTTGGTCTTCTCGACCAGTTGCTCGGAGGCCTGCGCCGCGCGCACCTGAAGCTGCCGCGAGGCGACCACGCGGTCGGTCTCAGGCGCAGCGCCGGTATAGGCGCGCCAGATCGCGATCGAGGTGACGCCGGCGATCAGGAGCAGCAGTGCCGCAGCCGTCAACGCGATCGGCTGGGCGCCAAGACGAAGGAGGGGGTTGGACGGAGTGTCCTCTGCGAGATCGATCATCGCTGACAAGACCCAAATTGAAACTTGGTGAGTGGCGAAGAGCGGCAGCACAAGAACGAGAAGCAAGGCGGCCGGGGCGTCCCGAAAGTGTTACTGTTCAGCAACAATTGGGACGAAAAGGTGGCCGCTTGGGGAAAAAGCGCTGATGACCCAACGCGAAGGCCCCTCGCGTTCGGCAAAAACAAGCCCGCCCAAACCGAATTCGGTGTGAATGGGGATCGGACCAGCCGAACCGCAAAGGTCCAGCGGAACTTCGACAGCCCTTAAGGACGGGCAGCCTTCAACGAAGGCTGGATCGTCATGCGATAGGCGATAAACGCAGTGCCGTCGAAGGTCTCCACGACCTCGTCGCAAGCCGGACAGCGATACTCGCCCGAATTGGCCGCTGGCGTGGCAAGCTCGAGCCGCCGAAAGCCGGCTCCGCACGCTGAACAGGTGACATCGTTCTTTCTCATGCAAAGCCCCGTAGAACTACTGGTGCGGGTCTTAGCACGGCATCCGGCAGAACTGGGCGTCGCTCGTGACCGAAACACAAAAGTTGATCGCTCTCAGCACGCAAGCGGAAGCTCAGGGCTGAAACGGCGAAAACGGGCCCGAATAGGTCTTCGCGCGGGGCGCCGCGTAGGGGCCGAGCCGGGATGTTGAGAGCTCGAGCCGGACCAGTCCTTCGGCCAGCGTCACCGCGGCAGCAACGCCATCAACCACGGGCAGGCCATGGGTGGCGGCGAGCTCTGCCGCAAGATCCGCCATGCCGGCGCAGCCGAGCACGATCGCCTCGGCGCGGTCGTCGCGGATCGCGGCCGTGATTTCCGCGGAGATCTTGCCGAGCGCCTCGGCGTTGCGTTCCTCGAGTGCCAGCACGGGGACCTCGGCGGCCCGCACACGGGCGCAACGCTCCGAAAGGCCGTATTTCCGCAAATTGTGTTCAATCGGCACGATAGAGACACCAAGCGTCGTCACCACGGCAAAGCGTGCCGCGACCAGGCTCGCGACGTGGAAGCCGGCTTCGCCGATGCCGATGACAGGGGCTTTTGCAACGGCACGCGCGGCATCGAGGCCGGTGTCGTCGAAGCAGGCGATGATGTGCGCGTTCGCGCCGTCGCGGTCGGCCTCGCGGATGCAGCCGAGCATGCCCGGAACGGCGAAAGCCTCGTCGTAAAACCCTTCGATCGAGACCGGCCCCATCGCGGGCTGCCGCGCGTCGATCACGGTCTCGGGCAGCGCAATCGCGCGCGCCGCTGCGGCGATCTTCGCCGTCATCGTAACAGTGGTGTTGGGATTGACGACGTGCAGTCGCATCGCGATCAGACCAGGCCTTTGCCGGCGTCCGAGCCCTTCGCCGCCTGGCGCTTGTTGAGCATGTGGATGGTGCCCAGCGCAAGCGTGATCACCGCGAAGGACACCGCGGAGATGATGGTGCCGAGCGCATAGATATCGGGGTTCGTCACCGTCGTGGTGAGGCCCTGAAGGTCGAGCGGCAATGTATTGACCGCCCCGATCGCCTGACTGGAGCGCGCGAGCTCGTCCCAGGACAGCGTGAAGCCGAACAGGCCGATACCGATCACGGATGGAAGGATGATCGGCAGCACGACGTAGCGGAACGTTTGCCACGGTGTCGCGCCGAGATCGCGCGCCGCTTCCTCGAGCCTGGGATCGAAGCGGTTGAAGATCGCAAACATGATCAGCAGGCCGAACGGCAGCGTCCAGGTCAGATGCGCACCCAGACCGGAGGTGAGCAATCCCATCGAGGTCTCGAAGTTTTCGTTCCAATGCGCCTTGATCAAATCGTCGATGATGCGGAATTCCAGCGAGATGCCGAGCGAGGTGATGATCGAGGGGACGATCAGGCTTGCGATCGCCGAGTAGAACAGAATGCTCTGCGCCTTGAACTTCCTGCGGAAGGCCATGCCGGCGGCGACCGACAGCACGACGGTGACGGCCATCACGATGATGCCAAGCAACAGCGAGCGGCGGAAGGATGCACCGAGATCGATGATGCCGGTGCCCTGGAACAGTTTTGCCAGCCAGTAGGTCGACACGCCGTTCATCGGGAAGGTGAGGCCGCCCTGCGGCCCCTGGAACGACAGCACGTAGATCGCGATCATCGGGCCGTAGAGAAACAGCACATAGGCCGCGAAGAAAATCGCGAGCACATAGAATGAGCGCGGGCGTCCTTCCTTCATCGCCTACAGCTCCTTCTTGATGTCGACGATGCGCGACATCATGGTGATGATCAGGAAGGTGATGACGAGCAGGATCACGGCATTGGCGGCCGCAGCCGGGAATTGCAGCGCGTTCACCCGGGTCTCGATGATCTTGCCAGCCGCCGCGATCTGCTGGCCGCCCATCACGCCGATGGTGATGAAGTCGCCCATCACGATGGTGATGACGAAGATCGAGCCGATCACGATCCCAGGCTTGGCCAGCGGGATGATGACGTTGACCAGCGTCTGCAAGCCGGAGGCGCCGGCATCATAGGCCGCCTCGATCAGCGATTTGTCGATGCGGATCATCGAATTGAAGATTGGCACCACCATGAAGAAGGTGAAGAGGTGGACCAGGGCCAGCACGACGGAGAATTCGGAGAACAACAGCCATTCGACCGGCTGGTTGATGAGGCCCGTTTTCATCAGCCCGGAGTTTACGAGGCCATTGCGCCCGAGCAGCGGAATCCAGGCGATCATGCGAATGACGTTGGAGGTCCAGAACGGGATCGTGCAGAGCAGCGACAGCCCCATCTGCCAGGTCTTCGACTTGACGTGGAAGGCAAGGAAATAGGCGACCCAGAAACCGATGAAGAGCGTGATGGCCCAGACCAGGAAGCAGAGCTTCAGCGTCTTCAGATAGGTCTTTGCGATCGTGCAGAGATCGGGGAGCTGCGCGATGCAGCCTTCGAACGTGTCGGTGTAGCCGCGGCCCGAGAAGGCCGGCAGCAATTGATATTCGTTGTAATCCCAGAACGAGACGATGACGACGAAGACCAGCGGGATCAGGAAGAAGGCGAGAAACACCAGCATCATCGGCCCGGCCTGGAGCCAGGAGATGAAGGACGGCGACAGGCGCGCGGATTTCGCCGCGCGCCTCGTCTCGGATCCCCGGACCAGGTCCGGGGATCCCTGTTGCAGGATGTCTTCCGACGTATCCATCACGCGGCGATGAACTCGTTCCACTTGCGGACCATGTAGTCGTTTTCGTCCATCACCGCGTTCCAGCAGGCGACGCCGCCCATGCGATCCTCGTAGGAGCCGCCGTCACGCACCGCGCCTGCCTTCTCCAGCAGCGAACCGTCGGGCGCCTTGATGTCCTTTTCGGCCGGCTTGCCTTCCATCCAGTAGGCCCACTCGTAGGGCTCCATGTTCGCTTTCGCGGTCGAGAGCACGGCCGAGTAGTAGCCCTGGCGGTTGAGATAGGCGCCGGCATAGCCGGACAGGAACCAGTTGACGAACTCATAGGCCCAGTCGAGCTTCGCACCCGACACACCCTTGGAGACGCAGAAGCCGGACGCCCAGGAGCGATAGCCTTCCTTCAGCGGTTGGAAGGTGCAGGCGATGCCCATCGAGCGCACTTTCGTCACCGCCGGCGACCACATCGATTGAATGACGGTTTCGCCCGAGGCCATCAGGTTGACGCTCTCGTTGAAGTCCTTCCAGAACGCGCGGAACTGGCCGGCCTTCTTCGCCTCGGTCATCACCTTCATGGTGAGATCGATCTCTTCCTTGGTCATGTTGCCCTTGTCGGCATATTTGTACTTGCCGGTGGCTTCCACGACCATCGCGGCATCCATGATGCCGATCGAGGGGATGTTGAGGATCGAGGCCTTGCCCTTGAACTCGGGGTTGAGCAGTTCCGACCACGAGCTGATCGGGCGCTTGATCAGGTCGGGACGGATGCCGAGCGTGTCGGCGTTGTAGACGGTCGGGATCAGCGTGACGAACTCGGTCGCCGTCTTGGAAAACGTCTTGGAGTCCTTGCCTTCGAGATACAGCACCTTCCAGGGCGCGGTGCCCTGACCGCCGATCTTCTTGCCGCCGGGCGTTTCGCCCTTGGTGAAGACGGGGGTGATGTTGTCGAATTCCTTGATCTTCTTGGCGTCGAGGGCAAGGATGTTGCCCGACGGCACCAGCTTCTTCAGCGAGAAATATTCGGTGTCCAGCACGTCGAACGAGTTCGGCTGGGTCATCACGCGCTTGGTGACGTCGTCGGTGGTCGCGGTGATGTATTCGATCTTGATGCCGGTGTCCTTCAGGCACTGCTTGGAGATGTCGTCGCCCTCGTTCACGGCGGTGCCGAGATAGCGCAGCACCTTCGGCTCGGCCGACATCACGTAGGGAAAGCCGGTGATGGCGCCGGAGCCGGCGGCGAGGCCCGCGAGACCCGCGGTGCCCTTCAGTAACGTGCGGCGGCTGACGCCGGTCTTTTTGGTCGTGTCGGTCATTCCAGTCACTCCTCTGTGTTGCGCATTTTCTAAAATGACGGCGCTATTGCAGACGTTGCGCCTTGGTGGGATCCCAGGTGGCCAGCACGCGATCGCCCGGCCGGAACGGGTGGACGTCGAACGCGGCTTCGGGAACGTGTGAGAACAGGGCAGTGCCGTCGTCGAGCGTGAGCGAGACGGCAACATAGGAGCCCTGGTACTCGGTCTGGGTCAGCAGCGCTGGCGCGCCGAACGCGCCGTCAGTGACCGGCTTGATGCCGAGCTGATCGGCGCGCACGGCGATGAGGCTGCCGGCGTCGTTGAGGACGTTGTGCCCCCCGATGAAGCGAGCCACGAATTCGGTGCGGGGATGGTGGAAGATGTCGCGGGCCGTGCCCTGCTGCTCGATCTTGCCCTGGTTCATCACCACGATGTGGTCGGCAAGCGCCATCGCCTCTTCCTGGCCGTGGGTGACCTGGATGAAGCTGATGCCGAGCTCGCGCTGCAGCCGCTTGAGCTCGCCCCGCATCCTGACCCGCAGGAACGGATCGAGCGCGGACAGCGGCTCGTCGAGCAGAAGGATCTGCGGCTCGGTGATCAGCGCGCGGGCGAGCGCCACGCGCTGCTGCTGGCCGCCGGAGAGCTGGGCTGGGAGGCGGCTGGCATAGGGGCTCATCGCCACCAGTTCCAGAAGCTCGCCGGCGCGCTTGTGCCTGGTGGCGCGGTCGATGCCGCGCATTTTCAGGGCAAACGCAACATTGTCGAGCACGGTGAGGTGCGGAAACAGCGCGTAGGACTGGAACATCATGGCCGTGCCGCGCTTGGCGGGCTCGAGGTCCGTGACGTTCTGCGGGCCGAGGATGATGTCGCCCTCGCTGACTGCCTCGTGACCCGCGATCATGCGCAAGGTCGAGGTTTTGCCGCAGCCGGACGGGCCGAGCAGGCAGCAATAGGTGCCGGCCGGGATCTTCAGATTGACATTGTCGACCGCCAGCGTCGCGTCATAGCGCTTGGTGACGGCAACCAGTTCGAGAGCGGCAGGAGTGGCCATGGCGTGTCCGAGAGGAGGGCGGTGCTCCGCCTCTCTCCGCAAGGTCCGTGCCAACAGCGCCAAAATTGCCCAATTCGAAAACTGTGCAGCGGAGTCAGATCGTTAGATCGAATCCGGTGCGATTGTGCCGCCCATAGCGTGCGTGCGGACATGCACACAAATTGGGCGAAGATTGTATAAAGTTTCGCCTGTGATTGGATACACCTCGTCGATTACCATCGGGACCGAACGTCGTTGATCGAGCCCTCAAACCAAAACTTCGAACTGATGGCCGCCAAACCCCGCCCGAAATCCGATGCGCCAGATGTGAGCGATCGCGTCAGCCGGATCAGGGAGGGCGTGACCGCGGCGATCCTCGAGCATCGACTTTTGCCGGGCACCAAGCTCGGGGAGGATGAGATCGGCGAGATCTATGGCGCGAGCCGCACCCTGGTCCGCACCGCGCTGCAACAGCTCGCGCATGAGGGCATCGTCAACATCGAGAAGAACCGCGGCGCCTTCGTTGCGCGTCCGACGCCTGCGGATGCCCGCGAGGTGTTCGAGGCGCGCCGCCTGATCGAGCCGACCATCGTCGATCATGCCTGTGAGGCTGTCTCGCCCGCATGGATCGAGCGCCTTCAGCAGCACCTCACTGAGGAGCGCGAAGCCGAGCTGCGCGGCGACGCGCGCGCCTCGGTCCGGCTCTCCGGCGACTTTCACCGGCTCATCGCCGAGATGAGCGGCCACAGCATCTATCTCGGCTTCCTCAAGGAACTGATCGCGCGCTCATCGCTGATCATCCTGCTCTATCGCCGTCACGACACGCCCGCCTGCGGCACCGATCATCATGCCGAGATCGTCACCGCGATCCGCAAGCGCGACAAGCAGGCTGCGCGCACGCAGATGCTGTCGCATCTGAACGAAATCGAGGCCGAGCTGTTTCTCAAGGATCCCGCCGCGGACGAGTTGCGGCTTGCCGACGTGCTCGGCGTGTAGGCGAGCCGCATTGATCGGCTATGGCAACGAAGATCCTTCGTTGCGCCTGACGATCTTCAACACCAGCAGAACAGCGCCTATGACCAGCAGCAGGACACCGACGAAAGTCGTTCCGCTGGATTCAAAGGTCACGCCGACCGCGGTCAGCAAGCATCCAAAGATGATTGCCAAGAGCCCGCCGAGTTTCTTGACGAGCAACAGGGGTCCGTCACTTGCTTGTGCCACCATGTCACGCCTCACCACTTGCTGCGCGGTTTTTGCTGCGCAGACTCGCGATCGTACGCCTGTCAGTGCAAGTTGCAATCTTGCGTTGATGATTGAAATTTCGTGTTACTCGACTTTTGATTAGAGTTCGATGCAAGCGAGGCAGCCTCGCTTACTGATATGCCGCTATTTCCCATGAATAGTTCCGGAAGTGCATCTCCGTGGGACTCGTATGGCTGTAATGCAAAATCGCTCTATGGTTGTAAATTGACTCAGTCTGATAACAGGCATCAACTCTCGTTCGCGCATCGAGTTATGGAGCTGCTTCGGCAATAGTCGAATCCGCTCTGCGGAGTTGGTGCAATCGCGTCGCGTTCGGCCCTTGAAGAGCGGGAGCGGAGCTATGTCTCGACCGGCCACCTGCCGGACCCGGACACAGTGCAGTCGCTGGTGAACGAGGCGCAACGCCGCTTCATATCAAATCGGGATGGTGGGAACTCGCAGGTCTATCCGGCGCTTGCCCGGGTGCCGAGCGAGTTGTTCGGCGTCTGAGTCGTCGGCACCAATGGCCGCATCTACGGCGCCGGAGACGTCGACTTCGAATTTTCTATCATGAGCGTGTCAAAGCCGTTCCTGTTTGCGCTGGTCTGCGAGACGATCGGGCCGGAGGAGGCGCGTGCGAAGCTCGGCGCCAACGCGACCGGGCTTCCATTCAATTCGCTAGCCGCGATCGAGCAGGGTGGCGGTCGCACCAATCCAATGGTCAATGCTGGCGCGATTGCGACAACCAGCCTCGCGCCGGGCGCGACGGCCGAAGCACGATGGACCTTCATTCATGATGGTCTGTCGCGGTTTGCCGGTCGCGCGCTGCCGCTCAATGAAGAGGTCTATGCGTCAGCGTCACAGACCAATTTCCGCAATCGCAGCATCGCGCGGCTACTGGAGAGTCGCGGAAGCCGTCCGCGTCTCGCCGAGGCGCGGCTGCGCGCGCTGAAGATCGGGCTGTTGATTATGGCGGGTCTTGCGCTGATCGCGATCATTCCGGCGGGCCGGCTGCCGAACTATCTTCCGGGCGAGATTCCGAGCGACGAGGCCGCTGCAAAAACGTGAGTTCGAAGGGGGGCGGGGACCTGGAAGGAGTATGCCATGAGTGAGACGGACCGCCGCGGTGCGCTTCGTATCGTGTTCGGAGGCGTGATCCTCACGGGGGCAGGCGTGAGCCTGTTGCCGAAGGACGCCGTAGCCTTGACTGACGCGACGCCAACCAATCGTCCAGCGCCGCTCGAGCGTGAAGAGGCGGGTCGCGCCTATGCGCAATGGACTGCCCAATCGAGCCGCCCGCAGCCTCCGGCGCATCGCCCGCCTCATCGTCCGCCCCATCGGCCGCCGGCGCGACCGCCGTCATGGCATCGGCGGCGTCGGCGCTGGGTGTGCTGGTGGCATCGTGGCCGCCGTCATTGCGGCTGGCGTTGGCATTAACCGAGGGAGCATGTCATGACGACTTACGATCATAGTGCGCCGATCGGGGCGACCAACCTTCCGCAACCGCCTCGCTGGGTCTGCGTGCTGCTGGGTCTCTTCATGGTGTTCACGGGACTGATGGTGCTGGGCGACGTGGCCTTCTTCACCGTGGTCAGCGCGCTGTTCATCGGCTGGATGGCGATCGCCGCGGGCGCCTTCGAGATCTTTCACGCCTTCTGGACCAAGGGCTGGGGCGGCTTTGTCTGGCAGCTGGTGCTCGGCATTCTCTACATTGCCTTCGGCATCATCCTCGTCAGCCAGCCGCTGACCGGCGCGCTGCTGCTCACCTATGTGCTTGGCCTCGCGCTCCTGGTCTCCGGAATAGTCCGCATGCTGATCGGCATCGGCCGCTGGCAGCAGGGCGGCGGGATCATGCTGGCGTCAGGCCTGTTCGGCGTGCTCGCCGGTCTCATCATCCTCACGGGCTTTCCGATGACGGGGCTCTGGGTGCTGGGCATGCTGCTCGGCATTGATCTGCTCTCCCACGGTATCGGCTGGCTGATCTTCGCCTGGCGACCTGTCGCGGCGGCTGCATAGCGGCACCCCAGCGCGGAGATTGAATGTGTCCGGATTGTGTGGGCGGGCCGGCGATGTGCTGATCATGAAGAACGGCAAGATCTACAAGAAATATCCTGCCACGTTGCGCGGGGTGGGACTGCGATTCCGAGAGGCGCGTGCGCCTCCCGGCGGGAGTTGCGTTAGCGCCAGCGGGCTGTCACTGTCTTTGTTGTAGAAGCAGGCCTTGCTTTTGGCACGATGGCGACATCGCCACCGCGGCCGAGCACCAGGATCTCGGTGACGTCGCGATCCACCTTGATCACATAATTGTAGCCGTCGAGCAGCCGCGCCATGACTTGCGACAGCGTGCCGGAATAGCTGCCGCTGACCTCGCTCATGAGCGGCACCGCCGAACGGACCTTCACCGCGAACAGCTGATCGAAACGCGCCAGCACAGCGGCAAGGCTGTCGCCGCTCGCCTGCAGTTGCAAGGCTCGTGGGTCGCCGTCGACGCGAATGTCGGCTTTCGCCGGGGCGATCAGGCCGCAGGCGAGACTTATAGCGACCGCCAGAACGGCATGGCGGTCGCGCGGGGGGGAAGGGCGATCAGCCACGACTAGTGATTGCCGTTGCCTCGATCGTCATCGTCATCGTCGTGCTTGAGCTTGATGTAGATTCGCGAGCGATGGCAGATCCGCGGCTCGACATCGCCGTTGGAGTAGGTGTGTGTTTCCACGGCTGTCGTCACATGCGCTGCCGTCAGCGTTTTGCCGTCCTCCGAGATCATGCCCGTGATTGGCGGGATCGCGTCGACCGTCGAGGTCTGGCCGGTCCGCGGCCCGGTCAGGTGCGTCTCGGTGTAGCTGCCCGGCACCATGGTGCTGGTCCAGGTCCCGTCCTCGTTGACGGTGTAGGTGAAGGAGAAGCTGAAATCGGCGGAGCCGGCGGCGGGCGGGAAGTGTGGGAAGCCGCCGGGGCCGGGGGTGGGACGTATGGTGACGCCGACGACCGTGCCTTTCACGGTGCCGGTACCGTTACCGTTGAACTTGCGGATGCCTTCCACCGCGAACGAGGTGGCGAAGGCATCGGTCGAGGAACCCGGCACGGCGTCATTCGGGCGCAGATTGGCCTGGAATCCCGCATTCGGCAGCGCAATGCCGGGCGTTGGGTTGGGAAGCGGTGATCCGTTCGGGTCGCCGACATGACCGGGCGCGACCAGGCATTCGGCTGATCCCGTGAAGCCGTAGGATCCTTTCAGCCTGGGACCATCGAAATCGGCTGACGCCGGGCCGACGCCAGCAAGCAAACCAAGAACGACAAGGCTGCCGGCCAAATCAAAGCGTGAATTGAATTGCATGGAGTCCTCCTCAATGAATTTTCCGAGTGCCTGAGCGGAAAAACGCCTGGTGATATCGCTACCCACGGCGTCGCGGACGCGGTGCCCTCTGACGATCGTGCCCGGATGCTGCAGCGCTTCCAAAAATCGGCTTCCCGCGCTGTCGCACCTCGAGACTCAAAACACTGCGGCAGGCGCCGTCACGGGACTGCAAAAAAAAACGTGAAACGGACCCTGGTTATGTGACCTATTCGACTTGTTCTCGCTGGCAGCGCT
Source organism: uncultured Bradyrhizobium sp. (assembly GCF_936928535.1). Classification (GTDB taxonomy): domain Bacteria; phylum Pseudomonadota; class Alphaproteobacteria; order Rhizobiales; family Xanthobacteraceae; genus Bradyrhizobium. The sequence continues at coordinate 53,820 of NZ_CAKZHY010000093.1, read as the reverse complement.
CGTAGGATCGCATGAAAAGAGCGGGTCAACCGTCGCCAGGGGAGGGAGTCGGTGTGAGCCCGCAAATGACATCGCGCAGCACCATGCGATTGCGGCTGCTTGGCCGCCTCGTCGTGAGCTCGCTTGACGACCCGCCCGTTCCGATTGCGCTGCCGACGCGCAAGTCTGGCGCTCTGCTTGCCTATCTCGCGATGAGCCGCGACTATGCGGCCCAGCGCGAAGAACTCGCGACGCTGTTGTGGGGGGACTGTTCGGACCAGCAGGCCCGGCAAAGCCTGCGGCAGGCGCTTGCGCTGCTGCGCAAGCATCTTGGCCCGTCGCTCGTGATCGCCGACGCGGGGGTAGTGCGGCTCGACGGCGAGCTGTGGTCGATCGACGCGCGCGAATTCGAGCAGCTCTCGCGATCAACCCAGGCCGCGGAGCTTGCGCTTGCCGCTCGTCTGTTGACCGGCGACTTTCTCGCCGGTCATCACATTGACGAGGAAGGGATCGAGGAGTGGGTGGACGGTCAGCGAGCGCGACTTCAGCTTGCTGCGGCGCATCTCTGCGCGACATTTGTCGAACGCCCTGATCTCGTCGCAGATCCCAACGACGCGATCGCAGCGGTCGAGCAGCTCGTCGCGCTCGATCCGCTGCGCGAGGATTTCCAGCGGCTCGCGATCGCGCTTTATGCGCGCTATCACGGCCGGCACGAGGCGCTGACCCGCGCCGCCGGATTCGCCGATCTGTTGCAGCGCGAGCTCGGCGTCGGCCCCGAGAAGGCGACGCGCGCGATGCTCGACGGCTTGCGCTCCGGCGCTGCCGAAGCCGACCGCGTGGCTGACGTCGATTGCGCGGCAGCGCCGGTTCTTCCCATCTCGAATGCGCCGCCCTTGGAGGCGGTGGTTGCGGCGGGACGCAAAGAGAGCGCGCGCTGGCAATTGGCGAGAAAGATGGCGACGGGATTCGGCTTGGTGCTGGTCCTGACCCTGGGCGCGCTGTTCGAGCTGCGCGCCCGTCAGCAAACAGACATCACGGAACTTGTCGCCGGGCCGTCCGCCGAGACCGGGGATTCCTGGCGTTCGCCGTCCTCAGGCGGTGATGCAATGCTTCCGAATGGCCTCGTGCCGATCGTGGTGCTGCCCTTCACGACGCTGGGCGTCGCGGACGACCATCTCCAGCTCACGGCCGACATGTTGACGGACGATCTCACCAACACGCTCTCCCGCCTGCCGTCTTTCCGCGTGATCTCGCAGCAAACAGCACGCAGCTTCGCCGGTCAGGCGATCGATGTCGGCAGGCTCGGCCACGAGTTGAAGGTCCGCTACGTGCTCGAAGGCAGCGTCCGGCGGCAGGAGGAGGGGGTGCGTGTCAATGTCGAGCTGGTCGATCCGACGAGCCGGCTGTCGATCTGGAGCACGCGGATCGAACGCGACGGTGCCGATCGGCAGGGCTTGCGGGACGAGATTGTCGCGCGGCTCGCCCGCGAGCTCCAGTTCGAGATGCTGCCGATCGAGAGCTCGCGCCTGTCGCAGAGCTCGGATGCCGCCGCGCTCGCCTATCGCGGCTGGGCCGCGCTGTCGGAAGTCCGTCTTGAAGGCTATCGCCAGGCGCTGACGCTGTTTCAGGGCGCGTTGGAGAAGGAGCCGCAGAATCTGCGCGCGCTCACGGGCATCGGCGCCTATCACGCTGCTGGATACCGACTCGATGGCGCATCGCAAGATGGCGATCGAAATCCTGCGCCGGGTGCTGGAACGCGATCCCGACTCGAGCAATGCGCATTTCTACCTCGCGCTCGCGCTCAACACGTTGCCGACCCTGCCGGAGGCGATGGAGCATCTGGAGCGCGCGATCAGGATCGACCCCAGCGATGCCAGCGCGCATGCGCAGATCGGCAACGGGCTGATCCGTTCGGGCCGCCCCGCCGAGGGGCTCGCGCATGTGCGTTACGCGATGCGGCTTAGCCCGCGCGATCCGATCATGCCGATCTGGCTGGAGTTTGCCGGCAATGGCGAGCTTGAATTGAAGAGATATCAAGAGGCCATCACGCTGTTCAAACGTTCGGTCGCACTCAACCCGCGCTATCCTCGTGGCTGGGCCGGACTGACCGCGGCCTATGCGCTGGAAGGGGAGGTGGAGCAGTCGCACCGGATGGCGGAGAGGCTCAGGATGTTCGCGCCATCGCTGGACAACAAGGGCCTCGCCACCCAATTCGGCCGCCATCCCGGCTCGGCCTTGCGCGCCGGCCTGCAACTCGCTCTCGCCGCTCCGGCAGACCGCTAGCGCAGGGAACAGAAAGCCTCAAAAAAGTTGCGGCCAGGCTTTGGGGGAAGCCTGGCCGCGCGCGAACCGGTCTGGGACGGGGAGGGGTGGGGATGCGACCGGGTCGCGTAACTCGTTCGTTGTCTCTACTGATCTCTGGCGCTGGCGGTCGAAACCGCCGGCTTGGTATCGCCAAGCGAGACCCAGACGTTGGGATCGCTCTGCGACTGCCGCTTGACGAAGCGGTAGCCGGTCTCCGTCCAGGCGACGACGTTCTCATTCTGATTGTCGAGAACGAACTCGCCCTTGTCGGTCTTCACCGTCAGCACCGCGTGTCCTTCGCCCTTCTTGTCGCGCACGACGGTGATGAGCAGGGCCTCGCGGGGCCATCCGGCATCCATCAGCATCTTGCGCTTCAACAGCACGTAGTCTTCGCAATCGCCGTAGCCGTCTGATGGCAACGACCACTTCTCGACGACGCCCCAGTGCTCCTGGTCGGTCAAAGGCTTGATCGTCTCGTTGACCCAGCGATTGACCTTGGTCAGGTCGCGCCACGCGGTCTGCGACATCACGATATCGCGTGCCTGCGTCGGTCCGCTCTGACACTGAGCGGCGTTCTCTGCACAAAACTCGACCCAGCCGATCGGCGCACGCGTGGTGTCGCCGAGGCTCGCGTAGAGCAGACGGCTTTCGCCTGCCTGCACCGTCGCGTTGATTCCGAACAGCATGGCGGCGAGCGCCAGTGCCTTTCCCTGTCCCCTGAAGTCCAACATTGCGGCCCCCGTTTCTTGTTGGGACCACATTTCGCACGGAGCTTTTGAGTTGCCGCTAAGTCAGCCAAGTCAAGTCGAGACGAATACAAGTAAAACTGGCGGCGAATTCGATTTATACTTGAATAGAAATCGACTAAAATTTGAGAATACTGCAATTGATTAAAATTGTAGCGATTAACGCGGAAACGCTGACGGAACCGCTGGTTGGGTGTGTGAACAGGCCGCGCGTTAACCGCCTGCGGCCGCAGCGAGACGCGAAAAAGGCGGCATCTGCATCGCAGAGACCGCCTTCAGGGCTGGAAAAACAGGGGGTTTGGCGCCGTCGCGCTTTACCGCGCGGTAACGCTCTCTTCGAGTGTCTCGATCGGCTGTTCGTGCATGAACTCGAGCGCGAAGCCGTCTTCGAGGTTTCGGACCACGCGGCCCTGCACCCGGCCGAGCAGAACGATCGATTTCAGCGGCGGACGGTTCTCGGCGGCAATCGCCGCGCCCGACAGCGACAGGTCGATGATGCGGCAGGTCATCTTGGTGCCGTCCTCGAGCGTCAGCACCGCGATCGGGTTGCGCGGGATGATACGGTCGTGGCGGCGATCTTCCGGCAAATTGAGGATGTCGCGGTTGGCGAGCCAGGTCAGCTGGGCCGCGAGCTTGTCGCGCTTGCGCGGCGTCGCGCCCACCGTCATGGCGAAGCCGTTGTCGATGATCCGGGTGATCTTGCCCTCGACCCGGCCGATATGGTCGAGATAGGCGACCACGCGGTCGCCGACATTGCCGATGCCGGGGGCGAGCAGCGCAAGGCCGCCCGGCGACATGTTGATCACCTGGCAGGGGAATTCACGGCGATCCGGCAGCATGTAACGGCCGAGCAGGTGCACCTTCACCCGCTGGAAACGCCGACGTTCCTCGGCGGCCGGAAGAAATTTTTTGTTCGCCAACGCCATTTTCACAACCCGACCCCCCGCCTGGCGGAGTCCGAGACGACCCTAAGGCGCATAGGGTTAATGCCGCGTTATGATTTGGCGCGGCGACAACGGACGGACACAATGCGTTCAAAAAGCCACACCCGCGGGCTGCATCCCGGTGTTTCCGGATCGGAGAGCCGCCGCAGTCCCAGCCGGCGACCGTGCCGCCCCTAGGCCTTCCTGGTCGCGCGCCGATAGAGCAATCCCAGCAGCGCCAGCAGCACCGCGGCCGACAACCCCAGCGACCAGTGGATGCCGATCGCCGCACCAAAGACGCCGACGGTAATACCGCTGAAGGCCCTCATGCCAAGTCCCGCCATATTATAGAGACCAACGACACGGCCGCGCATGTCGGCCGGCGCATTCAACTGCACCAGTGCCTGGGCCATGGTGTTGAACGACAGCTCGAAGAAGCCCGCGCAGAACAGCAGCACGATCGCAACGGGATAGATCTGCACCGCGGCAAAGCCGAGCAGCGCCACGCTCCAGAGCATCGCGAGCGTGATCGCGGTGCTCGGCGTGCCCTTCAATCGGCCCCAGGATTCCAGCGCGATGCCGGCGAGCAGCGCGCCGGCGGCATCGGCCGCGAGCAGCACGCTGTAGGACACGCCGGGATCGCCATGGCCGAGATCGCCGGCAAAGCCCGGCATCTGCGCGTGATAGGCGTTGCCGATCATGAAGGAGGTGAGGCCGGCAAGCCATGTCATCGCCGTCAGCACCGGCTGTGTGCCGATGGCGCGGATCGTCAGCAGGATGTCGGCAAAGCCGCGCACGGCAAAGCGCCGCACGGCGATGCTGCCGTCGCGCACCGGGGCCCAGAACAGCCACAGCAGCATCGGCAAATAGAACAGAGTGTTGAAGATGATGCCGTGCGAGGTGCCGAGCGTCAGCATGATGAGGCCGCCTACCGCAGGCCCCACGAGGATGCCGAGATAGCGCGCCATCGCATTCAGCCGCACCGCGCTCGGAAGGTCGGCCGGACCGACGAGATCGTAGAGCAGAAGCTGGTTCGGCGTCTGCCACAGCACGCCGGCGCAGCCGTGGATCACCAGCAGGAGCATCGCGTGCCACATCTGGATCGTGTCGGTGATGAAGAAGAAGCCCCAGCCGGCGGAGGCCACGATGAACAGCAGCATGCCGCACTGGATGATGCGGCGCGGATCGAACCGGTCGGCCAGCCCGCCGACCACGACCGAGAACAGCAGGAACGGCAGCCAGTGCGACAGCACGGCAAAGCCACCCAGCGTCGGCGAGTGGAATTTCTGGAACACCACCCAATAGCTGATCACATGCTCGATATTGTCGGCCATCATCGCCAGCACATAGGCGATGAACTGCAACCTGTAAGGCACGGACTTCATGGCCGCGAACGAACCGGACGCGGCCAAGGGATTCTGGGGGAGGGGGTTCAAGCGATCACCTTGGCAGGATTGCGCCCGAGGCGCCTGTAGTCTGGATGGAGCGCAGCGCAAGCTGTGGCCATTTTCCCGCATTGCGCTGTGCTTCATGCGGGCTACGACGCGCTGCCGCGGTTGGCATCTTGCCGAACCTCACATACGCTCCGTCAGAGCCCACACAATCATTCAACACAAGACGGGCCGCGAGGAAACAGCCATGGATTCAATCCGCGTATGCACTCACGCCGGACCGGGCTCGGAGCCCGTGATCAAGACGGTGCCGTGGCCGAAGGTCGGCAAGAAGGCCGCGCTGATCAAGATCGGGGCGTGCGGTGTCTGCGGCACTGATCTGCATATCCTGAAAGGTCACTGGCCGAAGCCGCTGCCGTGGCCGTTCACCCTCGGTCACGAGCTCGGCGGTGTCATCGTCGAATGCGGCGAGGAATTCACCGAGGATTTCATGAGCAAGCCGCTCAAGGTCGGATCAAAGGTGATGATCCCGCCGCTGATGCCGTGCGGCCGCTGCTATTACTGCATCCATTATCCGCAGACAGCGAACAAATGCCTGACGCCTGTCTATTACGGTCGCTATCTCGGCTTCGACAAGGCGCCGCATATGTGGGGCGGCTGGGCCGAATATGTCTATGTCGATCTCGACATGCTGCCGGGCACCAAGATCTACAAATTGCCCGATGACATGTCGCTGCGTCTCGGTGCGCTGTCGGAGCCGCTGACCTCCTGCATCCGTGCCTTCAACCGCGCGACCCGCGCTGGCGGATTCACCTGGGCCGATACGGTGGTGATCCAGGGCTCGGGCCCGATCGGCATTTTGGCGGTCGCGGCGGCAAAAGAAATGGGGGCAGGGCGCGTGATCTGCGTCGGCGCACCGGAGGAGCCGCGGCTCAAGCTCGCGCGTGAGTTCGGCGCGGAAGCCACCGTGAACATCGAGGAGATCAAATCGCCGCAGGAGCGCATCACGCGTGTCCGCGAGATCGTCGGCGGCTTCGGTGCTGATCTCGTGATGGATTGCTCGGGCCACCCGACCGCCGGCCCCGAAGGCATCGAGATGCTGCGCGACAGCGGCACCTATGTCGAAATGGGCCAGTTCACCGACGCCGGTTCGATCGAGACCTCCTGGCACCGTATCTGCACCAAGGACCTCAACGTGCTCGGCTCGTGGGGCTTTACCGGCAACGACCTGCCGCTCGGCGTCGATATGCTCTACCGCACCCGCGACAAATACCCGTGGCTGAAGATGCAGACGATCTATCCGTTCACCGAGCAGGGTGTGGCGCAGGCGGTCAAGGATGCGATGGCGATGAAGACGGTGAAATCGACCATCGTGCCGTGGCCGGAATTGGTGGAATGATTGTAGCCCGGATCGAGCGCCACGCAATCCGGGGCCGCCGATCCCGCATTCCGCTGTTACTCCATGCGGGCTACGCGTCAGAGTTGGAATAAACGAGACCATGGCAAACGAACCCAACCGTACCCGCTCGCCCTTCAGCGCCATCCGTGCGATCGACTACACCGTCATCTTCGTGCGCGACATGGCCGCGATGCGCCGCTTCTACGAGGACGTGATCGCCTTGTCGCTGCTGCGCGAACTATCGCCGAACTGGATCGAGTACGGGATAGGAAGCAACACGCTGGCATTGGCGCGACCAAGCCGCACGGCCTCTGATGCGCCGACACCGGCAGGGAGTGCCTCGCTGCAACTGGCTTTCAAAGTCTCCCCAGCCGACGTTGACGCCTGCGCCGAGGAACTCGTGCGGCAGGGCGTTGAGCTTCTGTCGCCACCGACGAACCAGCCGTTCGGGCATCGCACGCTGTTTTTCAGGGATCCTGATGGCAATCTGCTTGAAATCTACGCCGAGATCTAAGTCAGGTCAGGTCGCCTGCCCAAAAAGTTCCACAGGGAATCCACGAGAAATTCACCTTGAGGCGAAACTTAAGCCCGGTCTCCGGCTTTTGGTTCACGGGAGAGTGCATCGTGAAGCGAATCCTGAGACCCGTCACCTATATCCTCGCCGCCATCTACTTCCTGGTGGATGCGGTCTTCATGGCCGTCGCACGGCCGATTTCGCGTTGGCTTGAACGGAATCTGGAATTCAAGCGGCTGCGCGCCTGGATCAGGTCGCTGCCACCCTATCCGTCGCTCGCGCTGTTTTCGGTGCCGGTGATCATCCTTGAGCCGATCAAGCCGCTGGCAGCATACCTCGTTGCAACAGGTCAGTTCCTCAGCGGTATGGCGGCGTTTGTCGGTTGCGAGCTGCTCAAGCTCGTGCTGGTCGAGCGCCTGTTTCACCTGACGCGCGACAAGCTGATGCGGATCCCGGCTTTCGCCTGGACCTACGGCAAGTTCATGGAGATGAAGGCGTGGTTGCAGGCGACCGAAGCCTGGCGCGCTATCCGCGCCGTCAGTCGCGTGGCCAAAGAATTTGTGGTGCGGGCGAAGGCAAGGCTGGCCGGCAGCTCCGGCAGGCTCGTGCCATCAAGGGATTAGATCAGCGCCTGCTATGCGAGTTTGCGCGACGCGGCCGTCGCCTTGTCGCCCGTGTTCGGCGTGCCGATCGGTTCGATCAGCATCAGATGAACCTCCTCGCGTGCCACCGGACGATGCTCGACCCCCTTGGGCACCACGTAGAGCTCGCCGGGGCGGAGCGTCACGGTGCGGTCCCGCAACTCGATGTCGAGCGTACCCTTCAGGACGAGAAAGAAATCATCGGTGTCGTCGTGCTTGTGCCAGGTGAATTCGCCCTTCACCTTCACCACCATCACGTCGCAATCGTTGAAGGTCGTGACTGTGCGTGGCGACCAGTGGTCATTGAAGGTCGCGAGCTTGTCGGCGAGCGATATGCTGTCGGCCATGTTTCACCTGTTATTTCGCTCTCACGCGAGCTGCTATTTCACGTATCCGGCCAACATGGCTTGTGCCCATTCCGGACGGTTGTTGGCAAGAGCACGCGCTGATGCCGCCTCCCAGTCATATTCCAGGGCCAACAGCTCGACCTGCCAGCCTCTTTTTCGCTGTGTGATGATCGCATAGCGGGCATGGGGCGAGCGGTGTTCCAGCTTGGCCGCAAAAGGAATGTCCGCGAACACCGGGCACCCAACGCTGCCCGGATTGACAACCAGGCACTCATTCGGTCCATGAACGGCCGCTTGGCGGTGGCTGTGGCCGCACAGGACCACGCGCGCCATCGGCTCGCTGGCGAGGCGCGATTCCAGCACGTCGCGGCGAGCTGGCACGAAGCGGCCGTCGTCGAGCGATTCCTCCAGCAGGCACGCCGTATCGTTGTCAGGCGTGCCATGGCAGGCGAGGATTCCGTTCTCAAGCCGTAGCTGCGGAGGCAGCTTATGGAGCGCGAGGCGCTGCTCCGCCGTCAACGCGTTGCGCGCGTACCTGCCTGCAGGAGAGAGCTTTTCTTCCGGAAACTCCTCGATCCAGCGGTCGTGGTTACCGCGCACGGTCGGCAAGGCGAGTGATTGCAGCGCTTCGTACGTTTCTCTCGGCCACAACGGGCTGGTGACGCAATCACCGAGGTTGACAGTCTTGTCGACACCACGCGCCTTGATGTCGGCCAGCACGGCTTCCAAAGCAGCAAGGTTGCCGTGAATGTCGGAAATGACCGCCAATCGCATCGTTGTGCTCCTACCAATCTCTGCCCGACCTTAGTCCACTTGTCGCGTCATTGGTGCATCCTTGGTACGTCCGATTCAGGCGAGAAAGCTGCAAAACTCCGCCGTTCGGCCGAAAAGAGCGCCAAAAGAGCCGGGCCGAGCCTCCCAAACCCGTTCACCCTGTCGCCAATGCCATGCATCAAAGCCATGGCGATTTGGCCGCATCTGGCGTAAAGAGCGTCCAAATCAAAATCATCATGGGTGTGACCGGGCCTTCTGCAGCGATTGCAGGGTCGGGCCCCTCGGCTTTCCGTTCCGCGCCCGGACCAACCAAGGTTTTCCATTCCGTGTCTTTTCCGGCCCTGACCCCGCCGCTCGCCCGTGCGTTGGCCGAGCGTAATTACGATTCACCGACACCTGTTCAGCTCGCCGTGCTCGGCGAGGATGCGGTCGACCGCGACCTCTTGGTGTCGGCGCAAACAGGCTCGGGCAAGACCGTCGCTTACGGTCTTGCCATGGCCAGGGACCTTCTGGGCGACGCCGAGCGGTTCGCACAAGCCGCGGCGCCTCTGGCGCTGATCGTCGCGCCGACCCGCGAACTCGCCCTGCAGGTCCAGCGCGAGCTCATCTGGCTTTATGAGCATGCGCGGGCGCGTGTCGTTTCCTGCGTCGGTGGCATGGACCCGCGCCGGGAGCAGCGGGAGCTGGCCGCGGGCGCGCATATCGTCGTCGGCACGCCCGGCCGCCTGTGCGATCATTTGCGGCGGGGCCGCCTCGACATATCCGAACTGAAGGTCGTCGTGCTCGACGAGGCCGACGAGATGCTCAATCTCGGCTTTCGCGAGGACATGGAATTCATCCTCGAGACCACGCCGGAGACGCGCCGCACGCTGCTGTTCTCGGCGACGTTCCCGCGCGGCATCGTGGCGTTGGCCAAACAGTACCAGCAGGACGCGTTTCGGATCGAGGTCGCGGGCGACGAGGGCGGTCACGCCGACATCGAGTATCGCGCCATCCGGGTCGCACCCGGTGACGTCGAGCATGCCGCCGTCAACGTGCTGCGCTTCTACGAGGCACCGAGCGCGCTGGTGTTCTGCAATACGCGCGATGCCGTCAGGCATTTGCAGGCAGCGCTGCTGGAGCGCGGTTTTTCCGTGGTGGCTCTGTCAGGTGAGTTGACGCAGAACGAGCGCACTTTGGCGCTCCAGTCGCTCCGGGACGGGCGCGCCCGCGTTTGCGTCGCGACCGACGTTGCCGCGCGCGGCATCGACCTGCCGAGCCTCGACCTCGTCATTCACGCCGATCTGCCGAACGATCCGGAGGTTATGCAACATCGCTCAGGCCGCACCGGGCGCGCCGGCCGCAAGGGCGTCAGCGTTCTGCTGGTGCCGCCGATACGACGGCGGCGTGCCGAGGTATTGTTAAATCTGTCTGGCATCGAGGCGAATTGGGGCACGGCGCCGCAGGCGGATGAGATCCGCAAGCTCGATCATGAGCGCATGAAGGACGTGTTGTTCACTGAGGAGACAACATCGGACGATCTGGAGTTGGCGAAGGCCCTGCTGGCCGAGCGGTCAGCGGAAGATATCGCCGCCGCGCTCGCGCGGCTTTACCGCGCGCGGCTGCCGTCGCCGGAAGACATCATCGATCCGGGCGAACGAAGCAATCGGCCGCGTGACGATCGTCATCGCGCCGCGCACGGCGATGATCGCTCCGAGCGGCCTCGCGCCAAGTCGGGGAAGTCGTCGGCGAAGCACGTCATGGGGGAGCCGACGGTCTGGTTCCGGGCCGCCATCGGCCGTCGCAAGAATGCCGAAGCGCGGTGGCTGCTACCGATGATCTGCCGCCGCGGCGGCATCGACAAGCGCGATATCGGTGCGATCAAGATCAGCGACACCACCACGGAGTTCGAGATTTCCGAGCGCGTTGCGGAAGCTTTTGCCGCCAAGGTCAAGCGACCGGACAAGGAGGACAGCATCCGGATCGAGCTGGTGACGGGCGCGCCGCAAGCGAATGCGCCGGCCGAGAAGCGCATCCGCGCTCGCGAGCGCGATGACGGTGACGACGATCAGGTTGCCCGCCGCAGCGACGATCCGTGGAACGCGAACGAGCGGAAGCCGCACGATAGGCCACGGGGAAAGCCCGAGGGCAAGCCGCACGGCAAGCCCCACGCAAAGCCTCATGACGGCGGCAAATCCGGCAAGCCGGCGTTCGGGACGAAAAACAAGAAATTCGGCAACAAATCCGGCGACGCCAAACACGCGCCATCGGTCACCGAATGGCCGGGTGCGTCGGGCAAGAAAAACAAGAAGAAGCGCCGCGGCTGAGGGGGCGCGGGGCAGGGCCTATGGGGCGAGCCTGCGCAGCATGTAGGTCGCGTTCGCGCCATAGGACGCGAGTTTGGCGCTTAGCGCCGCATCCGGCGTGACGGGTTGGAAGCCGAGACGCTCCCACAGCACGCGCGTACCGTGGACCGAGACCAGCGCAAGCGTCGCAAGACTTGACGATCGCGCGAGCCGTTCGATCTCCGCGACATAGCTGCGCGCCACGCCGCCGCGGGCCTCGGGCAGCACGGCGACGTCGTGCAGATAGATACAGTCGGCCGCATCGGGCAATCGGTCGAGGAAATGGTCGAGCGGCGGGATCCGTTGCTGCATCCAGGGATGCGCGAGGCCGTAGCCTGCGATGGCGTTGCCCGCGGCGAGCACGCGGCAACCATCCGGATAAAGCCGCATCTTTTCCGCGAGCACGCTGGGGCTTTCAGGGAGATCAGGATGAATCCGCGCTGCGATCGCACTGATCGCCTCGAGATCACTGGCGTGCGCACGGCGCCATCGAGGCTTGCTCATCTTCGTTGTCCCGTATCTTCGTCAGCAATTTATTCCGCGACGTTACTCTACGCAGCCAAAAATATCTTTGCCCGCTCACGAGGAATAGTGCGCGGGTCGCGGCGTCCTACCTCGTGCAAGCCATCTGCATGACAGGAGATACCATGACGACGTCCTCGATCCGCCTCGCACTCACGCTCGCAACCTCGCTCGCGCTCGCCTCCGCGGCCTTCGCCGCACCGCCGACCAAGACCGGCAAGACCGACAAGGGCAACGTGCTTACCGACGCCAAGGGTATGTCGCTCTACACGTTCGACAAGGACATGGACGGCAAGTCCGCCTGCAACGGGCCGTGTGCGACAAACTGGCCGGCGCTGAAGGCTGAGGCCAGCGACACGCCCGGCGACGGCTACACCATCATCACCCGCGATGACGGCTCCAAGCAGTGGGCCCACAAGGGCAAGCCGCTCTATACTTTCGCCAAGGACACCAAGCCCGGCGACGTCACTGGCGACGGCTTCTTGAACGGCGCCTGGCATCTGGCGATGCCGTGAGCACGACGAGAGAGGCTGCCTAGCGCAGCCCCTCATACACCATCAACCCGCGTGCGATCTGCAGCTTGCGGATCGCGCGCGGCAGCAGTTTTTCGGGCTGGTGCAGGTAGCGCCAGGAGGTGACCGTGAACGGGCCGAGCGCGCCGCATTCATCCTCGAACGGCGCGAGCACACCGGTCACGCTGACAGGCGTATGCGGGCGGGCATTGAAGGGCAACAGCAGCAGCTCGAGATGCGCCTTGCTGCCGTCCTCGCGCTGCGCCGTGAGGCCGGCGATCGCACCCAGGGTCTCGTCGGCGACGATTGTCGTGATCTCCTCGATCTCGCCGCGGCTCGCCTCGGTGAACAAGGTGGCAAAGCCCTGGTCCTTGAGATCGAGGCCTGCGAGCGCGCAGAGGCGGGTGCCGGCGACGCGGAACGGAAAGCCTGGCTCGCAGGACAGGACGAAGATGTCGCCCAGCAGCTCGCGCACGGCGGCCGGGTCGATATCGGCCCGGTCAGGGGCCCGCGCGCTGCCGCGCTTCTTGTCCCAATACGCGAAGAACGCGCTGCTCGATGGATGCTTCATGATCGACGCTTACTTCTCGGCGCAACCTCATGGGACAAAGCTGTCCCGCTTCAGCGCACCCGAGATCCCTTTGATGTTGTGCAGGAGGGGAATTGCAGCGTCCATGCCGCGGACGCGTTTTTGGCATCCGCAGCGCGGCCTTTGCGTCGTTAACGTTAAATTAACTATGCGCTTTGCGTTCGCCGCACGCCTGCTATGGTGATTGCAGTCGCAAGCCTCGCCGCTTTCTCCAGGTTCTCGGCGAGGCCTGTACACGGGCGTCAAACAGTTTGGTCACTGGCCGCGGGGAGGGGTAGGGATACACCTTATTCTCTCGTTGCGTCGGAAAGGCCGACACGGACAGGCAGGGCTTTTCCCAGGGCCCTGCCTTTTCCTTTTGTGCACTTGCGCAAGGCCGGTAAACGCGACTATCTCCAAGTCCTTGCTTCGAGAACCGTTGCCTGATCGCGCCTGAAAGCGAAACCGCCTTGGATTCCCCGCCACAACCACCGTCGGACGAGCCCGCCATCGTCCTCGAAGAGGCCCCGCGCGAGCCGATCCTGACCTTGCCGTGGCCGCTGACGGCCTATGTCCTGCTGCTGGCGCTGATCCATCTGCGGGTGTTGCTGCCGCCGGAGCTGGAGAACTGGACCATCGACGTCTTCGGCTTCATCCCGAAGCGCTACGATTCCTCGCTGGTCAATCTGCAGTTCGCGGGCGGCGCCGGTGCGAAGGTCTGGACCTTCGTCACCTATTCGCTGCTGCACGCCAATCTCACCCATCTCGCCTTCAATGTGTTGTGGCTGCTGCCATTCGGCAGCGCCCTGGCGCGGCGCTTCGGCGGCTTGCGCTTCTTCGTGTTCCTGGCGGTGACGGCCGCCGCCGGCGCGCTCGCCCATCTCGTCACCCATGAGCATGCCGTGGTGCCGATGATCGGCGCATCGGCCTCGGTATCGGGTGCGATGGCGGCGGCGATCCGGTTCGCGTTCGTGCGCGGCAGCTTCCTGTCGTTCAGCCGTTCGGACGCCGATACCGCAGCAAGGGTTCCGGCGCTTCCACTGCTGCAGGCGCTGCGCGACCGGCGGATCGTCGGCTTCCTCGCCGTGTGGTTCGCCCTCAACATCATCTTCGGCGTCGGCGCGATCGGCGTCGAACGCGATAGCGCAGGTGTTGCCTGGGAAGCGCATATCGGTGGCTTCTTTGCAGGCTTGCTGCTGTTCGCGCTGTTCGATCCTGTGCCGCGTGTGCGAAACGGTGATGCTGCGGATGCGTCATCACAGGACATTTCAAGCGGTATTTGAAGCGGCGCTTGCGGCTCAGCCCGAATTCATCCATCATTCCCGTCAAGAATGTTCCGAAGCAGCAAGCTCATGGAAGCTGCACTTCGCAAAGCGCTCGAGCGTGAAACCGGCGCTGAAACTGTTAGTTGAAGACTCGCGAACAAGTCCGGACCGCGCAAAGCGGACGGGTCCGATTCAGGGAGGCGACAATGACGGTACGTTCCATTCTCAATACCAAGGGCCACCAGATCCTGAGCGTCGCGCCCGATGCCAAGCTCGCCGCTGCCGTCAAGCTGCTCGGCGAGAAGAAGATCGGCGCGGTGCTGGTCATGGACCAGAGCCGGCTCGAGGGCATCCTGTCCGAGCGCGACATCGTGCGTGTGCTCGGTGAGCGCGGCGCCGGCGTGCTGGACGAGCCGGTCTCCCAGGTCATGACGCGCAAGGTCGTGAGCTGCAAGGAGACCGACACGGTCGCCGAGCTGATGGAGATGATGACAACAGGCAAGTTCCGCCACTTGCCGGTGCTCGAGAACAACAAGGTGGTCGGGCTGATCTCGATCGGCGACATTGTCAAATGGCGCGTGCGCGAATACGAGTCCGAGCAGGAAGCCCTGCGCGACTACATCAAGACGGCCTGAGCCAGACTTATTCGGCCGCCTTCGGCGCCGCGCCTTCGGGCGGGGGCGCCAGCACGTCGATGGTTTCCTGGATCTGTTCCAGCGCGCGCTCGGCGGCGCGCGCGCCGTGCGCGATCAGATCTTCGGCGCGGTGAAAGTCGAACCAGCCGAACTGGCCGACCCGCGGCGTGATCAGGAGGTCCGGCGGATCGCCGGCGAGCCGCGCACGGGTGATGCGGTCCTGCATGATGTTGAAGGCATCGATCATCACCGACGAGATGCCTGGACGGCCGGCGCTGCCGAAGAACTCGCGCTTGACGGTCTTCTCCGGCGAGAAGATGCGCGGAAAACGCCGCTTGGCCGGAACCTCCTCGGCGACAGGGGCGGCGACCGGCACGGGCATCGCCCCATGCGCATGAATCGTCGTCGAATGCGTGAAGATGTCGGTGGACAGATTGACCGCGATGACGATTTCCGCGCCGAGCGCCCGCGCCGCCGAGACCGGCACCGGGTTCACCAATGCGCCGTCCACCAGCCAGCGGTCACCGATCATCACGGGCGAGAAGATGCCGGGCAGCGCATAGGAGGCGCGCATCGCCTCGACCAGACGGCCGCGTGTCAGCCAGATCTCGTGGCCGGTCCGGACCTCGGTCGCGACCGAGGCATATTTCATCGGCAGGTCTTCGATCAGGGTCTGGCCGATCGATTCCTCCAGCCGGCTTGCGAGCTTCTCGCCGCCGATCAGGCCCGAACCGTTGAGGCGGATGTCGAGATAGCCGAGGATGTTGCGCACGCCCTGCAGGCTGCGGGCCCAATCCTCCAGCGCGTCGAGCCGGTCGGCCGCATAGGCGCCGCCGACCGCAGCACCGATCGAGGTGCCGACCACGACATCGGGCACGATGCCGTTGGCCAGCAGCGTTCTCATGATACCGATATGGGCAAAACCGCGCGCTGCGCCGCCGCCGAGGGCGAGACCGATAACAGGCCGGCGGATACTGCCAAGGCCGACTTTCTCGCCATTCGCGCCGTTCGAAGCCCGGCCTCTCAAGATATCCAGCACCGAAACTCTCCTACCTCGGGCCGTCCTCACTCCAGAGTAGGCGCCGCGCTGCCGCTTCGCCAGAAACAGGACAAAGCATGGTTTATAGCGTTCGGGACGCAGGGGGGCAGGAGTGTGGCGAGGGCCCGTTGCCTCAGATGTAATCACGCAGACGTCAACCGGGTTCCAAAGGACCGTAATCCCCGGGATTTCAGAGGCTTGAATTTGCCGCGTTTTCGGTGAAAAGCAGGAGGCATGACTCCAGGGGGTGACGGCATCATCAGATGGCGGCGCGGCGGCATGCCGCTGCCGGCGTTTGTCTTGGCCACATTCTTGGCCGCATGCCTCGGTTTGTCAGGCCTAACTTCCGCGCGGGCGCAGCTTTTCTCCGATCGTCCGCCGCCGGTGCCTCCGGCCTCGGTGCCAGATCCCGGCGGCGCCGTCAGCCTGGCGCCGCCGTCCGGTCCGGGCGCCGGTCCCCCAAGCCTGCCACCGACCCTGACACAGCCGAATACGCCGAGCATGCCACCGCCCGCGGTGACGAGCGTGCCGCCGGCAGCTCCCCTCAATGCGGCCGCGCCCGGCCAGGCCGTGCTGTCGCTGTCCGCCAAATACGGCAAGGACACGCCTGCGATCACCAGCGGCCTGGTGTGGCGCGTGTTCGCCGATCGTCCCGACGAGAACGGCACGTTCAAGCTGATCCGCGAGGACCGCAACGCGACGCCCAACATCGTGCTGCCGCCGGGCAATTATGTCGTGCACGTCGCCTTCGGCCTCGTCAGCGCGGTGCGCACCGTCAGTCTGAAGGCCGAGACCGACCGCGAGTCCTTCGTGCTGCCGGCCGGGGGGTTGCGCATCGAGGGCCGCGTCGGCACTAGCCGCATCCCGCAGAACCAGATCTCGTTCGCGATCTACAAGGGCAGCCAGTTCGAATCCGGCGAGCGGGCTTCGCTCGTGCCGAACGTCGCCGCTGGCGACGTCGTGCTGCTGCCCGAGGGCACCTACTACATCATCTCCAATTACGGCGACGCCAATTCGGTGGTGCGCTCGGACATCCGCGTCCAGGCCGGCAAGCTCACCGACGTCACCATCACCCACCGCGCCGCGGTGATCACGCTCAAGCTCGTCAGCGACAAGGGCGGCGAGGCGCTCGCCAACACCGCCTGGTCGGTGCTGACGCCCGGCGGCGACGTCATCAAGGAATCGATCGGCGCCTTCCCCCGCGTCGTGCTCTCCGAGGGCGAATACCGTGCCATCGCCAAGAACGAGGGCAAGGTCTACGAGCGCGGCTTCAACGTCGTGAACGGCGTCGACGGCGAGGTCGAAGTCGTCGCACGCTGACCTTGCGTTGCCTCGGCACGACGTTCGACTGCATGGATTTCCACAACATCGTACCGCGCTTCTCATCCGGCGCATCCTTCGGCGCCACTCGAATGCAACATTTGTTGTGAAAGCCCGGTGAGCATTCGCTTACCGGACAGTCCCACTGTGTTTCACCTTGCATACCGGCGGCAAGCGCGACCACGCCGCGCAGCGGAGGAAGAAAACACCGGCGGCATCGGCTTATTCCAGCCTCACCGCGACTTCGTTATGACCTTTGCAAGATACGCAATTCCGATAATCAATTTCATTCGCTTTCCGTCCTGCTGGGTTATATGTCGGGCATCCGTCCAATGGGGGACCCCGGCGCTGCTAAATGGCCTGCGCCCGGGTAAGGAGCAGGGGACCAAGCGCGTCGGCATGTTCGAAGTGATCCTCACCAGGCGCAAACGGTTCGGTTGGCGGTGGCAGGTCTGCGACCAGTCCGGCAAGATCTTTGCCGATGGCTTCGAGCGCACGCGGCCGTCAGCCAAATATCACGGCGAGCGCGCGCTGTTCTTCCTGCTCTCGCAGGCTTACCTGCGCAACCGCTTCACGGCATCCAGCGAGGACTAGTCGCGCGTGCCTCGCAGGATGGTCAGCCCTGCGACTGCGCTTCAGATATCGACCACCAGCTTGCCCTTGGTGGCGTGGTCCCGGATCAGCGCATAGGCTTCGCCCACGCTCTCCATCGTGAAGTGCCTGGCGTCGAGCAGCGGCACCAGCTTGCCGGCCTCGGCGAGGCGCGTGGCTTCCGCCATGATCTCCCCGTGATGCGCACGGCCTTCGCCTGTGAGCAGCGGCAGCAGGGTGAACACGCCGGAATAGCTGGCGGCGCGGAACGACAGCGGTGCCAGCGCATGCGTGCCCCAGCCGAGCGCGCTGACGACATGGCCGAAGCGGCGCACCGCCGCAAAGGACGCATCGAGCACCTTGCCGCCGACGGTGTCGTAAACGATGTCGAAGCCGCGGCCGCAGGCGTGCTCGTCGACGTAAGCGTCGACTGAGACCTCGCGGTCGATGAAGGTGGCGCCAAAACCTTCGATGGTCGCGCGTTGCGAGGCCGAGCCTGTCGAAAACACCTCCGCGCCGAACGCGCGTGCAATCTGGATAGCGACATGGCCGACGCCGCCGGCGCCGCCATGGATCAACACTTTCTGTCCGGCCTTCAAGGCGGCACGGTCGATCAGGCCTTCCCATGCGGTGATGAAGATCAGAGGCAGGGCGGCGGCCTCGCGCATGCTCAGATTGGCAGGCTTCAGCGCCAGCAGGTCGGCATCGACAGCGGCGAATTCGGCGAGCGATCCCTGCACGCCACCGACGCCGCCGGTCATGCCATACACCTCGTCGCCAACCTTGAACCGCGAGACCTCGTCTCCGGTCTGCTCGATCACGCCAGCGAGATCGATGCCGGGGATCGCCGGCAGCGGATGGCGCGCATGCGCCGCAGCGCCGGCATGGATTTTGGTGTCGAGTGGATTGACGCCGCTGGCGCGGATACGCACCAGCACCTCGCGCGGGCCGATCTCGGGCGTGGAGATGGTTGAGATGCGCAAGGGCGCGTTGTGGGACTCCAGCACGCCCGCGTGCATCGTCGCTGGTCTCGTCATGGTCGTCTCGCTCCGTTGTCGGCCTCCAATAGGCCCATGAGTTTTTGTATGGGAAGAAACAAGGATGTACGATACTCGTGCATTTTTGAATGAAGAGGAAATCCGATGGAATGGAGCGATCTGCGCATCTTCCTGGCGATTGCGCGCGAAGGCACGTTGGGTGCTGCCGCGCGAAAAATCGGGCAGACCCAGCCGACGATGGGACGCCGGCTGCGCGCGCTCGAGCAGGCGCTCGGGCAGGCGCTGTTCCAGCGCACGGCCGACGGTTTTGTCCTCACCGACGAAGGCGCGGCCGTGCTGGCCCATGCCGAGCGGATCGAGGAGGAGGCGCTCGCGCTTGAGCGGCAGGCGACGGGGTCTACGACGCAGCTCGACGGGACCTTGCGTCTTTCCTCGTCGGACTGGTTCGGCACGCTGATGCTGTCGCCTGCCATCGCGGCGTTCGGCAAGCGCCATCCCAAGGTGATAGTCGAACTCCTGACCGATGCCCGGCTCTACAGCCTGCCGCGGCGCGAAGCTGACCTCGTCTTTCGCATCAAGCCGTTCAACGAGCCCGAGGTCATTTCCCGGAAGCTGCTCCACATTCCCTACGCGCTTTACGGCAAGAAGGGCAGCAAGCCGCCGCGCCCCGGTGATGGCAGCGACACCCGCGTCGTGACCATGAACGCGGAATTCGCCGAGATGCCCGACGCCGTCTGGCTGAAGCGCACGTTGCCGAAGGCGGAGATCGCCGCGCGCAGCAACAACAGGCAAGCGCAAGCCGAGCTTTGCGCCGCTGGTGGCGGTCTTGCCGTGCTGCCGCGTCCGCTCGGCGATCGCGACCGCCGCCTGGTCGCGTTCGATATCGGCGCAAGCCCGCCGGGCCGCGACACCTATGTCGGCTATCACCGCGATCTCAAGCGGCTGGCGCGTCTGCGCGCGCTACTGGATCTCGTGATTGAGAGGTTGGCGGGGGAGGCGCAGTAGTGATGGCGGCGGCGATGCAGCTGTGCACGAAACCTCCGCTTCGTATTTCAAGCCACCGTCATAGTCTCTAACGCGCACTAACCAACGCGCGACTTAAAACTGTCATAATCACTGTAACGGAACTGGCGGCTGCGGCCTTTTACACGCCATTAAGCAGGCCGGTCTTTGGATGCGCCGGAAAAGTGCGTTGGGGACTGCAATGAGTGCCGCGAAGAAGATGCCGGGCAAACCGGCCACCGAAATGTTTGACGACATCCCGGTGCTTCAACGCAAATGGCGTGCCGCATTGAGGCCGGGTGACCGGCTGCCGCGATATGAAGACGTGATGCTCGGCAGCCTTGGACGGCTGGCCGATCACATCGCACTGTTGAAGGGCGAGGGCACGCTCGAACTGTCGCGCAGCGGACGCTACGTGCAGAAATGGCTCGGCGACGAGCGCTGGGACATTCCGGTCCAGGAGCTGCCGCCAGATTATGCAACCGCGCTGTCAACAGCGGTGGCAAGCGCGCTCAAGAACGGACGGCCGCACCAGGCCAGCGCCCATTGCGTGCGCGACGGCATGGTCAGGACCTACGATCTGCTGGCGCTGCCGACCGCCTCGCGCTGGGGCGCGACGCTGGTCGGCGCCTATGTCAACGAGCGCGGCGCGCAGTACAACCTGCTGGATGCGATCTTTTCGGCGACCGACGATGCCGTGGTCTCGCTGGCGACGCTGCGCGATGCGAACGGTCAGCCGTTCGATTTTCAGGTCGTGCATCACAACAAGAGCGCGGAGTTGCTGCTTGATGTGACGAGCAGCGGCCTGTTGTGGCGCCAGATCGGCCAGGGCACCACGCTGCTGGCAGCGGCTGAAATCATGGAATTCTTGCTGAAGACGGTCTTGGGCGGCCGCGGTGAGCAGCTCGAGATCACGAGCGATGGCCGCTATCTGCGCATGAGCGCGACGGCGTTCGCCGAGGTCCTTTCGCTGACCATCTCCGATGTCACTGCGATGAAGCGACGCGACGCTTCGTTCCGCCTGCTGTTCGACAATAATCCGATGCCGATGTGGGTGTTCGACGCCGAAACCAAGCAATTCCTCAGCGTCAATGACGCCGCGGTCCAGCATTACGGCTACAGTCGCGCCGCCTTCCTACGCATGAAGTTGCACCAGATCTGGCCCGAGGACGAGTGGGAAAGCCACGCCGAGGCGCTCGAGCGGATCGGGGAAACCTACCATTCCTCGCGCAACTGGCGTCACTTGCGCGCCGATGGCAGCGAGATCGAAGTGCTCACCTTTGGCCGCCGCGTCTTCTTCAACGATCGCGACGGTTATCTGGTTGCGGTGGCCGACATCACCGAGCGGCGCAAGGCGGAAGCGCGGATCGCCTATATGGCGCACCACGATGGTCTCACCGACCTGCCCAACCGCGAATATTTCCGGGAACGCCTGAAGCAGGCGCTCGACCAGGCGGGCGGCAAGCGGGTCGGCGTGCTCTATATCGATCTCGACCTGTTCAAGAACATCAACGATTCCTTCGGGCATCCGTCCGGAGACCGCCTGTTGAAGGAAGTGGCCGAACGTCTCACCACGGCTGTTCGCGGCGCCAATCTCGCGGCGCGGCTTGGTGGTGATGAGTTCGCCGTGATCCTCGCCGCAGACGTTTCGCCGAACGAGGCGAGCACCTGCGCGACGCTGCTGATCGATTTGCTGAAGGCGCCGTACGACATCGACGGTCAGGAGATGGTGATCGGTGCCAGCATCGGCATCGCGCTGTCGCCGGGCGACGGCACGACGTCGGAGGAACTGATGCGCAACGCCGATATGGCGCTGTACCGGGCGAAATCCGACGGTGGCGGCGTGCACCATTTTTTCGAACGCGAGATGGACCTGCAGGCGCAGAAGCGCCGCGACATGGAGGTCGATCTGCGCCGCGCCTTTGCCAATGGCGAGTTCGAGCTGCACTACCAGCCGCTGGTGTCGATCGCATCAGACCGCATCTCCGGCTTCGAGTCGCTGTTGCGCTGGCGCCACCCCGACAAGGGTATGGTCTCGCCGGCGGAATTCATTCCAGTCGCGGAAGACATCGGCCTCATCACCCAGCTCGGCGAATGGGTGCTGCGCGAGGCCTGCCAGGAAGCGGTGAAGTGGCCCTCCGACGTCAAGGTCGCGGTCAATCTGTCGCCGGCGCAATTCCGCAGCCGCAATCTGGTTCAGGTCGTGATCTCGGCGCTGGCGCAGTCCGGCCTGTCGCCGAAGCGGCTCGAGCTCGAAATCACCGAGTCGATCTTCCTGGCCGAGACCGACGCCAACCTCGCGATCCTGCATCAACTGCGCGAGCTCGGTGTCGGCATCTCCATGGATGATTTCGGCACCGGCTATTCCAGTCTCAGCTATCTCCGCAGCTTCCCGTTCGACAAGATCAAGATCGACCGCTCCTTCGTGAAGGATCTGGCGCAGCGGCCCGATTGCGTCGCGATCGTGCGTGCGATCTCGGGGCTTGGCCGCAGCCTCAAGATCACCACGACCGCGGAGGGCGTCGAGACCGAGGATCAGCTCGACTGGCTCCGCGCCGAAGGCTGTAACGAGGTGCAGGGGTTTCTGTTCAGTGCAGCGCGCCCGGCCGCCGAGATCGCAAAGCTGCTTGCCGAGTTCGATCAGCGCCCCTCACGGGCGGCTTAGCTCGGGCGGAAAGCTCCCGTAGACCAGTTCCTTGAACGCGGGCGTGATGCGGCCCCGTTCGTTCTGGGTCTGCTCCATCAGGATGTAGACCATATCGAGCTTTGGATCGACGCCGAAATAGGTGCCGCTGCCTGAGTCCCATTTCAATTCGCCGATCGAACCGGCCGGCGGCGGTTTGGCGTTGCCCGGATCGGTTCGTACTGCAATGCCGTAGCCATAACCGAAGCCATCGCCGGGGAAATAAAAATAGTCGCGTTCGACGCCGGAGCCGGGCCCGATCTGATCGCTCGTCATGTCCTTGAAGGCAGCCGGGCTGAGATAGCGCTTGCCGTCGAATTCGCCGCCGTTGAGCAGCATTTGCGCGAAGCGTTGATAGTCCGTGATGGTCGAAAGCAGGCCGCCGCCGCCGGATTGCCATTCCGGATGGTCGAGACGTTCGCGCTCGCCTTTGAGCAGGATCTGGTCGCTCGGCAGCGGCCGCGCCATCCGCTCGAACTCGTCCGGCGTCGACAACGCGAATTTGGTGCTGGTCATGCCGAGCGGATCGAGGACGCGCTGCTTCAGCGCATCGTAGAGCGACTGCTGGGTGATGATCTCGATGACGCTTCCGAGCACGTCGGTGGAGTGACCGTAGCGCCACAGCGTCCCCGGCTCGCGCGCCAGCGGGAGCCTCGCGATACGGTCGGCGAATTCCCGGTTGTTGAAAGGGCCTTCGAAGATATTGGCCGCCTTATAGGCAAGCTCGACCCACCTGCCGCCGATGTAGTCGTAGGTGATGCCCGAGGTGTGCCGCATCAAATCCCTGATGGTCACCGGATGGTCCGGCGGCACCATCTCGAGCGCCATCGAACCGTCGGGCTTGGTGATCTCCATTCCGACCTTCGTGCTGGCGAAGAGGGGAATGTATTTCGACACGGGGTCGGTGAGCGCGAGCTTGCCCTCGTCGATCAGCATCATCGCCGCGAGGCTGGTGATCGGCTTGGTCATCGAATGGATGGCGAAGATCGTGTCCGGCGTCATGGACAGGCGGGTCCTGACATCGCGCACGCCGAACATCTTGAAATAGACCGGCTTGCCGTGCTGGTGGATCAGCACGATCGCGCCCGGTAAACGGCCGGTGGTCACCTCATTCTCGAAGAACGCGGTGATGCCTCGCAGCTTGTCGGGTGCGGGAGCGGGGATGTCGGTGGCGCGGCTCCGCGCCATCGTGCCGGCCAGCATTGCGGCCCCGACCAGAAATTCACGACGCTTCATCCGGGCTCCTCCCTCGCGAGGGAGCAAAGCCGCAAGACGTCAGAGGCGTCAACAAAACTTCGATTAAAAGCGCGTGACTATTTCGGAAAGGACCGGTCGCGGACGATCCTCGCTCGGCTTGGTCGGTTTGCCGATATGCACGAACCCGGCGAGTTTTTCGTCCACCTTTAGGCCGAGGCCATCAAGCACGTCGCGATCGAAGGAGAACCAGCCGGTGAGCCAGCAAGCGCCGTAGCCGAGCGCGGTCGCGGCCGTGACGATATTCATGACGCTGGCACCTGCGGATAATTCCTGCTCCCACGCCGGCACTTTGGGATGCGGCTTGGTGAAGCTGACGATGCCGATCACCAGCGGCGCATCGGTCAGGCGCTTGCGCTCGGTCTCGATATCGGCTGCAGGAGCGCCGGGATTCTTGCGGGCAAAGACCTTGGCGATCACTTCGCCGGCGCGCTGACGTGCATCGCCCTCGAAAATGATGAAGCGCCAGGGGGCGAGCTTGCCGTGATCGGGCACGCGCGCACCGATGGTCAAAATGGTCTCGAGCTCAGCCGGCGAGGGGCCGGGGCCGGTCATCTCGCGCGGCTTGACCGAGCGGCGGGTTTTCAGGAGTTCGATGGCATCAAGCATTGCGATGGCCTCTTCAGATGGACGACGGGCGTGCCATGCCGAGATAGGCATGCACGCCCGCAACCGAAAGCGAGTTTAGATCGATTTCAACGATCAGACCGCGCCGCGCGCCCGCCGGACGTCCGGCGGGGTTGCTTCGTCGACCAGGGCGGCAATGGCTTCCTCGGTCGTCATCACCTTCTGGCCGTCGCTGCCGAGGCGGCGGACCGAGACCGAATGCGTCTCGGCCTCTTTCTTGCCGACCACGAGCAGCGCCGGAATCTTGGCCAGCGAGTGCTCGCGAACCTTGTAGTTGATCTTTTCGTTGCGCAGGTCGATCTCGACCCGAAGACCGGCGCGCCGCGCCTGCTCCAGCACCACCTTGGCGTATTCGTCGCCTTCCGAGGTGATGGTGGTGACCACTGCCTGCACCGGCGAAAGCCAGAGCGGGAAGTTGCCGGCATAGTGCTCGATCAGGATGCCGATATAGCGCTCCATCGAGCCGCAGATCGCACGATGCACCATGACAGGGGGTTTCTTGCCGCCGTCATGGTCGATGTAGAACGCACCGAACCGCTCCGGCAGGTTGAAGTCGACCTGCGTGGTGCCGCACTGCCAGTCGCGGCCGATGGCGTCGCGCAGCACATATTCGAACTTCGGTCCGTAGAACGCGCCTTCGCCCGGATTGATCTCGGTCTTGATGTGGTTGTTCTGCGACTGGATCTCGCGCAGCACCGTCGCCATCACGCGCTCGGCGTGATCCCACATTGCATCCGTGCCGACGCGCTTCTCCGGCCGCGTCGACAGCTTGACCGTGAGATCGCCGGTGAAGCCGAAATCGGCATAGGTCGATAGGATGAGATCGTTGATCTTCAGGCACTCGTCGGCGAGCTGCTCCTCGGTGCAGAAGATATGCGCATCGTCCTGGGTGAAGCCGCGCACGCGCATCAGGCCGTGCATGGCGCCCGACGGCTCGTAGCGATGCACCACGCCGAACTCGGCGAGGCGCATGGGCAGGTCGCGGTAGCTCTTCAGGCCGTGCTTGAAGATCTGGACGTGGCCGGGGCAGTTCATCGGCTTCAGCGCAAACCAGCGCTTGTCCTCGGCTTCGTCGCCGGCCGATTGCGCCGCGAACATGTTCTCGCGGTACCAGCCCCAATGGCCCGAGGTCTCCCACAGCACCTTGTCGAGGATCTGCGGCGCGTTGACCTCGCTGTAATCGCCGGTCAGGCGGCGGCGCATATAGGCGATCAGCTGCTGGAAGATCGTCCAGCCCTTCGGGTGCCAGAACACGACGCCGGGGCCTTCCTCCTGGAAGTGGAAGAGGTCGAGCTCGCGTCCGAGCTTGCGATGGTCGCGCTTCTCGGCTTCCTCGATCTGTTTGAGGTAAGCATCGAGGTCCTCCTGCTTGGCGAAGGCCGTGCCGTAGATGCGGGTCAGCATCGGGTTGTTGCTGTCGCCGCGCCAATAGGCGCCGGCCACCTTCATCAGCTTGAAGGCATTGCCGACCTTGCCGGTCGAGGTCATGTGCGGGCCGCGGCAGAGATCGAACCAGTCGCCCTGGTAGTAGATCTTGATCGGCTCGGTGCCGGGGATGGCGTCGACCAGTTCGACCTTGAAGGCCTCGCCCTTGTCGCGGAACACCTGTTTTGTTTTTTCGCGATCCCAAACCTCTTTCGTGAAAGGTTTGTCGCGCGCGATGATCTCGCGCATTTTCTTCTCGATCGCGGCAAAGTCTTCCGGCGTGAACGGCTCGTTGCGGAAGAAGTCGTAGTAGAAGCCGTTCTCGATCACCGGGCCGATGGTGACCTGCGTGCCCGGCCAGAGCGACTGCACGGCTTCCGCCAGCACGTGGGCGCAGTCGTGGCGGATCAGTTCGAGTGCGCGCGGATCGTCGCGGTTGACGAGTTCGATCTTGGCGTCGGCTTCGATGGGATCGTTGAGGTCGGTGAGCACACCGTCGAGCGCCATCGCGACGGTGCGCTTGGCGAGCGATGGCGAGATGCCCTTGGCGATATCGAGACCGGTGATGTTCTGGTCATATTGGCGCTGGGCGCCGTCGGGGAAGGTGAGGGTGACTTTGGCGGCGGGGGTCACGGGCTTCAGGTTGCTGAGGGAATATTGAAAGCCGGATTCGGATTTGGCTTGGTCTTTGGGCTGGTCGGACATTGCTTTTCTCCTGAGGCTCACTCCTGCGAACGAGCGCAGGTAAGCGGGAACGAGCGATATATCAGGCGATTCGGCCTGTGCAATCCGGCATTTCCAAGAAAGTGGCGCGCAAAAGCCAAGGCGATGCGCCAACTATTTCGGACGACGCCCTTTAACTGGCCGCGGCGCTGCTCTACATGCAGTTGCATGGAATATCCCCGCGCCGGCCGCTTCACCCCGACAGCCCTGATGCTTGGCAATCTCGTCACTGGCTGTTCGGTGCTGGCGCCGGCGGGGATGCTGCCGGAATTGTCGAGCGGGCTCGGCACCAGCATCCATGCGGCGGGGCTGCTCATCACCTTTGGCGCGATCACGCTGTGCATCGGCTCGCCGCTGACTGCCTGGCTGACCAGCCGCATTGAACGGCGGATGTTGCTCGCGACCACGCTTGCGGTGCTGGCGTTCGGCAATCTCGCCTCTGCCTTTGCGCCTGACTATGCAAGACTGCTTGTCATTCGCCTCGTGATGCTCGCAATCGGCGCGCTGTACACGCCGCAGGCCGCCGGCACCGCGGCGCTGATCGTGCCGGCGGAGCGGCGCGGGGGCACGATCGCGTACATCTTTCTCGGCTGGTCGCTTGCGGCCGCCGTCGGCCTGCCGCTGATCACGTTCATCGCCAGTCGTTATGGCTGGCGCGCCGCCTATGGCACGATCGGCGCGCTCGGCTGTGTCAGCTTCCTGTTGCTGCTGGTGCGGCTGCCGGCCGGCTTGAAGGGTACGCCGGTCGACCTGAAGATCTGGAGCGAGGTTGGCCGCAGCAGGACTATCCAACTGCTGCTTTTGATCACGATGCTGCAAATGTCCGGGCAGTTCGCAGTGTTCACCTTCATGGGTCCGCTGCTCAAGAAGCTGACCGACGCAAGCCCGGATGCGATCGGCGTGGTGTTCGCCATTTACGGCGTCTGCGGTTTTCTCGGCGTCGCCGTGGCGAGCCGTATCGTCGATACCTGGGGGCCGTACCGGACCTCGTTGCTGTTCACGTGCCTGTTACTGGCTGGGATCACCGGCTGGGCGCTGAGCGCCGGCACGCTCGTGCTGATGGCGACCGGGGTCGCGATCTGGGGACTGGGCTTTGCCTCGACCAATTCGATGCAGCAGGTGCGGCTGGTCGCGGCCGCCCCGCCGCTTGCGCCCGCAACCGTCGCGCTCAACACGTCAGTCCTCTATATCGGCCAGGCCATTGGCTCCGCCGTCGGAGGGCTGTTGTTTGCTCGCGACCTGCTGCACAGCACAAGCTTCGTGGCGGTCGGCTTCGTCGTCCTGGCGCTGGTCCTGGTGATCGTGAGCCGGCCCCGGCCGGTGGCTGTGGCCCCGGTCTGATGGCTGTGTTTGCCCTGCGCAAGGCGCTTGGCAAACGGCGCGGGAGAGCGCTAGAAGGCCAGACATGGGGACCAAAGAGAGTTGACTGAAATGAGGATGATTCTGGCGGTTGCCGCGGTGCTCTATTCAGCCTCCGCGTTTGCACAAACCGACAAGCCACCGATGGTGGGGGACAAGCCGCTGGTGCAGGTCAAGCCCAAGGGGACTGCAGCGGGGACCAAGGCTGGGACCAAGGAGGCGGCGGCCAAGCCGGCAGCGGCGCCGAAGGGCAAGCCGCAGTCCGTCGCAGCCCGGTTGCAGGCCTGCCTCGACACCGACGATGGCACCAAGGACCGGCTCAACTGCTACGACGCCATCATAACGCCGACGCCGAAGCCGAAGCCGGCCAAGGCCAAGGGCTACGCCGATTGCCGCTTCTTCAAGGAAGAGGACGAGCGATTGGCTTGCTTCAACGGCTTCGCCGAGAGCATTCCGAAACTGCCCAAGAGCTGAAGACCAAGCTTTGGGAGGCTAGTCGGCGATCCGACTCAAGACGGCCCTGAAGGCGACGCCCGGCGTTTGCAGTGCGGTGCCTTCGAACTCGGCCGTGTCGCCGTCCTCACGGCCGGCGAGCGTCAGTGTGATCCGGTCGATGCCGAACAGCGCCTTGAACGTCGGGTCGTCGTTGTAGCGCTCGGTCGAGATCTTGACCTTGACGCTATCGCCTTGGCCCGTATAGGTGCCGATGAAGGCGAAGGCCGAATTGCCGCCGCGCATCTTGCCCTCAGTCACATAGACGACGCCGCAGCCGGTCCCGTGAACGGTGTGGAAGTCGACCTTGTACAATCCCTGACGCACGCCCTGTCCCCGAAGAATTCCAACTCAACTTGGCCGGCAAATTATGATCGTGGCCAGCGGAAACAATCCGGTGGCTACCGGGATCGTGGGCCATCAACATCACATTTTGATCATGGCCTGACAGAATTGCAGGCAGCGCGCCGAAATGCCGGCATGCGCAATATCCGGATCAGCGGCTCGATGCGGAAGGGCTGGTGGCCGCGACGCGGGTCAACGCCAGCGCCGGCGTTGCCGACATCTTCACCAGAACGTCCTTGAGCGGGTATTGCGTCCACGCGTGGTTGACGTAGTCGCGATGGGTGATGCCTTCGCCGGTTTCGACGAAGACGACGCTGCCGGGCCGCAAGGGGCCGTCCATGTCCTCGGAGACGCCAATACCCTTTTGCCTGAGCGTGCTCATCAGTTCGTGGTCGCGTCGTGCCGTGTAGTGCGTGTAGGAGCTGACGAAGAAGCCGGATCGGTGGCTCTCGATCCAGGACGCGAACTTGTCCGTCTCGCCGTAGACCGCATCGAGCAATACGACACCGCGGACGCGGTCGCTGATGCCGCCGACCTCGAGGCTCCAGGCGGTCGGCAGGAAGCCGCCGCTATAGCCGACGATCACGATCGGCATGCTGGCGAAGGCGCGTACGCTGTTGGGATCACCAGTCAGCTGCGCCAGATGGCTGGCGGATTCGTCCATGAAGCGTTTCAGGCCGCCGGGCTGCCAGAATTTTCCGGCGCTGGAATCGGCGGCATCGACGGCCATCTGCGGCGCCAGGAGCACGGCATTCGCACCGGAATCGGTGATCTGCTTCGGCACCATCTGCCGGTCGCGCACGTCGCGCTCGAGCGTCGCGCCGTTGCCATGGAAGAACACCACGATCACGCCAGGCTTGCGCACGTCGAAATGTTCGGGGACGTGCATCAGCACGCGGCTGTCGTTATAGGTCTCGTCCTGCCAGAACACGCGGCCGGAAAAGCTGCGGTGGCCGCGTCGGTCGCCCTTGGAAATGTTGAGGAAGGGCGCGTCGGAGGCGGGGTTGTTGCCGAAATAAGGAAAGGCCGAGGACTTCATGCTGACGAGGGTCGTCAGATCCTGGCGCGGCGGACGCCGATACGGGACCTGTGGGGCGAGCGAGGCGACCTTGTAGGGCGCTTGCTCCGGCTGTTGCTGCACGGCGCGCTTGGGCGAGAAGTCCGACATCTGCCGCTGCAGGAAGCTCTCGCTCGCCGAGGGAAAACGCTCCTTGAACTGCGGGGCAGGGAAGCGATCCTCGAAGGTATCGCCGCTTGCGAGCTGTTGATGGCCCGCCTGCGGATTGGTCTTCGCAACGACCTGGACGTTGGCCTGCGAACTCGCAGCCAGCGCCATCGGATTGGGCGACTGGCCGCATTGAACCAGCGTGAGCGACAATGGCACCAAGCCTGAGATCAGGGCGACCCGAAGCGCACGACCGCGCGCCCCGGACGCCTTGGTCCGGTCAGCGCGCATGTCTGCTCTCAATTTCGGAACGGCCCCGACCATCCACCCATGACCCCAAGTCACGACCCAAGTCACGAACCATCGGCAATCTTTAAGACAATTGAGCCGACTGGTGTTTAGGCGACGTTAAGCGTCCGGAGAAACTTCCCCACATCCGGAAGCATCAAAAAAGACCACGCAATCGTGTCGCGATTGTGGGAGAGGCAAGCGCATTTGCGCGGGCAACTACGGGTTTATTGGCCCAAAGCGGGCAAAGAAGGTGGCTGATTACCTATTTGGACCGCCTCATTTAACCCTTGTTAACCCTGCTTGAATTGACTGGAGCCAATCTGCACGATGCCTCCGACGAGGCTCGACGCCTGAGGTTAAGGACCCAGATGACGGCATCAGATGCGGGAACTGCGCCCTGGACGGGGCGACTGACCGGCGGCTCCGGGGTTTCCGTTCTGGTCGCAACCGCGATCGTCGTTGCCGACATGATCGGGGTCGGTGTGTTCACCAGCCTGGGCTTCCAGGTCAAGGATATCCCCTCGGGCTTCTCCATCATCGCGCTCTGGACGGTCGGCGGCATCGTCGCGTTGTGCGGGGTGTTCTCCTACAGCGAGTTGGGCGCGATGTTTCCGCGCTCGAGCGGCGAGTACAATTTCCTCGGCCGCGCCTATCATCCGGCCTTCGGCTTTCTTGCCGGCTGGGTCTCGGCGACGGTCGGTTTCGCAGCGCCGGTCGCGCTGGCGGCCATGGCTTTCGGCGAATACGCCAAGTCGGTTCTCCCAGATCTCCCCCCGATCCCGCTTGCCATCGGCGTGGTGTGGCTGGTCTCGATCGTGCAACTGACGGGCGTGCGGCATTCGTCAACCTTCCAGTTGATCTCGACCATCCTCAAGGTCGTGCTGATTGTCGCTTTCCTGATTGCCGGCTTCGTCATCGGTACGCCGCAGCCGATCTCCTTTGCGCCGCACACGGGCGATCTCGCCCACATTGTGAGCGCGCCTTTCGCGATCGGGCTCGTTTTTGTGATGTACTCGTTCTCCGGCTGGAATGCCGCGACGTACATCATCGGCGAGATGAACATGCCGCAGCAGAACCTGCCGCGCGCGCTGCTTGCGGGCACGCTGATCGTTCTGGTGCTGTATGTCGCGCTCAATGCGGTGTTCCTCTACGCAACGCCAATCAGCGCGCTGGCCGGCCAGCTCGATGTCGCAAGCGTTGCCGGCAGCGCTATTTTCGGCGCGCTCGGCGGTCGGATCGTCGGTGCGATGATCTGCGTCGGCCTGATCTCCTCGATCAGCGCGATGATGTGGATCGGCCCGCGCGTGATGATGACGATGGGAGAGGACATTCCGGCGCTGCGGGTGTTCTCGAAGCGATCGGTGAGAGGCGCGCCGGCCTACGCCATCCTGTTTCAGCTCGCGGTCGCCAACCTGCTGTTGTTCACGCGCAGTTTCGAGGCGGTGCTCGACTTCATCCAGTTCGCGCTTCTGTTCTGCTCGTTCTTCACGGTGGCCGGCGTCATCAAACTGCGTATCACCGATCCCGATTTGCCGCGGCCGTACCGCGCCTGGGGATACCCGTTCACGCCGCTCATTTTCCTGCTCGTGACCGCGTTCATGATGTACTACCTCTTGACCGAGCGACCCGTGCAGTCGCTGTCGGGGATGCTCGTCGTGCTCGCAGGCCTGTTGATTTATGCTGTTTTCCGCAGGCGGCCGGTCGCCGCTGCCAGTTCACACAATCGCGAATAGACATGTTTCGACCCATGAGAATTGCGGCCGTCGCTGTTGCCCTGCTGGCCGCGACCATCTCGTCCGTGCGTGCGGCCGAGGTCACCTACGACGACACCGCGCGCTTCCTCGCGGGTATGCAGCCCTCGGCGGATTCGCCGCTGACGGCGCTGACCAGGGATCCATCCTGGCAGCATCACGCAAAATTCTTCGACAGCGCCTTCGGCCAACTCGAGCAGCGACAGATATCGAAGATCCGGAGCTGGTCCGACGTCAATCTCGCCGCCCCTCGGCCGACGATGTTCTATTTCTTCAGCGGCCCGGATTTCCTTTACGCCGACGCCTTCTATTCCAAGGCCAGCACCTATGTGCTCGGCGCGCTCGAACCGGTCGGCGCGGTGCCTGATTTGACCAGGCTGTCGCGGGGCTCCGTCGATGCCGCGCTGTACAATGTCGAGCGCTCGCTCGGCTCGATCCTCAGCTTTTCCTTCTTCATCACCAAGCAGATGAAGGTCGACCTGCACACCAACCAGGTCAACGGCACCTTGCCGATCCTCTACGTTTTCCTGGCGCGCTCCGGCAAAACCATCCGCAACGTCGAGATGGTCGCGCTCGACGACAAGGGCGGAGTGCACACCGGCAACGACAATCCCGGGCCCAATGCCACGCGCGGCGTCCGCATCACCTTCGCGGGCTCGGACGGTGAGGCGCGCACCCTGTATTACTTCTCGACCGATCTTTCCAATTCCGGGGCTCGCGTGGCCGGCTTCCTGAAATTCTGCGAGACGTTCGGGCCCGGCAACAGTCTGATCAAGAGCGCGTCGTATCTCTTGCACGCGGGCAACTTCACCGTCGCGCGCGACTGGCTGCTCGCCAACAGTGCGACCATCATCCAGGACGATTCCGGCATTCCGCTCGCCAACTACAATCCGCGGCAATGGCGCTTCTTCCCGTTCGGCCGCTATCTCGGTCCGATCAACGAATTCCCCGGCCGCTACCAGGAGCGTTACGCCGAATTGTTCACGCGCGCCCAGCCCATCGATTTCGGCGTCGGCTATCGCTGGCGCATGCATGAGTCGAATTTGCTGCTGTCGGTGAAGGTTGCGGGGAGCGATGCGTTGCCTGCCGCGGAGGCCAGCTCGTCCGTCGAGCCGCCGCCGAAACCGACGCGCCCGAAGCGACCGCGTCCACCCGAGCCGGTGCCGCCGCCGCCCGGACGATTCTTCTGGTACCGCTAGCTACCAGTGCACGCTCTGGCTGGGCACGATGAATGCCGTCGTGCTTGGCGGCGTTGCAAGGCTTGAGGCCAGATACCAGCCGGAGCCGATGACGAGCACGAGCAGCGCGAGAATCGCGATCATGTCGACGGTGCGAGGATCGTGATCCCTGAGATCGAAGCTAAGGTGTAAGCCAGGCTTGAAATGAAAATGATGGCTGATTTTCCAGCGCATTGTTGTTTCCTCCCGTGGGAGCATCACAACAACGGGAGGGCGAAGTTCCGGTTCCGCTCAGGGCAGCGATGCGTAAAGCACCGCAGCATGGTTACGAGGCGTTGACCCCGCGCCAGCGGCCGTAGCGCCACGGCAAATACCAGCGTGCACTTTGCGGCGCAGTCAGCGGCACGTTGTCGATGCCTGAGGTGCCGAATGGGTTGCAACGCAACAATCGGGCGACCGTCATCCAGCCGCCGGCCCAGAGGCCGAAGCGTTCGATGGCCTCGTCGCCATACACGGAGCAGGTCGGGAGATGGCGGCAGTTGTAACCGACCAGCGGCGACAGTGTATGCCGGTAGAGCCAGATCAGCGCGCGGCCGAATCTGCGCGGCAGTCGCAGTGCTTCGGCGACGGGTGCGGAACAATGTTCGCAGGCTGAGTGCTTCATGTGCGATGTGCCGACATCCTGTGCGCGCAATTGCGTAGTTCCAACGCAGGGAACAACGAGCTGTTGTATACGCGCCATATTTTGCCTGCTTTCAGGGAGCAGTGCAGCAAGTACCTATGGACGATCTGTATTCCCCCGGATACCATTTTTGTGACGTCCATGTGTAGACTCAAAGGAACGTCGAAACGGGGCTTGCCTGATTGCTTTTGGGGCTTGGGGAAGGAACCAGTTTGAGAGTTCTGAAGTCGCTCAACCTTCGCGGCTGGTTGCTGATGGGAACCGCCGCTTGTGGCGTCGTGTTGGCGGGGGCCATCGCGACCTTTGGCTCGCCAGCCAGCGCTGGCGCCTCGCTCGAAGAGCGCAAGCTGCCGATGAAGTTCGGCTGGATTGCCTGCGAGCCCAATTGCCGCGGCTGGGTCAGCGCGGTCGGCATTATCACTGCAGATACACCGAAGGACTTTGACGACTTCGCCCGCGGCCGGCAGCTCGGCGGCGCCACAGTGGTGCTCGACTCCAGTGGCGGTTCCGTCAATGACGCGATCACGCTTGGCCGCCGCTTCCGTAATCTCGGTCTCCTGACCACCGTCGGCGTCACGCAGAACGGCGGCGGGAAGGGCGCCCGTCCGGCGGTCGCTTCCGAGGCCTATTGCGAATCCATGTGCGTGTTCCTGCTGCTGGCGGGCAAGAAGCGCTACGTGCCGGAAGCGGCCCATGTCCGCGTCCACCAGATCTGGATGGGCGACCGCGCCGACGACGCCAAGGCGGCGAGCTACAACGCGCAGGATTTGATGATCGTGGAACGCGACATCGGCCGGCTGGCCAAATACACTTTCGACATGGGCGGAGCGGGCGACCTGCTGTCGCTCGCGCTGAGCGTGCCGCCGTGGGAAGACCTGCATGAGCTCGATGCGTCTGAGCTGAAGCTGACCAATCTCGTGACGACTGATCTAGTGTCCGACGTGCTGCCGCGCGTGGATGTCACTGCGCCTGCGATGGCGGAGCTTGCGCCAAAGACGCAGGCAAGGTTCGGTGAGGAACCGGAGCCCGCCAAGTCGACCAAGACGGCCGAAGCCCTGGTCCCGACCGGGGGCGTGGCGACGCCGGCCACGACGCCGCAGAAGTAAGCCGCTCGGCTTCAGGCTTGCACGGCGGCCGGGCGCTTCGCCTTGGCCTCGATTTGGCCGATCGCATCGACCACGGCATCGAAGGTCAGGAGCGTGGAGGCGTGACGCGCCTTGTAGTCGCGGACCGGCTCGAGGAATTTGATCTCTTCCCATTTGCCTTCAGGAGGAGCGCCGTTCTCCTTGAGCATCTTGCGAACGGTTTCGCGTAACTCACGGAGTTCGCTCGCAGTCGAGCCGACCACGTGACTTGCCATGATGGATGAAGAGGCCTGTCCGAGCGCGCAGGCCTTCACGTCATGCGCGAAGTCGGTGACGGTGTCGCCCTCCATCTTGAGGTCGATCTTCACGGTCGAACCGCACAGCTTGGAATGGGCGGTGGCGGTGGCATCGGGGTCCGACAACCGTCCGAGGCGCGGAATATTACCGGCCAACTCGATGATCCGCTTGTTATAGATGTCGTTCAGCATGTGATGGAGCCCAACACTTACCTGCCGGATCGGCCTTGGCGGGCGCGGTCCAGGGTCTTATATAGGAGCGGAACTGGCGGAAAAACAGTCCGGCGGTACATCGGTGGTGATCCAGATCTGCGCAGCCGGCGTTCTTGCCAAGTGGCCATTTTCGTCAAAACTGTTCTCTTCAGGCGTCCGGCGGTTTGTCCGCCCCGTCTGCCGGTGACACTCCGGCCGCAGGGCCGTCGAACGGAGTAGACATGGACGCAACGATCAAATCCATCCGCCCCAGCAAGCCCTCCGACCGGCTGCCCGAGAGCCGTCCGGCCGAGCTTGACCCTGCCGAATTCCTTGCGGCCGCCGTCCGCGCCGACCAGCCGCGTCCCGCGCGTGCCGAGGCCGAAGCCGCCGTCAAGACGCTGCTCGCCTATATCGGCGAGAACACCCAGCGCGAGGGTCTGCTCGATACACCGCGTCGCGTCGTCGAGGCGTTCGACGAGCTCTATCAGGGCTATCACCAGTGCCCGGCGGAGGTGCTCGACCGTACCTTCGGCGAGACCGCCGGCTATGACGACTTCGTGCTGGTGCGGGACATCGAGTTCACCTCGCAGTGCGAACACCATATGATGCCGTTCTACGGCAAGGCGCACATTGCCTATACGCCCGTGGAGCGCGTCGTCGGACTGTCCAAGCTTGCCCGTCTGACCGACATCTTCGCCCGCCGCCTCCAGACCCAGGAGCATCTGACGGCGCAGATCGCGGCCGCGATCGACGAGATCCTGAAGCCACGCGGCGTTGCCGTGCTGATCGAAGCCGAGCATACCTGCATGTCGGTACGCGGCGTCGCCAAGCATGGCGCTTCGACCTTCACCAGCCGCTACACCGGCATGTTCCGCGACAATCCTGCGGAGCAGGCCCGTTTCCTGTCCATGGTGCGAGGCCTTCCGCGCTGATCTCGCGACTGTCTTGAGCGAGGACGCCCGTGTCCGGTCACTCCCATGAGATCGAGGAAGGTCTCGCCTTCCTTCCCAAGTTCGATGCCGCCGGCCTCGTGACTGTTGTCGCGACCGACGTCGCCACCGGCGACGTGCTCATGGTTGCGCACATGAATGACGAGGCGCTGCGCAAGACCATTGCGACCGGCGAGGCCTGGTATTTCAGCCGCTCGCGCAATGCCTTGTGGCGAAAAGGTGAGACCTCAGGTCAAACCCAGCACGTGGTCGAGATCCGCACGGATTGCGACCAGGATGCAGTCTGGCTCCGCGTCGAGCAGATTGGGGCGGCCTGTCACACCGGCCGCCGGTCCTGCTTCTACCGCAAGGTCGAAGCCGAGGGCGGGGGCGCGAAGCTGGTCTTCGTCGACGCCGACAGGCTGTTCGATCCGAACGATGTTTATAAGAAATAACTCTTGTCATTCCGGGCTCATCTCTGCGCGATGCCCCGGAATGACTCGGGTGGACAGCAGCCCTTCGAATTAACCCCGCATTAACCATAACCGTCCCACGGTGGGACGATCAGGGTGCCGAATTGCCGGCGCCGCTTACACGCCGCGCGGGCCGGTCACGCCATCATGTCGGTCGACAATTCCAGTGCCTCGCAGACCGCCGCAACGGACGGTGCCCGGCGCGTTGCGGGCGCGATCAAGCAGGCCTCGAACCAGACCGGCGTCAGCTTCGAATACATGCTGACTACCGCCAAGATGGAATCGGATTTCGATCCGTCTGCCGGCGCCACCACATCGTCTGCCCACGGCCTCTATCAGTTCATCGACCAGACCTGGCTCGGCACGGTGAAGGAGGCGGGCACCCAGCTCGGCTATGGCAACTATTCCGACGCCATCACGAGGACATCGTCCGGCACCTACACCGTCGATGATCCCTTCATGAAGCGCTCGATCATGAAGCTGCGCGACGATCCGGAGGCCGCCTCCAGCATGGCCGCGGCGCTGACGCAGTCCAACAGCTTCAAGCTCACGGGTCTGATCGGCCGCAGGCCATCCGACAGCGAGCTCTACATGGCGCATTTCATGGGCGTCGGCGGCGCGGCGAAACTGATCGCCAATGCCGAAGACAATCCGCAAGCCGTCGGTGCGCGGCTGTTTCCCAATGCCGCATCCGCCAACCGTTCGATCTTCTACGCCAGGGACGGCCGCGCACGCAGCGTCTCTGAAGTCTATTCGGTTTTGAATGCGCGCTACGCCAGCGCCTCGAACGCAAAATCGACGCGCAGCGCGATGGCAATGTATGGCGACACGCCGTCGACCACACAAGTCGCCGCCGCCAACGGCGTGCAGCCCGCCGCGCCGATGGTCAATGGCGCGGCCTATCTCCAGACCTTTCCGGACTCGCGTTCGGTGACGCCGGTGAGTGCGACATCGTCGACGACAGTGGCCGACAACACGCCGACCGCACCTGCGTTCCGTTCGATCTATCAGCCCGGTGATGCGACGCAGCCGGTCTCGACGACGGTACAGAAATTGTGGGGCAACAACGCCTCGCTCACCTCGGTTGCCTCAGCGACGCCCGAGGTCCGGCCGCCGCAGCCGCTGGATCTCTTCAGCGATCGCAGCGGCACGTTCTCGAGCTAGCGCGCAGCAGCGCCTCTCGGGTGGCTTTCAGCTCTTAACAAATCCTCAATAAAACCAGCCAGTTATGGTGAACGCTTTGTTAAGCGTCGTGGTTTATTTTGTGTTGCAGGTGACAAGCCGTCACCTCCTCGTTTTTCGTTGCGTAAGCCGGAAGCACCATGATTGTTCGGCAGTTCATCAATTGGATCAGGACCGCGCCCGCTGGTGAGCGGGCGGAGGCAACGCGGGCCTTGGCCCGGGCCTGGTTGATCTCAGACCTTTCCCATGACGACCGCGTCGCCGCCGAAGGCGCGCTGCTGATGCTGCTCGACGATCCTTCACCGCTGGTGCGGCAGGCGATGGCCGAAGCCTTTGCGCGCAGCACGGATGCGCCGGCGTCGATCGTGCGGGCATTGTCGGCGGACCAGCCGTCGGTGGCGCTGCCCGTGCTTGAACATTCGCCGCTGCTGATCGATGCCGATCTCGTCGACATCGTCGCGACCGGCAATGACGAGGTGCAATGCGCGGTCGCCCGCCGTATCACACTGCCGGTCTCGGTCTGCGCCGCCATCGCCGAGGTCGGCTGCGCTGCCGCGGCCCTCGAGCTGATCGAAAACCCCCATGCCGAGCTCGCCCCATTCTCCTGGACGCGCATCGTCGAGCGTCACGGCCATCTTGCCGCGATCCGCGAGGCGATGCTGGTGCTGGACGATATTCCGGCCGCCACCCGCGCCGCGCTGGTGGCAAAACTCTCCGAGACGCTGGCCCAGTTCGTCGTGGCGCGGAACTGGCTGAGCGCCGACCGTGCCGAGCGCATGACGTCAGAGGCGCGCGACCGCTCCACCATCAATATCGCGGCGCGCTCGCGCGGCGACGACATGCAGGGCCTGGTCAAGCATCTGCGCATCACCGGCCAGCTCACAGCAGGCCTGATCCTGCGCGCGCTGCTGTCGAGCAATCTCGACCTGTTTGATGCGGCGCTGGCCGAGCTCGCCGAGCTGCCGCTCGCGCGCGTCTCGGCTCTGCTGCACGATCGCGGTGGCAACAGCCTGCACGCGCTGCTCCGTCGCGCCGGATTGCCCGAAGCGACCTTCGCCGCGTTCCAGGTCGCGCTCGATGCCTGCCACGAGCAGGGCTATGTCGATACCGACGACACCGCGGCGCGCTTGCGCCGTCGCATGGTCGAGCGCGTGCTCACCCATTGCGAGAGCGATCGCGGCGCCACCGAGCCACTGATGGTGCTGCTGCGCCGCTTCGCCACAGAGTCGGCGCGCGAGGAGGCGAGGCTGTTCTGCGACGAGCTGGTCGCGGAGGACGCAATCGATCCGCTGTACGACGACCTGATCGCGGCGTAGTCCGAGGCGGTCCCGCAAAACTCCGTCATTGCGAGCGCAGCGAAGCAATCCAGAGTCCCTCCGCGGAACCAGCCTGGATTGCTTCGCTGCGCTCGCAATGACGAGAGGAGAGAGTGGTGCCGCTACTCTGCCGGCACGATGCTCGGCGCCAGGATCGCCTCAAGATGTTCGGGGCGGTCGCGGTTGACGTCGGCGAGATAGTCGTCGGCGACCTTGCGCAGACGCCGGCTGAGCTCGGCGGAGACGCTGATGGTGTCGAGCTTGGTGTTCTCGTGGACGATGGCGAGGATGGCGTTGATGTGGTGCGTGAACAGCTCGGCCGGCACCTTCTCGAGATCCGGGGCATGCTCGATGACGCGGCACAGGCTTTCGGCAACCACAGCCGCGGCCGGAAAACCGAACGTCGCAGCGTCGCCCTTGATGTCGTGCGCGGCGTGGAACAGCTCGTCGCGCCGTTCCTTGGTGAAGCCGTCGTTGCGAATGGCGACGTAGGCGGTCGAGAGACGGTTGGCCTCGGTCGTCATCCAGCTCTTGAACTCGCCGGACAAATCGGCAAGCGCTTGCTCGGCGCGGCCGACCGGATCGTCCATGTCCTTTTCCTCGACACGGCGCAGCACCTTACGCAGCGGATTGGGCTGCGTGATCACGTGATGCGTGGCGAAGGCCTTGACCTCGATGTCCTTTGCGCTGTTCTTCGCCATAATGCCTGCCTCGCCGGATGAGATGTTGCGCTAGATGGAGGAGCGGGCCTTGTCGAGCAGCGAGGGCTGCTGAAGCACCTCGTGCTTTTCGCCGACACGGCGCTCCGGGCCCATATAAGCGGAATTGGTGTTGCGGCGCCGGTCGGGGCCGAAATAGGTCTTGGTCTTGATGAAGGGCCGGGGACTGGCGACCACGTTGAGGATGCGCTGGTAGAGGCCCTTGGCCGAGATCGGCTTGGCCAGGAATTCGGTGACGCCGGCATCGCGAGCGACCGTGACGCGGCGCTTCTCGGAATGACCGGTCAGCATGATGATCGGTGCGTAGGGATTGCCCTTGGATTCCGGCTGCCGGATCATCTGCGCCAGCTCGAGGCCGTCGAAGATCGGCATCGCCCAGTCGGTGATGACGATGTCGGGCACGTAATGGCTGTACATTTCGAGTGCGGTCGCGCCGTCCTCGGCCTCATAGACTTCGCGCGCGCCGAACGAATGCAGCAGCGTCCGCAGGATCCGGCGCATGTGCGGATTGTCGTCGCAGACGAGGAAACGCAGCTTGTTGAAGTCGATGCGGAACATGACGCCCAGGCTAAAGCGGTCAACCTTCGTTAACCATATCGTGGCTCGGGTTAACGAAGCGTTGCCGGGCGCCTGGGCGAGAGCTCAATTGCCGAACTGCTCGCGCAAAATGCGCTCTTCCAGGCTGTGCCCGGGGTCGAACAGCATGCGCATCGAGATGGTCTTGTCGGACAGGATCTCGACGCGCCGGACCCTGCGCACCTCCTCGTGGTCGGCCACCGCCGCGACCGGGCGCTTGTCGTCTTCCAACACCTCGATCACGACATAGGCGGTGTTGGGGAGCAGGGCGCCGCGCCAGCGCCGCGGCCGGAAGGCACTGATCGGTGTCAGCGCCAGCAGCGCCGCGTTGATCGGCAAGATCGGGCCCTGGGCCGACAGATTGTAGGCGGTCGAGCCTGCCGGCGTCGCCACGATGATGCCGTCGGCGATCAACTCGGGCATGCGCTCGCGCTCGTCAATCAGGATGCGCAGGCGCGCCGCCTGGGAGGTCTGCCGGAACAGATAGACCTCGTTGATGGCGTGGTGGAGATGGACGCGGTCGTTGACATCGGTCGCGCGCATCAGGAGCGGATTGATCTCGGATTCATGCGCCGCCTCGAGCCGCGCGCGCAGATCATGCGTCGAGTACTCGTTCATCAGAAAGCCGACCGTGCCGCGGTGCATGCCGTAGATCGGCTTGCCCGAGCGCATGTGGTTGTGCAGCGTCTGGAGCATCAGCCCGTCGCCGCCAAGCGCGACCACGACGTCTGCCTCGTGAGGATCGCAATTGCCGTATTGCGACGTAAGCTGGTGGAAGGCGGCCTCCGCCTCGCTGCTCGGGCTGGCGACGAAGGCGATCCGTTCGTATCGCGATGGCTTGGTCATGGCTTCCAGGCAGGTGCCGCTGGCTTGAGAAAGATCCGCCGAGGTCGTCTATACGACCTGGGCCTGTATTGTCGAGGATGACCGGCTGGCAAGGCAGACGCGGGGGCCGACCGGGCGCCTCGTTTTGAGGGCAAAAGCCGGCTTCATCGGCTCCGAAGGCCAGTCGAGGGCCTCCGATCCGCCAAACCGTCGCAATTGGTGGCTATGTCCGGGATAGAGAAGCTGCGAGGGGGCCGGGAGAAGCAATCATGTTGATGAGTTTGCCGATGCAGCGCCTTGCGGGGCTGGTGCTTGCCGTCATTGCTTTCGCGCTCGCGAGCCCGGCTTGGGCGGACGATCCGCCGCAGCCACGCAACGAGGCGGCAGCGCCCACTGGGCAGAAGGCCGGGCGCGCCGGCAATGCACAGAAGCCGGCGCAGGCTTCGCCAGCGGCTTCCGATCGTCGCCTCCCTGACGACTCGACCACCAAGCAGACCCTCGATCTGCCGGGCCGAACGCTCAATTTTACCGCGACCGCCGGTTCGATCCGGGTGTTCAATGAGAAGGGCGAGCCGCTCGCCGACATCGCCGCCACGTCCTACGAACTCGACGGTGCTGACCGCGCGACGCGGCCGGTGACATTCCTGTTCAACGGCGGGCCGGGGGCATCCTCGGCGTGGCTTCAGTTCGGCGCGGTCGGGCCGTGGCGGCTGCCGCTTGACGGCGAGGGGCTGTCGCCGTCGGCCTCGCCCGAGGTGAAACCGAACGCCGAGACCTGGCTCGACTTCACCGATCTCGTCTTCATCGATCCTGTCGGCACCGGCTACAGCCGCGTCATCGCGAGCGATGAGGACGCGCGCAAGCGGTTCTACTCGGTCGACGGGGATGTCAATTCGATCGCGCTCGTCATTCGTCGCTGGCTCGAAAAGCACAACCGGCTGACCTCGCCGAAATATGTCACGGGCGAGAGCTATGGCGGCATTCGTGGGCCGAAGGTCGTGCGCCAGTTGCAGATTCAGCACGGCGTGGGCGTCAGGGGCATGATCCTGGTGTCACCACTGCTGGATTTCCGCGAGTTCACCGGCACGAGCCTGCTGCAATATGTCGCGAGCTTGCCGAGTTACGTGGCGGCGGCGCGCGAAGCCAAGGGACCGGTCAAGCGCGCCGATCTCGCCGACGTGGAGGCTTATGCCAACGGCGAATTCCTGGCTGATCTCGTCAAGGGCGAGGCGAACCAGGAAGCCACCAATCGCCTCGCCGACAAGGTCGCTGAGCTTACCGGCATCGATCAGGCGGTAAGCCGCAGGCTCGCCGGCCGCTTCGACGTGGGTGAATTCCGCCGCGAACTCGATCGCAAGAACGGTATGGTGACGGGACGCTACGACGGCTCGGTACGTGGTCTCGATCCCTATCCGGATTCGAGCAGCTCACGCTTCGGCGACCCCTCAGGCGATGCACTTCAGGCGCCGCTGACGAGCGCCGCGGTCGATGTGCTCACGCGAAAGCTCAACTGGCGGCCAGACGGCTCATATGAGGTCCTCAACGGCTCCGTCGAGCACAACTGGGATTTCGGCGGCGGCATCAACCCACCGCAATCGTTGTCGGAGCTGCGCCAGATCCTCGCCACGGATGCGAAGCTGAACGTGCTGGTCGCGCACGGTCTGTTCGATCTCGCCACGCCCTATTTCGGCACGAAGCGGGCGCTCGACCAGCTGCCCGCCTTCGTGACATCGCGGGTGAAGTTCGTCGTTTATCCCGGCGGCCACATGTTCTATTCGCGCGATGGCTCGCGCCAGGCGCTTCGCAGTGAGGTCGAGGCGCTGATCAGGGAGTAGGCCGCTTTTTGCGCGGAGGATACCTCCGCGCAATCTCGCGTGCGACCACACTGGCGGGTTTGACGTTAGCTCCGGCAATCCAGATGTCGCTGACCTTGCCGCGCCTGTCGCGGACGCGGCGCACGGGCTCGCCGTGGCTGGAATAGCCGGCCGCCCAGACGAGCTTGCCGGTATCGCGGCCAGTGACCTCGATTTCGCCGGCGTCCATGAAGGGATTGTTGAACTGCGGGTTGGCGATCAGCACGCGATTTCCGGCGGGCACGAAGTCTGTCGCGCCCCAGATCGTCCACCAGCGGCCGGTCCAGTCGCGGACGCGGCGGTCGGGCGCGCCGCGCGACTTGAAGACGCGCAGGATCTGCATCGCGCCGTCCATCCAGAACGGTGCGGCGCCGTCGATGGAGTTGCTGAGGATGCTGATCGCAAGCTCGCATCCGGGGATGGAGCAGGTCCTGGAGATGTAGCCCTGGAAGCCGCCGCCATGGCCGAACCAGTCCCAGCCGTCGGTCTTGCCGGCGTTGACGCCGAGGCCGTAATAGCCCTCGAAGCTCTGCGGCACGCGCCAATGATGCCGCGTCATCTCGCGGCGGCTCGCGACCGACAGCACGCTCTTCTTCGCAGTAGGCGCGAGCTGGGCAAAGAATCGCGCGGTGTCCGCGGCGGTGGCGACGAAGCCCGCGGCTGACGCCATCGCGTGGGCCGGATTGTCGCCCGGGATCACGCAGCGCTCGCCGAACGGCAGCTTTCGCGTATGGCCGCGCGCGAGCAGCGCGCCCTTGGGAAGCGGCGCATTCGGCTCAGTTTCGCGCAAGCCCGCAGGCTCGATGATCTCGCGCTTGATCCAGGCGGAGTAGGGCTCCTTCGTCACCGCTTCGATGACGAGGCCGATCAGGGCAAAGCCGTGGTTGGAATATTTGAAACGCGTGCCCGGCTCGATCGCGGTCGGCAGCTTCAACTCGGCGAGCAACTCTATCGCGTTGAGATAGGGACGGCTGTCGATGAACTGGCCTGAATCAACACCGTCGCGCGTCAGCCCGGCGCTGTGCGAGAGCACCTGCGCGATCGTCGTCCCGGCGACACTCGGATGCAGGCCGCGGACATACTGGCCGACGGGATCGTCGAGCCGGAGCTTGCGCTGCTCGCGCAGCTTCAGGATGCCGGCCGCGGTAAAGCTCTTCGAGTGCGAGGCGATGCGGAAGCGGTGGCGCGGGGTGAGCTTCTCACCGGTGTCGAGATTGGCAAGCCCGAACGCATGCTCGGCGACGACCTCGCCGCGATGGACGAAGGCGAGCAACACGCCCGGCTGCTGGAAGGTCGTTTGCTGGAATTCAATCCAGGAGCCGATGTAGTCGATCGCGGATCGCAGCCACTTGTCCATTGCGCTACCAATTTGCGGGGG
This sequence comes from uncultured Bradyrhizobium sp., assembly GCF_936928535.1. Classification (GTDB taxonomy): domain Bacteria; phylum Pseudomonadota; class Alphaproteobacteria; order Rhizobiales; family Xanthobacteraceae; genus Bradyrhizobium. The sequence goes on along the minus strand of NZ_CAKZHY010000093.1, from coordinate 9,224 downwards.
GATGGGTGCGGGAAAGCTAGCCGAGAAAGCAGAACGGGCACAACCCGGAAGGGTGTGCCCGTTCGCGTCATCGGAAGATGCGATGTCTTTAGTAGACGAGCGTCGCGCCGGTCGGCTTGTCGAGCGCTGCAGCCAGCGAGCGATACTCGGAGCTGTCGGTGCCGGCGAGCGAGGCGATCTTGTCCAGGTGATACTGCGCCTGCTCGCGGTTGCCCTGCTCGAGCTGCCAGAGGCCGTAATACTGCCAGGTGCGGACGTGGTTCGGATCGTCCTTCAGCGCGATCTCGTAATAGGTCTTCGACGACTGGTAGTCGCCGAGCTTGCGATAGGAGTAGCCGATCAGGTTGGCGACGTCGGCGACGTCGTCGCGCTTGAGCTGCTTCAGCTGGCCGATCGCGTCGGTATAGTCGTGCTTGTCGTAGATCGTGGTGTACGCGGTACGGTAGGCCGCGAGGAATTTCGGATCGCTCACGGAAGAGCTCTTCTTCTTGCCCTTCTTGGTCGACGTATCGGACTTTGGCGGCGAGGAGGGCTCGTCACTGCCGGCGGCATAGGCGCTGGTCAGAGCCGGTCCGGCCGCCAAGGTCATGGCGACAAGTCCCGGCACAAGAAGCGTTGAGAGTCTGCGCATCTAAGTTCTCCCGTATGGAACGTGGCGATCCTACACGATTGCCCAAAGACCGGAACACCCGGCCCCCAAAAACATTCCCGGCCGTCTCCGCCGGTTCGGCCTTCCCGGGCAAAGATAACAAACTTGTCATCCAGATGAACAGAAGCCTGCCGTCCGCTTCAGAACGGGTTCAGCGCCCGCCATCTAGGCTCTCCCCATGATCGAAGAGTTGGCGAGAGGGCGCCGCCTCAAGATCCTTCAAGAGGAGACCACCATGTTGAAGACCATATCCGCAGCCTTGCTCGCAGCTTCCGTCATCGCCGCTCCGGCCTTCGCCAAGGACGCGGTCAAGGATGCCAAGACCACCACGACTGCGCCGGTGATCAAGGCGGACCAGGCCCAGAGCAAGGTCTCGACCACCGCGGCCAAGCCCGCTGCCGACGTCAAGGCTGATGCCAAGGTCGACACCAAGACCAAGGCGATGAACGCCAACGCTGCCATCACGCCGGACGAGCACAAGACCGTGCGGACGCACCGTCATCACCACAAGCACCTGTCGGCCAAGAAGTCGCTCAAGACGCACTCTGGCCTCGCCAAGCCGGTGACCACCGAGAAGCGCAGCTAACCACTGGCCCCAGCGAGGCGGCATCCCTGGCATTGCCCCGCCGCCTAGTGCGGAGTTCAGGCCCGGCCCGTTCGTCATGCTTCACGCGAAAGCGCGAGGTGCTGGCGACGGGTCGGTGCGCCGTTCGCCCCAGCGAACGGAAATTCGAAAACAACCCCATGCACAGTAGGCGACCGCCGATGCATCAAGGGGTTGATCAGCGTGCACCTGCGGATTTAGCGAAATCGTTTGACTCGTCGGGCAAAACACCTCTAGACAGGCATCATCGCAGCCTTAGTGTTGGGACACTCTCGGGCTGAGACATTCCAAGTCGATTGAGCGGCGAGCGCGAACTGTGGGGCGATTGGCGAAACGTGCGGCGAGCCTGGCACTGATCCTGGCCTTGCCGCTGACGCTCACGGGTTGTTTCGGCAGCGATGGGGACCGCCCATCCCTGATGGAGGGGGCGCAGGCCGGAGGGCCGCAGCCATTCCCCGACAATTTTCGCGGCGACGCGCTGGCCCTGATGCGCGCCTATCTCAACAATCCGGTCGGCGTGCGCGATGCCAGCATGGCGGATCCGGTGTTGCGTGAGGTTGGTGGCCGGCAGTTCTATATCAGCTGCCTGCACTTCACCCCGCGCGAGACCGACGGCAGCTACAAGGTCATGCGCGAGCGCGCCATCGTCTACGTCAACGGACGGGCCGACCGCGTCGTCGATCGCGCGGGCGAGCTCTGCGCCGGCGCGGTTTACGCACCCTTTCCAGAACTGGAAAAGATGGCGCGGTAGCGCAAAGCCCGCCTTCATCGCGCGGTGCTAGGACAGAAGCCGCCGGGGCCGCTGGATCACATTTCGGCGAGCTTTGAACGGGGCCGATTTGCCTTGCGACAAATCGTTACGGCTGGACTTGCGCGGGCGACAAAATTTGTCTGCGCGGGGGGACGTGACGGAACAAAATCGCGATGTTGCCGCCCCGTCACAGTAACGAACGATCAACGTTCCGGCATCGCCGCGAAGCAACCCAATTCACGCCACGTTGTTTCCTGAGTGTCGTAAATGAAAGAACGGGGATGACCATGAAGACGATTTTGCTCGGTGCAGCAGCTCTGCTCGCGCTGGCCGCACCGGCGGCGGCGGCGGACATGCAGCCGCGCACCTACACCAAGGCGCCGGCCTACACGCCGCCGCAGGTGATCTACAACTGGACCGGCTTCTACATCGGCGGCCATGTCGGCGGCGCCTTCGCGGGCGACAACACCTTCCAGTCCAGCGACGCCCGCTTCATGGGCGGCGTGCAGGGCGGCTTCGACTACCAGTTCGCGCCCAATTGGGTGGTGGGTATCGAGGCCCAGTATTCCTGGCTGCCGACCAACAACAACGGCGCCACGTTCCCGCTCGGGACGCAGGTGACGTCGAACACGGACCAGCTCGGCTCGGTCACCGGTCGCCTTGGCTACACCTGGGGCCCGGCGCTGCTCTACGCCAAGGGCGGTTACGCCTGGCGCAATGGTGGCCTCGGCGTCAACGTCGCCGGCGTGCCGCAGACCTTCACCGCCACCGGCAACAGCAAGGACGGTTATACCGTCGGCGCCGGCCTCGAATACATGTTCGCGCCGAACTGGTCGGCCAAGGCCGAGTACCAGTATTATAATTTCGGCAGCACGACGATCACCTCGGGTCCGGCCGACGTCGTCGGTGTCCGCGGCCGGGACGACGAGCATACCGTCAAGGTCGGTGTGAACTATCGTTTCGGCTGGGGTGGTCCATCGGCCTCGCGCTACTGAGCCGCCCGGAAGCGAGCTCGACCATGATCTGACACCACGCGATCTGACAAAGGCCGGCGCCCGCCGGCCTTTCGTTTTGCCGGCTCTGTTTTCAATGCGTGAACCATCTGGCGCGTCATTTGCAGGCAAACAGTCCGGCACGCGCTTTCTCACTGATGTCACGGGCATCGGGTAAAGCAAAAATAATTTTTGCGACTTACGGAACTCGCGCTCCGGTACGCGGATTAGGGGATTACCGGGCTGGTGGGATGACGAACATGCGTATCTTGGCGTCAGTGGTAGCGGTCGCTTGCTTCTCCGCGGTGCCGTGCTTTGCCCAAACAATCCTCAAATCCGAGCCTCTGACATTGGCACCTTACGAGGTCGCCTTCGTCAAGGACGCTTCCTGTCCGTCCGGCAAGGTGCTGAAGGTAACCGGAGCAATCCGCGGGCTGCATCGCCGCAAGGCTTGCGTGGCCGTCGGTGGTGAGCAGGCTTCGCTCGCGATCGCGACGCCCTGACCTTGTCCCGAAGCGCCTCGCTCTGAGGCGCGTTGGCCGGATCTCATGAATTGAGCTGAAGCTCCATCCTGGATTCCCGCTCGGCGTCCGCCTTGTTCTTGGCGGGGTCCTCGCCTTGGGCGGCGCGGCAGGATTTGATCTCGTAGTCGTTGTCGAGCACCCGGCGCGGACCGTGCCGCTCGTCGTCGGTAGTGACATCGACGACAAGGCCGCTCCTTTGAGCAAGCTGCCAGACGTCGGCTTCATCAGGATAGGCTTTGCTGATCTGGCTGTCGTTGCAGAACAGGGCGTAGGGCATGCTTCCCGCTCCTGGAAAGCGCATTAACGAATTCATGGGCCGGGCAGTTCCGAGCCGATCACAGGCCCGTGATAGGCGCCGGTTAGCGGTGCCAGGGGCTGGGACCTGAGTCCTTAACGAGTCCTGAATCCCCAAAAAAAGAAAGCTTGGGACTCGTTTGGCGGAATCAGCAGATGTTCCCTGGCATGACGACCGACCTCAAAACCTGCTCTGGGCACATGCTCCTGCCGCTGACGCTGGCGCTGATCGGCGCCTGCGCAGCCAATCTGTGGCTGGTGTGGTCCTGGTTGTAGACGGGCGGGCCGGCCCTATTTCCGGGCCGGCGGGGCAGCCTCATGGATGGCAGCGCGTAGCTTGGTCAACGTCGCCGCGCAATATTCCTCCCGCTCGCGCTCAAACCGCTCCTGATGCTTTCTGAAATTGGCGATGCGGGTCTGCATCTCGCTGCGGAAATCGGTGCCCGCCCGTGGCGCGGGGAGGGGCAGGGGCTGGGGCGATGGGACGACCTGCGGCGGTGGATCGGCCGGCACCCGTTCAAACGCCATGGTCACGGCCTGGACGGAGACAATCTCTGCCGCCAGGACCGGAGCAGCCGTAGCGGTATCCGGCTGACGGAAATCGTCCTTCTTGCCGGCAACCGACTGCACGAAGGCCAGTGTCTGCGCGATCAGCGCGTCGCGCTCCCTGATCCACTTCATGATCCACCACCCTGTTAGAGGCCATTCCACCAAAGCCGGAGCGCCGAATCAAGGAGGTCGCGTGCCAGGGGATTGCATATTTTTCCCGGCCGCCTGACATTGGTCGGATGGATTCCAGGGCCGAGTCGTCGGACGAAGCGCAGGGCCTGCGGCTCGTGCGCGCCTTTCTGTTACTGCCGCCCGAGAAACGGGCGGAGGTGATCGCGTTCGCCGAGGACCTCGTGCGCGCTCACACCCAGTCCGATAACGGCCAGGAGGCCTCCCCGCGATGAGGCCGGGAGCCGGCGCGGATTGACGTTTGCAATTCGGCCTATGCCACAAAAGAAAGCGCAAGCTTACGCGAGGCTTACGGCCAGGCACAGATTGGGTATTTTTCCGTAACCTCGATCACGACATTTACTATCGAATGTTAATGTCCTCGGGTTCCAATGCCGCCGCCGGATTTTGTTCCGGCAATGGAACCCCTGTGTTGATTGGCGGCTGCGATGAGCTTTCTGAATAATCTGAAAATCGTGTTGAAGGTTGCGCTGATCGTGACCGTGATGGGCGCCGCTCTGGTCGCAGTCGCGGCCTTCGGCACCCGCGAGCTGTCCGCGACCGTCGACGGCTTCAGCGAGCTCACGGCGATGCAGTCGGCGGCCCTCAACCTCACACGCGCCCAGCGCCGCATCGAGACCTACCACGCCGCGCTCTATGCGGTGTTCACCGAGACCACCGAGGCGGGCAACGCCAATCGCCTCAAGATCGCGAACCAGAACCGCAATGAAGTTGTTCAGTTTCTGAATGCTGCCGAGCAGGATGATCCGGCGCGAGCCGCCGAGACGAAGGGCGTCGGCGCGCAGCTGACGGCGGCCTTTGCAGGCTGCGATCCGGTGCTCCAGGCCGGCGCGGCTGCAAGCACGCCAGAGGAAAATGCCAAGGTCGCCGATCGTGCGCACAAGGCGTGCGATCCGCTGATCGATGCGGCTCTCGAACGTGTTGCGAAGTTCACGGCGGACACGTCCAAGGCCGTCGCCAAGCGCAAGGAAGCCATCGAGCGTGACGCCAAATCCGCGGTCTGGACCGTGATGAGCGTCAGCGCCGGCGGCCTGGTCGTCGGCATCGCGATCGCGCTCTTCATCGGCCTCGTGGCGATGTCGAAGCCGATAGCCCGTCTCAAGGCCGCCATGGAAGGCCTGGCGCGCAATGATCTCAAGACCGAAGTGCCTGAGAAGGACCGCAGCGACGAAATCGGAGAGATGGCCAAGACCCTCGAGGTGTTCAAGACCAACGCGATCGAGGTCGAGCGCCTCAAGGCTGCGCAGGTGGAAGCCGAGAAGCAAGCTGCCGAGCAGCGCCGCCGCGATATGGTCAACCTCGCCGATGGCTTCGAGCGCGCGGTCGGCGAGATCATCGATACGGTCGGATCCGCCTCCACCGAGCTCGAGGCGTCGTCCACGACGCTTGCCACCACCGCGCAGCGCGCCCAGGAACTGACCTCTGTTGTCGCGCTTGCCTCGGGCGAAGCCACCGGCAACGTTCAATCGGTTGCGACCGCCACGGAGGAATTGTCGTCCTCGGTCAACGAGATCAGCCGGCAGGTGCAGGAATCCGCGCGGATGGCGAGCGAGGCCGTCAACCAGGCGCGCACCACGACCGAACGCGTCAGCGAGCTGTCGATTGCGGCCACGCGCATCGGCGACGTCGTCGAGCTGATCAACACCATTGCCGGCCAGACCAATCTGCTGGCGCTGAACGCCACCATCGAGGCGGCACGGGCGGGCGAGGCCGGCCGCGGCTTTGCCGTCGTCGCCTCCGAAGTGAAGACGCTGGCCGAGCAGACTGCGAAGGCCACCGGTGAGATCAGCCAGCAGATCTCCGGCATCCAGAATGCCACCCAGGACTCGGTGACGGCGATCCGTGACATCTCCGCGGCCATCGAGCGGCTGTCGGAAGTGTCTTCGACCATCGCGGCGGCCGTCGAGGAGCAGGGCGCGGCGACACAGGAGATCTCGCGCAACGTCCAGCAGGCCGCCCACGGCACCCAGCAGGTCTCGAGCAACATCACCGACGTGCAGCGCGGCGCGACCGAGACCGGCTCGGCCTCCTCGCAGGTGCTCTCGACCGCGAAGATGCTGGCGACCGACAGCACAAGGCTGAAGGACGAAGTCGGAAAATTCCTGCGCACGGTGCGCGCGGCCTGATCCCGCGCGACGACCAAGGTCGGCGGCGCTTGCGCCGCCGGCGTGCCGCAGAGCCCTATTGCAGCAAGAATGCCATCGCTATCGCAAACAGGAAAATCGTCGCGACGACGGCCGCCACGGCTCCGGCGACGATCTTGGCGCTATCTCGGTTGGCATAGGACGGCATGCGAGGCACATACTACCTCATGTTGAGCTCCGGTCCAATCCAAGACCCGTCCGGTCAGGCGACGAGTTTGGCCTGGAAAAACCGCGTCACCCGATCGATCGCATCAGGTGTCATCGGATCGGTCTCGGAGAAATCGAAGCCGTGGGCCTTGCCGGGATAGGGCACGAACTCCGTCTCGGCGCCGACGGACTTGCCGAGCGCAACCAACTGCCGTCCTTCCGAGATCGGGACGTTCTTGTCGGCCTCGCCATGCAGCGCGATCAGCGGCGGCAGGTGCTTGACCTTGGTGGCCATGGCCTTGGGCATTCCGCCATACAGCACGGCGAGAGCAGTGACGCGGCTGTCGCGCGCGGCGGCCTCGGCGGCGATGTAGCTGCCCAGCGAAAAGCCAAGCAGGCCGACGCGCCCCGAACAATCGGGCCGGCCGAGCACTGATGTCACCGTTGCAGCGACCATATCGGCCCAGCCGTCGTAGCGCGTCGTCTCATAGGCTTCACGGATCTCATGCGAGGTGGACGTCAACGCAGCCATGTCGGCTGCCGTCATGTAGCGGAGGAAATAGGTATCGATGCCCTTTGCCGTCAGCGCATCGGCATATCGTTCATAGGCGCGGGGCCTGATCTCGATGCCGCGGGCGCCGTGCAGCGCGACCACGGCAGGGCGCTGCTGCGATCCGGCCGCCGCATAGCGCAACACGGAGAGGCTGTCCCCGCCGGAGGCGACCTTGAGCTCTTCGGCGGAAGCGTCGCGCGCGGCGATCGGTGCCAGCAGGGTGGCGAGGCCGGCCGCGGCCGCTCGTCGGGTGATCATCTGCGAACTCGCTCGCGGGAAATTCCGGAATGGAATGCCTTGCGCCTATAGTATGCTTGCGACGGAATCTTGACGCGAGTTCTACCACATGATCTCCCATCGTCCGTCCGTGCTCGCCCATGAGCGGTTCGTTGCCGACCGCGAGAATTTTGCAGGCCTCGACCTCGCCGCGCGCTTCGAGCGGATCCAGCGGACCAATCTGTGGGGTGCTGCGACCTCGGTCTCGGGTCTTGGCTCGGAGGATCGCGCCACCGCCGCGATCCGCGAAGCACTGCCCTGGATGTTGCGACGACTTGGCGTGCGCTCGCTGCTCGATGCGCCCTGCGGCGATGCCGGCTGGATCGGCGGCATGCAACTCGATGTCGACTATACCGGCATCGATGTCGTGCCATCGCTGATCGTGGCCAACAGCGCGCGCGTCGCGCGGGGCGAATTGCGCGGCCAGTTCCTCGTCGCCGACATCACGCGCGATCCGCTGCCGCGCTGCGAGGTGATCCTGTGCCGCGACTGTCTGGTGCATCTGAGCTTTCAGAATATCGCGCGCGCCATGGCCCGCTTTCGTGCCAGCGGTGCGCAATTCCTTGTGGTCACGACGTTTCCGGAATGGGGGGATAACAGTGATTGCGAGGACGGCGACTGGCGCGCGCTCAACATGACGAAGCCCCCGTTCGGCTGGACGCAGCCGCGCGAATTGATCAACGAGCGCTGCGACGAGGGTGGCGGTGGTTGGCGCGACAAGAGCCTCGGGCTCTGGCGGCTGGACGCGTTGCCGGAAGGCACGGCCGATCGCGCGTGACACGCGCGGCGATCATCGCCGCAGCTTTCCCGGACATCGAAGCAAGGAACGCAAGGAGTGAAGTCAATGATCGACGCCAGATGCAGTTGTGGCGCGCTTGCGCTGTCGCTTCCGGAGGCGCCCCTCATGGTCGCGGCCTGTCACTGTCTCGAATGCCAGCGGCGGACCGGTGCGCCATTCGGCGTTGGTGCCTTCTATCTGGCCGAAGCGGTCAAGGTCTCGGGCGCGCCGAAAGAATATGTTCGCACCGGCGACAGCGGCGGGAACATCCGTTGCTATTTCTGCCCCGATTGCGGCTCGACGGTTTATTGGAGGCCCGACAAGTTCCCTGCGATGATGGGCGTCGCGGTCGGCGCCATCGCGGATCCGAATTTTCCGGCGCCATCAAAATCGGTGTTCGAGCGCTCGAAGCACGCATGGGTCGATGTCGTCGGCGCGGATGTCGAGCATCTGCAACACGGCAGCATTCCGAAGACGTCAAACTGACGGATGCGCAAGAAGCGCTGGTGCCGGCTGAGGGGATTGAACCCCCGACCTTCGGTTTACAAAACCGCTGCTCTACCGCTGAGCTAAGCCGGCGACGCGCTTTCAGGAAGCGGGCAGGGGCCAGCATGTGCCGGGCTGCCCGTCCGCGCGTCGCATTACCAGACTTGATCGGAAAGTGCTAGAACCGTGCATGGTCCTGCCAGCACGAAGCAGGCGGCCTTGCGGCCGCCTGTGGTCGTGTCCCCGGTGGTGGTGTAGCTCGGTAGAGCAAAGCCGCCCGGACGCGCG